>CATKXR010000037.1 GCA_949840805.1 uncultured Lachnospiraceae bacterium | reverse complement strand
GCAGGCCGGGAAGCCTTGTTTATACATAGCACCCATCACCGCAGGCCGGGGAGCCTGCCTTACTTCTTCCCCCTGGACTTTGGACCAGGCGTCGGCGGTTTAGTGCCGGGGCAGCAGCTACGCCGCCCCTTTTGATTTTTTCAGCTTAAAAATATGATAAGCAAAGTTTCCATTAGCATCTTGAACGGTCTCGACTTCGGTAAGATTTTCAAGAGCCTGGCTCATTGGAGAGCCGTAAGTGCCGCGTACCCATAAGCCCGACCTTTCAGCCATATCCCAGAAGTACCCAGTATAGATACCGCCGCCATTTGGAACCTTTTTCTTAAAAATTGCTCTTATAAAATTTTCGCACCATTCAACTTTAATTTCCTTCATACTTTATAACCCCCTTACCATTCATTAAGCGTTACTTGCTTCGTTTCGTGATTTATTTCTACCTTATAACCGTTTCCATTCTCGTCCCAGTACAGATCGCCGGTATTGAAGTTAAACCAGTTTATACAGCTTCTTTTATCTTTCAGACTTTCCGATACGTCCGCCAGAGCTTCCGGGCTTCCTTCTACTTCGTAACCATATGCCAACATTTATTTTTACCGCCTTTCTTGTTATTAGCGAGGCCAGGTAGACTCGTCGTTTCGGTCAATTCCCATCCGAGGATCATGCGGAGGAGTTTGGACCTTGTACGTTTCGCGGTCGTAGCACCCTCCAGGACGCCCGCAAGTATAGTAACCGCAGCCACGGTGATCATAGGTTTCCCTTCCATAAGGACAGCACTTACAATCTTTTATAGCGACATCTTCTAAACTTTGTTCTTGATAATTGTTTGAAACTTTGTTTTCCATTCCCCATAATTCCTGGATATTGCAGCCATAAAATTTTAAACAAGATTTTTCCATAATTTTTTTAAAAAAGGCTTGTTCCTTTTTGGTCAACTTTTTTTCGTTTTCCGTTTCGCCGCCCTCAAATTCACCCCAGTAATGCAAGGAAATTTCACCGGTTATCATATTCAGATCGGATGAAAAACAAAGGTAAGCATTTCCGTCCGGCTTGTTAATTTCAGTTTTAAAATATTCATCCGGATTAAAGTCATATTCATATACGGCAGAAATAATATTTCTTTCCTTGATTACACACAAATTTTCTTTTTCATACACATATAAATTTTGAGTTGTAATATCAAATTTTTTCATTTTTTACCGCCTTTCTTGCTTCCGTTTTTTTGTTTCCGTTCCCTTAAGGTGTGTGTATCTTAACTCTGAAAAGACGGTACGTCAAGCGCTTTTTTAAAGTTTTTTCAACTTTTTTCTTGACGGCAGAAAAGCCCTATATTACGCTATTTTCCAGGGGAGCCAGCGCACGGAAAAGCTATACAACAAATACCAGCGTACTATTTGAAATATGCGGCAGCAGTGTCGATCAGGCGATACCCAGTGGCAAGTGCGTCACTGACTGCCTGCTCACAGACCGCGGCCTCCGGCACCTGAAACACCCCGAAACCTTCCATCGGCATTTTTACTCCATTATTCAATGTTACAAATTCCATGTCCATACCTCCATCATTTTCAAAATCTGATTTCATGCAAACTTTCCGGCGCTGCAAGGGGATTTACAATAACCTTTTGTTTATGGTATAATAGAAAAAAAACTGCTTCGCCATTTGCTGATTTCAATTATACTGATTTTTACAGCAATGTACACTACATTGTTTTTATACTGCATAATCATTTGCTTATGCCAGGATTGAAAGGAGATTTTTTATGGACATGACTCAGCTTCAATATTTTAAGGTGATCGCAGAAACCGGTTCATTGACAAAAGCAGCAGAAACACTGCACGTTTCCCAGCCCGCTATGAGCGCCATGTTAAAAAAATTTGAAGAAGAAATGAATGTAGAATTATTTGACAGGAGCCCGAACCGGATATATCTGAATCAGACTGGTGAAATTGCCTTAGTCCATATCAATCATATCCTGCGGAATGTGGAGCAGATGAAAACAGACCTGTTAAATGCGGCACAACAGAACTTAATACTTCGTATTGCCTTTTGTGATCCGGGTGTCCGCTGGTTTACTGTTCCAAGATTTACCGTTGCACATCCTGAAATCCAAATAAAAGACGAATTATATGAAGGAACAAAAGCTGCAAAATTTCTGTCTGATCGTGTGTATGATCTTATCGTTACGCCGGAAAAAATTCAGTCACAAGGCATAGAAAGCCAACCTTTCCTGCCGGATCAGGTTTTTCTCTCTGTTCCGGCAGAAAGCAAACTGGCTGAACTTGAAAGTGTTTCGTTAAAAGATATACCGGAGCAGCCCTTGCTATACCCACAGATTGGCGGACATTTTCTGACACAGATTGAAACTATCATCACTCAAAACAGCCTTCCCATCACATTGGTAAAAAACGAATATAATATTACGCAGCACTTAATCCGTACCACAAATTTCCTGGCTACCATATCAACCTTGTCAAAAGATTTGAGAAATGATGGAACACACAGAACACTGATTCCCCTAAGCGATCCGGAATTAAAAGTCATGTATTATATTTCCTTTCTAAAAGCCGGAAAAGAGAAAGCCAAAAAAATTCTTCACTGGGCTAAAGAAAGCCAAAAAAACATTAAACTTATTTGAAAAAAGCCTTGTCTTTCCACCGAAAATGTGTAAGCTGTCACTTACAAGGCAAGCAGCCAGTACAAAACACAAACAAAATGGAAGGTGAAAAACATTATGAAGAAGAGTGGTACACCATGGTGGATTTTGTGGCGGTCTACGGCAAGCAGAATAAAATAAATATCAAATTCCGAAATGGCTTTTATTTTTCTTCCGGATACTTAAATCCCCATTGATTTCTAAAAGCTGTCATCATATCCATCACATCTTTGGTGTATTCAAGATACATACATTCTGCATCTCCTGAAATCGCCCTCTCCATATCTGCCAACTCGTATGCTAAAGCATCCGCACTTTCACCTTCCCTGATCACTTCTGTTTCTCCAGATTCTACATAGGTAATCGTTGCATCCCACGCTCTGGGATATTCCATAATTTCAATGTAGCCCTTTTCACAGGAAACCATTCCGCGCTTCGGCTGTTTTGAATGAAGCGACAACATAACCGATGCCATCTGTCCTACTCCGTTCATAAGCAACAATCCAGCCTGTTCATCCACTCCTGTTGGAGCAGGCTTTACCTGCGATAAAAGTCTCGTTGGCTTTTCGTCCATAAACCATCGAATAAATGAAAGTGCATAAACCCCAATATCAAGCATTGCACCTCCCGCAAGATTTTTATTGAAAAACCGATTGCTCATATTGTATTCCTTGAAACTTCCAAAATTCATTGTTATTAGGTTGACTTTTCCTAATTTACCAGAATCAAGTATTTCTCTCAATTTCTTATATATTGGCATATGATAAATGGTCATGGCTTCACCAATGATAACGCCCTTTTCATTTGCCAATGTAATTACTTCATCCAGCTCACTGCTGTTTAATGTAATCGACTTCTCAACAAGAATATGTTTCCCATTGGCAATAGCTTTTTTCATAAATCCCATATGAGTATTATGTGGAGTGGTAATGTAAATCACATCAATCTCCGAATCCGAAAACATATCGTTGTAATCTTCATACACTTTTTCAATTCCATATTTGTCTGCAAAGGCAACCGCTTTGTAATAAGTTCTATTTCCAACAGCATAAATGTTTTTCCCGTTTTTCTTAAGTGCAACCGCCATTTCATTTGCAATTACACCTGTACCTAAAACTGCCCATTTAATCTCTTGCATAAAGTTTGTCCTCCTCAAATTTATCTGTCATTTTTACCACAGGCGGCATAGGCTTTTCCGAGCGGTGACGTAACGCCGGAAGGAAGCCACAAAGGCGGTCTGCGGCAGGATGGCTATGGGAATTGCGGAGGCGATCCGGCAACATTCCCTGGCTATTACAGACCAGGCAATGTTAAGCCGGACAGTCCCTTAGAATAAAAGTTGGCTTTACTTTATTTCATCGATTGGCTTTCTGATAAATCTCATAAATATTCTCTTCATCCAGCACCTTGAAGTTTCCGATGGTCCTGGTTCTCTGGAAGGAGCAGCGATAGGCCAGTTCCCGGAGGACCTTATCGTCCTGTATGCCGATATCCTGGTTTTCCCCAAAATTGACTGGCATTCCCAATTCTTTGAAATATTCCCTGGTAGCCTGTATTCCGGCCATGGCCATGGCGTTTTCATCTGTTCCGGTTATTCCCCATACGTTCCGGGCATAGCGGGCAAACCGTGATGGCTTTTCAGGGCAGACGGCCAAAGCCCATGAGTCCCATACGGTGGACAGGGAAGCGCCGTGGGCGGTCCCGAACATGGCGGATAATTCGTGTCCGAGCTGATGTACGGCGAAATCTCCCGGCCCCCCAAGGCCGGTAAGGCCATTATGAGACAGGGAACCGGCCCACATCAGGTTGCTCATGGCATCGTAGTCATGGGAGTCTTTGATGGCAATCCGCCCTTTGGCGATCACCGTGCGCAAAAGCGCCTCCGCGATAGCGTCAGTCAGTTCATTGTCAACCGGATTGAAATACCGGTCCAGGGTGTGCATCATAATGTCCGTAACGCCGCAGGCTACCTGGTACAGGGGGAGCGTGTAGGTCAGTTCGGGATTCATGATGGCGAATTTAGGCCGGTTTAAGTCTGTGCTCAGTCCCCGTTTGCTTCCGGTGGCAGTATCGGTAAGGACGGAAGAGTTGCTGGTTTCGCTGCCGGCCGCCGGGATTGTCAGGATGGCTCCCGTCGGGAGGGCGCTGCCGGCCGTCTCTTTGCGGCACCAGAAATCCCAGAGGTCTGTTTCAGGGTTGGCGGCGCCGATGGCAATGGCTTTGGCCGTATCGATGGCAGAACCTCCTCCGATTCCCAGGATGAAATCAGCCTGGAATCCCAGCGCCAGCCGGACGCCTTCCCGGGCATGTTCCAATGTGGGGTTGGGCATGGCGCCGCCGAATTCTTCACAGGCAATCCCGGATTCGTCCAGGACATGGCGGACCTGCCCTAAAAGACCGCTGCGGACAACGCTTCCGCCTCCATATACCAGCAGAGCGCGGGTGCCGCCGTATTTACGGACATATTCGGCGGCCTGGTTTTGGGTGTCTTTTCCGAAAATCACTTCGGTGGGGGACAGATAGGTAAATGACTGCATGGTTGGTTCCTCCTTGGTTTTTTGTATATCCTTAGTCGTTTCAGCCAATATCTTCATCTATACCATGGTTCGCATGGTTCGGCAGATGTAATTTTTTCAAATCCGTTTCCTGCTTATCTTTTTCTTCATCAGGAACAATATATGATGCCAGCACTTTCTCCAATGCCTGGATATGGCTTGCTTTCAGGCTGCGTTTTGATCCTGCCTTGAAGAAATTATACTCACAAACATACTCATTTGTCAAATGATTGGGCGTTTTTTGTACAATATATAAGATCGCCATCCATACGAGATATTGCCAGGAAAACTTGTAATCCGCCAGGCAAAATGGTATAATTGTGAAAAGACTGAAAAAGGAGATTACCTTATGAAGATTTATTGTGAAAAGGATTACAAGACTATGAGCCGCCGGGCAGCGGGGATCCTTGCGGCCCAGGTGATCTTAAAGCCGGATTGCGTGCTGGGGCTGGCTACAGGCTCTACGCCGGAGGGAGCTTATGAAGAACTGATCAGGAGATACCAGGCCGGAGAGCTGGATTTCTCCAAGGTGACTTCCGTGAATCTGGATGAGTATAAGGGGCTTTCAGGAGATAATGACCAAAGCTACCGTTATTTTATGAATGTGCATCTTTTTAACCATGTGAATATTGATAAGAGCCGTACTTTTGTGCCGGACGGACTCGGAGAGGATCCTGAAAAGGTGTGTGCTGACTATGATGAGATCATCCGTCGGGAAGGTCCGGTAGACCTTCAGCTTTTGGGGCTGGGCAATAACGGGCATATCGGGTTCAATGAACCGGCGTCGGTTTTCGAAAAGGGAACCCATTGCGTGGATTTGACGGAAAGCACCATCGAGGCCAATAAGCGTTTTTTTGAAAAAGAAGAGGATGTACCCCGTCAGGCTTTTACAATGGGAATCGGGAGCATTATGCAGGCAAAGAAGATTCTTATTATTGTGTCAGGGGAAGGAAAGGCGGATATCGTGGCAAGGGCTTTTAGAGGGCCGGTGACGCCGGAGGTTCCGGCTTCCATCCTGCAGTTTCACAGAGATGTGACTTTGGTGGGAGATGAGGCGGCTTTGGGAAATCTGATGAAGAATTATTAGAAAAGTTAAGAGGATATTTTCCGCGGAAAAATATTGTTTTCTGATCGTCTCTTCATTAATAATGACCTTTATAATGACCTGGGTTTCCGCAATAAGGACAGGATAATGATCCTTGCAGAGGCACAATCCACCTGGAGCGTCAACATTGTTGTGCGGGTTTTCCTGTATATGGCACAGACCTGGAATGAATATATAGAGGCAACCCGGCAAAATCGTTATGGCAGCAGGAAGCTGAATCTGCCAAGGCCTGAGATGTACGTGATATTTACCGGAAACCGTCAGGAGAGGCCCCAATATTTGAGCCTGACGGATGAATTCTTTGGCGGGGAGGATGGTTTCCTGGACGTAAAAGTAAAGATGCTTTATGGAGATGGGGAAGATGACATCATCAGCCAGTATGTCAAATTTACCAAAATATACCAGGAGCAGTCAGGGCTTCATGGAAGGACCAGGGAGGCCGTTGAGGAGACAATCCGTATTTGCAAGGGAAGGGGTGTACTAAGGGAGTATCTGTCAAGCCGTGAGAAGGAGGTTGTGGGTATCATGATGACATTATTTGACCAGGAAAAAGCAGTAGAGCAATTCGGATTCGAGAAGGAGCAGGAAGGCCGCAAGGAGGGCGACTTAAGCCGCGCAAGAAAAACTGCATTCAATATGCTGAAACGAGGATCGTCTTTAAACGAAGTGGCGGAGATCCTGGAACTTCCAGAGGATATAATCCGTTCATGGAGTGAGGAATCCGGCGCACTTGCATAAGCGGCGGCGCTTATGGCAGCAGTCGGATGGAAAAAGGAAGCAGATATGGAAGAAAAAACGAATGTAATGCGGATACTGGAGCAGAAGAAAATACCGTACAAACCGCATTTTTACGGAAATACGGGAGCGGTCAGCGGGGCGGAGGTGGCCCGGGTGCTGGGGGAGGATCCGTCCCGGGTGTTCAAGACTTTGGTGACAGAGGGAAAGTCCGGCCGGCATTATGTATTTGTGATTCCGGTAGAAAGGGAACTGGATTTAAAAAAGGCGGCAAAGGCGGCAAATGAAAAGGCGGTTGCCATGCTCAAATCAAAGGAACTGCTTCCCCTGACCGGGTATGTTCACGGCGGATGTTCCCCGGTCGGGATGAAGAAATTTTTCCCAACCGTGATTGACCAAAAGGCAGAGGGGCTGGAAACGTTCTTTGTAAGCGGAGGAAAGATCGGGGTACAGGTGGAGATGAATCCAAAGGATCTGCAGAAGGTGATTACTTTCCGGACAGCAGATTTGGTAGTGGAAAACGGGTAACTGCCTGCTTATCCCTCCCTGTGAAGGAAAAACGGCGCGGCTTTGTATGGCGGGCCGTTTTTCATTTGTTATATTGCGCTTTTTTTTATGAAGTGGTATGATATGATAGACCCGTGAGCCGGATCATTTGGCAAATAAGCATGCTTGCGGGTATAAGCATAATCCGATTACCGATACAAGTATAAGGAGAAACACATGGCAGACCATCAAACCGGTATTGACCCGGAAAATTCTAAAAGAACAGATTATGATACCACTGATTATACGCGCATTTCCAGGAAATCCCGAAAAAGAAAACGAAATATGAACCGCCAGTTTCTGATGTGGACAGGAGGAATCCTGGCATTGGTGGTTTTTGTGGCGACCTTGTCTAAGCTGGCTGATTCCCGCTCGGACACCCCGGCCGATGCAGACAAAGAAGTCCAGGTGGCAAATATGGGGGAAAGCGTGCCGGAGACCATGCTTTCCATCGAATCTACCTTGTCTGAGGAAGAACAGGAACGTCAGAGGATTCTTCAGGAAAAGCAGGCGGTGGTGGATTCTTATAACAATCTGGGCCTGGTCCAGGTGGCAGGTTACTTAAATGTCCGGGAAACACCGGGATCGAACGGGAAGATCATCGGAAAACTGCAGCAGAACAGCGCCTGCGAGATCTTAGACACGGAGGGCGAGTGGTGCCACATCACATCAGGCGGCATCGAAGGCTATGTCCATAACCGGTATGTGATCAGCGGCTCCGATGCCAGCCAGGCGGCTTTGGAGCAGGTGGGATGGATGGCGGAGGTGGATACGGAGAAGCTGAATATCCGCTCGGAGCCCAGTATGGAAGATGCTACCAATATTGTGGCGCAGGCATTGATCCATGAGCGTTATCCGGTTCTGGAGGAATTAGACGGCTGGATACGGATTGAGGAGGGCTACATATCTTCTGATTTTGTGACTGTGAAATATGCGTTGAATGAGGCCAGGAAGCTGGATCTGAGAGCCATGGCTTTAAACCAGTACGACCATCTGGTTATTTCCAAGGTGGACAACTACTTAAATATCCGCAGCAGCCCCAGCACGGAGAATGATACGAATATTATAGGAAAATTTCCCGGCAAGGCGGCAGGTGAGATTCTTGAGACAGAGGACGGATGGTACAAGATAAAATCAGGCCCCATTACCGGCTATATAACGGCTGATCCTCAATATGTGGCAATAGGGCAGGAGGCCAGGGACCTGGCCCTGGAGTCAGCCACTTTGATGGCTATCGTGAATACGGACAGGCTGAATGTGCGTTCCGAGCCAAGTACAGGGTCGAAGATCTGGACCCAAATATCCAAGGAGGACCGCTATACAGTGTTAGACCAGTTAGACGGCTGGGTGCAGATCGAGCTGGATACCGGTGACAGCGGAGACGGGGAAGACAGCGCGAATTCCGACAAGGCATTTATCGCCACCAGAGACAACAATGTGGAGGTGCGGTATGCCCTCACGGAAGCCATCAAGTTCTCTCCGGTGGAAGAGCGCGCCAACCAGCAGGCAGCCCTGCGGGGCAAAGTGGTCAATTATGCCCTGAAGTTTGTGGGAAACCGGTATGTGTGGGGAGGTACCAATCCCAACACCGGCGCCGATTGTTCCGGTTTTGTCCAGTACGTGATGAGGAATGCCGCGGGAGTCAGCCTGCCCCGTACATCCAGGGAACAGGCCAAGACAGGGCGGGCCGTGACTTCCAGCGAGATGATGCCCGGGGACCTGATCTTCTACGCCAACAGCAAAGGCACGGTAAACCATGTGGCAATGTATATCGGAAACGGACAGATCGTCCATGCGGCAAGCCGCCGGAGCGGAATCAAGATTTCCACATGGAATTACAGAAAGCCCAAGACCATACGGAGATTTTTAAATTAGGAGGCAGGCTGGATTGGATATACTTTTTTCGGTCGTTTTATTCGTGTTTTGTGCCTGGTGCTTTTTCCTGGCAGGGGCAGGGCTTCCGGATACGATGCCTGCCGAGCTGGGGGCAGCGTTCTGGCCCAAAGTTATCCTGGTCCTTTTGATGGTTCTTCTGGCAGTGAATCTGGCAGGTGATATAAGGGAAAGGAAAGAAAAGAAAGATACCGGGACGGATAAGAAGGAGGCAGGCAGCTTTTTTAACGGCAGGCTGCCTGCAGGGATGGCCCTGGCTGTCCTTATGGCGGTTTTGCTGGGGGTGATTGGTTTTATTCCGGACTGTCTTTTGTTTATGATGGCTTACGGATACCTGTTGGGAGAGAGGAGGCTTTTGGTTCTGGCAGCCCGGTCTTTTGGGCTTACCCTGGTTTTCTACGTGTTCTTCCTGGCAATGCCGGGGATCTCCCTGGCAGGCGGAATAGGGCCGTTTGCCGAATTTTCACGGTTTGTCCGGGGGCTGATGCCGTTTTAGGCGTTATGCTCACAGGTATAGAAACCGTCCCTTTGCCATGGGAAACGATGGCGGAGGGACGGTTTTGCATGGAAGGAATATATTTGAGGACGGTTTTACAGGCTCAGAAAAGCCGTTCAAACCGCTCCATGGCTTCTTTTGTGTTTTCGTGGGAACCGAAGGCGGTCAGGCGGAAGTAATTGGCGCCGTTTTTGCCAAATCCGGCCCCGGGGGTGCCTACTACCTGGGCGTTGGTAAGCAGGTAGTCGAAAAATTCCCAGGATTCCATGTGATCCGGACATTCAAACCAGATATAGGGGGAATGGATTCCGCCGAAGAAGCGGATATTCTTCCGGTTCAGGGTTTCTGCAATCATTTTGGCATTTTCCTGGTAATAGCGGATGTTTTCCTGGCATTGGGCCATGCCCTCCGGGGAAAAGACGGCTTCGGCCCCTTTCTGGATGATGAAGGACGTCCCGTTAAACTTGGTGGACTGACGGCGGTTCCACATGGCATGTAGGGACATTTCCCTGCCGTCCGAGGCGGTGAAGACCAGCTCCCTGGGGACTATGGTATAGCCGCACCGGGTTCCGGTAAAGCCCGCGGTCTTGGAGAGGGAGCAGAATTCGATGGCGCACCGCCTGGCCCCCTCTATGGCATAAATGCTTCTGGGAAGGGCAGGATCCGTGATAAAAGCCTCATAGGCGGAGTCAAACAGGATCACGGCCTGGTTTTCCAAGGCATAGCCGACCCATTCTGTGAGCTGGGCCCGGTTGTATACGGCTCCGGTAGGATTGTTGGGGGAACAGAGGTAAATAATATCGGCATGGATCTGTTTATCCGGCATGGGCAAAAACTGGTTGTCGGCATTTCCGGACAGATAGGTGATCTTTTTGCCGTTCATCAAATTGGAGTCCACATAGACCGGGTAGACCGGGTCGGGGATGAGGATGGTATTGTCGGCGGCGAACAGTTCCGAGATGTTGCCGGTGTCGCTTTTTGCCCCGTCGGAAATAAAAATATCATCAGCGTCTATTTGGACGCCGTTTCTGGCATAATAGTCATGGATTGCGCTGCGGAGAAAGCCGTATCCCTGTTCCGGGCCGTATCCCTTAAAGGTGGCGGAGTCCGCCATGGCGTCCACACCGGCATGGAGTCCCCTGACGGCAAGGGGCGTTAAGGGCAGGGTCACATCGCCGATGCCTAAGCGGATGACCTTTTTGCCGGGATTGGCCTTCGTGTAGGCGGCGACCCGGTGGGCGATCTCGGAAAACAGGTAGCTTTCTTTCAGGTTTTGGTAGTTTTCATTTAATTTTGGCATAGGGTCCTTTCTGCATCTCAAAAAACGGATGCCTGTTTTTCTGGCGGTCCTTATACCCGCGGGTATAAGAAGCGTGCAAAAGATACGAAAACGGTTAGGAACTGTCTCGAAGAAACATCCTGCGGACTAATGGTAAGTTATTTCGAGACAGTTCCTTATGTTTTGACAGTTTCTACGGGGTGATTTTAGCAGAAGTTTTGTCAGGCGTCAAATCAGAAACGGACTTTTTTATAAAAAACTTGAAAAGAGAATGAAAACGTGGCATTATGTAAAGAAGAATTGTGATTCTGCCTGTTGGTCTGTTTAAGAACCAGAATGGCATGCGGTCGTAGGAGAGGTGAGGATATGCTGTCTTGCAGGGAAGTGGAAAAAATGGTAATGCCCTATATTGACGAAAAACTGGGGGAGGATGAGCTGGATGAGTTTCTTGAGCATATCTGGAGCTGTGATTCCTGCAGGGAGGAGCTGGAGATCTATTATACGGTTTTCGAGGGACTCCGCCAGCTTGACTCCGGTATCGGCGTCTTTGACATCACCGGGGCGCTGGAAGAGAGTATGGAGTTGGCCTGGCTGAAGGTGCGGGCGGCAAAGCTGCGGCGGGTGGTGCGCTACGCGGTAGAGACTCTTTGTGCCACCGGTGTTTTGACAGTACTGATCCTCCAGATCCGGATCTGGTACCAGTCGGGGTTTTTGGGGTAAGACGGCAGACGGAGGGGAACCGTTCGCCGCGGGTGTCCGGCAGCGCAGAGGCGTCCGGGCCGCCCGGTCCCAGGTAATAAAAAATAAGGAGATCGCAAAATGGAAAAGCTTGTATTGATTGACGGGCACAGCATTTTAAACAGGGCCTTTTACGGGGTGCCGGAGCTGACAAATTTTGAGGGGCTTCACACCAACGGGGTGTATGGCTTTTTAAATATCATGTTTAAAGTCCTGGAGGAAGAAAAGGCAGACCATCTTGCAGTGGCTTTTGACCTTCATGAGCCTACGTTCCGGCACAAGATGTACGAGGCATATAAGGGAACCAGGAAGCCTATGCCGGAGGAGCTGAGGGAGCAGGTGCCTCTCATGAAGGAAGTGCTTTCTGCCATGGGAGTGCCGGTGGTGACGCTGGCAGGATATGAGGCGGATGATATTTTAGGAACCCTGGCAAAGCGCATGGCAGGAGAAAATGTGGAGGTTTCGGTGGTATCGGGAGACCGGGACCTGCTGCAGCTTGCGGACACCCACATTAAAATACGGATTCCCAAGACCAACCGGAACGGCACAGAGGTAAAGGATTATTACCCGGAGGACGTAAAGCGGGAGTATCAGGTTACACCGGAGGAATTTATCGATGTGAAGGCCCTGATGGGAGATGCATCGGACAATATTCCGGGAGTGCCTTCCATAGGGGAAAAGACGGCCACCAGCCTGATCGTGGCTTATGGGAGCATTGAGAACGCCTATGCCCATCTGGAGGAGGTCAGGCCGCCCCGGGCGAAGAAGGCCCTGGCGGAGCACTACGATATGGCGGTGATGAGCAAGAAGCTGGCTACGATTTGTATTGACTGCCCGGTGGAGTTTTCCTATGAGGATGCCAGAATAGAAAATCTCTACACGCCGGAAGCGTACCAGTATATGAGGCGCCTTGGCTTTCAGTCGTTTCTGCAGCGGTTTGACGCCGGGCAGAGGGGATGCGGCGCTTCTCAGGCGGAAGAACATTTCTGGTTTGTGGAAGAATTTGCAGGCGTGGAACAGATCTTTGAGAAGGCGGCTAAAGCAGAGCGGGTGGGTTTCCAACTGGTCCTCGATGGGGAAGGAATCGGCGGCATGGGAATCTGTTTTGGCGAGGAGGAGTGCTACGCGGTTCCGGTCAACGGGTTTGTGACAGGAGCGTATCTGTGTGATAAGCTGGAAAAGCTTCTCGATTCTCTTTCCCGGAAAGAGGACAAGGCCGAAGAGGGGAATTACGCGGCTGTGCTGGATTTGAAATCCCAGTTAAAATATTTAAAGCTGGATTATGGCTGCCCGGCGGCGGACATGGGGGTGGCAGGGTATCTGCTGAACCCGTTAAAGGACACCTATGGCTACGATGACCTGGCCAGGGATTATCTGGAGATGGCCGTGCCTTCCAAGGCGGATCTTCTGGGGAAAGAGCCTCTCGGAAATGCCCTGGGAAGAGGGGAAGAGCGGGCCGTGACCTGTGCCTGCTATATGGGATACATTGCCTGGAAGGCTATGCCGGTCCTTTTGGAAATGCTTGAAAAGCAGGGGATGAAGGAGCTTTTTTATACCATGGAAATGCCGTTGATCTACAGCCTGCACCATATGGAGGAAGCAGGCATACGGGTAGACAGAGAGCGGCTTAAGGCTTATGGGGAGGATCTGAAGGGAAAGACCGATAAGCTGGAGCAGGAAATCTATGGGCTGGCAGGAGAGCAGTTTAATATTAATTCGCCGAAACAGCTTGGGGAGGTGCTTTTTGACCATATGAAGCTTCCCCACGGCAAGAAGACCAAGACCGGTTACTCTACGGCGGCGGATGTGCTGGAGAAGCTGGCGCCGGATTATCCGCTGGTCCAAAAGATTCTGGATTACCGGCAGTATGCCAAGCTCTATTCTACCTATGCAGAAGGGCTGGCGGTCTATATCGGAGACGATGAAAGAATCCACGGGAAGTTTAACCAGACCATTACGGCCACCGGGAGAATCAGCAGCACGGAGCCGAACCTGCAGAATATCCCGGTGCGGATGGAGCTGGGGAGGGCCATTCGGAAAGTGTTTGTACCGGAGGAGGGGTGCGTGTTTGTAGACGCGGACTATTCCCAGATCGAGCTTCGGATCCTGGCCCATATGTCGGGGGATGAGCGGCTGATCAAAGCCTACGGGGAAGCCCAGGACATCCATGCCATTACGGCATCGGAGGTGTTCCATACGCCTCTTCATGAGGTGACTGCCCTGCAGCGGCGCAATGCCAAGGCGGTAAATTTCGGGATCGTCTATGGCATCAGCGCTTTCGGGCTCAGTGAAGACCTGAGCATCTCCCGTCAGGAGGCAGTGGAGTATATCAATAAATATTTTGAGACTTATCCGGGGGTAAAGGAATTCCTGGACAGGCAGGTGGCTGATGGGAAGGAAAAGGGTTTTGTCACCACCATGTTCGGAAGAAGAAGGCCGATCCCGGAGCTGAAATCCAGCAATTTCATGCAGCGTTCTTTTGGAGAGCGGGTCGCCATGAATTCACCGATCCAGGGTTCGGCGGCGGATATCATGAAGCTTGCCATGACAGCGGTGGATAAGGAACTGCGGATGAGGGGGATGAAATCCCGGATTGTGCTGCAGGTCCATGATGAGCTTCTGGTGGAGGCGCCGGAGAGTGAGACGGAGGATGTGGCAAGGATTTTGGAAGATAAGATGAAGCACGCCGCATCCCTGCGGGTCGCCCTGGAAGTGGAGGCAACCCGGGGAAAGAGCTGGTTTGACGCCAAGTGAGAACATATGGATCTACCGTGGCAGCCTGACCGGAACCGGGGCATCGATGGAAAGGCTGCGGGGCGTGACGACACAGTCCCGCGCCAATATGGTAACGCCATGGGCGGCGGCGTGGGCCAGGGCTTCTCCAAACTGAGGATGGGTGGCCGTGTTGGGTTCAAAAAGACGGATGTTTTTCATGGCAATCACAAACAGGACGTAGCAGAGATATCCATCTTTTGCGGCTTTTTCCAGTTCTTGAAGATGTTTTACGCCCCGCTCGGTAGGGGCATCGGGGAAACGGGCGACGCCGTCTTCTTCCAATGTGACGCCTTTTACTTCCAGGAAGGCAGGGGCCCCATTTTGCCGGAAGGACAGATCAAAGCGGGAGGAATGGTAGCGGACCTCCCGGCGGATATCGGTAACAGGGGAAAAGGGGGCGTGGCCCTGGCATAACCATTCCCAGGCTACCTGATTGGGGGCCTGGGAATCGATGTTGATCAGCATTCTGCCGTTTTTTGTCTGTTTCCAGACCCCGATCAGGGAGTATTCTGTTTTCCTGCCGTTTTTTGCCGCATCGGGATGGAACTGGAGGAGGACGGGCGTTTTGGGAAGAAGCAGCTCCCGGCATCGCCCGGTATTTTTTACATGGCAGGTTACGGTTTCCTTGCCAAGGGCGGCGTAAGCGATGAAACGGTTGGGGCGTTCTAAGAAAACGGCTGTTTTTATATGTTCATATATCATAAGAGGGGCTCCTTTAGCGTGGCACTGAAAAGGGGAAGCCGGGATGGCAGCCCTTTTTGCGGCGTGGTTATGGAAAGATTCTGGCATTTTTTCAGGTAAATGTCAACGTGAATTTAAGGAGAATTTGGATGGCTGATGAATTTAAAATCCGCAGGGCGGTCCCGGGAGATGCCGGGCAGATATGGGAAGTGATGGAACAGGCGGTACAGACTATGGAAAATGAGGAGTGGTTTGTGCCGGATGATAAAAAGTGGATTGAGGACCATATTGAGAGGCAGGGTTTCACCATGGTGGCGGAGGCAGAGAAGGGGGAGATCGCAGCCTTTTTTATTGTGGCTTTTCCGGGAGATGATGAAGGAAATCTTGGCCGTGAGCTGAGGCTTGGACAGGATCAGCTTCTTCTGTCAGCCCATATGGATTCGGCGGCTGTACGGCCTGAGTACCGGGGAAACCATCTGCAGGGCAGGCTTTTGGAGGCTGCGGAAAGAGAACTTTGTCTCTTCCCTCACGAATATCTTTTGTGTACGGTCCATCCGGATAACCATGCAAGCCTCAACACCATGCTGCGTCATGGCTATGTGATTGTCGCCACAAAGGAAAAGTATCATGGACGGCTGCGCCACATTTTATACAAAAAAAAGGAAAGACCCATAAAGCCTAACATTCTGGTCAGCGCCTGCCTGGTGGGAGCCCATTGCCGGTACAACGAAAAAGGCGTAGAGGACAAGGGCGTAATGGCAATGATGGAATGGGCCAATCTGATCCCCGTATGTCCAGAGATACTGGGAGGGCTTCCCACTCCAAGGAAACCGGCGGAGCGTTCGGCAGGCAGGGTGGTGGCGGCTGACGGAACGGATGTGACACAGGAGTATGAGAGGGGTGCAAGGGAGACCCTGGCACTGGCAAAAGCGTATGGCTGTAAAGCGGCTGTCCTGAAAGAGAGGAGCCCTTCCTGCGGCAGCGGCATGATCTATGACGGTACCCATTCGGGAAGGCTCGCAAAAGGGGACGGGGTGACGGCGGAGCTTTTGAAAAAGAACGGGATTCGGGTGGTTGGAGAGAGCCAGGAGTTTTTGCGGGTTTTTTAACATAGGACTTTTTGACTTTTTTTCATATGTGCCGTATAATGACGGAAAAAGGAAAGACAGACTTGGAGTTTTATGTACCGTTTCCTGGAAGAGGAGGACGGAAGATGAATAAAAAAATCAGCGTCGTTTCTATTTTGCCAGGCATCCTTTATGTCCTGTGCCTGTTTGCCCTGCTTACAGGCAGCCGCGGCTATTTAAAAGAAACGCCTTCTTATTTAGACAATGTGCGGCGGATCGACCAGGTTACGGCCCTGACAGGAGGGGAAGAATCTGACATTTCCCTGCCCCACAATTTTTCTCCGCTCGCGGCGCGTACCCCTGTCACGCTTACAGTCGAATTTTTGGTGGATGACAGCGAGTGCCTGTATGTAAAAAGCGTCTATGCCCCTCTTAAGGTCTACGTCAACGACATATTGGTTTATACCTCCGGCCAGGAGGGGAGTTTTCCGAAATTTATGGATGATCCGGCTACTACGGTGGCGGCAATTCCGTTAGACCGTTTCAGCGGGACGGTTCGGCTCCGTTTCGAATATCTGTCCCCCCGGACCCGCAACACGCTGACGGTACAGCCGTTTCTGGTGGGACCTCTGGCCGATGTGTTAAACAGCCTTCTGGAAATCATGGGGTATCCTTTTATTATTTCCCTTGTCCAGATAACCCTCGGCCTTCTGTTGATTTTCATGGCGATGGCGATTGTCTTTTTTGAACGAAAAGGCGTCGTATTTCTCTATCTCGGACTGTCTTCGCTGAATGTGGGGGTATGGTGTTTTGGAGAATGCAACCTGACAGGCCTGTTTATCCCCAATCCGACCCTGCTGTATCTGCTGGCTTTTATGGGGCTCTACACCATTCCGGTGCCGCTCCTTTTGTTTGCTTTTACCATGATCTCATTTCACGATGCCCGTCCGCTGCATTTTTTGTGTCTTGTGGACCTGTACGCCGCCGCCATTGCTTTTTTGCTTCAGCTTTTGGGGATTGCCGGTTTTTCTCAGAGCCTTCGTTTTTTTCATGTGCTGGTGCCGCTTACGCTTCTGTTTCTGGCAGGCTATATCCTTTATGAAGGGCTGCGGTATAAAAACTGGCTGGCAAGGAAGTTTTTCCTGCCTATGGCGGTGCTGACCATCAGCGCCATCCTTGAGGTGGTAAATTATTCCGTGCGTTTCACCAATGTTTTGTCCTCTATTTTTCAAATCGGCGCAATCATATTTACCCTGATGACAGGGATAATCGGCGGCCTGGTTATCCGGGACGCTTTGCGGCTGAAAGAGCAGAAGCAGCAGCTTGCCTTTGAGGTCAGCCTGATGGAAAATCAGATCGAGGAACAGAAAAAATATCACCAGGCGCTTTTACAGAATGCAAAGGCCGTGAAGGAACAGCGGCATGACCTCCGCCATCACCTGGCTGTGATCCAAAGGTACAACCAGGAAGGGGAGGAGCATCTTCTGGCAGAGTATCTGGACACATTGATTGCAAAAATCCCTTCGGAACAAAAAATGAATTACTGTGAAAACGCGGCAGTCAATGCCATTGTCTCCCATTATGCCGCTATTGCGGAGGAAAAAGGCATTGAGTGTTCCATCCGGCTTATGGTGCCGGAACATCTGGAGCAGATCACGGACAGCAGTCTGTGCGTGATTTTCGGAAACCTGTTTGAGAATGCCATCGAAGCCTGCGCGGGTATGACCGAGGGGAAAAAATTTATCCGGCTGAACAGCAGCCTGCAGTATAAGACGCTGGTCATCACTCTTGACAACAGTTTTAACGGAAAATTCAAAGAAAAGGACGGCAGGCTGATTTCCAGCAAACATGGCGATTTCGGCATTGGAACCGGCTCGGTTGCGGCGGTGGCGCAGCAGCATGGCGGCGTCGCGAAATTTGAAACAGACGGTTTTGTGTTTTTATCTTCGGTTTATGTCAGGCTGTGAGCAGTCCTGGCAGACGAAAAGGAAAACGTTTGCGACGAATATTTGCCCGTTCATTACATGGGGCGAAATTTTCAGCATTGTCCGCCGATAAATCTAAAAACAGAAAGCAGGTGAAACCATGCTGGCGATTGCAGTCTGTGATGACGAGATTCTGGAATGCCTGAATATATCAGCAAAAATACGGACATTGGCAAAGGAGCTGAAGATTCCCTGTACCATCGGGCAATTTTACAGCGGAAGGGAACTGCTTAAATCCTTAGGGCAGTTCGACCTTATTTTCCTGGATATTCTTATGAATGAAATGGATGGCATGGAGACGGCCAGGAGGTGCCGGGAGCTTGCCTTTAAAAAAATGCTCGTTTTTTTGTCTTCCAGCCGCAGATACGTGTTTGACGCCTACGATGTGGAGGCGTTCCACTACCTGGTAAAGCCTGTGGAAGATGAGAAGCTGAAACAGGTCTTAAGGCGGGCGGCGGAGAGAGAAACGGAAAGCTCCGGGGAATATATTGTGGCCAGCAGAGAGAGGCAGAGGAGAAAACTTTTTTTAGACCAGATCCTGTATTTTGAAGTCAAAGGCAGACAGGTGGATGTCCATGAAAAAAACGGGATATTCACTTTTTATGGGCAGATGGGGGATTTGGAGAGGCAGCTTGAGGGAAAAGGTTTTTTCCGATGCCATAAAAGCTATCTGGTAAATTTAAGGTACGTGGAGGTTTACAACCGGCAGGAGGCAATCCTGGACAACAAAGAGAAGATTATCATCGCAAAGCGCAGATATGAGGCGTTCTGCCAGGAGATTCTTTCTTACATGAGGAATAACGGAGGGATTTTATGAGTATGGCGGCAGAGGGTCCGGATATCTTTGTCTCTCTGGCCTGCCGCCTGGCATATACCTGGTGTGTTTCCCGTTTTCTGAAAAGCCATTTACAGGGGAAATCCTCAGAAGCAAGGGGATTTGCAGGATTTCTTTTCGGCGGACATGCAGTGATGGCAATATTTTTGGAAAACAGAATGATCCCCCATATCTTGTACGCCATATGCAGCCATGTGCTGTTTATCGGGCTGGCTTTGGCGATGTTTGGAGAAGAAAGAGGGAAGAAGCTGCTGGCGGCGGTTATCCTGGAGACAATGACCGGCCTGATATGGAATTTCGGCGAGTCGTTTTTTTGCTGCGCATCATTAATTTTCATTCACATCGCCACAGGAAGCGGGCAGGCGACCTTTCTTGGGACATGGGCCGAAAGAGGGATTGTCCTTTTGACTTATGCAGGAGGCATAACTGCCGTGAATCTGCTTTCCCGGCTGTTTTCGCCGGTTTTTTCTGATAAGAGAAAAAGCTGGTATTTTTTTATGGCAGTGCCTCTTGCGTGTATTATTTTGCTGACGGACCTTATTAACTGGGGAGCCAGCAACGGTATCATGGTCCAGGACTGGGGGAAATACGGGCTGTATGAAAATCAGCTTTTCAGCCACGGGGCGATGTGCCTGTATACGGGGCTGGCTATGGCGGCGGCAGGTTTTTTTGTGTTTGGGATGGACAAAATTGACAGGGAGGAAAAAGCCAGGGAGCAGGTCTGCCGTCAGGTGGCATACTATCAGATGCTGGAAGACCAGTACAGCCAGATGGAACGTCTGCGGCACGATTTGAAGAATCATCTCATTGCCTTGGAGAGCCTGGTGCAGAACCGGCAGTGGGAGCAAGCCGGCGCTTATCTGAAGGATATGGCAAAGGCAGGGAAACTGGAGGCAGGGGATGAAGCTACCGGTAGCCTTGTGCTGGACGCGCTTCTTTCCTATAAAAGGCGTCAGGCCACGGAGAAGGGGATACGCTGGCAGTGCGATGCCAGGCTGCCGGAAGATTTTCCGGTAAAAGATACGGATCTTTGTATTATAGCAGGAAATATTCTGGACAATGCTGTGGAAGCCTGTGAAAGGCTTCAGGAAAAGAAATGGGAGGACCGGTTTATACAGATATATATGGGAACCGTGAAAAAATGCTTTTTCTTGGAGGTGCGAAACAGCACGGACATAGCGGACAGCTTTAATACGGAAAAAAGCCGCAAGAAGGATCCCCAAAACCATGGACTGGGGCTTGCCAATATCAAAGCTGCCGCAGCAAACTACAATGGAGTCGTCCACATGGAAGCAGAAGGGGGCGTGTTTACCATATCGGTCCTGCTGCCTTTGTATCATAATCAGGCCATTTATGACAGGAAAGAATCCATATAAGACGGATTCCTAAAATTTGTCTCACAGACGCCGAAACCATAGGAGAGAGCTATTATATTATATTCCGATGAAGGAGGTCATCATATGAATGTGAAGACTATGGAAGGCCTGGCAGGAGCAGGAAGCAGTATTAGTATGATATCCACTCCCATGAACGTGGCGGAGGCGGCGGAGCGGAAGGGAGACACGGACAAAATGGTGCGGGCTTTAGGCTATGCGGCAGAACTTACGGAACAGGCAGAGGCATACAGCGAAAAAACCAGCCAAGGTATGAAGCTGGATGCAGAAGAAGCGAAGAAACAGGAAAAACTGCAGCAGGAAAAACTGATTCAGGCCAGACGGGAAGAGAGGAAAGAGCAGGAAGAGAGGACAGAGCCGGAGGCGGCGCGGAATGCGGGAAATCCCGGGTACGATTCTGTGCAGATCAGTGAGGAAGGGAGAGGCATGGCAGAAGCGGCGGGCCAGGCGCCTGAGAGCGGTCCAGATGGTGTCCGGGATGTGATTTACGGAAGCACAGGAGAAGCGGCGGAGGCAGTACAGGCGGTGGGAGAGAATCTTAACAGGAGTGTGTAAGAATTTCGGATATCCGACATCCGCCGGCAGGCTGACAGACCAGGGGATCAATGAAGATTGATTCATCAAAATTCAAACAGCGATGTATCCGGCCGATGCATCGCTGTTGTTATTCGTATTATTTTCGGGAACGCTGCTGATAATGTCTATTTTTTTACATCGACAACGTTACCGGCAGAGCTGCCTACATTGGGCGTCTTTGTGTAAGCTGCCTGGGCCCTGGCCCGTTTTACTTTTCTGGCCTCCGGCGTGGCCTCGGCCTGGATCCGGGTCATCTGCGTATCTATGGCTGCTGCCTTTGTTTTGCGGACATTGCGGCTATAGGTGTTTTCTGTGGTTTTTTCCGTTTTCCGGGAAGATTCTGTAAAGAGAGGCTTTTGTCCGGAGGAGCCGAAAGCTGCAAAGGATGTGTCTGTGGCCCCTTCCTTCTCTTCTTGATCTGCAGAAATCACAGGGTCGTCTGTCCCGGCATTTTCTCCGGCAACGGCGTCTTCTGTCACTTCCTGTGGCGTGTCATCGGTCTTGTCTTCAATATTCCGTTCGGCATCCTGGGCTTCCTTAAGATCCTTTTTCGCCTGCCTTTCTTCTTCTTCCGTAGGCAGCCGTTTGTACTCTCCGCTCTGGACGAATTTTCTTTCTACGTCTCCTAAAGCGTTGGACTTGAAAAGCTGTTCCATCATCAGCGCCAGCTTCTGGCCTTTCGGGATGTTGGGATTGGACTCAATGTCTTTTACCTGGGCCAGGGCGGCAGTGGTGTGGGCCATTTTTACCCGCTGCACCTCTTCCTTGGTTTTACACTGTTTTAATTCCCTCTCATATGCTTCCCGTTCCATCTCAATGGATTTCGCTTTTTTATAAAGCTCAGGGTTGTTCTCACGGAGATAATCCATCTCTTCGGCAGAGAGCTTTTTTCCTGACATGAGTTTAGTCTGGATCTGGCCCAAAGAAACCTTGGAACCGCCGCCCATCAAATCGCCCATGGCTTCTTTCGCGTCTTTGCGCAGGCGTTCTTCCATGGTCATGGCTCCGTCTGCGGTGAAGTCATTTGATGTTTTCTTCTGCTGCCACTTCATTTTCATCTGCATGTTGGTAGTGTAAGTGTTCAGGGAAGTGATCATCATCACATTCATATAGCTGCCTCCTTTCCCGGAATAGTAAAAAATAGTCTTATCTTATATGTCGGCAAAAAGACGGCAGAACGTAAGGGGGCGGCGGAAGTTTTGTGCTTTTTCGGGGAATTCTTATCGGGCGGAATAAGTGATCCCGCAAGACAGTACCGGACATCCTATGTTAAAAGAGCAAACTCATCCCGCTGATTTACCTGACAGGCATGCCAGGATGGCTTCGCGGTATTCTGCATGGTGCGGCATGCCTCCGCCCAGGCCGCCGAGCTTGGGAAGCTGAAGCTTGAGATAATTGTTATTTTTTAACGTGACCATACAGTTGTAAGCGCCCATCCAGACTTTTTTGACCTTGCAGTTCTGGATATCCGCCAGCGGGAAACAAGTGCCGATCTCTTCTAATGTGATACAGTCTGTTATTTTGGGGGCGTCACTTGCAGCCGGGCCTGAGATTTCGTTGATTTCATATAGCCATTCGTTTGTTTCACACTGGGAAAGGATCAGATAATTTTGTGTGATGCCGATATATACATCAAAGCTTGCCGCTTTACTTTTGTTTATCTGAAGGGTCTCTCCGTTTTCGGCCGGCAAAAGCCTGCCTTCTTCGAGAATGCAGTTTTTGAAAATTTGTGAAGTCCTCACTTCAAGGCCAATGCCATGGATTCCTGCTGTCAGTGTTTCTCCTTCCGGGAGATATCTTCCCAGGTTCTGCATCATGTTTTTTTCATTAAATATACCGGACATAATTAAAATCCCTTCTATAAATTTTAGTTTTCTAAATGGTTCATTATTTTGTGTCTGATTAACTTGTATTATTTTAGCAGATATTCAGAAATCTTTCAATATAAACTGTGTGATGAGATGAGAATCCATACCATATGATGGAACAGGGGAAATCTCCAGAATGGTTTTTTTCCTTTTTAGAGTTTGACAACCGATAGCATTTTGCGCCGGATTATGGTATAACCTTTCCAGACGCTCCGGAGAAAAAGCTGCAAAGCGGGAGCGGGGGATCCGAGAAGTGTGGCAGAAAGGAAAATGTATGAATACCAAAGAAACAAGATCTTATACGTTTTACAAAAATATGTTTCGTCTGGCCCTTCCGATCGTGGTCCAGAACCTGATTACGGCGGCCGTCAGTTCCGCAGATGTGGTTATGCTGGGATGGGTGAGCCAGACGGCGCTTTCCGCCGGGTCGCTGGCCAGCCAGATCATGTTTATCTTAAATCTGGTTTATTCCGGCATCTCCTCCGGTATCGGCATGCTTGCGGCCCAGTACTGGGGCAAAAAGGATACGCGCACCATTGAAGAAATCATGGGTATTGGAATGAAATTGTCTGTTTTGGTTTCCTTTATTTTCTTTGTCCTGGCATGTTTCTTTCCCGGGCTGCTGATGATGATTTTCACTTCGGAACAGGAATTGGTTGAGGAAGGGACGCGGTATCTGAGGATTGTGGGGATATCCTACCTTTTTATGAGTGTTTCCCAGGTCTATCTGTGTACCATGCGCTCTGTTGAACGGGTGGTTTTCGCCACGTTTACCAATGCGTCAGCACTGGTTTTAAATATTATTCTCAATGCAGTTTTCATATTCGGGCTGTTTGGAATGCCGCGGATGGGGATTGCAGGCGTGGCGCTGGCGACTGCCATAGCCCGGGGGGCAGAGTTAGCGGTCTGTATGGCAGATGCCTGCCATTTTCCGGTGATCCGTTTTCGTCCCCGGCTTTTCCTGGCACACAATTCTCTTCTGTTTCAGGATTTTTTGAAATATTCTCTTCCGGCCTTTGGAAATGAGGTGTCCTGGGGACTGGCTTTTTCCATGTATTCGGTGATAATGGGGCATCTGGGAAGCGATATGGTGGCGGCCAACGCGGTGGTTATTGTGGCCAGGAACCTTGGGACGGTCATTTGTTTTGGCATTGCCAACGGGGGCGCTATTTTATTGGGGAAGACCATTGGGGAAGGCCGTATGGAAACGGTTAAGGCGGATGCCTCCCGGTTCTGTAAGATAACGTTTCTAAGCGGGGCAGTGGGCGGCGGACTGATTTTTTTGCTGCGGCCTGTTTTTATGAATATGGCAGATCTTACGGATGTGGCCAGGGGATATCTGAACGGGATGCTTTTTATCAATATGTATTATGTTTTGGGACAGGCTATGAATACTACGCTGATCTGCGGGATTTTCCGTTCCGGCGGGGATTCCCGATGGGGGTTTTTCTGTGATGTGATTGATATGTGGCTGTTTTCCGTTCCTCTGGGGTTTTTCAGCGCTTTTGTGTGGAAGCTGGAACCGTTGGCGGTGTATTTTCTGATCTGCCTGGATGAGTTTGTGAAGATGCCTTTTATTTACAGGCATTATAAGAGTTATCGATGGATGAAGGATATTACCAGGGAGTTTTAGTAAGGAACTGTCCCTAAGGGAGAAATAATGTTCGTGGTACGGGTAACAGGATGTACAAAAATTTGTGGAAAAGATTGTGGGATATGATGGGGAAAAGGGGATTGCGGAGGATGGGGAAATGTGGTAGAATTTGTGTGAAATCGATTACAGCCAAGAGTGAAACCGGGTGTCCTGGGGGATTGAGGCCAGGTAAACTGGGATGACGGGGCGGAATCTTAAAAAGGTCAGGAGGACAAGATGGGCAGAAAAATTATATTTCTGGATATTGACGGAACTTTGACGGAGCCAGGCAGCAATGTGCCGCCTAAATCGGCTTTGGCGGCAGTCAGGGAAGCGCAGAAAAAGGGGAATTATGTGTTTTTATGTACAGGAAGAAATTATGATATGTTGTCTCCTTTGCTTCCTTTTGGCTTTGACGGGGTGGTGGCAAGCTGTGGGGGATATATCCGGTTTGGGAATCAGGTCATTTATGACTGCCCTATGACAGAAGGGCAGAAAGAAAAGGCCATGGAAGTTTTAAAGAAAAACGGGGTTTTCCGGACCGTGGAGTGCATGGACGGCTCCTATACGGACGAAGGGTTTAAGAAGTTTTTGGAAAGCCATGGCAATGAAGGGGGCAACAGTGAGCTTCTGCGGTGGAGAAGGCAGCTGGAGCATGCTTTAAATATCCGTCCCATGGCGGAGTATCATGGGCAGCCGGTGTATAAGATCGTGATTATGGCAGAGTCCATGCAGCAGCTTCAGGAGCCGCAGGAGGTTCTGGGAGGGGAGTTCCATCTGTGTGTCCAGGAGCCGGATGCCTATGGATTTATCAACGGGGAGGTGATAAACAGAAGCTTTGACAAGGGAAGAGGCGTGAGAAGGGTCTGTGATTTTTTGGGGATTTCTATAGAGGATACGGTGGGATTTGGGGACAGCATGAATGACAAGGAGATGCTTGAGACGGTGGCTTTAAGCGTCTGTATGGCCAACGGAAGCCGCCAGATGAAGGAGATGGCAGACGACGTGTGTCCGGCAGTGGGGGAGGACGGACTGTACCGGGGATTTGTGAAGCATGGGCTTTGTTAATGGCAGAATCTTTTTCAGGCCTGCGCCCGGAGGGGAAGGAGACAGGGCTGAAAGGGGGGAAAGGACGGGGAGTGGGAAGGAGATAGGGTTTGCCTGAAGTGAAATCGATTACAGCATATTTAATAAAAATAAAGAAAATATTTAGGTATTGTGCCGGTTTACAACGATATTAAAATTGTGTATAATCGGGGCATGAATTGAAAACGATTTCACTTCTGAATTTGTTTGTCCGTTTGAGGTGTAAAAGGGCAGGCGTTAAAGAAGTGAAGGATTGCGAAACAGGGCATCAGGCGTCAAACTATTTTAAGGAGGAAAAGGAGAGCAAAAACAATGGCTATGGATTATGGCAAGTGCGCCAGGGAGATTTTCGAAAATTTAGGAGGCAGGGAGAATCTGGTAAGCGCGGCTCACTGTGCCACCAGGCTTCGCCTGGTGACGGTGGACAACAACAAAATCGACATGAAGAAGCTGGAAAATGTCGAAGGGGTAAAGGGTGTGTTCAGCAACAATGGCCAGCTTCAGCTGATCATCGGCACGGGGACGGTCAATAAGGTGTATGACGAGTTTTTGAAAGTCAGCGGTATGTCGGCAGCCACCAAGGAGGAGGTGAAGGCGGCCGCGGCGGCAAAACAGCCTCTTCCCAAACAGATGGTAAAGGCCATGGGGGATGTGTTTGTCCCGATCCTGCCAGCCATTGTGGCATCCGGTTTGATGATGGGGCTGGTGGAGGCCCTGGGAAAGGCGCTTCCGGCATTTGCGGGTAGCGATTGGTACGGGATTCTGGATCTTCTGGCCAACACGGCTTTTGTGTTCCTGCCTGTTTTGATTGCCGTGTCGGCGGCAAGGGTCTTCGGGGGAAACATTTTCCTGGGCGGGGTTATCGGTATGATTATGATCCATCCCAACCTGATCAATGCCTGGTCCGTGGGGAGCATGGATCCGTCTCAGATTCCCGTATGGCGGCTGTTGGGATTTTCCATCCGCCAGGTAGGGTATCAGGGACATGTGATCCCGGTGATTATTGCCGTGTGGATCATGTGCCGGCTGGAGCGGTGGCTGCACAACCATGTGCCGGAGATGATTGATCTGTTTGTGACGCCGTTATGTACGGTGATGGTCACGGCGTTTCTGACGCTGGGACTGATCGGGCCGGTGTTTTCCACGGCAGAGAACTACATATTAAGCTTCGCCCAGTGGATCATCACCGTGGGACACGGAATCGGGGCTATGATTATGGGGGCCTTGTATCCTTTTACGGTGGTCTGCGGAATCCATCATATGTATAATGTGATTGAGGCTGGTATGCTGTCTGCGGCAGGCGGTTTAAATACCTGGATGCCTATCGCGTCCGCGGCAAACTTTGCCCAGGGGGCGGCCTGTCTGGCCGTGGGACTGAAATCCAGAAATCACAGAACAAAAGCAGTGGCCATTCCCTCGTCCCTGTCCGCCGCGCTGGGGATTACGGAGCCGGCTATTTTCGGTGTGAACCTGCGGTTTATGAAGCCTCTTCTGTGCGGCATGGCAGGCGGCGCCTGCGGGGCGGCTCTGGGAGCCATTTTCCATATCGGGGCCACCTCCTACGGAGTCACCGGCCTTCCGGGATTTTTGATCACGCTGGATTACACGGCCCAGTATGCCATTGTCCTGGCAGTATCCTTTGCCGTTTCTTTTGCGCTTACCTGGACTTTGTGGAAAGAGGAAGGGGAAGATGAGGAGAAAAAAGCCAAATCCCGTGGGGAGACCGGGGTGGCGGGAAGCAAAGAAAGCCAAAAGGCGGATGACGGCAATCAAGGGGAGAATTTTATCATAGAGCAGCTTCTGGCGGCTATGCCGCAGATACAGCCGGAGGCCAACACATTGTATGCTCCGGTAAAGGGAAATGTGATCGGCAGAGACGCAATCCCGGATGAGACCTTTGCCTCCGGCATGTTAGGAGACGGCGTGGGGATCGAGCCGGAGGCGGGAGTCGTGGTGGCGCCCTGCGATGGGGAGATCGCATCCCTCACCGATACCCGCCATGCTATCGGGATGGTTGGCGCGGGAGGCCTGGAGCTTTTGATCCATGTAGGGGTGGACACGGTCAACATGAAGGGAGACGGCTTTGAACTGTTTGTGAAAATGGGAGATAAGGTGAAGGCAGGACAGAAGCTATTGACCTTTGATAGGGAGAAGATTAAGGCGGCGGGCTACAGCGCCACCACGGCGGTACTTGTGGCCAATACATATCAGTATTCCGGCTGCAGGATTGAGAAGACAGGAAAGACGGAGCTGCTGGATAAAATTGTGGTGATGGAAGGGTAGAGGAAAGGGAAATCACCAGGAAAAAACTGATAGCGGAAAAGCAGATGGAAAAAGGCAAAGGAAGTGCCGTCCCGCAAGGAGCAGTTGCGGGGCGGCTTTTTGTTGTTCGCGCTGTGGGCGCACAGCAAAAGACGCCTTGCTAAGCAAGACGTCTTTAGGAACTCCTTCTACGCATGGCAGATGAGCTATTATTAGTATATGCGATTTTCTGTGATTTGTCAATGAGTTTGGCGTTGTAAACCAGGATAAACGGTAGGGCGAACTCAATGCCTCCTCGGTGTCAATAGCGACAACCTGCTTGTCCTGTTTTCCAATAAAAGGTGTGCACAGAATATTGCACATCTTTTCTGTCTTAGATTAAATTACAGGGGATAAAGCAGTTTTTCTCATCAATCGGAATGACTTCCTCACACATACAGAGAATCCCGCCGCTGCCCCGTTTTAGATTTGCTTTGTCAAGAAGTTCATATTTCTTGATTTCACGTCGGTCTGGGTTAGCGGATTTCTTGATTTCCAATGGGTGGATGATTCCGTTTTCTTCCACAAACACATCAATCTCTTTTGCATTAGAATCACGATAATAGGTCATATTTACCTTTGAAGGCGAGTAGGCAAAATTTTTAATCAGTTCAACCACGACATGATTTTCAAAATAATGCCCGCTGGCGGCTCCATGCATAAGTGTATCTCTGGTAAGCCACATGGACAGATAGGCGCATAACCCAGTATCACAAAAATACAGTTTCGGTGTCTTGGTAAGCCGCTTCAGTTCATTATTGGCATAGGGCGGCAGCAGATAGATAATGCCTAAGCCCTGCAAAAGATGCAGCCATTCTTTGGCTGTAGGCTGAGAGATGTCCGCTGCATCTGCCAAAGTTTTATAATTCACCTGTTCTGCGACTAAGGCAGCACATGCTTTCAGAAATTGAAAAAAACGAATGGTATCGGTAATCCCGCCTTCTTCTGCGATATCCCGCATGAGATAGGTTTCGATATAGGAATTAAAATATTCCTGTCTTTGTTCGGTATCTGCCTGGAGAGCATCCGGCATACCTCCGCGCCAGATATGCTCATATACAGAGAAAATATCATTCTTTTTGGTCAGGGATTGTCTTTCCAGCAGGCAAGGGAGAGAAAAATCCATGGTATTGGAAAAGGACAGACCTTCCACCTCATTTTTTGACAGACTGTACAGTTCCAAAATCCCGATTCTGCCAGCTAATGTTTCCCGAATATTTTTCATCATGTGATATTGCTGTGATCCCGTCAGCCAAAAGAGTCCCCGTTCTTCATTTTCATCGCAGATAAATTTTATTTGTGTGAATAATTCTGGCGCTTTCTGTATCTCATCAATAATGATAGGCGGTTTATAGGTTTGAAAGAACAGTATTGGATCAGATATTGCAAGTGCCCGTGCCATAGGATGATCCATAGAAACATAAGTGCGGTTCTGTTCTTTTGCCAGGTGCTTTAACATTGTTGTTTTTCCCACTTGTCTTGCACCAGTGACAAGAACTGCTTTAAAAAAGGAACTCATGTGTAAAAATTTACGTTCCAGCGTTCGTTCCAGGTAATCCATCAAAGCCTCCATTCGGTGTATGCTTTTTTGATTTTTAATTAATGAAAATATAAAATTAACTTTATTTTAACTTGAAAAAGCATTTGCGTCAATCTTTTTATAAAGATTTTTCCTGGCTAAAATTTCCTGTTTCCATGCAGAACAAAGGGTATGGTTTGTCGTGCGGAATTTGCTGCTGTTTATAGTTATTCCGAAAGGTCCGCCTGTTCTGTTACCCGTACCCCGGAAAACGTGCTCCCGCTCCGTGAAGAACGTAGCGGACGCTAAATTCGCCGGGAAAACCACCCCGGCTCATTAAGCGCCGACGTTCTTCGAGGGTTTCCCGGGGTACGGGTAACAGACCAGGCTACGTTATCGGTCGTTCTATAGGTGAATAACGCTTTCCATTAAGTATGCCAGTAACGTAGCAGGAGAAGAGGGACAGAACGTTTGAAGACCCTCTTTTCACGTCGGCACTTAGGCTGCGTTTTTTGCAGCCTTAGTACCGCTACGTGAAAAACGGAGTGAAAACGTGTTTGAAAACGTTCTGTCCCTCTTCTCCTGCGGACCCTTTGGAAGAATCTTTCCCTTAACAATATTACCCTGTGAACAGCAATGCACGACAAGGCATCCTTTTAATTGCGGGAGCGAAATTCTCTTGGAGTAAGCCCATACGCTTTCCGGAATGCTTTTCCAAAATAGGAACTGTCAGAGAACCCGCATTGATAGCAGATTTCGGTTATAGGCAGATCGCTGTTTTGCAGCATTTTCTTCGCTTCATTAAGCCTGTAGGAGATCAGGTATTCTATAGGGCTTTGATTGAGGGCCTTGCGGAAACTGCGCATGGCTTCCCTCTCGCTGGTTCCTGTGGCATCCGCGATTTGCGCCACTGTAATTTTGTCTTTATAATGACTGTGGATAAAGGAAAGCATATTCCGGATTCTGTCCGGCTGTTCAAACTTTTGTGTTTTATTCATTTTAAAATTGTTCCGGATGTCTTCCAAAAGCAAAAGCCATGTTTCAGAGAGAATATTCCTGGTCTGAAATTCCATATTTTCATGAGATTGTAATTCCTTAAGCCGGTAAAGGTTTGCAAGAATCTTATCGGATATCGGCTTCCCTCTTCGGATAATATAAACTTCTATCTGGTGGTTATTTATGACAGGAGCCAGATATTTTTTCTCAAAACGGCTTTTAAAATGCCCGCTCAGAAATACAGGATGGAATATATGATTGATTTCCAATGCCTGCTGCCCTGGAGCGGCATTTTGTTTCATATCCATCACATTGCTGTTGATGAAAAAGCCGTCTCCCTGACGGATGATATATTCTGCGCCGACCGTAATGATTTTGCTGGTGCCTTCCTGAATATACCCAAGTTCCAATTCCTCATGCCAATGCCACGGAATAATAAAATCCGTCAAATCCCGTTGATGCAGGCAATAGGGGTATTCCGTGGTCATACCCTCAATCTGTTCCACTTGGTTTTCGTCAATAAGAAATGATCCCATCACAGCGTCCCCCGTCATGCTCATATCAAGATTATTATAATTATTATATCATAATTGGCGGTATATTTCTATATATAGTCCTAAAAAACATATTATTATTCAAATAAATAAATTATAATATCATTATAAACAAGGTACACCATATGAGAAAGAGAGGAAAGTCATTATGGCAAACAATTTCAGGTATTATTCTCCGACAGAAGTGATTTTTGGTAAGGATGCGGAACTGGAAACAGGAAAACAACTCAAACGGCTGGGGGCATCACATGTACTGCTTGTCTATGGGGGGAACAGCGCGCGCCGCCTGGGGCTTTTAGATAAGGCAAGAAAAATTCTGGAGGAAGAAGACATATCCATTTCAGAACTCGGAGGGATTGTCCCGAATCCAAGGTTAGACAAAGTGTACGAGGGTATCCGTATCGGGAAAGAAGACAAAGTTGATTTTCTGCTGGCCATCGGGGGAGGAAGCGTAATTGACACGGCAAAAGCCATAGCTTATGGGCTGGCCGAGCCGGAATATGATGTGTGGGAACTGTTCCGTCATACGAGGACTGCAAAAAAATGCCTTCCTGTGGCAAGCATCCTGACGATTGCCGCCGCCGGCAGTGAAACATCCAAAGGATGTGTCATCACGAACGAAAAAACCGGCGAAAAACGAGCTTATGATGATAATCTTGCACGGCCTAAGTTTGCTGTTATGAATCCCGAATACACCAAAACACTTCCCGATTATCAGACGGAGTCAGGGTGCGTCGATATTATGATGCATACGATGGAACGTTATTTTACCAATGGCGGAAATATGGAAATCACAGACTCCATTGCCGAGGCCCTGCTGCGCACGGTTATGGCAAACGCGATTATTCTCCATGATAACCCCTGCAATTATGACGCCCGATGTGAAATTATGTGGGCGGGAAGCCTGGCGCACAATGATTTGACCGGGTGCGGAAACGATGGCGGTGATTTTATGTCCCATAAGCTGGAACATGAAATGGGGGGGATGTTTGATGTGACACACGGGGCCGGACTCGCTGCAATCTGGCCAAGCTGGGCAAGATATGTCTGCAGGGACTGCCTTCCCCGCTTTGTCCGCTTTGCGAGAAACGTCATGGGCGTAACGTCAGAAGGAACTGATATAGAAATTGCAGAGGCCGGTATTCATGCTATGGAGCAGTTTTATCACCGTATCGGTATGCCTGTGAATATGCGCGAACTTGGCATAAAACCGTCCGACCATCAGATTCTTGATATGGCAAACCGGTGTATGGCTGCCTGCAAAAACCGTACAGGTTCCGCAAAAAAGCTTACTCTGGAGGATGCGGTGGAAATTTACAAAAATGCACGATGAACATAAAATCAGGCAGCATTTTCGTAAAGCAGTGCCAGTAACGTAGCAGGAGAAGAAGGATAGAACGTTTGAAGACCCTCTTTTCACGTCGGCACTAAGGCTGCGTTTTTTGCAGCCTTAGTACCGCTACGTGAAAAACGGAGTGAGAACGTGTCTGAAAACGTTCTATCCTTCTTCTCCTGCGGACCCTTCGGGAGAACCTTAACTTTACAATACTAACCTGCAGACGATAATGCACGGAAGAGTATGATTTATAGTGAGTGAATTACCAGAAATGAGGGAACGGTTACATAAAATAAAGAAAAAACGCATTATTTATTTAACAAACTAATCAAATAAAATAGCAAAAAAAGTCCTTGACATAGTGAAAATAACATGGTATTATGGCTTTGTTGGATGAGGGAACGGTTCCAGAAAAGAAAAGAGGAGAGCTTATGCTGACGATTAAAGAAGTGGCAGAGCTGGCAGGCGTATCCAAATCCACAGTATCCAGGGTGCTGAACAATAACGGCTATGTGAGTGAAGACACCAGGAAGCGCATCGAGAAAGTAATCCAGGAAAGCGGCTACAGCCCATCGGCCGCCGCCATCACCCTTTCGAAAAGGGAGGGCAGCACCATAGGAGTGGTGATTCCGGAGATTGATAATTCCTTTTTCGGCGAGGTCTTAAAGGGAATTACGGAGAGCGCTGATAAGCAGGGATTTTCCATTATCTGCTGCGATACCCGGAATGACGGGAACAGGGAGCTGAAAGCATTATCCGTCCTGGAATATCAGCGTGTGCGGGGAGTAATTATCGCGCCGGCCATGGGATATGGAGACAGGGCGTCCGTGGATAAGCTGAAGGCGGCATTAGCGAAGCTGAATGTGCCGGTAGTGGTGGTGGACCGTGACTTTGACTATTCTCAGTGGGATACGGTGTATTTCCAGAATTATGAGAGTGGTTTTATGGCTACGGAAAGCCTGATTAAGGCCGGGAGCCGCAAGATCGGCATTATCCAGGGAGATATGCAGCTCAAGATTGCCAGGGAACGTTATCGGGGATATGAGGACGCTATGATGGCGGAAGGACTGGAGATCCCGGGAAGGTTCGTGCTGAAGGGGAATTTCACCATAGAGAAGGCCTATGAGCTGACCAAAGAGATGCTTTCTTCAGGCGGCCGGCCGGAAGCCATGGTTACGTGCAATAACCGGACAAGTATCGGTTTCATCAAGGCTATGGTAGAGCAGGGGCTTGCGATCGGGAAGGATATCGCAGTGGTGGGAATTGATAAGATTCCTTTGCTGGATGACCTGGGATTCCATTTTAGCTGTGTTTCCAGAGATACCATCCAAATGGGACGGATGAGTATGCAGCTTTTGGTGGAAAGGATGAAGCGCCCGGATATGCAGAGAAGTATCTGGGTAACGCCGTGCAGGCTGGAACTGAAAGGTTCCGAAAAAACAAACAAGTGATTGTTTGTTTTTTTCTCCAATATGGGAGCGGTTCCACAACCGAATGGAATTTTTGGGGAATTTTCTCTAAAAATAGAAAGAAACTATTTAATTTTTTACAAAAAGAAAGGATGGAAGGTATGAAAAAGAAAGTGTTAGCATGGACGATGGCGGCAGTGATGACAGCAGTGTTGACTGCATGTGGGGGAAATGGCTCAGGAACCACAGCACCAGCCCAGCAGGCAGCGGCAAAGGAGAATTCAGAAGGGGAACGGTCCCAGGAAAAACAGGCAGAGGGAGCAAAAGACGGTTATAAGGTGACGGTGATCATAAAGGCTACCGATTCTTCTTATTGGCAGACGGTCCTGTTAGGGGCTCAGGCGGCGGCGGACGCAAGTAACGGGGAGATTGTGGTGACGACCGCGGGTCCGGCGTCAGAGACAGACCTGGACGAGCAGGTTACGATTCTGGAAAACGCGGTTGCAGCGGAACCGGACGGGATTGTGATCGCGTCGATCAGTTCAGAGGCGACCGTGCCGGCTGTGGAGGACGCGGCAGCGGCAGGGATCCCTGTGGTGACAGTAGACAATAAGCTGGCCACGGACGTTTATACACAGCATCTGGCCACGGATCACTATGCGGCGGCGGCCACGGCGGCAGAAGACATGGTGGAGCAGTGGAAGAAGGCCGGGATTGACCCTGCGGGGAAGAAGGTGGCGATTGTCAGCGCAGATTCCGGTTCTGCCGTAAACCAGGCAAGGTGCGAAGGCTTTGCCGACAAGATCAAGGAACTGGCAGCGGATATTACGGTGATTGAGACGCAGTACTGCGACAATGATATTGCAAAGGCGCAGGACTGCGTGGACAACCTGATCCTGGCCAATGAGGACCTGGTGGGAATCTTCGGCGATAACAACCACATGGGAGACGGAATTGCCAACTCTATTGCCCAGAACGGCAAGGAGGGCGCTATCATGGCATATGCCTTTGACTCGGATGATACGGAGATCGCGGCGATCCAAAACGGGGCGTTGACCGGCATTGTGGTACAGGATCCCTTTGGAATGGGACATGACGGGGTGCTGGCGGCAGTTGCGGCTGCTAAGGGAGAGACGGTTGAACATGATATTGTGGCAGTTACCACATTGGTGACAAAGGCAAATCTGGAGGATGCAGATGTGCAGAAGCTTTTGTACCCGGACAAATAAGCAAAGGGAAAAAGGCGGCAGCTTATGAAAAAGGCAGAAGCGGATATTGTGCCGGAAGGAACGGATATCCGCCTCTGATTGGAGGGATGGAATATGCAGAAACAAGAACAGCCTGTGGTAGTTATGAAAGGCATAGTAAAGGAATTTCCCGGGGTCCGTGCTCTTTCCGGCGTAGATCTGGAGCTGTTTCCCGGAGAGGTCCATGCTCTTGTAGGGGAAAACGGGGCGGGGAAATCCACACTTATCAAAATATTAATGGGAGTCTACACAAAAACGGAAGGCGAGGTTTACATCAACGGGGAAAAGCAGGAGGTAAAATCGCCGCTGCATGCCCAGTCTCTGGGGCTGGGAGCCGTTTACCAGGATGTAAATCTGGCGCAGCACCTTTCCGTGGCAGAGAATTTCTTCATGGGGCAGCTTCCCAGGACCCGTTTTGGAACTGTGGATTATCAGCGCATGTACCGGGAGACAAAGGAGACGCTGGATTCCATTGAAGTGCATGTGGATCCCAGGGCGCTGGTAAAGACCTTGTCCGTGGCCCAGCAGGAGATGGTTGCCATTGGCAAGACCATGCATCAGAAGGCCAGGGCAGTGGTATTTGACGAGCCTACCGCTCTTCTGACAGCAGACGAGACAGAACAGTTGTTCCGTATTATTGACAAGCTGAAGAAGGACGGGGTGGGAATTTTCTATATTTCCCACAGAATGGAAGAAATCTTCCATATCTGTGACCGGGCCACGGTTTTAAAGGACGGGACTTTTGTGGGGACCGTAAAAATCAGTGATACGGATGAGGATGGCCTGATTGCCATGATGGTTGGCCGTAATGTGGAGGATATGTATCAGATTCAGCACGCCGAGCCAGGGGAGGTGGTGCTGAAGGTGGAACATATATCCAGGGGTACGGCGTTTCAGGATATCAGTTTTGAGGTGAGGCGCGGCGAGATCTTTGGGATGTTCGGGCTGGTAGGTTCAGGAAGGACAGAGATCGTAAGGGCAATTTTCGGGGCGGACGGAAAAGATGGCGGTAAGGTGACGTTTATGGGAAAAGCGGCGGATTTTACCAGGCCGCAGCAGGGAATCCAGGCCGGCATTGCCCTTTTGCCGGAGGACCGGCGGGCGCAGGGGCTTGCCCTGGGGATGTCGGTGGCGGACAATACCAATATGGTGGCGGTACATAAGATTTCCCGGTATGGCGTGATCGATAACCGCAAAGGGGTCCAGATCGCAAAGAATTATGCAAAAAAGCTGAGGACAAAGACCCCGACGGTATTCCAGAGGGTGAAAAATCTGTCCGGCGGCAACCAGCAGAAGGTGGTGATCTCAAAATGGCTGGCCCAGGACAGCGGTCTGTTTATCTTTGACGAACCGACCGTGGGAGTGGACGTAGGGGCAAAGCTGGAAATCTATAAGGTTTTTGAGGAACTGGTAAAGGAAGGAAAAACCATTATCATTATTTCTTCTTACCTGCCGGAGGTCATGGGTTTGGCAGACCGGATGCTGATTTTGTACGAAGGACATCAGATGGGGATTCTTTCAAAAGAAGAATTTACGGATGATAACATTATGCGTTATGCATCCGGCAAGAATGGAGGGAAATCAGAATATGGAAAAGAAAGAGCGTAAGCTGCAGATCTCCCGTTTTCAGACGGAATTGCTGCTGGTGGGAATATTAGCCGTATTGTTTTTGTTTTTCGGAATCAAATCTCCGGTGTTTTTTAAGCTGGATACATTGATGAAACTGTTAAAGCAGGCGTCGATTTACGGGATTATCGCGATCGGGATGACCTTTGTCATCACATCATCGGGAATTGACCTGTCCGTTGGTTCTGTGGTGGGCCTGGCCGGCATTGTGGCGTCCATGTCCATGGTAAACGGGGTTCCGGTTCTTTTGGCAATCCTTCTGGCTTTAGGGGCAAGCATTGTGGTAGGACTTTTTAACGGCGCACTGGTCCATGATGCAAAGGTTCCGCCTTTTATCGCAACCATGGCATCCATGACGATTGTGAGAAATGTGATCCTGCTGATTACCGGTGCCAAGACGATTTCCAACCTTCCGTCAGGATTTACGGCTTTTGCCTCCGGAAGCTTCCTGGGAATCCCCAATATGTTCCTGTCATGGTTTTTAATCATTATGACCGGCATTTTCATCACTGGAAAAACCGTGTTCGGAAGAAATATCTATGCATTCGGAAGCAACAAAGAATCTGCCAGGTTAAGCGGAATCAATATCCGTGCAACCGTGTACGGGGTGTATGTGTTTTCTGCGATTGTCTGTGGGATTGCCGGCATTCTGATGGCGGCCAGGCTGGGAAACGGGGTTCCTACATCTGGGGACGGGTATGAACTGGACGCGATTGCCGCTTCCGTTGTGGGAGGCGCCAGCTTAGACGGGGGAGAGGGCTCGGTAATCGGAACCGTGTTAGGAGCCATGATTATGGCCACTCTCCGCCAGGGAGGGACTCTTTTGGGAATCAATTCTTTTATCATGGAAATTATTATCGGGTCTTTGATTGCCGTTGCAGTTATTATTGACAAAATGCGTAAGCGCTGACGGGTGCTTTTGGGAAGCATCCAGGAATGGAGGAAAATTATGATTTACAGAAAAGTGGAAAAGATTCAGGAAGAAATATCGGTAATTGGCCTTGGCTGCTGGAATTTCGGCGGGGACTGGGATGATACGGATGATAAGAAGTCCGTCGACATTATCCTTGGGGCTGTTGAAAGAGGAATCAATTTTTTTGATGTGGCTCCGGTATATGGATGGGGGCATTCCGAGACGGTGTTGGGAAAGGCCCTAAAGGAGGCAGGATTAAGAAACCAGGTGTTGATCGCCTCGAAGGGAGGGCTGCTCTGGGATGAGAAGCATGAGACGACCAACAACCTTTCCCGGGAAAGCCTGTTAAAAGAGATTGACGATACCTTAAAAAGGCTGCAGACCGACCATGTGGATATCTATCAGATGCACTGGCCGGATCCCAATGTGCCTCTGGAGGAAACGGCGGAAGCGCTGGAGCTTATGAAAAAAGCCGGGAAGATCCGGTATGTGGGCCTTAGTAATTTTGCGCAGGCAGATGTGGAAAAAATGATGGGATATATTGGGGTGGACTGCCAGCAGAGCCTTTATAATATGCTGGAAAGGAATACGGACAGCTATCACAGGATCCCGTTGGATTACAGGACAGAAAAGGAGGTCCTGCCAAATGTAAGGGAGTATGGCCAGGCGTTTCTTCCTTACAGCCCATTGTTCCAGGGACTCCTTGCAGGAAAATTCCATTCCGGAAGAAACTTTTCTGAGGACGACATCCGCAATGCTAATCCCAAGCTGTCAGGAGAACTGTTCCGGAAGTATTTTGAGGGGGCTGAGAAGATCAGGGCGATTGCAGAGGAATATGGAAAGCCTATGAATGAAGTGGCTTTGAACTGGCTGCGCCAGAAACCAGAGGTGACTTCCATCATCGGCGGGGCGTCTTCCGTTGAGCAGTTGGAGCAGAATATCCATTGTTTATCCTGGGAGATAGACCAGGAGATGATGGGAAAGATTGAACAGGTATTAAAGGATTTTGAGGATATTTGACAAAGATGGAAAAGGATATTTGAGAAGGGGCTGCTTCGGCGGCCCCTGGTTTTTTTGCGGTTTAAAAATATTGTCTTTTATCCTTTATCCTGGCAGCTTTACCAATTGCTTTTCTTATGCTATTATGAGAATAAAGGTGGCAGACGATGTTTTGGATAAAAAAGCTGGAAGGGAAAGAAATGGAGGGAAGGGACATGGGAACGTTTTTCAATACAATAATTCCCTTTGAGGCATATCAGGCAATTGCATCCACCAGATTTTTTGTGGATAAAACCTTGATGATTGATGAGCTGTTAGAGAGCCTGGAGTCCGACCGGCAGCGTTATGTCTGCATAACGAGGCCGCGTCGTTTTGGAAAAACAGTAATGGCGGTTATGATAGCAGCTTTTTTGGGAAAGGCTGTCAAAAGTGATACTGTTTTTGGCAGGCTGGCAATTTCAGGAAAAGGTTGTTACCATAAGCATTTGAATACCCATGACGTGTTCTATATGGATCTTAGCCGGATGCCGGAAAACTGCCGTTCTTATGAAGCATATATCTTTCGTATACAGAACGGAATGAAAAAGGATATATTGAGCCAATTTCCCGATATGAATCTGGACTCAGAGAAAGCCATATGGGATATTTTGTCAGAAATTTTTCAGCAGACAAGAAGGAAGTTTGTATTTGTCCTGGATGAATGGGACGCAGTGTTCCATATGCCGTTTATTATAGAAAAAGAGAAGATCCGATACCTGGATTTTCTCAGGAACCTGTTTAAGGATCAGGAATATGTGGAGCTGGCCTATATGACAGGAATTCTGCCGATCGCAAAATATTCTGATGGTTCTGAACTTATACCCGTGAGCCAAATGATTTGCCAACACAGTTCCCATCTTTCCATAAATACACCAAATCATTTGGCAAATAAGTATGCTCACGAGTATAATATATTTGATGAATATGATATGGCAATGAAAGAAAAATATGGGCAGTATTTCGGCTTTTCCGAGGAAGAAGTTGACAAATTGTTTGGCATCTATCTCAGAACAACCAAAAATCCCAGGCTGACAAGAGAGTCTCTTCAGATGTGGTATGATGGTTATCACACGGCTTTTGGCAGAAGTTTGTATAATCCCCGTTCTGTTGTGTGTGCATTGAGAGATAATCAGCTTGCAAATTATTGGACGAGTTCGGGAACTTATGATTCTGTTTTCAGTTATATCAAGGGAAATGTGAAGGATGTCCGAGATGATCTGGTATTGATGGTATCTGGAGAGAGAGTGGATGCAAAGATGTTGGAATATGCTGCTACAGCCAGCGAACTTCGTACAAAAGACCAGATTTATTCTGCTATGGTAGTTTACGGCCTGCTGACCTATGAAGACGGGCAGGTGTTCATTCCCAATAAAGAGCTGATGGACAGATTTAAGGATCTTTTTATGTCAAATGAGAGTCTGGGGTATGTGAATAACCTGGCTAAAGAGTCTATAAGAATGCTAAAGGCTACACTTGCCGGTGATACAAAAACCATGTCAGAGATTTTAAAATTTGCTCATGACACAGAAACACCGATTTTATCCTATAACAGTGAGATAGAGCTGGCAGCGGTTGTCAATTTGGTCTATCTGGCAGCGAGAGATAAATATCGGGTAGAACGAGAGGACAAGGCAGGGGAAGGATTTGTGGATTTTATTTTTTATCCGGAACAAAAAAGCGCGGATGCGTTGATTCTGGAACTGAAGACTGACAGTACGCCAGAGGATGCTGTCAGACAGATTAAAGATAAAAATTATGCACTTCGCTTCAGAGGAAAACTGGGTGAAAGGCCAAAGTATACAGGAAGGATTCTGGCTGTGGGAATCAGCTACGATAAAAAGACAAAAGAACATTCCTGTAAAGTAGAAGTTCTGTAGAAGGTGTTAAGCAGCAGTGAGAAATAAAAACCTGACAGACAGGAGTCAGGACAAATACCATGCAAAAGTCAGCCGTCCGGCTGTACAGAGACAGGAAACGGAGAAATTATGAACATTGCAGAGATAGCCAGGCGGGCGGGTGTTTCCAATGCAGCCGTGTCCCGCTATTTTAATAATGGATATATATCGGAGGAGAAGCGGGAGAAAATCCGCCTGGTGGTGGAAGAAACCGGATACCGGCCGTCTCTTCAGGCCCAGACTCTGCGGACCAGAAAGACAAAGCTTATCGGGGTGATTCTGCCGAAGATCGATTCTGCCGTGGCTATTGGCAACATGGTAGCAGGAATCCTCTCTGTGTTAAATGAAAAAGGATATCAGCTTTTGCTGGCAGATACCCAGAATAATCCGGCAAAAGAGCTGGAATATCTGTCTGTTTTTAATGAGAAGCAGGTGGATGGGGTGATTTTCATTGCCACGGTGTTTACAAGCGCCCACAAGAAGGCGCTCAAGGGAATGCAGGTTCCTGTGGTTTTGGCAGGACAGGTTTTGCCTGGATTTCACTGCGTTTACCATGATGATTACCATGCCTTCTACGATATGGCCCGGTTGGTTTTAGGGAAAGGGAGAAAGCGGCTGGGCTTTGTCAGTGTCTTCCATCAGGACAAGGCGGCCGGGCTGGAACGATACCGCGGCTTTTGTGACGGGGTGAGAGAGGCCGGGGTTGAAAATCCGGAGGAACGATATGTTATCGCGGACTTTACTATGGAATCGGGATATGAGAAGGCAGGAGAGCTGCTGCAAAAATTCGGGAACCTGGACGGAATTGTCTGTGCCACGGATTCCATTGCCATCGGGGTGATGCAGTATTTAAAGGAGCAGGGGATAAAAATCCCGGAAGATATTATGGTGACAGGTCATGGAGACTCCCTTCTCTCTAAGGTGGTTACGCCGTCCCTCACTACAATCCGGTATTCCTATGAGGAGAGCGGACGTTTAGGGGCTTCCATGCTTTTGGACATATTGGAGAGGGGGGAGAGCCCGGTAAGAGAGATCAAGATGGGATATGAGATTGTGGAGAAGGAGTCCACGGACAATGCAGGCTGCCGGCGTTAAGGGATGCGGGAAAATAATGTACGGAAAATCAGGATAAAAGCAGATGAATTGCTCACACTAACAGGGTAAAAAAGCAAAACAGGAGAAACATCTATGGATATCTTTCATGTGCTGGCCATGATCGGAGGATTAAGCCTGTTTCTGTTCGGTATGAGCGTCATGGGCCAGTCTTTGGAGCGAAGGGCGGGCAGCAGGCTCCGTACCGTAATCGAAAAGCTTACCACAGGAAAAACGGCCGGACTCATCACCGGCCTTGGCGTGACGGCGGTGATTCAAAGCTCATCCGCCACCACGGTTATGGTTGTCGGCTTTGTCAATTCCGGGCTGATGACGTTAAGGCAGGCTATTAATGTTATTATGGGCGCCAATATCGGAACTACGGTCACGGCCTGGGTATTAAGCCTTGCAGGGATTGAGGGCAGCAATATGTTTGTAAGGCTGCTGAAGCCGTCTTCCTTTACTCCTGTCCTTGCATTTATCGGGATCCTGTGTTACATGTTTTCCGCAAATCCGAAGAAAAAGGAAACAGGCGCCATACTGCTGGGGTTTGCGACGCTGATGTACGGGATGGAGGCTATGTCAGGGGCGGTTTCCGGGCTCCGGGATGTCCCGGCGTTCCAGGAGCTTTTCATTCTGTTTAAAAACCCGGTTCTGGGAGTGGCTGCCGGGGCTTTGCTTACGGCTGTCATTCAATCCAGTTCCGCTTCCGTGGGAATCCTGCAGGCCCTGGCAGTTACGGGACGGGTGTCCTGGGGGGCAGCCATCCCGATTATCATGGGACAGAATATCGGCACATGTGTCACAGCTATGATTTCCTCCGTGGGCGCCAATAAAAATGCAAAGCGTGCGGCAATGATACACTTATTGTTTAATATGATTGGAACAGGCGTATGGCTGTCCGTATTCTGCATATGCAAAGCTGTTTTTTTACTGCCAGCTTTAGACCATTCTGTCTCCCTGTTCGGAATTGCCGCCGCCCATACGGTATTCAACCTTTTGTGTACCCTGCTTCTGCTTCCCATGACAGGGATTCTTGAGAGAATGGCCAACATGCTGATCCGTGACAGCAAAGAGGAGGAGACGGCGCCGGAGCTTGATGAAAGGCTTTTCGCCACGCCTTCCATTGCCCTGGAGAGATGCCGCGAGGTCATGGAAAAGCTTGCAGGCACGGCTATGGATGCGATGAAAGAAAGCCTGGATTCCCTGGAAAACGGTTCCGGGGCCCTTGCAGATTCCATCCGGGAAAAAGAGGAACTGACAGACCACTATGAAGATATTCTCAGCACATATCTTGTCCATCTGAGCACAAGCAGGATCCGTGCAGAAGACAGCGCGGAAGCGGCCGGGATGCTGAGAATGGCCGGTGACTTTGAGAGGATTGCCGACTATGGCGTTAATCTGCTGGAATCGGCGGAAGAACTAAGAAGCAAGGGCCTCAAAGTTACAGAGGAGGCAAATGAGGAGTACCATGTGATCTCATCCGCCATCAGGGAAGCCCTTGACCATTCTTTTCAGGCTTTTTTGGAAAACGACAGGAAAGCCGCCGAGAATGTGGAGCCGTTGGGCCAGGTGATCGATATTCTGAAAGAAAAAATGAGGACAAACCATATCCGGCGTCTCCAGGAAGGAAGCTGTTCCATTCATGTGGGATTTGTGTGGTCGGATATTTTGACAAGCCTGGAACGGGTTTTGGGCCATTGTTCCAATATTGCCGGGTACGTCATGGATATGGCCGGACAGAATATGAACCTGCACGAATCCCTGAGGGATTTTCGAAACAGCAGCCCGGAATTTGAGGAAAAATTCCAAAGCTATCTTGATAAATACGATATCAGGGCAAAGCAGCCGTAAATCTGCTTTATCAGTTTTTTGATAAGGCCGGTATCTGGCAGTTGTAATATGCGGTGCGGATATTTTTACGAATGTAGTTACAGACTGACAATCACAGATATCTTCACGGCTGTTCCCTTGAGAGCAAGTCAAGTTTTTCAAAGGCATGATACAACCCATCCTGCTCCACTGCGTCTGTCACATAATCCGCTACCGCCTTAATTTTTGCACCGCCATTCCCCATAGCGACACCATAGGCGCAACACTCCAGCATAGGAATATCCACTTTGGCATCTCCAAAGGCAATCGTATCCCGCATATCAGCATGGAGGAAGCGGACCAGAGTTTCTACAGCAACCGCCTTGTCTATATCCTTTACTCCAAGATCACCAAACAGGGCGTCCTCACCCTTTCCGCCCCAGGTTCCAGCTTTCAAATCCGGGAATGCGCTTTTCGCATCCAGGTAGTCCTGATAACTGGACAGCAAAAAGCTCACCTTGTTCAAATCATCCCGGTATAGGTTTCCGCCGAAGATCATCTCCGGGAACACGGATCGGACGGTGGCCTGATTTGCATCCGCCCGGTCCTTCCGTTTGCTATAAAGCCGTATAGCAGACAGGGCAGCTTCCTCAAAATGCTCACTGGCAAACAAACCGTTGTTACTCTCCAGATAAAACTCCAGTCCGCGCTCATGAAGCCAGTCAACGATCCGCCCGCATTGTTCCAGCGTAATGAGCTGATGCATCACAACATGGCCGTTGTCCTCTACATAGCTGCCGTTGCCGCCAATCATACCATCCAGACCGATATTCCACAACTCCGGGTAAACCTCCGCCCGACTCCGGCCTGTGCAGATATAAACCCGGTGTCCGTTGTTCCGAGCTTGCCGGATGGCGCTAACAGCAGATGCTGGGAGTTTATTTTCATAATCCACCAGCGTACCATCCACATCCAAAAAAATAATCCTACCCATCAGTTTTTTCCTTTCGTAAAGCAGCTTCTTCTGCCAGATCATCAGCGTCAATAGGCCGGTCCCGGAAATAGAACAGCCGGTCCCGCTCGCTGATTTTTCGAATGACTTGGCAGGGGTTTCCCACTGCAACGGTGTTGGAGGGGATATCTTTTGTCACCACACTGCCCGCGCCGATCACGCTGTTTTTTCCTATTGTCACACCTGGGCAAATCGTCACATTCGCACCGACCCATACATTATCCTCAATGGTCACAGGGGCTGTATACATATACTCCCGCATATCAGGACAGACAGGATGCCCCACTGTGGCGATAGTCACCGCCGGACCAAACAGGACGCCCTGTCCAATCGTAATGCGGCCATCATCAATAAAATTGCAGTTGAAGTTGACATAGGTTCCTTTTCCTACGAAAATGTGAGTTCCATAGCAGAAGTAAAATGGCGGTTCAATCCAGACTTCCTCCGCTTTCCCCAGCATACCGGCAAGCATTTGTGCCCGTCGCTCCGGATCATCCAAAAAGATATCGTTATAGAGATGCATCCGCTGTTTGGCAGCTTTTCGCTCCTCTGGTAGTCCCTCGCACATATCAGTGAACAGCTTGCCCTGATTGATTCTTTCACGCATCGTCATGGATATTGCCTCACACCGTGATTTCAATCTGATTTCTCTCGAAATCCAGAATACAGCTTTCGTAGTATCCATCGCCGGTAGTCCGTGGCCCACTGATCACCGAAAAGCCGTCGCTTTGCAGTCGTCGGGTCAGCTCATCGACCTTTTTTGGTGTCCCCACAGAAAAAGCAATGTGGGCATAACCGGTACGAACCGCCGGCTTTTCCAAGTCCGCTACATCCAGCTTCGTCATCAACTCCAGGCGGGAACCGTCCTCGAATTTCAGGAAAAATGACTGGAATCCAGTGCGGACGTTGTGATACTTTTCCCCAGCTTCAGCCTGAAAATAGACTTCAAAAAAGTTTCGCGCCCTCATCAAGTCGCAAACGTACAGTGCTGCATGTTCGATTCTCATTTTATTACCTCCCTTTTACTGATTTCTGCCCAGGATTCACGGTCAAATGTCTTGTCTTTGAAATAGTATATCCGGTCCTGCTCTGTAATTTCCCGAATGACCCGGCAGGGATTCCCCACTGCGAACATGTTGGCGGGGATATTTTTTGCCACTACGCTGCCCGCGCCGATGACCGCATTATCGCCAATGGTGACTTTGCCTGCATCCAGGATTGTCTTGAGTTTTTCCGGGATCAGACTCCGGCTGTCCGGAGGCAGCAGATTAAACTCGTAAATCCGCTTTTTGCAGAGGAGCCGGTCTTCCTCCAGTCCGTCCAGCCAAGCCTTATAAGGCAATCCAGCCAGCATCCTTTGTCTTTGACCCATGTCAACAGCCTCCTGTCAGTTCTGTGTCCTGTGTCAGATTTTTGACCCAGGCATATTTTTTATAGTGCCAGTAAACGGCGGGTAATTTGATTAGCTCATCCAGATTCAGAAGGAAGTAGACGGTCAGTACCGGGAGATGCAGGACAAAGGCCGCTATCCAACCGATAGGAATGATGACAACCCACATAGTAATGGCGTCGCACAAAAGGCCAAACCTCGTATCGCCCCCTGCACAGAAAATTCCGGCCACAACCGTGGAATTGATAGATTTGCCAATCATGTAATAGGAACAGACATACAGCATCACTTTCAAATATGTCTGCGCCTGAACGGTAAGATTTCCTGCAATCCCGGACAGCACCGGAATTCCCGCCAGAATCGCTCCGCCTGAAACAGCGCCGGCAATCAGCGCAGATCTGCACAGCCGTCCGCCATACTCCTTTGCCAATGAGAGGTTTCCACGGCCCAGCTCATTTCCTATCAGGATTCCGCTTCCAGTCCCAATACCGAGACAAACGGAGGCAATAATATTTTTAATAATATTTGCGATGGAATTGGCGGCAACGGCGTCGCTTCCCATGTGTCCCATAATAACGGAGAACATAGTAAACCCACAGCCCCACACCAGTTCGTTTGCCAGGACTGGAAGGGTATAGTGGTAAAAGTCTCGCTTCAAACTGTCTGTTCTTACGGACAAATAGCGCAGCCGCATCCGAACCACATCGCGCCGCATATTTTCTCTCAGCACCAAGAGCAGTTCCACAGCGCGGGAGATCGTGGTAGCCAGCGCCGCGCCTACAATCCCCAATTGTGGAAATCCCAGCAGGCCAAAGATCAAGATCGCGTTGAGCAGAATGTTCAGCAGCAAAGCAGATGAGCCATAGAGGGTACTTCGGAGTGTGCGTCCACTGTTCTTCATCACGCAGAGATAGACCTGTGTAATCCCCATAAACA
>CATKXR010000036.1 GCA_949840805.1 uncultured Lachnospiraceae bacterium | reverse complement strand
TAACATAGTTGTATTATCATAAAATAATTATCACTATTTAATTTTAAAAAGCGCTGTGGTTCCAATATGAAATCACAGCGCTCAAGTTAATTATTCAGTTAGTTTCCCCATCCCGTGAAAAGTAACAAATGATTGTCACCGTTATAAAGGCATCTTGCCGCAAACGAGAATCCGTTCTCAATTTTTATGCACTTTTAACATTTTTTCTTTCAAAACCCATGATATTACAGTTTCTTTCTGTCTATTATCACAAAATCCTTTCAACAATTCAATCTGCTTTGTAAAGATATTGACAAAAAAATATTCCGCCTTTAAAATTATAGCAGGGAATCGGAAATATGACCTGACATTTTTCCGCATTCCGGCAAATAAACCAAGGGAGGTTCATTGTGGAAAACAACAACCAAAAAACAAAACTTCTCACCGGGCTGGGGATTATGGCCGCCGCTTCCATAGCCGTCATCGCCTGTTCCGGGCCGGCTTATGATTCCATGAGCAAAATCGGCAGAGTACAGGGAACAGAAAGCATCTATACTCCCGGCGTATATGAGGCGGAAGCACAGGGATTCGGCGGTCCGGTAAAAGCCGTAGTCACCGTGGACGAAGCCAACATCACTGCCCTGGAGCTCACCGGCGATGGCGAGACTCCGGAGCTTGGCGGGCAGGCCATCTCCTCACTTAAGGCCGATATTTTAAAAAACCAGACCACGGAACTGGACAGCATATCGGGCGCTACCATCACCAGCGACGCCGTCAAGGAGGCGGTCGGGAAGGCCCTGGCCGAGGCACGGGGAGAAGAGGTGGCGGAGGAAACCGCTCCTGCCGCTGCTGATGCCGGCGAAGGGACTTTTGCCCCCGGCACTTACACGGCGGAAGTCCGCGGCATGAAGGCCATGAAGGTCACTGTGACTTTTGACGAGAACTCCATCACGGATATCCAGGTGGAACATGAGGAGACCGAAGGCATCGGCGCCCCGGTGGTAGAGGACATGACAAAAGAGATCCTTGAGCTGCAGGGCCTGGGGCTTGACGCCGTATCCGGCGCTACCCTTACCAGCAACGCCATGGTCGAGGGAGTAGCCGAGTGCGCAAGGCAGGCCGGCGCTGACGTGGACGCCTTAAAAGCCATCAAACCTGCTCCAAAGGAGAAGGAAGCCGACCAGGAGATGGAGACCGATGTGCTGGTACTTGGCGCGGGCGGCGCAGGAATGGCGGCAGCCGTGACGGCAAGCCAGAACGGCAAGGAAGTCATTGTGATAGAAAAGACCAGCCAGATGGGCGGCAATACCATTCTTGCGGGCGGCGCGCTGAACGCGGTTGACGATGGCAGCGAAACGGCTCTTGCCAACAATGACAGCGTGGAATTCCATTACACCCAGACCTATGAGGGCGGCGACAAGCAGGGCGACCCGGAACTGGTACATATCCTCACGGACAATGCCTGGGACGGCGTGGAATGGTTAAAGAGCCTTGGCATGGAATTCCTGCCGGGAACCTTCACCGTAACAGGCGGCATGTGGCAGCGCGCCCACAAACCGGTAGAACCGGAAGGCATAGGCTTCTTTAAGACCTATCAGGCTTATCTTGACAAAAATGACAACATCACCATGGTCTACAACACTAAGGCGGAAGAACTGATCGTGGAAGACGGCGTTGTAGTCGGCGCTGTCTGCACCGGTGAAACCGGCAACAAGATTACGGTGAAAGCGAAAAACGGAGTGGTGCTTGCAACCGGCGGCTTTGGCCAGAATGTGGAAATGCGCATGGCGGCCAATGAGGAGACCAAACTGTGGCCGACCCTCGACCAGTCCATCCCATCCACCAATACCTCCGCTATCACCGGCGACGGCATCCGCATGGCAGAGGCCGTCGGGGCTGACCTGGTCCAGATGGGCAATATCCAGCTCCTGCCTTTAGGAGACCCCAACACCGGTTCCTTAAGCGGCAACATTGAACACGCGGTAGAGTCCAGGATCTTTGTAAACATCAACGGCGACCGGTTTGTCAACGAGGGAGGGCGCCGGGACGAGATGACCCTTGGCCTTTTTGACCAGCCGGAGGCCACCATGTTCATCATCATGGACAGCGACGGCTACCCCACCGGCGAAGAGCTGAATAACTTTGGCGAGACTATGAACAGCTTAGTGGAAGACGGCCGTGCCTACAAGGCGGATACCCTGGAAGAACTGGCGGAAAAGATCGGCGTTCCCGCCGAGAACCTGACGGCAGCCGTGGAGGAATACAACCGCCATTGCCTGGGCGGCGACCTGGAAGGCGAGCCGGATGAGTTCGGCCGTACCTTGTTCACTGACAGCGGAAAAGAAAACGACGGCCTTAACGATCCCCCCTACTACGCGGCGGAGCGTGTACCCACCGTCCACCACACCATGGGCGGCGTGAAGATCAACGGCAAGACCCAGGTAATCAATACAAAAGGCGAGATCATCCCCAACCTGTTTGCAGCAGGTGAAGTGACGGGCGGCATCCATGGCAGCAACCGCTTAGGCGGCAATGCCCTGACCGACACGGTTGTATTTGGACGGATCGCCGGTGAACAGGCTTCTTTGAGCGAATCCGGAATTGACTGACCCCTTTTCTGTGGAAAGGAACCTGCCTGTAGAAAAGAATTTGTCCGTGGAAAGGAACCTGCCTGTGTATACATACATGTATGAAAGGCACTCCTGCCGAATGGACACGTGAATAAGAACACTTCATAATTAAGAATTTCAAGCAGAAAAAGATCTGCCAGGATGCGTCCATAACGCATCCTGGCAGATCTTTTCATTCTGTCTTTGCCGGTACATCGTTGCATTAATTATACTTCAAGATTAATAGAGCGTTGTACCATTTTCGCTATTATGCCGTTATTATGTCGTTCCTGCATCGCGCCGCCTCTTATAAAAAGAAGCACACATACCGCAGTGTTACGACTGTCAGGGCCATGGCCACGGCAAATACCCCTGCCCCGATCTCCTCTCTCTGTTCGTTCCAAAATTTATTCATATTTTTAATCATGATAATCTTCCTCCTTTTTGACATTGGTTTCTGTCAGTTATTCAACTGATGCGTCTATAATACAGGAAAAATCAGGAAGATATAAGGCATGATTTTATCCAAAATTTGGTCAATATTGACTTTTTCTTCTTGAAGAATAAGAAAACAAACGCTATAATGGCAGTATGGAGACTATTTTTAAAGAGACAAACGTGCCGTCAGAACTGGGATTTCAGATCGAGTTCGTGACAATGAAATATAATTCACCGCCGCACTGGCATCGGGAAATGGAGATTCTCTATATTCTGAACGGAAGCGCCATATTAACCATGAAAGGAGAAGCGTATCACATAAATCCTCTGGATCTGATTGTGATGGATTCCTCTGTGATCCATGAGGTGGTCTACGAGCTTCCCCAGACTATGGGAATCTGCATTCATATTTCCAAGACTGCCCTCAGGCGGTATCTGCCTGATATTGAACTGCTGCAGATCACCTGCAGTACAAAAACGCTGCATCCCAGGCAGCAGGACGGCTACAACCAGTTATGTGAATATCTAAAAGATCTGACAGAACTGTATTTTGTGCAGAAAACAAGCTATCCCTTCAGCAGCAGCGCATTGATCCTGTCGGCCATGGCTGTATTGGTAGATGATTTTTCCATCCCCTTCCCGGACACAGTGGCAGCATCCGGCAACAGCCAGTTAAGCCGTATCGAACAGATTTTCCAATATGTGGAACAGCATTATCAGGAGTCCATCGAACTTCAGGAAGCGGCAGATGAGCTGGGCCTGAATAAAGAATATTTTTGCCGTTTCTTTAAAAAGAATACCGGCATGTCCTTTCTCCAGTATGTCAGCCATGTAAGGCTGAACCATATCTACCAGGATATTTTATATAAGGATGAAAGCATCCAGGAGATTCTGGAGCAGAACGGAATCTTTAACAACAAGATGTTTTATAAACAGTTTAAAGAGACCTTCCACTGCACTCCCAGGGAGCTGAAAAAACTAAGCAGGAATAACCCCTACCTGTAAAACAGCAGCGAGCCGTGGCCTGCAGGTTTTCATTCTATGGACAATCCATAAACTGCTGCCCCGGGGTTTCCCTGGTACGGCGTTGCACTAATTTACTCGTGAATTAATGCAACGCTGTACTAGAACAGATAACGGATTACAGGCAGCTTCCGCCCCGCCCATACCACCACACAGGATACCGCCACCATAGACAGGCTCTCCAGCAGATTTACCACCCAGCCATTGTAAGCTGCAATTCCTGCAAAAAGCCAGGGTGTCAGCCAATGGATCAAAAGCATATGCAAATAAAAAATTCCCAATGTGGAGGTTCCCACAATCTTCGAAAATCCCCGCAGCAGCCTGCCGGAATGAAAAGGAATATGATCCGCTGACAAAAACATGCCGCATGCCGCCAATATGGTTGAACTCCAATAATAGCCGCTGACAAGATGAAGATTCTTCCATCGAAAAGTACCTGACTGGAGATACTTTATCAGTACCAACCCTGCAAGGCCTGCCGCCATCATAGCAACGCTGGCCTTAAGAGAGAACTTGTCCTTCCTCTTTTTTTCCTGAAGAAATCCTCCCAGCATGTAATAAAACATATAATTGGAGTACCGGAAACTGAGAGGGCTGATTTCCGCGAAAGCCGATACCTCCCATGCCCCCGTTCCGGTCAGACGAGCAAAAGACGCACACATCAGATTCACATCCGCCAACAACTGATTAAATACAAAACATAGTACCATCAGATAAATCGCCAGCTTCCTGTCCTGCTCCATACAGAAACGGAGAACAGGGGCAATCAAAAGCACGGTCAGCATTGCAGCGATAAACCACAGATGCCCGGTGGTAATTCCATTGACCTCTCCAAACAAAAACAGATACGATAAAATCTCCCGTTTCGAAACCGGAACCGGAACTCCCAAAAAATGAAAGAATATCAGATAAACCACCCTCCATCCGGCCATTGCCAGATAAAAACGCAATATATTCTGCATATGATGCTTCCAATGAAAGGGACGGGTAAAAAAAAGAGCTCCTGACACCAAAAAAAAGGTCGGAACCGCCACGTTGCCCCACACCATAAAAATGTTATCAAGAACACTGTCAGGATTTAGCTGAAGATTGTGAAAAAAGACCACCAGCACAATGCAAAAGCCTTTCAAAAAATCCAGAGACAGATCACGAGACGTATTCATAACAGCCTGCGTTGCATCTTTAGAGATCGAAGCTTCCATAATATCCCTTCCTGCGATTGGCCGGGCGGGCGGTGGCAGATGCTTTTAGCGCATCGGGGCGCCCTTTCCGCCGGGCAGTTTTTTGCATACTCATGGAGTCACCTTCAGGTGTCCCCATGGTATCCATAATTTTTCATCAGTAACTCACTGTCCCGCCATTCCTTCCGCACCTTTACCCAAAGCTGAAGGTTTACCTTTGTCTCCATCATCCCTTCAAGCTCCCTGCGGGCTGCGGAACCAATCCTTTTTAACATGCTTCCGCCCTTGCCGATGATAATGCCTTTGTGGGATTCCCGCTCGCAGACAATGGTGGCCTCTATATCCATGATTCCATTTTTCCGCTCTGACATTTTCTCCACTGTCACCGCGATTCCGTGAGGAATCTCCTCCTCCAGAAGCCGAAGCGCCTTTTCCCTCACCAGCTCCGCCGCAATCTGTCTCATGGGCTGGTCCGTCACCGTATCCTCATCATAGAACTGAGGGCCATAGGGCAGGTATTTAAAAATCATTTCCGTGAGCAGATCCGTATTTCTTTTTTTCAGGGCTGACACCGGAACAATCTCCGCAAAGGGACAGATATCCTTATAGGCATCCATATAGGCCAGGATTTCTTTCTGGTCTTTCAAAGTATCTATCTTATTGATCACCAGGATCACCGGCTGCTTCACCTTATTTAACTGCTCCGCAATATGCCGCTCGCCAGCCCCGATAAAAGTCGACGGCTCCACCAGCCACAGGATCACATCCACCTCGGAAAGAGTATGTTCCGCCACATTGACCATGTACTCTCCCAACCGGTTTTTTGCCTTGTGGATCCCGGGTGTATCCAGGAATACGATCTGCCCCCGTCCATCTGTATACACGGTCTGGATCCGGTTGCGGGTAGTCTGGGGCTTTGCCGACGTGATAGCAATCTTCTGCCCGATCAGGTGGTTCATCAGCGTGGATTTCCCTACATTCGGCCTGCCGATCAAGGTCACAAAGCCTGATTTTTTCTGCTCCTTGTTTTGCTCCATATCTGCTCCTTTTCTCATTGGCTTCTTCTGTCCTAATGCAGCGATGCACTAATGACATGCCTCCTGAACCTCCTGATTCATCATGGTATAGTTCATTTCGGTTCCCTTTATCTGGCTTCCCATATAACTTTCAATAAAATCAAAATATCCATTTGACCCAGAACGTTTCTCCCATGAATCTATTGAATCCTTGATCCTTAAAAGGCACATAACCGGAAGCTTATAATACTTTTTCAGCATTTCCTGTGTTAATTCATCTGTTTTGGTCTTTTGTCTTAAAAGTTCCATTACTTCCACATTTGTATAGGGATCAAATGCCATGAGCAATGCTTTTTCCAGTTTTTCATTGTCTTCATTTCTGAATTTCCCGGTATCCGCCTTTTCTCCTGTACATCTTTCTTTGATAGTAAATAGCACTAAAGCAATGGCTTCCCGCAGCCGGCGGCTGTTTGATAATGGGAATTCCCGGTGTATTTTCAATGCATTTCCTTCCATTGGAAAAAGAAGCATGGAATAAAACTCTTCTTCGCCTTTTCTTATTTTGCCGAATTCTTTTTCTATCTGTGAATAGATTTTTTCAAACTGATATAACTGCATGATTATCTTCCCTTCTGTACTTTTGCAGGTTTTTTCAAGTTTCAAAACGGCCAAAATATTGCCTTAACGAATTATACTCACGAACATACTTATTTGCCAAATGATTCGGTGTTTTTATGAAAAGACGAAAACTGTGTGGGCTAATCATTTGGCTCACGGGTATGGCAGAATTCATTTTACCATAAAATAGTTCAAAATTCAATATTCTGTAAAGTGTGAAAAACCTTGATTTTATGCGGGTTCAATAAATAAATCTTTGCTAATCCATGCCAGTTTTTGAAGATACTTACAACAAACCTGTAACATAAAACATCACTTATCTGAGTTTCCTGGAATGGGGATAGTGAAACGTCCTTTTTCTTTGCCCCTCACGCCTTCATATTGCCCCCATATAGCCATTGAAATGCAGTGTATTGTCTCCTTTTGGGAACTCTACCTTGAATTTGGCGTTATCCATCTGAAGCGGGTACAAGAACGGCGGCAATTCGTCAATGTCTTCATTGGTTATCCAACCTTTAAAAAATTTTCTCTCCACACCGTTGATCTTCAGCGGTATGTGATCGTCAGATGTGACGATCGGAAATTTCCATTTACATTTTTTGTTGTTTTAATGACTTTTTCTATTTACCTTAAAGATTTTAAACTGTATAATTGATCTAAGAAAGATGGTGATAATTTTGAAGGACAGAATTAAAAAAATAAGAAGGAGATAGGTTTAACACAACAGAAATTCACTGACAAATTAGGAGTTAAAAGAAATACCGTAGCACAATGGGAATTGGGTATAAACTCTATAACAGATCAAGTTATTCTTTCTATCTGTCGGGAATTTAATGTGAATGAGGACTGGCTTCGGAACGGAACCGGGGAAATGTTCATAGCATGGGACGAAGGAGAACTATTGATGATGTGGATTGGAAAAGTGCTTGGTAGTCACGATTCTAAATTTAAAAAAGATTATTTGACTATGCTCTCACAACTAGATGAAAGCGAATGGGAAACGCTTGAGAAAATGGAATGTATTCTCCATAAATACCACCAAGAGAAGAAATAATTTGTACCATGACAATATAATATGCTTACCCAGGCAGCCGGGGGACGTGCTCTCACCCGTTCCGAGTCTTGTGGAAAGGGGTGATTATTATGAGTACATATGAGGAATTCATGATTATTTTGACCACTGGTCTTCTGATCGTCGCAATTCTGAATTTGAAAAATAAGAAATAGCCGTCCTGCTCCTGAGAAAAGTGGACAGCTATTTCTTCATAGTTTAACGCTTATTCACCGGGACGGGTGACTTGCACTCACCTTCCGGCTGTCTTGTTAAGTATATTATATGTCATTATCTTTGATTTTTCAACTACTAATTTTAACCACCCAGGGCTGTTTCACGAAAGATTTCGATGGAAGGAAATTAAAAATTTCTTCCATATCTGCATACGGATTGATTCCTGAGTACTATGTTTTTAGAAAAACGACGGAAGTCAGGCACCATATATTTTCAATATTTTAAAACCCTTAAAATGCCGTTCAATCCAGGAAAACGCATAAATAAAACAGTGCAGAGATGTTCAGAAGTTTGCTGATGAAAGAAACACTGAACAGAATCAAAAAACTGCCAGAAAAGAGCATGAAAAAAGGACTCCCGTTTCAAAAAAGTATCCCTAATCATTCTTCCTCCCATAATTCTTCCCACTCAATACAATTTGGACGTTCTAATGAATTGCAAAACTCTTCCATGCAGCTAATCGCTTTTTCCAACGGCACTATGACATACTCAGGAGCCGTCCACTCTCCGTCTCCTTCCCCTGCAAGAAATGTCACTTCTTTGTTAATATCCCCGCAAGACTGCCATGCATCTCCTTCATCATTTTTAAAATAGTGGACACAGGCGTATTTGCCTTTTACGAGAATGGACAGGCATGGATACGGTTTCTCATGGCTGCTCACCCATATCTCATCGCCTTGTGGCAAAGCAGCGCCTTGTCTTATGATTTCCGCTATTTCAGTTTTACTTTGACATATGGTATCGCCGTTTCTTGTGCTTACATTCAAAACTTTCTCATATAATATCATCTTATATTTTTTCCTTCCCTGATGACAGAGATTCCCCCACCCATAGCCTTTGCTATGGAATCGTTATTCATGCTTATAGCCTATGAAGATCGTCAGTAGCTACGCCTATGTGGCCTTTCACCACAGAACACAGATATGCCCGTCATACTAAAAAGGCTGGCCATCAGCCAGCCCATTATGTGTAAGCTTTCCCTTCAATCAATCTAATTCAAACAAAACCCAAAGCATAAACCAGCAGTGTCTCCCGTAGTCCCTGTCTGTGTCATATAACCATCCATCTGTGTAGCAACATCATCAAACTCCGCACATGCCCCCCGCAGCCACCATAACCCGGGTTCCCCGTTTCTTGTTTTTATAAAATGATCTGCAAAAGATGAAGTGTCCAGATTGCTGCCGAACTGTCTATAATATTCATATTGCTCTCCTTCTCCTGCAAAATTTTCATATTGAAAATATGATCTTTCTTTTTTTACACAAACACCATTAAGATCCCTAAAATATCCTCCTGTCAATTCTACTCCGGAAAATAAAAATAATTTATTATCGCGGGAAGTTGTTACTTCAAAATTTTCTTTAGATACATCAGTACGATATTCTCCAGTCCAAAGACTTCCTTTAACCTGAACCGTATCTTTTTCTATATTAACCACTATTGCGTTTTTTAATATGTCATTATCGATTTCTTCATAAATATTATTTAATACATTCTGTATCCGGTAATATGTATTATGTATATATCCTTCAGATTCCCCAGTCCATGCATATTCTTGTTTATTTATTAAATTTACAGTTCCGAAAGTTACATATGCCTTTTCATCAGAATCGGCAATTCTATCATGGTGAAACCCTAAAATCTGTACAGGAATATTTTTATCAGCAGTATTTCCTGTAGTTGTCATATCAATAGTACAGCCGGAAGCCACACAATTGTGCCCGTTATTTTTAACAACGTCCTCCAATTTCCTGTTCTTTACCAAATATACAACATCCGGCCAGCTCATTTTGCTAATGCAGCTCTCATTTACAGTATTTTGTTCTGCTTCTGTCCCCAGACCATTTACTCCCATCTGGTCGGATACAGCAGTATCGGCATATACCAGGTTTCCCACCGATAATGCCATTATTCCTGACATAAAAAGAGTACGCAGCATATTCTTCTTCATCTGTAAATCCTCCATGATTTTTTAATAATTATATTACGCGCTCAAATAAAAAGCAATTAGAAAACACAAAAAAATCTTGTAAAATCAACGGATTAAACCATCATGACATATGACATCCAAAGCGAAAACACGTTTTGAGTAACCATTTCACAGCTTTAGAGTTGAAATACCATAGAATCTCTTCAATCTTTGTTTTTTATACTGGAATATACATAAGTGTCTATTAGTTATTAAAGCAAAAATTGAATAGTTTTTACCATTTTTTTCCATTAAATATAATTTTCCTCCATCATCCCCCTATAACTTCCTCCCCGCATCAAACCAAAGCAAACCATCACCCTTCCCTTATACCCCAACAAAAAACCGCACAAAAACAACCTGGCACCCTATCCTGCTTCCCCAACCATACCGCCACAAGACTTCCATGCAATCCTCTATATCTCAGTTCTGCACTTCCAGCTCACACATGGCCTTCCTCTCAAAAAAGCATTCTTCCTAATCCGCCAGGTTATTTTCATGCGGCTCCAAAACCACTGCCACTCTTTCTAATTCCATACAATTTGCAAATCCATATTCTCCGTCCTTCTCCCCCTTCCCCTTATCCCCACTCTATCCCAATCATTTTTAAACAGTTGCTCACCTCACACCACCGTCCTGCCGGCCATCCGGCCAGGCAGGACCGCCTAAACGTCAATATATCTCCCTTACTGGTAATCCTCCCCCTTCAGATAATGATAAAACGCCGTATTACAATACCGTTCCACGGCTTCCACTTCCAGGCCTCCGGACAGTTCCTCAAGTTTTCCGATAACCGCATCCTTATCCTCCGGCAAAGTAAACGGATGAATGGAATAAATTCCGTTTGTCACCACACAGTCAAAGATCTGGTGATATTCTTCCTGGGGCATATCCGCTCTGGTAGTGCTGTAAAGGGGCTGCCACCAGGAACCATAGATCAGGCCCACAGCCTCCTCATTTCCCTCATTCTTCTTGGCAAAGTCATTGATCACCGAATCAAAACGCTGCATATCCTCCGTGCTGTTAAATTCCAGCTTCAGGTCATACTCTACTGCATACACCAGGTACAGATCGTCAAACTGCTTCACCTCATAGGTCGGCGTCGCCTCTGGGACGGGCCCCCATTCCAACAGATATTGATAGATACTGATTTTGGGTTCCAACTGCACCTTGGCGTCGATATCCTCACTGTTCAGCAGCCCGATCAACTGATGGGCATGCTTGATATCCGAATGGCCATACTGCAGAGTCAGCTCCGGCAGGAACCGCGCGTCATATGCAGCCGATTTAATTCCGTATCCTGTGGTAATTCCCTGCTCTACAGCCGTCTTCCCTACTTGGGAAAGCTGCCCATCATCAAATATAAGGAAGGAATTCCACATCTGGTCCAGTTTCCCGTAGATGTCCTGGTCGCTGGCCATGCCCAGATAGTTCCTCCCATCGCCGTTTGCCTCTGCCACTGCCATCAAAAGCTGCTGTTCATCTGCAGAGGTAAATGCCTCTCCTGCTGCCGCCCGTTTTCCATCCCTTTCGCTTATCAGCGATACATCCAACGCACAGGCCAGGACTGCCTGATCCGCCCCGTTTAGATTATCCGCCGTAATCTCATGCTTTTCCAGGCGGCCCGCCGCTTTTTCTTCCGGATAGCTTAAAGCCAGTTCTTCATAATCAGCCGCTGTTACCGCTGCCTGCAGTGCGGCCATCCAGGTTAGCTCCCCGTCTATAGACGGAGCCTCCTCCCCTGCTACTTTTTTCAGATTCTCAGAAAAAGAAGAAGCGTCCGGATCCTGCCCGGCCTCCACGCCAAAATACACATTCAAATATTCCGCTGCATTTTCCTCCCGGTCCAAAACCTCACCGGATCCGTTTGCTTCTGAATTAGCCCCTTTCTCCTCTTCCTTAGAGACAGGATTTTCCTTTGCCGGAACCGTCTCCGTCACAGTACCGCTCTCCATAGCTGATTCCGTTTGGGAGGCCTGTCCCCCATTTCCACAGCCATTCATCATAAAAGCTGCTGTTACCGCTGCCGTTATGGCCGCTGTCCTTAAAAATTTTTTTCTCATACCGCACTCTCTTTCCGGAGTATTTACTCCTGTTTTCTATTATCTTTTTCTTTTCGGGAACTATCCTCCATTCACTTACTTGGCTCGGACATTTCCATATATAAATCTGGCAATAACCAGCCTGTATATTTTATACAATACGCTATTCACAGCAAAAAGTCAATGTGTAGAAAAATAGCACATTCCTTTCATAGATTCCGGTCATTACCCGCATCCTCCCGGTTGATTAGCAAGATCTCAGATTCCTGCACCCCGCAGGTCGAGACAGATATTTCACTGCAGACATTGGATGGAAAAACCGTGCTGGTCATTGATGTCCTGCCAGGAAAATTCCGTCCTTATTATCTAAAAAGCGCAGGCAAGAAGCCTGCTTGGAAATCTGGTCAAAAAAGCAATCCTGTCAAAAGAAGGAAACGCAAGGAACACAATATATCTGGCAGGCACGCAATTCCCGAAAGAACAGTAAGGAAATGTCCTTAAGATGAATAGCAGGCCAACAGACGGTATCCCGGCGCAGGAATCCGTTCACAAATTTTTCACACATTATTAGCACTCACCTCTTGACAGTGCTAATAATGTGTGTTATATTACATGCATAACAAATAAAACATCACAAACAGATGCAACAATAAAGGAGGAATTGATTATGTTATTTACACCAGCAAGAAGACACAGTGGTTTTGATTTATTCGACGACTTTTTCAACGACCCGTTTTTCAGCGCCCCCATGAGCCAGCCGGCCAACACCATGATGCGCACGGACATCCGGGACGATGGGACCAACTACCTGCTTGATATTGAACTTCCCGGGTTTAAGAAAGAAGACATTCAGGCTGAGTTAAAGAACGGCTATCTGACCATCGCCGCTTCCAACGAAAGCAGCAAAGAAGAAAAAAATGCAGACGGCAAAGTGATCCGCCAGGAGCGTTACAGCGGTTCCTGCAGAAGAAGCTTCTATGTAGGCGACCAGCTAAAGCAGGAAGATATCAAAGCTTCCTTTGAGAACGGTATTTTAAAGCTTCAGTTCCCCAAAGAAGCCCCCAAGGCAGTGGAGGAAGCTCCAAGATATATCCAGATCAACGGCTGACATCCCATGTACATGCTTCCGCTCCGTTGGCACACAGAGCAGATACGCAAAACAGATACACAAAAACACAGGCATTCCCGTTAGAACGCGCGCCCGCCGGGCGCGCCGCTAAAAAAATCCGCGCCGTAAACCCGGTGCGGATTTTTCCATATGAACGTTTCCTTATGAACTGTCCCGAAATAACTTACCATTAGTCCGCAGGATTTTTCTTCAGGACAGTTTCTTACCCCTTCCTCTCAGAACACCTCCTGCATTTTCCCGACGGATACCCCACTGGCAGCAGCCTGCCGCAGTACTGGCACCTCGCGATATAGCCCTTCTTTCCCTTAGACAGATACCGCATAATGACCCCTTCCGTCCGCTCCCGCTCTTTTGCCAGCCACTCCTCGTCGACCACCTTGTCGAACCGGTAGGAAAACTGATAGTAAAGATCCAGCTTTTTATAATACGTCTCATAATTCTGCATGGACTTTCTGGCTTCCCTTCCGTCTGAAAAATCCTCCTTGCCTGTCCGGCCGTCCCCTGTCCCGTTCCTGGAGAGACCATGCTCCTTCCCATATCTTCTGCCTGAGATTTTTCCGGAAAAGCCGTCCATCCTGGGGTGATCCAGATAGGTGTCCGCCGGATAATTCATACAATACTCCAGCCATTGTTTCACTACCTTTTGGTCTTTCACATCAATGGGGCAGCTTATCATCTTGTACAGAGCCGCCTTGTCTTCAAAACCCATGATCCGTTCTTTAACCCGTTTGGCATAACCGTACAGGCATAAAAGTTCGTCAATACTGATCTTCTCAAAAGGAGCATGGGCTTTTTGGGAATGCCACACCTGCAGGATCACATCCAACGGCTCGTCCAGCTCTAAAAGCACCTGGGGAAATCCCAGGCTGACCTTTTCCACCGGGATATCTTTGGCATAAAACCGTTCCTTAATATAAGTAAGGGCCCCCGAACCCATGGCAGTGACATAACCGGTATCGTAAATTCCATACCGCCCGGCGCGTCCGGCAATCTGCAGGATTTCCGGGACAGACAGGCCCCTTCTTTCAACTCCGTCAAATTTCTCCGTCTGGATGAACACAATCCGCCTTACCGGAAGATTCAGGCCCATGCCGATGGCATCGGTTGCCACCACCACCTTCGTCTGTCCGCCGGTGAATAACCGCATCTGGCGGCGGCGGATCTCCGGCGGCAGGCTGCCATAAACCACACTTGCCTCGATGCCCTTTTCTTCCAGCCGCCCTGCCACGTCCAGCACGGACTTTTTGGAAAACACCACCAAAGCGTCCCCATCCTGCACATCTTCCGGAAACCGGAAAGGTTTATCCTCACAGACAAGGGCCGTCTTCCGCTCATATCGGCAAATCTCCCATTCATCCCCGCAGATCCGGATCAGATGCGTGACTACCTCCTCTGCCGCCGGGCTCATGCACACGTGGATCTCCGATGCCTGGATCCCGAGTATCGCCTTCGTCCAGCAATGCCCCCGCTCCGGATCCGCCGCCATCTGCGCCTCGTCAATAACCGCAATATCATAAACCTTATAAAAATCCGCCATCTCCACCGTAGACGCCGTCACCCGGCTGCCTTCCATGGCTATGCACTCCTGCCCGGTAAGCATGGTACAGGGAACCCCGTACTCATTCATCTTTTCAAAAACTTCCAGGGCCAAAAGGCGCAGCGGCCCTAAGTACACCCCTGTCTCTGCATTTTTCAGCCTTTCTAATGCCTGGAAAGTCTTGCCGCTGTTGGTAGGGCCGATATGCAGGATAAAACGTCGCTTCATCTCCAGCGCCTCCGGAAACTCCAGCTCGGGCCTGGAAGGCACAAGCTGCAGAATCTTATTCATCAGGGCTTCTGTCCGAAACACACGGAACAGGTCATAAAGGGGCATGACGCAGATTTCCCCTGCCGCGTCTGTTTCCAGGTACTCAAAAAACGCCTGCCCTACCAGCCTTTTGTCCTCCGGCAGCAAAAGCGCAAGATCCAGCCGTACCAGCTCCGGCATCACTTCCCCGGCCAGCCGGCTTAACGCCTGCTGAATGTGGTAACGGGCCGCGCAGTAATACAGGTTATTGACCTGCCTGTGATAATTTTCCAACGCATTTTTTGTTACCTGGCTGCCCTTCGTGCGCTTCAGCGCCCGCGCAAGGCTCGTTGTCTTCTCCGCTGCCCCCTTTGCCTTTACCGACACGCCCCGACGTCTCCGGCTGGCCTGTTCATACTGTCTCACATATATTTGTGTCAGTTTTTCATTCTCCGTCATACATCCTCCCCTGCCTTAAAATTGTACACCGGCCGGATCACCTTCACAATCTCTGCCGTATCCCCGATATGTTTCACAATATCCTCCATCCCTTTATAGGCCATAGGACACTCGTCCAGAGTAGACCCGTTGACTGAAGTGGTATAGATTCCCTTCATCTGCTTTTTAAACTCCGACACGGTCCAGGTCTTTCTTGCCTGGGTCCGTGACATGAGCCGCCCGGCCCCATGAGGCGCGGAAAAATTCCACTCTTCATTGCCTTTTCCCACACAGATCAGAGAACCGTCCCGCATGTTGATGGGGATCAGCAGTTTCTCCCCCTTCTTTGCCGAAACCGCCCCTTTGCGAAGAATCATTTCCTCCGTATCAATATAGTTGTGGATTGTCGTAAATTCCTCCTCCACCTTAAGCTTCATTCCCCGGATCAGCTCATCCATTATGGCTTTCCGGTTCAGCATGGCAAACCGCTGGACGATCTTCATATCATGGATGTAATCCTCCATCAGAGCGCCGCTGCAGTAAGCCAGGGTTTTCGGAATGTGGGTCTTCACCTGCTTTTTTAAGGCTTTCAGCGCTTTCTCGATCTCCTTCTCCCTGCCCTCCGCCCTGTATGCGGCAATCAAAGCCTTCTCGTCCTTTTTCGTATTCCCGTTCAGCATGCGGTATGCCTGTTCCTGGTAGTACTGTGCCACCTCCAGGCCCAGATGGCGCGAACCTGAATGCACCACCAGATACAGCTTCCCCTCATCATCCCGGTCCAGCTCAATAAAATGGTTCCCGCCCCCAAGGGTCCCTAAAGACAGCACCGCCCGCCCCAGGTTTAAGGCGGCCTCCCTGCAGCACCGGAGCTGCCCTAAATCGACCTGTTCATTCAGCCGGTGAGGCTCCTTGCGGATATCATATCCGGAAGGGATCTTTTCATAGATCAGCTTATCCAGCTTTTCCAGCTCCACATGGCTGTTCTTAATCCGGATTGTCTCCATGCCGCATCCGATATCCACACCTACCAGATTAGGCACCACCGCGTCCCGTATCGTCATCGTAGTCCCGATGGTACAGCCGGCCCCGGCATGGACATCCGGCATAATCCGGATCTTTAGACCTTTCACGTATTCCTGGTCGCAAAGGCTCTTAATCTGTGCCAGCGCGCCTTCATCCGCCACATCGGTATAGATCCTGGCCGTATTGTACTCTCCCTTTATTTCCTGAAACATATTTTCATTCTCCTTATTTACCCTGAAAACTCCATCGCCGCGGACAATTTATACCCGTTAGTCAGGTGATTTGCCGGCATGGTTCCCGTCTTTCTATAAATACACCGAATCACTCGGCAGATATGCCCGAGAGTATATTTTCCCAAGCTTTTCTTTCTTCCTGTTCTTGTGCTTAAGCCGTACCCTGGGTATATATTTACCGCACTTCTGGCAGTATTGCTTATGAGATGCCTCCCGGCCCTTTTTACATTGGCCGGCTGCCATATAATAAATACAAACTTCTTCTCTGTACCGTGCCATAGCTCCTCCTGTATCCATCCACGAAAAAAAGCCGTTCCTCCGGCGCCATGCCGGAACAGATCGGCTTTAACCTGCTCTTTTCCTTTTCTAAGCCACCGACAAGGCATATCCTGCTGCCCTGCCCTTCTCCCGACAGTTCCGTGAACCCGCCTGCCACGTCCACTGCCGTCCGCACCCCGGCGCCTTCCATAAGATGCCGTATGGCCCCCCTGCTTCTGCAGGTTCAGATACCGGGTCCCTTCCCTTCTGCAAAAGAAAACTGCCGGAAACGCCCTGCCTGTGCGGCCGTCCGTAAACGTGGCTCTCTATTAACTTTTCCCGCTTTATAACCCAACCTTCGTTTCATGGCAATCCTCCTTTCCGCCTCCCCGGCTTTTCGATCATTTGTTTCACTTATAATTCAAACTATACCACAAAATGCCGGCTGCGTAAACACTGCTTTCATTACGATATTCTTACGAACCGTATTCTTACGGATTGCCAGATATGCTTACCGACCGCAGGCATCCCAAAAGCCCTGTCCTGCTGCATATCCGGGCTGTAGCTTCGACAAAAAAGTCACAAAACATAACATAGGTTATATCACTTTTTTTCCTTCTATGGTACAATTTCACCATAAGTTACAAATTTAACAAACTTTTCAAGCGAAAGGGGTACTTTAACAATGGCTAGTGTAGCTAACAAGAAAGAGCAAGCCACTCTGATTCACTCCGCTGTCGGCGTAGGTATCATGCTATTCTTCCGATACCTGCCCCTCAATCTGCCGGAGGTCACTCCGGTCGGTATGGAAATCCTGGGCGTATTCCTGGGAACCCTGTACCTGTGGACATTTGTCGACCCGATCTGGGGCAGCATCATGTCCATTGCCATGGTAGGATTTTCCTCCTACAGCAGCATGCCAGCCGTCATCGGCGAGGCTTTCGGATCCCCGGTCGTCTGCCAGGTATTGTTCATGCAGATCATGTCCGGAGGACTGGCTTACTACAAAATCACCGGATACATGGGACGTTTCTTCCTGACCAGGAAGTTCACCAACGGCAAGCCCTGGCTGCTGATGGGCGTCATCTGTATGGGATGTTACTTTATTGCGGGCTTTGTCAATGCCTTCACTCCTATCTTCGTCATGTGGCCCGTCCTTTACGGAGTGTTTGACGAAATCGGCTACAAGAAGGGCGATCCGTTCCCAAGAGTTGCCATCACCCTGGTTGTGATTGCCTCCCTGATCGGCTTCCCCATGGCTCCCTTCGCCCAGAACGGCCTGGCGCTCCTCAGCAATTTTGAGAAGATCAGCGCCGAGATGCCTGGCGGCCCCATTGCCGTAAGCAGCGGCGGATACCTGCTGACTGCCATTATTCTCGGCATGGTTCTCATCACGGCCGTGGTGTTGTTTGCAAAGTTTGTCATCCGTCCGGATGCCTCCAAGCTGAAAGATTACGATGTGGAAAGCTTAAACCGCAATCCGCTTCCTCCGCTTTCCCTCAGCCAAAAACTGTATATCCTGGGCTTTGTCCTGGTAATCCTGGGGATGATGATTCCTTCCCTGGTTCCCACCCTGCCTTTCATGGGATATTTGAAGAGCTGCGTCTACGGACTGGCCATGTTTATTGCCGCCTGTCTGGCTGCTATCCGTATCAAAGGCGAGCCGGTGCTGGATATCGGCAAGGTTTTGGCAACCAATAGCTGGAGCGCTTATTTCATCATTGTGGCTGCTATCCTTTTAGGCGGCGTCCTCACCAACGAGGCAACAGGCATTTCCGGATTTTTGCGGGTAATGCTTACTCCGATCTTCCAGGGTATGTCATCCACCGTGTTCATCATTCTGCTGCTGGCATTGGGCGGTATTCTTACCAACCTGTGCAACAGCCTGGTAATCGGCATGCTGCTGCAGCCCATCATTATTACATACTGCATGCAGTCCGGCGCGGACCCAAGGCCTATCGTGACCCTGATGATCCAGTTCGTGCTTCTGTCTGCCTGCGTTACCCCGGCGGCCTCTCCCTTTGCAGCCCTGCTGCACAGCAATAAGGAGTGGGTTCCCACCAAGTATATCTACTCTTACACACTGCCCATGGTTGTCATCGAGCTGGTGCTGATGCTGATTATCGGAATCCCGGTAGCCACCATTTTGTGCGGCGCTTAATCCTGAAAACCGATAAGCCTCACTACATGGAACCAATGAAAAACCGTCCGGCAAAGCTCCCTGTTGGCGTGCTTTGCCGGATGATGGCAAAATAACCACAATAACATTTCACTTTACAGGAACAATATTAATTTTTTCATAAAATTCTTGATTTCTTAACATTTTATATAGAAAATTTCGCCAAAAAACGTTATAATAGAGGATGGTTGAGTACAAAAACGAGAAGCCGTCCATCGCCTGAAGGCGGCAAAGAAAATTTGCGCTTTTCATCTTTGTGTTCATAAGACAAAACGGAGGAGGTTGATTACAATGGCACAATACGATCTGATCATCATAGGGGCCGGTCCAGCCGGTATGACTGCCGCGATTTACGGGGCACGGGCGGACATGAATGTCCTGATGCTTGATAAGCTGGCGCCCGGCGGACAGATCATCAACACAAATGAGATTCAAAACTACACCGGAGTAGGCACTGTCAACGGCGCGGAGCTTGCCTATCAGATGTTTGAACATACCCAGCAGTTTGACACCATTACCTTTGACTATGCCACGGTTAAAGAAGTGGTGGACAACGGCAGGGAGAAGCTGGTTCGCTGCGAGGAGGACGACAAGGAATTCACTGCCAGTTCTGTGATCCTGGCAACCGGCACCCGCCCGAGATGCCTGCATGTCACCGGAGAAGATAAGTTCCGCGGCAACGGCATCAGCTGGTGCGCCATCTGCGACGGAGCCCAGTACCGTGACAAGGATGTGGTTGTGATCGGCGGGGGCAACTCTGCGGTGGAGGAATCCATCTTCCTGGCAGGAATCGTGAAATCCCTGACGATTGTCACCATGTTCGACTTGACGGCCGATCCTATTGCCTGCGACAAACTGCGGGCCATGGACAAGGTAAGCATCTATCCGTACCAGGATATTCTGGAATTTGTCGGCGACACCCGCCTGGAGGGAGTGCGTTTCCGTTCTACCAAGACCGGCGAAGAAAACACCGTGAGCTGCGACGGTGTGTTTGAATACATAGGGCTAACTCCCACTACTGAGTGCTTCAAGGAGCTGGGCGTCCTGAACCAGATGGGCTATGTGGAGGTCAATGACCGCATGGTGACAAAGGTTCCCGGCATCTTCGGGGCCGGCGACTGCGTCACCAAGAACCTGCGCCAAGTGATCACCGCCTGCGCCGACGGAGCCATCGCCGCCCAGGAGGCATCCCACTATGTAAAGAACCTGTAAGAAAGGACAGATTCCGCTGCCGGACATTTGCAATTGCAAAAATTCTGTGAGAGAAGCTGTTTTGGCCGCCGGAATCACGATCTGCGATAAATCTAAGGAGCTGTCATGAAGAATACCGTGTTTTTCTGGGCATTATTGCCTGTTATATACAGAGAACCGTATTTCCCTTGACATTCCTTAATAATAAAAGGAGGTACAACATGTTAAAAGAAGTAAACAGTACAGAATTCAAGGAGCTGGCCGACAAGGGCCTGGTTCTCGCCGATTTCTTCTCCACCACCTGCGGCCCCTGCAAGATGCTGGGCTTTGTCTTAAAGGATGTGGAAAAGGAGTTTGGCGATGATCTCACCATCTTAAAGGTGGATTTTGACCAGAACAAAGAACTGACAGCCGAATACGGCGTAGCCGGTTATCCCACCCTGATCCTCTTAAAGGACGGCGCCGAGATGAAACGTATGCAGGGCCTTCAGCAGAAACCGGCCATCGTCAAGATGGTCAAGGAGCATATCTGAGCCTGATTTCGTTTTCGCGCAGCCCCTTGCCGGCTGCCGGGTGTAAACATCAACACCACCCGCCGCTGCATCCGCAGCAAACAAATTATAATGTATAATGGAGGAAAACAAAACCATGAGTGTAAAATATATCTACGAGAAGCATCTGATCGACCGCCAGGCTGAGGCTGAGGAAGCTATGCTGAAAGAATTTGAGGCCGGCAATTACACCATCCAGAATCCTCTGGTAAAATACAACCTGTATGAAGTCAGCCCCTTAAGCGCCGTGGTCTGCTTTGAGACCAAGACCGAGACTCCGGTCACGATTACCGTCCTGGGCAAGACCAAAGAGGCCAACATCAGCCACACCTTCCCTAAGGCAAAGAAGCATGTGCTTCCCGTAGTAGGGCTGTACTCCAATTATGCCAACAAAGTAGAGATCCGCGCTTACCGCGGCGAGTCCAATGTGATCACCATCGATGTGCCGGATGTGTACAATGGAGAGAATCCCGTCTACCACATGCACACCACCCCGGAATATCTCCAGGACAACGTGATCATGGTATCTCCCGCCGGCCTGCAGCTCTCCTCCGCTTTCGACTATGCAGGGGATGCCCGCTGGCACATGAACGTGGCCTGTGTATTTGATATCAAGCGCCTGAAGAACGGCAACCTGATCATGGGGACCCACCGTCTTCTGAAGATGCCTTACTATATGTCCGGCCTTTATGAGATCAGCCCCTGCGGCAAGGTCTACAAAGAATTCCGTCTGCCCGGCGGCTACCATCATGACGAGTTCGAGATGGAGGACGGCAACCTGTTAGTGCTGACCGATGATTTAGAGAGCGATACCGTAGAGGATATGTGTGTCCTGATCGACCGCAATACCGGCGAGATCTTAAAGACCTGGGACTACAAGAAATTCCTCAACCCCGAGACCGTCAGCCATTCCGGAAGCTGGTCCGAGGAGGACTGGTTCCACAACAACGCCGTATGGTATGACAAGAACACCAACTCCCTGACCTTCTCCGGCCGTCACATTGACTCCATGGTCAACATCGACTTTGACAGCGGAGAGCTGAACTGGATCATCGGCGATCCCGCCGGCTGGCCCCAGGATATGGTGGACAAATACTTCTTCAAGCCCATCGGCAGCAACTTCGGCTGGCAGTATGAGCAGCACGCCAATGTGATCACCCCCAACGGCGATGTGATGTGTTTTGACAACCACCACTATGGCTGCAAGCAGGTAGACCGGGACACCAAGAACCTGGCCGCCAAGGACAACTACTCCAGAGGCGTCCGTTACCGCATCAACACCGAGGATATGACCATTGAGCAGGTATGGGAGTACGGAAAAGACCGGGGCGCCGAGTTCTTCTCCCCGTACATCTGTAATGTAGAATATTACAATGAAGGCCACTATATGGTTCACTCCGGCGGTATTGCCTATGACAAGGACGGCGCTCCCTCCGAGGCTCTTGGCGCGTTCGTGAAGGATGTGGGCGGCACCTGCCGCAGCATTACGGTTGAGGTCTGCGATGGCAAGGTAATGCTGGATCTGGAAGTTCCCGGCAACTACTACCGCGCGGAGAAACTGAAACTGTACAGCGACGGCATCAATCTTGAGCTGGGCAAGGGCCAGGTTCTGGGTAAGATGGGCCACACCAAAGAATTTGACACGGATATCCCCATGGAGAGCTGCGGCGAGATGCTTCCGGAGAGCTGCAATGCCAGAATTGAGGATGAGATCGACCGCTTCACCTTCTTCTCCCGCTTCGAGAAAGGCCAGATGGTCATGATGCTCTTAGAGCAGGGCGACGAGGTTCACAGATACTACATCTCCACCACTGCCGTTTCCTACCTGGCCATGTGCTGCGGTACCTTCTTAGATTCCGACGAGCGCAACACCAGAACCAGCGTCAACAAGGCCGGCTTAAAAGGTGTATATGATGTGAGAGTCATTGTGGACGACAAGAAATACGAGACCGGCGTAAAGATCACCTGCTGATAAAAATCTGATATTATCCTGTCTTGTTTTTCTAAAATCCAAAAGTATTACATGCTTTTTAAGAGAGGCTTCCATCGCAATGTGACGGAGGCCTCCTTCTTTCCGTTTAAACGTCCCGTATTGGCAACAGCTCAGCCTGGCCTCGGGGGCTTTCTTTGAACAGCATTTTTTTAACATAAAATGACAAAAGTATTAAGTAAAAAACTTTACTGTTTGACAAAATTGTGCTAACATAGATACATGGAAGCATGGCCTGAAAATATAAGTCCGAACCATAAGGCCATACTAAACAGGACAAGGGCGTAAGCATCCCCCTTGTACCATACATAATGCAATGATGCATAAATATGGAGGTAAAAGTAACCATGAAAAACCTGAAGATTTTTGTCAAGCTCCTGATTTCCTTCGGCACCATACTGGCTGTCACCCTTGCCCTTGGCATAACGGCACTGGTATCCATCAACACTATGGATAAGATCGGTGACAACTATGCATCGGTGTCTATCCCCAGCATCAATTATCTCTGGGCTGCAAGGCGCGCCATCCAGGCGACAGAAAAGATGGCCCTGGAGACCACGATCGTCATGACGATGGAAGAGCTTGAAAGCGTAGAAGCCACCCTGCGGGAGGAGCGGGGTTCCCTTGACCAGGCGCTCAAAGATTTGCTGGCCATTGCGCCCCAGTTCAAATCCCAGATAGAAAACATTGAACAGGAGCTGACCGATGTATCTAAATACCGGGAACAGATACTGGAAGAGGCAAAGAAATTCACCACGGAAGCCAATGCCCGTGCCTATGATATCTATAAAAATGAATATCATAACAGCTTTGAAAAGGTAAGGCTTTCCCTGATCTCACTGACCGAAGATGTGGACGCGCAGATTACGGAGGATTATAACAATTCCGAAAAGACGAAGAATATTGCTACTGCCCTTACCATATTTATGTTCATTCTTACTATTTTGGTAATTGCAGTATTTACCATCATCCTGACCGGCCAGATCGTGACCCCGATTCGTAACTTAGAGCAGGCTGCAACCCTGGTCGCAGACGGAAAATTAGACACAGAAGTTGAATATGTCTGCGAGGATGAGATCGGCATACTGGCCAACAGCATCCGTACACTTGTCAATGTCTTGAAAAACATTATCATTGATGTGGACTATCTGCTGGATCAACTGGCAACGGGCAATTTTATGATCCGTACTCAGAATGAGCAGTACTATGTGGGTTCCTTCCACAGCATCCTGGTTTCCATGCGTAAGCTGAAAGAGCGTTTAAATGACACCCTCCAGCAGATCGACTCTTCTGCCGACCAGGTCAACTCCGGCGGCGGACAGGTGTCCAGCGGCGCTCAGGCATTGGCCCAGGGAGCTACCCAGCAGGCTTCTTCCGTGGAAGAGCTGGCTGCCACCATCAAAGAGATTTCCGTGAAGATAGAGGCTACTGCCGAGCACGCTAAGACAGCAAAAGAGGAGAACCTTCAGTCCCATGAACTGATCAAGGTATGTTCCGGCCACATGGATGACCTGATGAACGCTATGGGATCTATCAGCGACAAGTCCAAAGAGATCAGCAAGGTGATTAAGACCATCGAAGATATTGCCTTCCAGACCAATATACTGGCTCTGAACGCAGCGGTAGAGGCCGCGCGGGCAGGCAGCGCCGGTAAGGGATTCGCCGTGGTTGCCGATGAAGTACGGAACTTAGCCACCAAGTCCCAGGAAGCTTCCAAGAGCAGCGCCGTCCTCATTGAAGAGACCGTCAAGGCCGTGGAGAAAGGCAGCAGGCTGTCCGATGAGACCGAGAAGGCCCTGCAGAACGTAGTGGACAGCGCCAAGAAGATCCTGGATGCCGTGACCCTGATTTCCGATGCCACTGAGGAGCAGTCCTATGCTGTGTCCCAGGTAAACATTGGTATCGATCAGATTTCCAGCGTGGTGCAGACCAACTCCGCTACAGCCGAGGAAAGCGCGGCGGCCAGCGAAGAGCTGTCCGGACAGGCTGCTATCCTGAAGAACCTTGTAGGTCAGTTTAAGTTTTCCAGATAATTAACAAATCATACGCCTGCAAAGCAAGAAGGTAATCTTCTTTACTTCAAAGCTTTGCAGGCGTTCTTTTTTCTAAAAACAAAATTTTCCAAAATTCCCGCCCCTGCTTTCCGGCATAAATTTTATCGGAAAGCAGAAACTATCATCAGGAATTCACCTGTGAAGAAAGGAATCTGATCTATGAAAGATGTAACTGCGGAACTTTTTGCCGCAAATGATACAAAAAAGACCCCGAGCGTCAGCCAAGTCACCCGTCTATCCATGATCGAGAACCGCCTCCGGCTTCTGCAGGGTAAATTAAACCATCAAATCCCAATCCTCACTCTCGTAGTCACCGATGACCTGTCCCTTGTCCAAAAAGAGACGGGAACCATTCAAGTCGCGGAAGAACTGATCGGATATTACAATGAAACCCATGTAATCAACCTTACCGTGCGCCCCCGCCAGAACGCGGTTATCATCCGCCTGAAAAAACGCCTGAACGAAAAACGGGGATGACAAGTTCATCCGCCTTTTTACCGGATTCCCGCCAGTCCGGGGCCGTTTCCCCTACATCCTCCATATTCTATCAGCTCCAAAAGCTCCGGATAAAAATCCCCGCCGTCCTCCTGGCCAAGGGTGCAGATCACCTGCCTGCATCGGTCTATCAGTTCTTTTGCCTTCTCCATGGTCTCTTCCCGCACACGGCAAAAGGCCCTCTCCGCCACCACCTCCGAAGCCAGCATCCTGGCAGCCGGATAATCCAGATCGTTTTCCCACAAAATCCCTGTGGCAAAAGCAATTCCCTGCCGCTGGAGCCTTCTGTAAACCGGTGTCCCGGTGCCGTTCCCTCCTATGACAAATACTTCGGGCGTCCCCTCATGCATAGGCAGTTCCGCCGTCCCGGTACGTTCATCATAATCCCCTGCGGTGATCTGATACAAACGCCGCACATATCCGGCCGTAAAGATCTCCTCCGGAGTTCCAAACCGGTCTACCTTATCTCCCCGGATACAGGCGATCTTGTCTGATATTCGTTCCGCCAGATCCAGTTCATGCAGCGACAGGATCACGGACAACCCTTTTTCTCTGGAAAGCCTTTGGAGCAAAGCCAAAAATTCCAGCTTATGGCGGATATCCAGAAAAGAAGTAGGCTCATCCAGCACGATCAGCTCCGGCTCCTGTGCCAGCGCCCTGGCCAGCATAACACGCTGCCTCTGCCCGTCACTGACCTTCTCAAAAGCTTCCCCGGCAATATCAGACACTTGTACAAGCTCCATGGACTCTTTCACAACCAGACGGTCCTTTTCTGACAAAATCCCGAACCGGCCGGTATACGGATATCTTCCTGTCTCCACCACCTCTTCGCAGCTCATCATTTCCGGGCGGATTCTCTCCGTCAGAACCACGGAGATTCTTCTGGAAAGTTCTTCCGGCCTGATCCTGCCCATCTCCCTCCCATCCAGGAAAACAGCGCCTCCAAGTGGTTCCGTCTGACGGAGAATGCTTCGCAGGACTGTAGTTTTTCCGGCTCCGTTGGGTCCGATCAATGTAAGGATCTCACCCTTACGCAGTTTTAAGTCTATGTCTCTTACCAGGGATATCCCGTGATACCCCACCGTAAGCCCTCTTGTCCGAAAATAATACTCCTCTTTTTCCCTTCTCATCCTGTCTTCCCTCTTTTCCTTCGAATCAGAATATAAAGGACTACCGGCGCGCCGAAAATCGCCGTTACGGTGCTGATGCTAAGTTCCGCCGGAGCCAGAAGAATCCTTGCCAAAAAGTCGCAAAACAAACAGAACACGGCGCCTCCCAGAAAACAGGCCGGGATCATCAGAACCGGCCTTGACGTCCCAAGCAGATATCTTACCAGATGGGGGACCGCGATCCCCACAAAAGAGACCGGGCCTGCGAAAGCCGTAACGCAGGCGGCCAAAAGGCTCGAGAGCACCACAAGCCGGATTCGGAACCGCTTCAGGTCCAACCCCAGATTCTGCGCATAAGCTTCTCCCAGCTCATAGGCGCTGATCGGTTTTGACAGAAAAAAAGCACCCAAAGCCACCGGAAATACCACTGCCCCTGCCGCCAGCACATGCTCCCATCCGATTCCCGAAAAGCTCCCTTTCGACCAGTTGTGGAGATTCACAATATCCGTGTCTTCCGCAAATGTCACCAGAAAATCCGTTATCGCCGAACAGATATATCCGATCATGATCCCGCTGACAATCAGCATGGACATTTTATCGATTGCCTTAGATATCACAATCACAAAGCCCATGGAAATCATGGCTCCTGCAAAAGCCGCCCCAATCATGCCGGCAAATCCCGGCTGTACTGCCTGCCCGAAAGACAAGATCATCACCAGGGCCACCATCAGCTTTGCCCCTGAAGAAATCCCCAAGATAAACGGCCCTGCAATGGGATTGTTGAAAAAAGCCTGCAGAAGATATCCTGACAATGCAAGCCCGCCGCCTAATACGGCCGCCGCCATCGCCCTCGGAAAACGGATTTCCATGACAATATCCCGGTAAACAGGATTCCCCCTCCCCTTAAAAATCATAATCCATTCTTCCGCAGGCACCCTTATGCTTCCTGCACACAGATTTGCCGCCATAAGAAATGCCGCCAGCAGAAAAAGAAACCAGAAAACCCGTTTGCAAGACGCTTTTTTTCTTTTCCCAGTCCTCAGGATATTTTTTCGATCCATACTCTCTTCCCTCTGTCTGCTCAAATCACTCAAGTCTGTAAAGATAGGTAAGCTCCCTGTCTCCGCCTTCTAGCATTCCGTAAAAATCAGAAATAACCGTCCCAAGCTCCATAGACGACTGATACAGATCTTTTGTTGTGCAAAATACATTCCCTTCCTGCACTGCTTTAAAATTTTTTAAAAGTCCTGACTTTTTTGCCAGTTCCTCCAAAGACTTCTGTTCTCCGTCCACGGTACTGTTATAGATCAGATAGTCCGCATCTTTTGCCTTGGCATAAAATTCCTCCATCTGGATGGTCATGGAAGATGATTTGCCCTCATCCTCCTGATCCGCAAACAGATAAGAACCGCCTGCCATCTCGATCATCTTCGGCAGATAATCAGAAGCCTTCCGGATATTCACGCCGCCGCTTTCCGTAATATAAAAAAACGCCACTGTGGGAGCATCTTTCCTGTTTCTTTGCTTTGCCTGGCTCTCCACCCTCTCAAAAGCCTCTGCCTGGGCCAGATACGCTTTCCCGGCCTCTTCTTCCCGTCCTGCCAGGATACCGTAAAGCAGAACCCACTCCATCCTGCCCAAAGGCTCCTTTTCATGGCTGGAATAGTCCACCAGCACCGGAATCCCAAACCGCTCCAACTGCTCTTTTACCTGCGGCGTATGGTAAATCATGGTATTTTCCACCGCCAGCCCGCAGCCCTCTGAGACAATCCGTTCATAGTCAGGCGCCGCATATTTTCCCGCATACAAAATATCCCCTGCTTCCATGGCCTCCCGGACCTCTTTTCTGCACCACCCGTCTTCTTTCAGGCTGCCAAACCGGATCTGCCCCAGCCCGTCTATGGCGGCAAACATGTCCATGACGGCGGAGGCCGCCAGATAAATATTTTTCACCGGCCGCTGAAGCGCCACAATCCCTTCCTCCAGGCCTTCCGGGACAGCCCCTCCCTTCGGGATCAGCAGAAAACGGTCCGAATCCCCTATTGTCACCAGCACATATCCGCCCTCATAGTAATCCACGGAAAACTCTTTGGCATACTTTAGCTCCATACTGTGGGAATAGGACAGTCCCGGAATATTCACGCCGTTTTCCGATCCCTGGCTTTCAGGCTTTCCCGAAGACAGGCCGCTGCCGGCCGCCTCCGTTTTTTCCAAAACCGCTTTCACATGCCCCACATAGATCTCCCGGATCGCCTCCATCTCCCCGAGTCCCATAAGAAGGCACTCCACCTCATACCCCTCTCCCGCAAAAACATTTTTCCAGGAATCCTCTTCGTCTCCGGCCATATCATTGACAGCATGGTCTCCGGCCACCACCATAAAGGGAACCAGCACCACCCTCTTATAATCTCCCGACGCCTTTACGGCCGCTGTCACATCCTCCAGAGAAGGCTTTGCCTCCACTGTCCCGATAAAATAATTTTCAAAACCACCTGCCGTTAAGGTTTCCTGCATTTTTCCGTAAACCTGGTTGGAATCCGCCTCCGTCCCATGTCCCATAAATACGATGGCTGTCTCCCCGTCGTCATAAGAGCCGGCTGCGTCCGTGACGGCCTTTGCCACTGCCTGGAAATCCTCCTCACTGGTGAGAAGCGGATCCCCTACGACAATCCTTTCAAACTTATCCTTGTATTCCGTTAATTCGTCGATGATATCCTGATATTCCAGCCCGTTCATCAGATGGGTAGGCTGCACTACCAGCGTTTTCACTCCGTCCGCCGCGGCCCGGTCCAATGCCTCCGTCACATTGTCGATAGCAAGATTGTCCCGTTTTTTCAATTTGTCAATGATAATTTGAGACGTAAATGCCCTCCTGACCTCATACTCCGGACACGCGGCCGCAATAGCCTCCTCGATTGCCCCGATAGTCTTGTCACGGCTTTCATTGTAGCTTGTGCCAAAGCTCACTGCCAGTATCACCGTATCCTCTGCCGGGATTTCCTCTCCGGCGCTTTCCTCTTTGGTGCTTTCCCCTCCGACGCTTTCTTCTGCCTCTTCCCGGACTGCGGCCTCAAAAGATGATGGTCCGCCTGTTCCTGCCGCCTCCTGGCTTTTTCCGCATCCGGATATTCCCAGAACGGCCGCCAGTGCCAATGCTGTTAATACCATTTTTTGTTTCTTCATGTTGCTTTCCTCCTTATAATCTGAGTGTGCCTTTAAAGCTTCTCTCCGGCTTTAAAAGTACGGTAGATGGGTATCCGAAGTACACGGCTTCGGCTTTGCCATACGCTTTTTGCGAATTTCTTGTCCACAGGAATAAAGCAACACTTTGAATTGGAAAAATCCACGCAAAAAAGGCCCCATAAGAGCCCTCCGGATTTGTGCCTTTCGTTGAACAAGCTTTCACAGGAAGCGCCAACAATCCAGATCAAGCAGGTTTCCTGGCTTACGGCTCACGGCTCTCCCGCGCCTTCTCATGCATTTGCACAATGGCGTCTTTGCAGGATCGCTCCCCGTTCACAGTGACCGGATCGCCCGGGACTCCCACCCGGTTCTCTTTTACCCGGCTCCGTAGAGCCGGCACTTGATCCTTTATGAAGTTATGGTTTCTCTGCTATTGTAAAAGCAGCCGTTTTAAATGTCAAATGGTTATTGTGCTTTTCCGCATTAAAATATCCGTGCTTAAAACATCCGTCTTCAAAAACATAATGACAGATTATCATTTTTATGCTAATATTTTTCTTAACGAAAACAAAACGCAAAGTGTTTTCTGAGCGGTTCCTAACATGAACAGGAGGAATAATGCTGGTATGAAGAAAGGGAAGACAGATCCTGTCTTTATCGAACATATATTATCTCTGCTGAATCTCCACGGCAGGAATGATGCAATACCGGATTCCCGGGGCGCCTACATAGCGCAAAACATCTTAACTTTTATAGATGAAATGCCAGGTGGTTTCTTTATCTACCATTCCGATGAGAAAGAACGCCTCATCTATGCCAACCAGGCCGTACTCCGCATTTTCGGATGCGATACCCCGGAAGAATTTTTCCAATTGACCGGCAATTCCTTTAAAGGCCTGGTACATCCCGAAGATCTGGAGGATGTGGAAAAAAGCATCAAAAGCCAGATCGCAGACAGCCAGTACGACCTGGACTATGTGGAATACCGTATCATCCGCAGGGACGGGGCGATCCGATGGGTAGAGGATTACGGACACTTTATCCATAATGAGAGGATCGGGGATATTTTTTACGTTTTCATCAGTGACGCCACGGAAAAAATGGAAAAGATCAATCAGGTGCAGACCCAGCGTCTCAGGGTGATCGAAGGCCTCAGCATCAACTACGATTCCATTCTCTACGTTGACCTTGACACGGACAAGGTTCTCCCCTACCGTTTAAATTCACGTACCGAACCGGCCTTCGGAAAAAGATTCCAACCGCTTTCCTACCACCAGTTTATTGCCGAATATCTCGACACCTGGATCCATCCCATGGACCGGGAAACTTTTGCCAGGGTCATGGATCCCGAATATATCTGCCAGAAGCTTTCCGAGCAGAACACCTACTATATTAATTTCCGGATCGTTGACGGTAACGAAGTCCAGTGCCTGCAGCTTTGCCTGGTAAATACGGACACAAACCATCATGTATCCCGGATCATCGTGGGTTCCCGGCGCGTGGACCAGGAGATCCAGCATGAAATGGAACAAAAACAGATGCTGGAGGAAGCTCTGAACAATGCCAACTTAGCGATTGTCGCCAAAAATACTTTTCTGTCCAACATGTCCCATGACATGCGCACCCCCTTAAACGCGATCTTTGGATTCACTTCTTTGGCCAAAGCCCATATAAACGATGAGGAGGCGCTTCATGGTTATCTGGACAAGATCGAGACGGCAGGCAAACATCTTTTAAATCTTATTGAAAAGGTGCTGGACATCTCGTGGACAGAATCCAACGACATCCACATTGCAGAAACGGAGTGTGACCTTCGCCACATTATAGAAGATGTGGAAAGCCTTGTACTTCCCCAGGCGCACCAGAGAAATATATCTGTTTTTACAGATACTTCCAGGCTCATCCACAACAAGGTTTACACGGATCCGGACAAGTTAAAGCAGGTTCTTCTTCATCTGGCAGGCAATGCCGTTACCTACACAAATACCAATGGAAAGATCGAGATCACCGTCACGGAACCGGAAAGCTTTCCCAATGATAATTCGGTCTATCAATTTCGGATCAAAGATACAGGGATCGGGATCAGCCCCGAATTTTTAGAACATATTTTCGAACCATTTGAACGGGAGAAAAATACTACCTTCAGCGGCGTATACGGCACGGGGCTTGGCCTTACCATTGTCAAAAACATCGTAGACAAAATGGGCGGGACCATCGAAGCCGCAAGCAGGAAAGGGGAAGGCAGCACCTTCACGGTGACGCTCCAGTTCCGCGTCCGGAACCAATCCGCCTCCTCCGGCGGGGAAGAAGATATCATCGCCCGGCTCCAGGATCACACGATCCTGCTGGTGGAGGACAATGAGATCAATCTGGAAATGGAATCCGAGATCCTTCAGGATCTGGGCTTTATTACGGAGATCGCCACGGATGGCAGTATTGCCGTGGAAAAAATAAGGCAATCCTCCCCCGGCCATTATTCCCTGGTCCTGATGGATATCCAGATGCCGGTCATGAACGGATGGGAGGCTGCAAAAGCCATCCGCCGCCTCGAGAATCCCCGACTGGCCCGCATCCCCATTATTGCACTGTCTGCAGACGCCTTTGAGAGCAACCGTCAGATGTCCCTTCAATGCGGCATGGACGCCCACCTGACCAAGCCTTTGGACGTGGCGCAATTGCTGGAAACCATGGATGAAGCCATACGGCGCCACAAAAACACAAAGATCTGATAAATCCCGGTACGCCAAAAGAACCGCGTCCCATTTCCATGGCGCGGTTCTTTTGGCGTACACCGCCGTATTAATCCTCCATACCAAACAACTTTACTTCCCTTCCTCCACAGACGGAAAGCTCATCCGCCATCCCATAGACGGCATTGCTCACCACGTATTCCCCGTCATTGACATAGACCTCCACCATGTGCTCATCCACATAGAGTTCCAGCCGGTATCCTTCCTGTATGGCAGGCGTCTCAAATGTCATCCTGTAGTCGTCCCCCTCGCAGAACACCCCTGTCCGGTCTGTGCAGATCCGATTTCCCCTGCGAAAGACCCGGTATCCTCCCACGTCCATATAACCGCCTTCCTCCAGCAAAAGGCTGACCCGGTATCCTTTTCCCCCTGCCTCTTTCACATCCATGATCTGCCTGGAATACAGCTTTTTCACATTCGGATGGACCCGGAAATACACATGCCCGTTCTTTGCCTCCACTACTCGGGGCAGGCAGAACATCCCTCTCCATGGCGTCTTCCCTTCTTCCTCCACAGTCTCCGGCATCCTCAGCCATGCAGTCAGCACCCGCCTCCCGTCTTTATCCGTCGTGCTCTGAGGCGCGTAGAGATCCAGCCCGTAATCCAGATATTGATAACGGTCCGGCAGGTCCATCTCGCAGCCGTCTTCTTTAAACTCCACGGTCATGCATATCGCCTGATTCTCCTCCCATTTTCCGTCCTGCAAAAACCGCATGGGAGAAAACACCAAAACCTGCCCGCCCTCTGTCTCAAAATAATCCGGACATTCCCACATCCATCCCCATCCGTCCCCCTTTGATACGTCATTGACATAGGACCAGTTTACCAGGTCGTCGCTCCGGTAAAAAAGGATCTTTCCTCTTCCGTTCTCGCTGCGGCTTCCTAAAACCATGTACCAGCCGTCCCTGCCTTTCCACACTTTGGGATCTCTCGTGTCGGCCCGGTTCCCTATGCTTTTATCCTGAATCGTGGGGATAATCACCTTCTTCCCGTTAAAATTGTCAAAATGCATCCCGTCCTCTGAGACAATCATCATCTGGCACGCCTCAAAGCGGTCGTGAATATTCTGGTGGATATTCTCCGGGTCTGTCTCAAGATAATGGACCCCGGTATAAAACAGCGCCATCTTCCCGTTATCCTCTACGGCGCTTCCGGAAAAACATCCGTTCTGGTCTCCGTATTTCGTGGGGAACAGGCTGACCCCCACATGTTCCCAATTTACCAGATCATCACTGACCGCATGCCCCCAGTGCATGGTCCCCCACACAGGGGCATACGGAAAATACTGATAAAACAGATGATATTTTCCTCCATAATAAATAAATCCGTTTGGGTCATTGATCCAGTTCCCCGGCGCCTTCAAATGTCCCCTTTGCTTTCTGTTTTCTTCCATCTCCCCGGTTCCTTTCCACACTTTATGCGTGCCTCATACCAGACACCCGCGTCACGGCCAGACATCCTTCTGACTGTGCGTAATCTTGCAAGTCTTATTATAACCGGTAAAGTAACCGGTTATTTTATAATATTATTCTATCACGTCCTTTCGCTATTGTCAATCCTTCTTTCCTTTTTTGCCGATACTGCCAATCTCTGTTTTCCCAGCCTGTGCCCGCCCTCCGCTTCCCAGTCCCGCGCTCTTTTATTTCAAAAATTCTCGTACTATTTTTCTTTATTTTTGCTAAAAAAACTGTTGACTTTTTCTAAAAAAGTGGTATTATATAACTATAGTTGTTGTTTCAAAAGTTCAATAACTGTTATTTCAAAAATATTCAAAAGGGGGTATTTTTATGATCTACACCGTAACACTGAATCCTGCCTTGGATAAGACCGTTGAGATTCCGTCCTTGACAGTAGACAGTGTCAACCGTATCACCACCATGCGGACCGATCCCGGCGGAAAAGGCATCAACGTCTCCAAAGTCATTGACAAGCTGGGAAAGGAAAGCATTGCTACCGGCATTTTAGGCGGAGACACGGGAAATGCCATCGAGTCCGCCTTAAAGTCCATGGGTCTTAAAACCAGTTTCCGTTTCGTAGAAGGCGAGACCCGCACTAATTTAAAGGTCATTGATCCGGTAAACCACACCAACACCGACATTAATGAACCGGGAATCACCGTTTCCGAAGAGATCTTAAACAGCGTTTTACAGGATCTTTTAGCAAAGGTGAACGATCAGGACATCGTTGTCATCTCCGGAAGCCTTCCGAAAGGCTCCCCCAAAAATACATACTGCACTTGGGTGAAAGCCTGTAAAGAGGCAGGGACAAAGGTCATTCTGGACGCGGACGGAGATCTTCTGGCAGCAGGCCTGGAAGCTTCCCCCTATCTGATCAAGCCCAACAACCACGAGCTTTCCGGCCTTTTAGGAAGAACCCTTGAGACACCCGAAGACTTAGAAAAAGCTGCCCGTGAACTGATGGAAAAGCACTCCATCTCCAAGATCGTGGTCTCCATGGGCGGCGACGGCGCCCTTTACGTGACAAAAGACGAAACCATTTACGCCGAAGGCCTGAAGGTGCCTGTGGGAAGCACCGTCGGGGCAGGCGACAGCGTTGTGGCTTCCCTGGCCGTTGCCGAGGAATCCGGCATGAGCCTGGAAGATACCGTGCGCCTTTCCACTGCCACCGGAGCCGCCAATGTCATGTGCAGCGGCACACAGGCAGCGGAATATGAGGTAATCAGGGACCTGATCCCCAAAGTATCTTTCCGCAGAATATAAAACACAGGTTTTGCCGTCATATGGCTAATAAATATTGCTTATTTTTATAATTTCAAATATTATTTAAGAAGGGAGTTTTTATTATGAAAGCAAAAGGCGTCAGACTGCACGCGGCAAACGATTTGAGGCTTGAGGAGTTCGAGCTTCCGGAGATCACAGACGATGAGATCCTGGTAAAGGTTGTTTCTGACAGCATTTGTATGTCCACCTACAAATGCGCCATTTTAGGCGCCGCCCACAAACGTGTCCATGACGACGTGGCAGAGCATCCGGCCATCATGGGACATGAGTTTGCCGGCGACATTGTAAAGGTAGGCAAGAACCATCAGGATACCTTTAAGCCCGGGATGAAGTTCACCCTCCAGCCGGCCCTCAACTACAAGGGAACCATGTGGAGCCCCGGCTACTCCTATGAGTTCTTTGGCGGAGATGCCACCTACTGCATCATTCCTGCCGAGGTTATGGAACTGGGCTGCCTGCTGGAGTACAATGGCCGCGCTTACTATGAGGCTTCCCTGGCCGAGCCTATGTCCTGCAGCATCGGCGCATTTAACGCCGCCTACCATACCCAGATGGGCGTATATACCCACCAGATGGGGATCAAAGAAGGAGGCAAGCTGGCCATCATGGCAGGAGCCGGCCCCATGGGACTGGGCGCTCTGACCTATGCCCTCCACCGGGATGTCCGTCCTTCCATGGTAGTGGTAACGGATTTGAACCAGGACCGCTTAGACCGTGCCGCCCTGCTGTTCCCGCCTGCCGAGGCTGCAAAAGACGGCATTGAACTGCATTTTGTCAACACCGGCAGCTACGAAGATCCGGTGGCGGAGCTTCTTAAGATTTCCGGAGGAACCGGTTATGATGATGTGCTGTGCTACGCCCCGGTCGCCGCTGTGGTCAAACAGTCCAGTGATATTTTAGGACGTGACGGCTGCCTGAATTTCTTTGCCGGCCCTACGGACAACAAGTTCAGCGCAACCATGAATTTCTATGATGTACACTACAATTCCACTCACGTTATGGGTACTACCGGCGGAAACACAGAGGATATGATTGAATCCTTAAATCTGACTGCCGCCGGACGCATCAACCCGGCTGTTATGGTGACTCACATCGGCGGCCTGGATTCCGTGGCGGAAACCACCCTGAACCTGCCGAAGATCCCGGGAGGAAAGAAGCTGATCTATACTCATCTTTCCATGCCTCTGACCGCCCTGTCCGATCTGCGCGCAAGAGGAGAGGCCGAAGGTGACGACCGTCTGATCGCCCTGGCCGACATTGTAGATGCTCATCAAGGCCTGTGGTGCCCGGAAGCGGAAGAATATCTGCTGGCCAATTTTATCAATGAATAAAATGTGCTGAGAACCTCCTTTTCGTGCAGGATCCGGCAGGAAGGCATGGACGCACCGGTATCATGCTGCCTGGGATCTTTTACGGACCTGAAGGATCCTGGCACGGATCGGAGGAAATATATGGATTCAATGGAAACTCGCAGAAATGCGATCGTAGAACTGATCAATGAAAAGGGGACTGTCAGCTTTGCCCAGATCAAGGGCGCCTTCCCCAATGTATCGGAAATGACCCTGCGGACGGATTTAAAGCTGCTTGATGAAGCGAAGCGGATCCTCCGTATCCATGGCGGGGCAAAATCCGTTCAGGTCATCATTGGCACAGATGATTTTCTCGGAAGAAAATCTGTCCGCAATATCCCGGAAAAGCAGAAAATTGCAGAAAAAGCATTGACCCTGCTCCGTGCAGACACCACCGTTTTTCTGGACTCCGGCAGCACGGCGACCATGCTCGCCCGCAATTTTCCGGACCAGTCCAACTTAATCTACACCACCGGCTTAAGCTGCGCCACTGAGCTTGCCGACCTGTCGCACCCCACCGTGATGCTGCCGGGGGGCAGGTTAAACCGCTACAGCCAGAGTGTATTTGGCTTCTCGGCCATCAAGGAGTTGGAACGGGTAAACTTCCATCAGGCGTTTTTAGGGATCACCGGCTGCCATCCCACGGCTGGCTTTACCTGTGGGATCAGCGATGAAGCCTTCTTAAAACAGACTGCCATCCGTCAGTCCGAACAGGTGATCCTCCTGATGGATTCCTCAAAAATCGGTGTAAAATGCAGCTTTGGAGTCTGCGGGCTCCGTGATGTGGATATTCTGGTTTCCGATGGGAAGCTTCCGGAAGACTTTCTGGCAGAATGCAAAAAATGCGGGGTCATGGTTTTGTAATCCTTCTGCCCCGTATTTTTACAGATCAGTTCTTCACTTACGATTTTTAAGCAGGAGGGGTTGTCTTGAAGAACAAAGTACAACGTTTTGGTAAATTTTTATCGGGAATGGTCATGCCCAATATCGGCGCGCTGATCGCCTTCGGCTTCCTTGCCGCATTATTTATTGACACAGGCTGGATTCCCAACAAGGGATTCAGCAGCATGGTAGGCCCCATGCTGACCTATCTGATTCCCGTACTGATCGCCTCCACCGGCGGCCGCATGATCGGCGGAGACCGGGGAAGGGTGGTGGGCGCTATCGCAGTGATCGGCGCCATTATGAGCAATACTGATATAACCATGCTGATGGCCGCCATGGTCATGGGACCTCTGGCCGGCTATTGCATCAAGAAATTTGACGAAGCCATGGAAGGCCATATGCCTGCAGGCTTTGAGATGCTGATCAACAACTTTTCCGCCGGCCTTATCGGTATGGTCCTGGCCATGCTGGGCTACGTGATCATCGGGCCGGTCATGAGCGCCATCCTGGCTGTCCTGTCGGCAGGCGTCAACCTGTTAGTGGAGCGGGGCCTGCTTCCCTTAGTGGCCATATTCATTGAGCCGGCCAAAGTGCTGTTTTTAAACAATGCCATCAACCATGGCGTGTTTACTCCTATCGCCACGGCTCAGGTCACAGAGGCAGGCAAATCCATCATGTACATGCTGGAACCCAATCCCGGCCCCGGCCTTGGCGTACTGCTGGCCTATATGCTCTTCTGCAAGGATAAGGCCACAAAGGACTCTGCGCCTGGCGCTATAATCATCCATCTGCTGGGCGGCATCCATGAGATTTACTTCCCTTATATTTTGATGAATCCCATGGTACTGATCGCTCCCATCTTAGGAAGCTTCGCCGCAATCTTCTGGTTCAATATGACCGGATGCGGCCTGGTAGGCCCTGCTTCCCCCGGTTCTATCATCGCCTATATGATGATGACGCCGGGACCTGATATGCTCAAGGTAATCATCGGCGTGCTGATCTCCGCCGGCATCTCCTTCGCAGTGGCCTCTCCTATCGTGAAGATGGCCGGAGGAAAGAGCCTGGAGGACGCCCAGAATGAAATGGCTGCCATGAAGGCAGAAGCCAAGGGAGAAAACGTAGTTCCGGGAACCATCGAAAAGGCGGATGCCATCAAAAAGATCGTTTTTGCCTGCGATGCGGGAATGGGTTCCTCTGCCATGGGCGCAACAAAATTCCGCAACCGGATTAAGGGAAACCGGCCGGATATCACCGTCATCAATACTTCCGTGGACAATATTCCGTCTGACTGCGACATAGCCGTAGTGCAGACCACCCTGGCCGACCGGGCCAAAAAATCGGCTCCCCAGGCACAGCTTATCACCATCGGCAATTTCCTGGCGGATCCGGCCCTGGACGCCTTGTATGTACAGCTTACCACCGGCGATGCTCCGGCGGCTCCTCCAGGAGAGAATACGGATATCGAGATTCCGGATCTTCCTGTGAAAAAACAGGTCATCATAGCAGACGGCATCAAACTGGGGCAGACTCCCGTTACCAAAGAAGAAGCCATCCAGGCCGCCGGCGAGCTTTTGCAGAAGCTGGGCTATGTGGACGGAACCTATGTAGCCGCTATGCAGGAAAGGGAGAAACTGGTCTCCACCTATATCGGAATGGGTGTGGCCATCCCTCACGGAACAACCCAGGCCAAAGGCACGGTAAAAAAGACCGGCATTGTATTCTTCCAGTATCCGGACGGCGTTGACTTTGGCGCGGAAAAAGCACAGCTTGTATTTGGCATCGCGGGAATCGGCGATGAGCATCTTGAACTTTTGAGCAATCTCTGTACGCTTTTGGAAGATCCAGCCAGACTGGAGACCTTAAAGACTACGGATGATGTAAACTGGGTACTGGAACAGTTGTCTTAAAAGAGTATGTTTGTATCATTCAACAGGGGAGTTTTTATCATATAGGGAGAATCGGGAGAAAGGGAACCCATGCACCGGGTATCCCTTTCTTTCACAATCATGTCCCTTCTCTCCCAAAAATCGCAAGCCTTCGGCGTTACCCCTATCTCTTACCTCCAATGTTCCCTCATCTTTCCCACCTTCCGGTAAAAGGACGTCACCGGCATGTTGCAGAGCCGGGCCGCCTCTTTGCCGGTTATCTCTTTTGAAAACCACATACTGGAAATCTGCCCGAAATTCTCAGGCAGAGGATTCTCCGGCCTTCCAAACCTGACTCCCCGTTCTTTCGCTGCCTCGATTCCCTCCTTCTGCCTCTGCCGGATGTTCTCCCTTTCATTCTCTGCCACAAAGGAAAGCACCTGCAGCACAATATCACTCAAAAAGGTTCCCATCAAATCTTTCCCCCGGCGGGTATCCAGAAGGGGCATGTCGATCACCACAATATCCACCTTCTTTTCCTTTGTCAGCACCCTCCACTGCTCCTGAATCTCCGCATAATTTCTCCCCAGACGGTCAATGCTTTTTATATATAAAACGTCATCCGGCCTTAATTTCCTCAGCATGTAATTGTACATGGGCCGGTCGAAATCCTTTCCCGACTGCTTGTCCATGTAAATGTTCTGCTTAGGTATCCGCGCATTTCCCATAGCCACCATCTGCCTTCCTTCATTTTGTTCCCTGGTACTGACACGCACATATCCATACATCTTCCCCATCATATGCCTCCTCGTCTCTTTTGTAAACGCTTCCCAAATCCCGGAAGCCTTTTTAGAGCTGCTTTCAGGCAAAAACCATCTGTCTTTGTGTTTTTGCCAATATGAAGCAAAACACTCATTACATGAGTATTTTACCGGATAATTGGCAATAAAAAAGCAGTAACATTTGATTGCTACTGCTCATAATCAGGAAATGGGATCAGGGCCTTCCTCCGGGAACCTCTCCAATGTAAACCAAAACTCCACTCCGCCTTCCACGTTGTCCACTCCGCAGTTTTGACGGTGGGCGTCCATCACTGCCTTCACGATGGAGAGGCCGATACCGCTGCCGCCGTATGAACGGGTGCGGGCCTTGTCCACCTTATAAAATTTTGTCCATAGATTGGGCAGATCCTCTGGAGGGATGGGATTTCCCGTATTGTACACCCGCACTTTCACCTGATTCCGGCTGTATTCCGTGCGGATCCGGATGACCCTGTCCCCGCCTAAATGATTCAGGGCATTGGTCAGGTAATTGGTCACGACTTCCTCGATCTTAAACTCGTCTGCCGTTACATACAAAGGCCCGTCCGGTTCAAAAATAACCTGCGCCTCCTTCTGTTCAATCAGGATCCGGGAGGAATTTAAAAGATCGCCGATCAGTTCATGAATGTCAAACCGCTCAAAAGTCAGCGTGTCACCGCCAAACTCCAGGGCGCTTAAAGTCAAAAGCTGCTTTACCATCTTGTTCATCTTGCCTGCTTCGTCCATGATGACATCGCAGTAATAATCCCGGCTTTCCTTGTCCTCGCACATTCCCTCACTCAAGCCTTCCGCATACCCCTGGATCAGGGCGATGGGAGTCTTCAGCTCATGGGAAACATTTGCGATAAACTCCTTTCTCATCTCATCAATCTGGATCTTTTCTTCAATATCGTGCTGAAGCCGGCAATTCGCCTTTTGGAGAGCGCCGATGGTCTCCTTCAGTTTATCCGACAAAGTATTCATGCTGCGGCCAAGTACCCCGATCTCATCCCGGGAATTCCCCTCGTACTTGGCGTCAAAATCCAGCTCTGACATTCTTTCGGACAAAACAGCCAGGCGCATCAGCGGTTTCGTCACCTGATTCGTCACAAAATACATCAAAATACTGCCGATCACTAACGTCATCAGCCCCACATATGTGGTAAACCGGTTGGTCAGCATCACGCTCTCCCGGATACTGGCCAAAGGCATGGACATAATAAACAGGGTGCGGTTGTCTGACAAAAACCCCCAGCTCTCCATATAGCTGGATCCGGATCTGGAATCATAATTTGTCTCCACCACATAATTTTCATGTTCTTTCAGGATGGTGGCATGTTTTCCTCCTATTCCCAGCACATACCGCTGCACTTTCTGTACCAGATAGTCGCTGTCCCTGCCTGCACCCAATATCGTGGCCCCTGTATTGCTGTCAATCAGCACCATGTTAATATTGTTCTTGTCACTGTAATCCCGGATGGTTCCCAGCAAGGTGTACTCTCCGGGTTCTTTCTCTCCCCTCCTCGTCCTCCGCCTGGATTCTTCCTCCCTGAACGGTCTCCTTCCCGGCATTCCGCCGTCCTGCTCTCTTCCTTCCAGGCCTTCCTCCGTCCCGGCGCCGTCCTGCTCCCCAAAACTGCCTTCTTCTCCTGACGTATCGTCCTCAGGGCCGCGTTCTGCTGTCTTTGACCAGAGTTCCCATTCCTTTTGCAGTTCCTCTGCAATCACATTCCCAATGCTCTCCCCGTTTCCCGTCTTTTCCATCACCGCCCGGTCGATATCCTGGTATGCTTCTTCCATCTCCTTGCTTTTTTCATCAATATAATACTGCTCCAGCCACCAGTTATTGACCGCCCAGACAGAAAACAGGACAGCGGCCAGAATCCCCAAAAAGATCAGCATGATCCGATGGCGGATCGAATATTTCAGAGAATCCCTCATTAACCGTTCACCTCAAACTTATAACCCATGCCCCATATGGTCTTTATATAATCTCCCTTTTCCCCCATCTTGCTCCGCAGCTTCTTCACATGGGTGTCAATGGTCCTGGCATCGCCAAAATAGTCGTAGTTCCACACATGGTTTAAAATCTTTTCCCTGGAAAGGGCCAGGCCCTGGTTTTCCATAAAATAACTCAAAAGCTCAAACTCCTTGTAGCTCAGATCAATGATCCGCCCATCGATCGTCACCTGATGGGCCGCCTTGTTTATCCGGATGCCTCCTGCCTCCGATGCGTCCACAGGTGTCCCTTTGCTTCTGCGCAGGATCGCTTCCACCCGCGCCACCAGGATTTTGGGGCTGAAAGGCTTGGAAATATACTCGTCCACTCCCAGCTTAAATCCCTGCAGTTCGTCCCTCTCTTCCCCCCTTGCAGTCAGCATGATGATCGGCACCTGGGAATACTGGCGGATGGCCTTGCACACCTCCCACCCGTCCATCTTCGGCATCATCACATCCAGAATCACCAGCACAATATCCTTCTGGGCAAAAAACACTTCCAAAGCCTGCTCCCCGTCCTCAGCCTCCACTACCTGAAAACCTTTCACAGACAGAAAATCCTTCACCAGCTTCCGCATCCTGGCCTCGTCATCTACTACCAGCACTTTCATCATATCCATATCTGCTTTCCGCTCCTTCTTCCAAATGCCCGCAAGTATAACTAACACAATGATGTATTAGTATTTTAGCAGATAAATTTCTGTATTTCCACCACTTCACACATAATTCACACTTACAGGCCTTCCCCGAAAAAACCGTCCACCAGCTTTAAGGCCGCCCCATACGCCGACATCTCCGGCTGGCACTTTCCGATCCGGAGAAACGAAAGATCCAGGTCCAGCTGGTCATATTTTTCCACTTTTCTGTCCAGTTCCCTGCGGAATCCCTTCAGATATTTCCCCGCCTTCCCGCCCAGGACAACATCACAGCCAAAAGCCATCCTCAGATTCACGGAAGCCGCCGCCACGTATTCCAGGTACTCATCCAGCCTTGCCTTATAGCCCTGCTCTCCGGCTTCTGCTTTTTTAAAAAACACCTCCAGTCCCGGATCTTCCCCCAAAAGCGCCTGGGAAGAACAATAGGCATCCACGCACCCCCTGCCTCCGCAGCGGCACCGGCGGCCATCCCTTTCCAGTTTCATATGGCCGAAACGGGCGCCTTTACGGCTGTCCCCGCCGTATAAGGCCCCGTCCATAAAAACAGCCCCTTCTACCGTATCATCCAGGGCAAGGTATACCCCATCTCTCCCCTCCCCATAAAACTCCGCATAAGCAGCCCCGTTTACATCACTTTCTACCTGGCATGGATAGCCTGCTATCCTTTCAAACTGCTTAAAACTCATATTTTCCACCCCAAGGGCCTGAGAGGAAACCAGCAGCTTTTCTCCCTGGTCAACGATTCCGGGAAGGGAGATCCCCACACCCAGTATCTTCTCTTTTCCTTCTCCTGACTGTTCCAGAAATACCCTCAGCCAGTCCCCCATTCCTTCATAATAAGAATACTCTTTGCTGAAAGGAAGGCGGATCCTTGCCTTTTTCACCAGCTCTTTATTGAGATTCACCAGCACAAAGGCTATATGGCTTTTCGTGATATCCATCCCGGCTGCAAAGCCTGCATCCCCTGCTATAGACAGCACTTTTGCCTTCCTGCCCCCCGTGGAGCCATACTCCCCGCTTTCCATGACAATCCCGTCCTCTTTCAGCTCCTTCACACACTGAAGGACAGTCGGCATGCTGAGTCCCAGCCTCACCCCGATCTCGTTTTTTGATATGGCCCCTGCCTCTGCTATAGTCCTGGCAATGCGCATCCTGTTTTTGTACCGGATCTCCCGGTTCTCTTTTTTTTCGTCTTTCTTTTCCATTCTTCCCACCCTTTTTTCTTTTATAAACTTTTTAATAAAAGATATTTTAATATAGAAGTAAATTCCGTGCAATGCTTTATCGAAAAAACGTGACTTCTTTATCCAACTGTGATACACTAACCATGTAACTTTTCCGGATATGTCTTGAACGTTTTCCCGCCCGCATACGCGGTTCACGTGAATTGTTCAGAAAGAGAGATAGCCCAATGGCAGAATCGACAAATTACTTATGGAAAGATAAAAAGCACCACCTCTGGTTTCCGTTCAGCTTTACCACCTACTACATAGAAAATGAGCGTTTGATGATCAAACATGGATTTCTCAGCACCATGCTGGACGAAACGCTCCTTTACCGTATTGTAGACCTGACTCTCTACCAATCCCTTGCGGGCAAGATTTTTGGCACGGGTGATATTATTTTGAAGACAAAAGTAGACTCCACTCCTGAGATTATCTTGAAAAATATCAAAAAGCCCATGGAAGTCCGCCGTCTCCTCTCCCAGGCCATCGAAGAGAGCCGCCAGGCCCGCAACGTGGTGGGAAAGGAATTCTACGGCGCCTCCTCCCATGAACACATGGACTTAAATGGAGACGGATTGTGCGATTTTGACCATAAGCCGATTGAATGAGAGGTTTAAGCCTGTCTCTTGCCGTAAGGCAAAAGACAGGCTTTTTCTATTTTAGCACGATCTGTCTGGAACGCAGATGAATATTACAGTTGGCTTCCTCTTTCTGGATTGTCATTTCGTATCCTCCGATACGGACCTGGGTGGTGGGATACAATTTTTCACAGGAAATGCAGCCTGACACATCGGAAACAAGCATATCTGCCAGTTCTTCTAATTCCGCCGTCTTTTTTCTGGCCAGTTCGTCGTACATGCTGCGCTGTTCCACAAGCCGGGTATATTCTGCTTTCGTTTCCCGCTGATAATTTTTGCCGTTTGCCCTCATAGCCGTAATATCCTTCCGAAGCCTGTCATAAAGAACCTGGATCTCCCTCAGCTCATTTTCTATGGCATCTCTCCGGTCCGCACGTTTGGGATTGTATCCCAATGTAAAGGAATTTGCGCATTCCGATATATTGCCGATTTTTTTGGCAAAGACCGAGACACATGCCTGAATATTCCCTCCGAATATCAGGCCACGGCCCGATACAGCGTAGACCGAACCCTCCCGGCTGACAACCGTGCTGTTGGCAATCACTTCTGCGTATATATTTCCTCCTGCCGCCGCGGCGGCGTTTTCCATAATAGCGCATTGGATCTGCCTGTTTGCCTTCAATTCATTCTCAACGGAACCTTTTACCTCCCCCTGTATCCGAATGGTTCCGCCGGATATAATTTTTCCGTTTTTCACATTCCCTTCAATAATAATATCCCCGGCGGCGTTAATGGTAACGCCGTCCTCAATATTTCCGCGGATAAAAAGATCCCCGTCACATTCTATATCCCCTGTATCGGCATTGATATCGTTTGGTATGATTTTCTGGTCATGGACGGCAAAATTACCGTCTTCTGTTACCACAATACCGCTGATATCCGCAACCAGGACAGAACCGTCCTCCGAAACGCTTGTATTCCTCCCCTGAGGGATCCGGACTGCCTTTCCCTCCCTGGCATGGATCACCTGCCCGGAAACAGTCACCCCGTCATGGGCGTCCATGGGAGGATAGAGCCGGCATATGACTTCTCCCTCCCGGATCGTCTGAACTTTGTTCTTTTTCCTGATATCCAGCCCTGCAAGCACGCTGTCGTCATAAAAATCGAGAGTCTTCTCATTTCTTCTCTCAAACAGTTCCTCAAGACCCCCGTCTTTTCCGTCAAGGGGATAAGTTCCCCAGGCAATCTGTATAATATGTAAATACTCCTCTGTGGATATGATCTGGGAAACCGTCTTCTCACTGACCCCGTACACAATTCCTTCATACCGCATATCTTCAAGGAAACGGGAATATTCAAGACCATCCCCTCCATTGACCGGAGGAAGGACACAAACATATGCCTTCATATGGTCCGGGGAAACATGGAACAAGGGATGTGCATCTACCGCCAGAATCTCAGGCTCTTCCCCTTCCGGTACAGACGGCATAAAGTTATCCAGATGTTTTTTGATCTCCTTCTCTAAAACGGCACAAAAACCGCCGATATCACTGTCCTCTTCCGGAACGGATCCAAAATCCTCCTGGGTGTTGTCCCAGAGTCTTTTGACCATGTCCTGCCATATGCCATCCTTATCTTCGTCGTTTCCGTTATTTCCGTTTATTTTCCTTAAAAAATCAATAATGCCCACGGTTTTTCCCCTTCCTGAATATAATTTTCTTTGACAGTCCAGCTCTTACTGAATTGCCGCGCTTTTCTCCTTCTGCTCTGGAAATCCTGATATAAAATGGTTCTCCATAGCCTCTTTTATTTTTATCCTTTACCTTTCTCCATATATTTTACCATATATTCACTGACACATACAAGCTACATTTAACTTATATGAAAAAATCCCGGCAAGGCGCACCGTCTGGCACGTCCTGCCGGGATTTGGCAGATCTTATTTTATTGATTTTACTTTATGGCATTAACAAACTTCTGAACCATACCCTTTTGTCAGTACGAAAATCCTGCCGGCTTACTGGAGCAGGCTTAAGATACTCTGGGGTACAGAGTTGGACTGGGATGCCTGCAGAAGAATGTTATTCTTCGTAAAAGCCGTGATCTCATCTGCCATATCGGTATCACGGATACGGCGTTAATGGCCTGGCCTTCTTGTTTTGGCTCCTTTCGGTTTACAGCCCTTTAATCCACCTTTGGCAACGCCTGAATGGACTTTTCCAGATCCTCATCAGAAGGAATCGAATCGCTCATCTCCCCGTCATTAAACCGCTGATATGCCACCATATCAAAATACCCGGTTCCCGTCAGGCCAAAGACAATATTTTTGGCTTCCCCTGTTTCCTTACACTTCAGTGCTTCATCCATCGCCACCTTAATGGCATGGCTGCTCTCCGGGGCCGGAAGGATCCCTTCCACCTTGGCGAAAGTCTGGGCAGCCTTAAACACCTCGGTCTGCTCCACGCTCCTGGCAGTCAAAAGCCCCTGGTCATACAGCTCGGATACGACCGAACTCATGCCGTGATACCGCAGCCCGCCTGCATGGCTGGCAGATGGAATAAACCCGCTGCCCAGGGTATACATTTTCGCCAAGGGGCATACTTTTCCGGTATCACAGAAATCATAGGCATAGACGCCTCTTGTCAGGCTGGGGCAGGACGCCGGCTCCACGGCAATAATCTCATAATCCGCCTCTCCCTTAAGCATCTCTCCCGCAAAAGGTGAGATCAGCCCGCCCAAATTGGAGCCGCCTCCGGCACATCCGATGACCATATCCGCCTTGATTCCGTATTTATCAAGAGCCGCCTTGGTCTCCAGCCCGATGACAGACTGATGGAGCAGCACCTGGGACAATACGGAACCCAGCACATAACGGTAGCCTTCTTGGCTTACAGCGGCTTCCACTGCTTCCGAGATGGCGCAGCCTAAGCTTCCTGTGGTTCCCGGAAACTCTGCGTTCATCTTCCGCCCTACCTCCGTGTCCATGGACGGGGACGGCGTCACCTTGGCCCCGTAGGTCCGCATAACTTCCCGGCGGAAAGGCTTCTGCTCATAAGAACATTTTACCATATATACCTGGCAGTCCAGATCCAGGTAAGCGCATGCCATGGAAAGAGCCGTCCCCCACTGCCCGGCGCCGGTCTCCGTGGTAACTCCCTTAAGCCCCTGCTTTTTCGCATAATACGCCTGAGCTATGGCGGAATTCAGCTTGTGGCTTCCTGAAGTGTTATTTCCTTCAAACTTATAATAAATATGAGCCGGGGTATCCAGCTTCTTCTCCAGGCAATAGGCCCGCACAAGCGGTGACGGGCGGTACATCCGGTAAAAATCCCGGATTTCCTGGGGAATATCAAAATAGGGAGTCGTGTCATCCAGCTCCTGCTTTGCCAGCTCCTCGCAAAAGATCGAGGACAGCTCTCCTAACGTCACCGGCTGTAATGTCACCGGATTGAGAATCGGCGCCGGTTTTTTCTTCATATCGGCGCGGACATTGTACCACTGCTTCGGCATCTCCTGTTCTTCCAGATAGATTTTGTAAGGGATATTCTGCTCCATCATTTCTTCCTTTCTCCACAAATGGTCTTTATTTCCAATTAGCTTCAAACTCCGGCAATCCGGCCAACCCTTCCGGCGCCCGTTTCCGTGAAATAAAAAAGACCCCAATCCTATATCTTGCCATAGGACAGGAGTTCTCACTTCTGCGGTGCCACCTAAATTCATCCTCACGGATGCACTTATGCCATGTACTAACATACATGTCCTGCTGTAACGTGCAGACACGTCTCGCCTACTCGGAACCTTCCTTTCAGTTCGCCCTCGCGGGTCCATTCCCTGTTCTTCCTATGGCTGCAATCCCACCGTCTGCAGCTCTCTGCGCATATTCCAAACAGCTACTCATCCCGGTCAATGGTTTGTAACTAATTGACTTGGAAATAGGATATAACAAATCCGGTGAATTGTCAAGAGGTGATTTTTCAAAATTTTAGCGGTTAATTTCAAGTTGATTTCCAGGTTAATTTCCAGGCTTAACTTCAGAAATCCCCGCATCAATCTCCCTGGAAAACCATCCTCCGATTTTAGCGATAAATCCCAGCAATTCCGCCTTCAGTTCATCAGGAAATGTGCTGACCGCCGGCGCCGTCTCAAAACTTAAGACCTTGTCAAACCGGATGGCCCGAAGCCCTCGGATAAATCCCTCCCAATCCGTGGAAGCCTTATTTTCCCGGGTTTTCGTAAAAGTGAAAGGAATCTGGTGCAAATCCCCAACCCCATCGTTGTCATGGATATGGAGTACTTTGATCCGCTCTCCTAATGTGGTGATAAAATCCTCAAAATCAATGCCGGCCAGGTTGGCATGGCCCGTGTCAA
>CATKXR010000035.1 GCA_949840805.1 uncultured Lachnospiraceae bacterium | reverse complement strand
AGTAGCGAGAGCGGCCGCACATTCTGGAGAATTTGTCAACCCTTTTTTTAAAAAGATAAAAAATGGTTAGACCTCATAAAAAGAATCTGACCATTTCAGGCAGTTCGTTATTAACTTAATGACATTGTCCCGTGAAAAGTAACGGCAATCAAATTCCTCTAAGAAAATCAACTCCTTATTCCTAGACTTTTTATTATTGTAGTAGTATAATCTCTATAAGTATAATATATCCATGCTTAAACGTATGCAGAACAAGGCGTTGGAAAGGGGAAAGGAGAAAAGAGAAGATGAAAAAAGCAGTAATCTCATTTTTATCAGCAATCATATTATCTGTTTCAATGAGTATGCCAGTATTTGCAGAAACATTAACACTTACAATTGATAGAAGGGACAGAGATCCTTTTAATGATCTGCCTGTATTTACCGGAGAGACGCCATTTGTAAACAGCCCGTCTTATGGAAATCTTGCAAAGATGGATGAGCAGCAGAGGGCAGAAACAAAGGCTGCCATTGAAGCGTTTATGGCTGAGCATATTAATGATGATATGACTAAGTTTGAAAAAGAGATTCAGATTATTCGATGGCTTGTGTCCATTTGCGATGAGGAGGCAGGGAACGGCTGGGAAAATGCAACAGCATACAGTTGTATCGTGCAGGGAAAAGCACAGTGCGCCGGATATGCAGATGCGTTTCTTCAGACTGCGAAAATGTGTGGAATAACAACATATTTTCTTTGTAATGATGAGCATTCATGGAACCTTGTGCAATTAGATGACAATCACTTTTATCACGTGGATGTAACATGGGAAGACCCTATAGGATATAACGAATATGGATTTGATAATCTTAGAAACAAGTATATCAATCTTACAGATGAACAAATAAAAGCAATAGACAGCCACCATACATGGACTTTTACAAAATTTAAGGCAGAGGGAACCATGTTTGGGCCACAACAAGTAACAGAGTATCTGCAGACAAAATCTGTTGGAAAAAGAAGGGAAGAAATATCTTTCTATGCAAATTATCTTGGAAATGAATCCGAATATGCCATCAGTGCGGCGGATGCGGTCATTGATTTTAAAGATGTAAAGACAACTGTAAAAGAAGCGTCTGACTATATAAATGATCGTCATAAAAATGGTATTAAGAATGTAAATTTGTATATAAGATTTCCCCCTGACCGGTTTGATCCTTATATAGATGCTGAGGCACATAACGCAAATAACATAGGAGTAGAGCAACTGATGGACATTATAAATGAGATTCCTTTCAGAGGCGGCGGCGGCGCCTTTTTTTCTGTCAATGACGAAAATGGAAGACCAACTATGTTTTTTAGATGCAAGGTGGAGTTAAAATAGTATCTGTTTATCTTCATACTCCTGCATACGATATTTATCCGCAGGTAAAAAGGCATACCTATGCCGATCCAAAAAATCATTGAAAATAAAGGAGATGTTAATATATATGAAATTAGGAATCGTAGGTCTCCCAAATGTGGGAAAAAGCACCCTTTTCAACTCACTGACCAAGGCCGGAGCAGAATCTGCCAACTATCCCTTCTGCACGATTGACCCCAATGTAGGGGTGGTTTGTGTACCTGACCACAGGCTAAAGCTTCTTGGGGATCTGTACCACTCCAAAAAGGTCACTCCTGCCGTCATTGAGTTTGTAGATATAGCAGGATTGGTAAAAGGCGCCTCCAAGGGAGAAGGCCTGGGCAACCAGTTCCTTGCCAATATCCGGGAGGTAGATGCAGTGGTCCATGTGGTGCGCTGCTTTGAAGATCCCAATGTGATCCATGTGGAAGGAAGCGTGGATCCGGCACGGGATATTGATACGATCAATCTGGAGCTGATCTTCTCAGATCTGGAGATCCTGGAGCGGAGGATCTCCAAGACATCCCGCTCCGCCATCAACGACAAGGCCCTGGCAAAAGAACTGGCTGTCTTAAAGGAACTGCAGGCCGTTCTGGAAGACGGGCAGCCTGCCTGCACCTATGAAAACGACGACGAGGATCTGATGGCATTTGTCCGTTCCTTAAATCTTCTGACCTGCAAGCCCGTAATCTTTGCCGCCAATGTCAGCGAGGAAGATCTTGCCGACGACGGGGCATCCAACCCCTATGTGGCGGCTGTACGGGAGACCGCCGCCAAAACCGGATCCGGTGTATTTGTCATCAGCGCCCAGATTGAGCAGGAGATCGCCGAACTGGAGGAGGACGAGAAGCAGGAATACTTAGAAGCCTTAGGTCTGTCCGAATCCGGCTTAGACAAGCTGATTGCCGCAAGCTATGAGCTGCTGGGACTGATCAGCTTCCTTACCTCCGGCGAGGACGAGACCCGTGCCTGGACCATCAAAACAGGCACCAAGGCCCCTCAGGCCGCCGGAAAGATCCACTCGGATTTTGAGCGGGGCTTTATCCGTGCCGAGGTTGTCAACTATCAGGATCTTTTAGACTGCGGCACCTACGCCAAGGCTAAGGAAAAAGGGCTGGTAGGGCTGGAAGGTAAGGATTATGTAGTAAAAGACGGGGATGTCATCCTGTTCCGGTTTAATGTCTGAACCCGTTTCCTGTCACAAAACCCTTGTAAAAACGAGGAGCCGCCCGTTTTATATGGCGGCTCCGTTTGCTGTTTATAAAAGTAAATATCTATGACGATCTATGGATTGATTTTACAGAGCTGGGGGCTGTTTTGCTGTTATCCTTCCTTCTCAGAAGCCTTCAAATATTTTTCCATCATCTCACACCCGTCCAGGGTGGCAAAGTAATCCTGAGGCGTCTCCGCCCGCCGGATCATCTGGACCGTCCCGTCCTCTCTCAAGAGAAGCTCCGCAGATCTTAACTTTCCGTTATAATTATACCCCATGGAATACCCGTGGGCTCCCGTATCATGGATCACCAGAAGATCCCCCATCTCAATCTCCGGCAGCATCCGGTCCACTGCAAACTTGTCATTGTTCTCACAGAGAGACCCGGTTATGTCATACTTATGGCTGCAGGGCGCATCCTCCTTCCCCATTACAGTGATATGATGGTATGCCCCGTACATAGCCGGCCTCATCAGATCCACCGCGCAGGCGTCCAGCCCGATATATTCTTTGTAGGTATGCTTCTCATGAATGGCCTCTGCCACCAGGCAGCCATAGGGAGCCAGCATGAAACGTCCAAGCTCCGTATAGATGGCCACATCTCCCATCCCCGCCGGCGTCAGCACTTCCTCATAAACTTTCTTTACTCCCCGGCCGATCACCGCAATGTCATTGGGTTCCTGGTCCGGCCGGTAAGCCACGCCGATGCCGCCGGACAGATTAATGAATCCGATGTGGACCCCTGTCTCCTCCTTAAGCTTTACGGCCAGCTCAAACAAAACCTTGGCCAGCATGGGATAATAATCGTTCGTCACCGTATTGCTGACAAGAAACGCATGGATACCGAATTCTCTGGCACCCTTTTCCTTTAAGATCCGAAACGCCTGAAAAATCTGCTCCGTGGTCATGCCGTACTTGGCATCTCCCGGATTGTCCATGATGCCGTTGCTGATCTCAAATATTCCTCCCGGATTAAAGCGGCAGCTTATGACTTCCGGGATCCTCCCCAGCTCCTTCTCCAGGGATTCAATATGGGTAATATCATCTAAGTTAATCACTGCCCCCATATCGTCAGCCAGCTTAAATTCTCCTTCCGGTGTGTTATTGGAAGAAAACATGATCTCCCTTCCGGAAAATCCCGCCGCGTCTGACAGCATCAGTTCCGTGGCGGACGAACAGTCCGTGCCGCAGCCGCACTCCTGCAGAATTTTCAAAATGTGGGGATTGGGGGTCGCTTTTACGGCAAAATACTCTTTAAACCCTTTATTCCAGGAAAACGCCTCCCGAAGCCTTGCCGCATTCTCCCGGATTCCCCTCTCATCATACAAATGAAAAGGCGTGGGGTACTTCTTCACAATCTCATCTAGTTGTCCCTTTGTCACAAACGGTTTCTTCTCCAAGTCAGTCATTCTCCTCTCCAGCCGGTTCCTTAAAATCGGTTCGTTTCCTTATATCCGTAACTATACCGGATCATTTGGCAAATAAGCATGCTCGCGAGTATACCATCCCGTCCGCACTTTTTCCCTGTTTCCTATACCGCCGCTCTTTAGTCCACCTCGATGACGCGCATAATATTCGTATGGGTCGCCGGCCTGTTGCGGCTGATCCGGTCCACCACGCCGGCCGTCACCACCACAATATCCCCGTCCCCAATCACGCCTTTATCCTTTAACAGGTCAAGAGACGACTCAATCAAAAGATCCGTAGACTCCGCCCTCTTTGCCTGGTAAGGCTTCACCCCCCAGTAAATCTGCATCTGCCTCACGGCCGCCGCGCTGGGAGAAAGGCCGATCACCTGAACGCCCGGCCTCCACTTGGACAACTGCCGTGTGGTATATCCGGTAATGCTCGGCGCGATGATCACCTTTGCATCCAAATCAAAGGCCGTTGATACGGAAGAATAGCAAACCGCATTGGAAATGTTTGACTTATCCTCCACCGACTCCCTTCTCTGACGGAAGACGGTCTTATCCAGATATTTTTCCGATGCCTCACAGATCTGCACCATCATCTTAAGCGCCTCCACCGGATACTTGCCGGCCGCCGTCTCACCAGACAGCATTACCACATCCGTGCCGTCATATACGGCATTTGCCACATCCGTGACCTCCGCCCGGGTGGGACGGGGATTGCGGATCATGGAATCCAGCATCTGGGTGGCTGTAATTACGGTCTTGCAGGCAGTATTGCACTTTTGTATGATCTTCTTCTGAATATGAGGCACCTGCTCCGCCGGAATCTCCACTCCCAAGTCTCCTCTTGCCACCATGATCCCGTCGCTGGCCGCAATGATCGCATCCAGGTTCTCCAGGCCTTCTGCGTTCTCAATCTTGGAGATCACCTGCATGGAAGAGCCTTCTGCCGCCAGGATCTCCTTGATCTCCTTTACCGCCTCCGGCGTCCGCACGAAGGATGCCGCGATAAAATCAAATCCCTGCTCGATGCCGAACCGGATATCCTCCTTATCCTTGTCCGTCAGGGCGGGAAGCTTGATCTTCACATTCGGCACGTTGACACCTTTTCTCTGCCCCAGCTCCCCTCCGTTGATCACTGTACAGACAATATCCGTACCGTCCACCCGGAGCACCTCAAGCTCGATCAGCCCATCATCGATCAGAATCCTGTTTCCCGGCACCACATCCTCGTTAAGCCCGTCATAATTAATATGGCCGATCTTGTCATTTCCTTCTATTTCCCTTGTGGTCAGCGTATATTCCTGGCCTTCTGCCAGGACCACCTTGCCTCCGCCCTCCAAAAGCCCGGTGCGGATCTCCGGCCCTTTGGTGTCCAAAAGCGCCGCCACCGGAATATCCAGCTCCTCCCGGACGGATTTCAAAAGATCCAGCCTTGCCTTCTGCTCCTCGTGGGTGCCATGGGAAAAGTTGAAGCGGGCCACGTCCATGCCGTTTAAAATCAATGCCTTCATCACTTCCCTGTCATCGCTGTTCGGTCCCATGGTGCAGATGATTTTTGTTTTTTTCATAAATTCTCTTTCCTCCCTTTTCCGGAGCGCCGTCCACATCAGGAATGCTCCTCTTTATCATTCTTACCCACATGTTTGTGGGTATAGAGATGGTCCTGGCAGTATTCATAACTGCCTTCACACTTGGTACAATACCGAAATTCCAGATCCTCCCCGTCAAGCTCCGTCCTGCCGCACACGGCGCACCGATGCCTGGCCATCCTTCTGGGCAGCATCCGGATCTCGCTTTTGAAGTCATACTTCCTGTGTATGGCCTTGGGCGAGTACTTTTTATAATTCCTTGTCATGAGAAAGAAAATCAGGATATTGGCCAGGGATACCAAAAGCTCGCACCGGTCGGCCGCCGTCCCAAATACAAAGCTGTATAAATACATGGCGCATTCCGCCACCGCCAGCCATTTGGCCTTCACTGGCAGCACAAAGAACAGCAAAAACTGGGCGTCAGGAAAGTACATGGCAAAAGCAAGAAAAATCGAAGAGTTCAAAAATCCTGTGGTCAGAATCCAGTTCTGCCGGAATATCAGATAACCGATCAGGCTCGCAAGGGCCTGGGCTAACATTCCCATAAAGAAAAACACGTTGAACCGGAAAGAACCCCATATGTTCTCCAGGGTCTGGCCTAAGCTGTGATACATAAACAAAGCAATGATCCCCATAAATATGGTAGTGAACCGGAACATCCCGAAAGAGGGAGGATAGATCAAAAAGGTGACGATCCGCCAGATCTGCCCGTGAAGGATCGCCCTGCCGTTTAAACACAGATAGCTCCCGTAAATATTCCAGTACATGACAGGATTTACCACAAATACCGTCAGCCCCACCGCATATAAGATCACAATATAATACATCAGGTTCGGAATCGCGTACCGGCTGAATTTCCGTTCAAACTTATAAAAAAACTTCATCTGCAATCCTTTCTTTCGCAGCCTTTTGCACCTGCATGGCTGCCATGCCTTTCATTCTAAAACAAATCTTTTTTAGAGAAGATCAGAGCCACCAGAAGAGACAGAGCCGCCGCAAATCCCAGCACAATCCAGAAACCGTACAGGCTCTGGGCAAAAGGCATCCCCTCCGGATTCACGTTCATCCCGTAAAAGCTCGCCACCATAGTGGGTATGGACATGACGATGGTGATTGTGGCCAGAAACTTCATGACAATATTCAGGTTGTTGGAAATAACGGACGCAAACGCATCCATGGTTCCGCTCAAGATGCCGCTGTAAATGTTGGCCATCTCCATAGCCTGCTTGTTCTCAATGATTACATCCTCCAAAAGCTCCGTATCTTCCGGATACTTTTTGATCTTTTCATTCTTTAACAGCTTCTCAAGGACCACCTCGTTGGACCGCAGGGACGTGGTGAAATACACCAGGCTCTTTTCCAGCTCCAAAAGCTCGATCAGTTCCCTGTTCTTCTGGGATTTGTGAAGCTCCCGCTCCACCACCTCGCTTTTCTTGTCGATGATCCGCAGATACTGCAGGTAAAGGGAAGCGTTCTTATACAGGATCTGCAGGATAAAACGGGTCTTCATATAGGTGTGGAAATCCCGGACCCGCCCGTCCATAAAGGCTGTCAGAACCGGCGTGTCCTCTAAGCACACGGTCACTATCATGTCCTCTGTCATAACAATGCCCATAGGGATGGTCACATACCAGTCCTTCTCGTTCCGCTCCTCGATGGCGGGAATGTCCACCAATATCAGGCTGTAATTGTCCTCATTCTCGATACGGGAACGCTCCTCCTCATCCAGAGGCGCCTTTAAATGGTCCGGATCGATCTCATATCTTTCGGCAATCTCCAAAATCTCCGTGGCTGTGGGATCTGTCAGCGCGATCCAGCAGCCGCTCTCGGCCTCATCCTTCTGATGGATGGTCCCTTCTTCTGTCTTAAAAATTCGAATCATAGCTTTTCTCTCCTTTCCCCGGCACATATACCCCCAGGCAAAATGATCTGCCGCTCCCGTCTTCGCCTTCCGCAAAAAGACACTGCCATCCGGCAGGCAAGTATGCCCATGGGTATCATTTGAATACACTGGTCAGCTCAGGCAGTGAAAACCCGCACTGCACCCCGAAAAGCCAGGAAAAGCCAGAAAAATATGCATCCTGAAATGCCTTTGCGCCCCTTTACCTTCTTACGGGCCAAAGAACCCTTCCTTTTAGGACGCCGCGCCTGATTCCCGGAAACAACAGTGCAGGCTTCCGCCTTCGTACATCATCGGTGTCTATGTGGTATGCCGAACCACCATCCATTACTGCCGCCTCCTTTTTTCCAAAATATATAATAGGAAAATATTCCTACAAACCACATTATAATTTCTGCCCGTCAGTTTGTCAAATATATTAGAGGTAAAAATTCTTAACCCTTTTTTTACGTCCAAAGAAATTGTTTTCAATGACGTTTTGTGTTAAAGTATCGTTGCATTCTTCATATGGTATTTGTATAAAGTTATATATGTAAACCAAATCACTCAATAATGAAACACAAAGATAAAGGAGGCAAGGGATTCCCCGCACATATGAATTTACATAATGCTTACACATTAGGTATTGACATTGGCTCCACTACTGTTAAGATCGCCGTCCTTCAGGATGGCCGTATGGTTTTTTCCGACTACGAGCGTCATTTTGCCAACATCCAGGAGACGCTTGCCCTTTTATTGTCCCGGGCCGCGTCACAATTAGGACGGATCACCGTCTTCCCTTGTATCACCGGCTCCGGGGGACTGACTCTTTCCAAACATCTGCATATTCCCTTTACCCAGGAAGTGGTCGCCGTTGCCACTGCCTTAAAGGCGGAAGCTCCCCAGACTGATGTTGCCATTGAACTTGGCGGCGAAGATGCCAAAATCATATACTTTACCGGCGGCATTGACCAGCGGATGAACGGGATCTGTGCCGGCGGCACCGGCTCTTTCATCGACCAGATGGCTTCTCTTTTGCAGACCGATGCAGCCGGGCTTAATGAATATGCCAAAGATTATCAGATGATCTACCCCATCGCGGCGCGATGCGGCGTTTTTGCAAAATCCGATATTCAGCCCCTCATTAACGAAGGCGCCACCAGGGAAGACCTGGCCGCCTCCATCTTTCAGGCAGTGGTAAACCAGACCATCAGCGGCTTAGCCTGCGGCAAGCCCATCCGGGGTACGGTGGCTTTCCTTGGAGGCCCCCTTCATTTTCTGCCCCAGCTGCGCCGCGCGTTTACCCGCACCCTGAACCTGGATGCAGAACATACGGTCGCTCCGGAACATTCCCATCTCTTTGCCGCCGCGGGAGCCGCCATGAACGCCCCGAAAGACAACGCCGTTTCTCTGGAAGACATGGCAGGCCGCTTAAACGCGGGAATCAGGATGGACGCGGAAATCAACCGGATGGAACCCTTATTTGCCTCTCAGGACGATTACGATGCCTTCTGCCGGCGCCATGGCTGCCACAGTGTAAAGACCGCCGATCTGTCCTCCTATGAAGGCGACTGCTACTTAGGCATCGATGCCGGCTCCACCACCACCAAGGCCGCCCTGGTAGGAAAAGACGGAAGCCTTTTGTACCGTTTTTATTCCAACAACAACGGAAGCCCTCTTGCCACGGCCATCCGGGCCATAAGGGAAATTCACGCCCTGCTTCCAAAAAAGGCAAACATTGCCTGGTCCTGCTCCACCGGCTACGGAGAAGCCCTGTTAAAATCCGCGTTTTTACTGGATGAGGGCGAGGTGGAAACCATCTCCCACTACTATGCCGCCGCATTTTTTGACCCGGAAGTAGACTGTATTTTGGACATTGGCGGCCAGGACATGAAATGCATCAAGATCAAGGACGGGACTGTGGACAGCGTCCAGCTCAACGAGGCCTGCTCCTCCGGCTGCGGCTCTTTTATCGAGACCTTTGCCAAATCATTAAACTATAAGGTAGAGGATTTTGCCCGGGAGGCCCTTTTTGCGGCCAATCCCACGGATCTGGGAACACGCTGCACGGTGTTCATGAATTCCAACGTAAAGCAGGCGCAAAAAGAAGGGGCTTCCGTGGCCGATATCTCTGCGGGCCTGGCCTATTCCGTCATTAAAAATGCCCTCTTTAAAGTGATCAAGATCACCAATGCTTCCGACCTTGGCAGCCATGTGGTCGTTCAGGGCGGCACCTTTTACAACGATGCCGTGCTGCGCAGCTTTGAAAAAATATCCGGCTGCGAGGCCGTCCGCCCGGACATTGCCGGGATTATGGGCGCCTTCGGCGCGGCCCTGATTGCCAGGGAACGCCACGATCCTTCCCGGAGCACCTCCATGATGCCTTTGGAAAAAATCATTTCCCTGCAGTACGAGACTTCCATGACCCGCTGCAAGGGCTGTACCAACCACTGCGTCCTGACCGTCAACCGGTTCGAGGGGGGCAGGCAGTACGTCAGCGGCAACCGCTGTGAAAGAGGGCTTGGAAAAGAAAAGTCCAGAAAAGAGATTCCCAATCTGTTCCACTATAAATACCACCGGATGTTTGACTATGAACCACTGACCCCTGATATTGCCCCCAGAGGCATCATCGGGATCCCCCGAGTGCTGAACATGTACGAAAACTTCCCCTTCTGGGCCGTATTTTTCCGGGAGCTGGGTTTTTCCGTTATGCTCTCTCCCCAGTCCACCAAAAATATCTATGAACTGGGCATAGAATCCATTCCCAGCGAATCGGAATGTTATCCGGCCAAGCTGGTCCATGGACATATTTCCTGGCTGATCAAACAGGGAATCCGGGATATCTTTTACCCCTGCATTCCTTATGAGAGAAACGAGACGCCCCAGGCAGGCAACCATTTTAACTGTCCCATGGTCACTTCTTATGCAGAGAACATCAAGAACAATGTGGAAGAGCTGACCGCCCTTCACATCCGCTTTATGAATCCTTTCTTCGCTTTTACCAGCGAAGAGATTCTGACAAAACAACTGATCGTGGAGATCGGGAAAGAATACCACATTTCCTCCATGGAAATCCAGAAAGCCGCCCACGCCGGCTGGCAGGAACTTTTAAAATCCCGCCGTGACATGGAGAAAAAAGGAGAAGAAACCATCGCCTGGCTGAAAGAACACGGGAAAAACGGCATCGTCCTGGCAGGCCGCCCATACCATGTAGACCCGGAAATCCACCATGGAATCCCGGAACTGATCACTTCCTACGGTTTTGCCGTGCTGACGGAAGATTCCGTCTCCCACTTAGCGGATGCCGAGCGGCCTTTGGTCGTCACCGACCAGTGGATGTACCACTCCCGCCTGTACCGGGCCGCCACGGTCGTAAAGCAGAACGATTTTCTTGACCTGGTGCAGCTCAACTCCTTTGGGTGCGGCCTGGACGCCGTGACCACGGACCAGGTCCAGGAGATCCTGACCGGCTCTGACAAGATCTATACCGTATTAAAGATCGATGAGGTCAATAATCTGGGGGCAGCCCGGATCCGGATACGTTCCCTGATCGCCGCCCTGCGGGTGCGCAGCCAGAAGCACTTTGAACGTCATGTGGTTTCCAGCTCTTACAAACGCACCGTATTCACCAAGGAGATGAAAAAGGATTATACCCTGCTGTGTCCCCAGATGTCCCCCATCCATTTCGAGCTTTTAGAGCCTGCCATGCGGGCCTTCGGCTACCGGATGGAAGTCCTCAAAAATGACACCCGCTCCGCGGTCGATATGGGCCTGCAGTATGTAAACAACGATGCCTGCTACCCTTCCCTGATCGTGATCGGGCAGGTGATGGAAGCGCTTCTTTCCGGCAAATACGATTTAAACCACACTGCCGTATTGATGTCCCAGACCGGCGGCGGCTGCCGCGCCTCCAACTATATCGGCTTTATCCGCCGGGCGCTGGAAAAAGCAGGCATTTCCCATGTTCCGGTGATCTCCGTCAATGCCAACGGCATGGAAACCAACCCCGGCTTTACCATCACCCCGGCCCTCCTCACGAAAGCCATGCAGGCCATCGTGTATGGCGATGTGTTTATGCGGGTATTATACGCCACCCGTCCCTATGAGAGAGAACCCGGCTCTGCCAATGCCCTGCATGAAAAATGGAAGGCCCGCTGTATCCGGAGCCTTTCCACGAGATCTTCCAATATTATTCAGTTTGGGAAAAATATCCGGGGAATCATTCGGGAATTTGACGCCCTGCCCCGGCTGAACATAGAAAAGCCCAGGGTAGGGATCGTGGGTGAGATCCTGGTAAAATTCTCGCCCCTGGCCAACAACCACATCGTAGATCTTCTGGAGAGCGAGGGAGCCGAGGCTGTCATGCCGGACCTCATGGACTTTTTGCTCTACTGCTTTTACAACAGCAACTTTAAGGCGGAACATCTGGGAGGAAAACAATCTTCCGCCTGGCTGTGCAACTTAGGGATCTCCATGCTGGAGTTCCTCAGGAAGACCGCCCGCCGGGAACTGGCAGGCAGCCGCCATTTTACCCCGCCGGCAAAGATTCATGAGCTGGCAGGCATGGCCAAAGATTTTGTGTCTCTGGGGAACCAGACCGGAGAAGGCTGGTTTCTGACAGGGGAGATGCTTGAGCTGATCCACAGCGACGTGAATAATATCGTATGTGCCCAGCCGTTTGGATGTCTTCCCAACCATATTGTCGGCAAGGGAGTCATCAAGGAGCTGCGCCGCAAATATCCTGGCGCTAATATTATTGCCGTGGACTATGACCCGGGGGCAAGCGAGGTAAACCAGTTGAACAGGATTAAGCTGATGCTGGCTACGGCGCAGAAAAATTTGTTGGAGTGTGTATAGAAATGTTGGGAGAATACGGTTCGGGAGTTTGATCTGTAAGGGTCCGCCTGAGCTGTTGCCCGTCCCCCGGAAAACGCGCTCTCGCTCCGGGAAGAACGTAGCGGACGCTAAATTCGCTGAGAAGAGCATCTCAGCTCATTAAGCGCCGACGTTCTTCCAGGGTTTCCCAGGGGACGGGCAACAGCTCAGGCTACGTTATTGGCTGGTCTGGTGAACTGGTGTCGTCCCCTTTCTTGATTTCTGGCGGTTTTGTCTGTCATGTGGATTGGGTTAGTGGGATGTTTGGGGTATTGGCATGCCAATATGGGGTTATGGATTTTCTGGATAGTCAAGGATGTAGTAATCATATGCGTTTACCACCGTAGTCCCTTCAACCTGGCTTATGCGTTTGAATTCGGTTCCGTAATTGGCGTGGACGTGGCCGTGGACGAAAAATTTGGGCCGATAGCGGGCGAGGAGGTCGCCGAAGCAGGCAAAGCCACGGTGGGGCAGGTCTTCCATGTCGTTGACCCCCGCCGCCGGGGCATGGGAAACCAGGATATCGAACCCCCGGTTCCATTTCAGCTTCCACCAGAGCCGGCGGATCCTCCGGCGCATTTCCCGCTCCGTATATTGGTTTTCTGCCTCGGGCTGGTAGCGCATGGAGCCGCCCAGGCCTAGAATCCGTATCCCCCGGTAAACAAAAATCTGGTCTTCTATGCAGACGCATCCGCCGTAACCATCTTTTCCACACGGTTTATCATGATTCCCCATTACAAACAACACCGGCGCCTTGGACATGCTGGCGAAAAAATCGAGATAACTTTGTTTTAAATCTCCGCATGCCAGGATCAGCTCCACCCCTTCGATCTTTTCCGGTGTAAAATATTCATACAATGACTTGGACTCACAGTCTGCCAGTACAAGAATCTTCACCCTTTTTCTCCTTCTGTTCCTGTCTCCTTTACCCCGTTAAAACGGATCATGGCCTGGGCTTCCGGCTTGAACAGCTCTATGGCTGGGATATGCCCCACCACATTCTCGCACAGCCACCCCATGCGGATGATCTCCTCCGGTGTCAGGCAGCGCCCCTCCTCTCCCACGATCTGCCCTTTCTGGGCATAGATCTTTCCCTCGAAAGTGCGGAAAGAACCGCAGCAGATGGACCATTTCAGGAAATCAATCAGCTTCTGGGTGCTGGAAGGAAGATCCTTTGAGCAGATCACGTCAATCACGTCGGCAGACATGCCCCACCAGTAGTTGATGGCTTTCTTTCCTTTTAAACTCCTGTCCTCCTGGTCTCCCCGGCAGATCTGGCTGACAATCTGCTCATAGAATTTTCCCCAGTTGGTCAAAGCCGTGGCGAGATTCTCCACCGTCCCGTCAGGTGCTTTACAGTACAGGCCATACTCCCGGGACGCCTTGCTGGGGGCGGAAAGATCCTCGCCCGATATGTGGGTTATCCCCTCCTGTTCCAATTCCTGGCGGCAGTGGTGTTCCTTTAAGCCGGACCATTTCAGATATATTTTGGCCCTGGGATTGATCATCTTCGCCCCCATGGCAAAGGCGTTGATGTTGGACATCATGCCGTAAATCGGATAATCCGCGATATACCCCAGCTTTTCCTGCTCGCTCATGGCCGCTGCCAGGGCGCCCATGAGAAACTTGGATTCATACATCCGCGCGTAATACGTCCGGATGGAGGAATAGGACATGTTCACCGAGCAGTTGAAAATCCGGAGCTTCGGATATTTGATGGCCGCCTTTACGCTTGTGGCCGCCATCTGGGGCGCCACGGTGAAGATCACATTGCACCCTTCCTCCACAGCCTGGTCGACTGCCCTTAAAACCTCCTCTTCCGTCCCTGCATCCTCAAAAGCCCTGGTATGCATTTTCCCTTTAAAATGCTGTTCCAGGTACATCCTGCCCAGCTCATGGGCATAGACCCAGCTTGACACCTCTTTTCCCTTCGGATAGATAAACGCCGGCTTGAGCATCTCCGGTTCAATGGCGCTCCCCGGAAGCAGCCAGTTTAAAAGCTTGGGGGAAGACGCCTCCTTCACCTCCGGCTTTTCCACCAGGGCGATCTCGCTGCCCCGGGAAGTTAAAAGAAGTTCGTCCCATATTCTGACCAGATCCTTTTTCATCTGGTCGGCGGTCCGCTCCTTTGCCACATCATAACTGAAAAATTCCACATACTTCAAAAAGGCATCCGAAGCCGTCATCTCCATATCCTCTGTCCGGATATTGTAGAACACTTTGGAGAACCGGTCATGGGCTGCCTTAAAATACTGCCTCTCATCCTCCGTCCAGACCTCTTCCGGCTTCTTTCCCATGGCTTCCAAAAGACGCTTATAGCTTCCCTCCCGGCTGAGCCATACATCGCAGTTAAAGGATACCTGGTAAAAATCGAGAAATTCATAATACAGCTTTGTATCATAATTATCGCTTCTTTTGGGAATCAGGCGGATCACGGAAGCAGAAATGCTGTAAGCGCGGAGATATTTCAGCACGCTGACCCGCTTGTTGCCCTCCTGGACATAATAACGGTTCATGAACTCATAAGCAAAAATCGGATCATGAATTCCCTCCTCAATCTGATGGTCATAGAGATACCCCCACTTGGCCCCGAACTCCGATTTTTCTCCCAAAAGGGGCATAAAATTACTGGCAAACGCCTGGGTCCTGCCCTGGGTCTTCGTTCCCACGACCCGGTCTAAAGGAATGTCAATAATTCCAAGATTCACCTCTGACACAATCTCCGTGTTGGACAGAATGTCATCCAATACCGGCAAATACGGATACTGCCCCTTAGAGACTGCCTCCTGATACCGCTTCCGCCCCTGGCGCAGCGCACCGCTATAATCGTATAATGCCATGATAAAACTCCTTTCTCAGCCTTTCTGGTGGTCTGTCCGGTCATCTGGCGGTAAAAGCATTATGGTTCACCGAGGCCCGGGTGCATCAGCGCCCGGTAAACGATGAACCAAAAGCTCACATTCGCTCCGGCGCGTCAAAGCCCAGCACATAAATCCCTGCCAAAAGCACATCTCTTGTCAGAGTGATCAGCCGAATCCATCCTGCCTGCCTCTTTTTGTCTTCCTGGGCGAGAATCTTATTGTCCCTGTAAAACCCATTGAAGGCATTGGCCAGGCCGTATACATACTGGCAGAGCTTGTGAGGGGCCAGCTCCTCAAATGATGTTTCCATCGCATCGTTATACCTGGTCAGCTCCAGCATCAGCTCCCGCTCCGAAGCCCCCTCGTCCGGGAGAATCCGGGCGTCTTCCTCTTTTCTTCCTGTCTCCTGGTAATTTTTAAGGATCGATTTTATCCTCACGATCGTATACAGGATATAAGGCCCTGTATTGCCTGTAAAGGAAGTAAACCTCTCCATGTCGAACACATAATCTTTGGCTGCCTGGTTGGAAAGATCTCCGTATTTTAAAGCGGACAGCCCGATTACCTTTGCGGTTTTCCTTGCTTCCTCCTCAGACATTTCCATCCCGGCTTTTACGGATTCCTCCGAATCTCCCGGCACGCTCTCTTCCGGCCTTTCCTCAGACGCCGTCAGGGGACCGGCCTCTTTGATGGCTTCCTTCTCTCCCTGCACGCCCCGGTTTTCCTGTATCCGGCCGTAGACCGCCTCCTCAATGTCTGCAATCAGATGCTCCAGCCGCATGACGCCGCCGTCCCTGGTCTTAAAGGGCTTTCCGTCCTTTCCGTTCATAGTGCCGAAACCGATGTAGTCCATAGGCGTGTCCTCTTTTACATACCCGGCCTTTTTTGCCACCCTGAACAACTGGGTATAATGAAGCTCCTGCCGCTTATCGGCAATATAGATATAACGGTCCGGCCGATACAGCTTCTCCCTCTCCAAAATCGTCCCCAGATCCGTGGTGGCATAGAGGGCCGCCCCGTCCGACTTCTGCACGATACAAGGAGGAAGCTCCTTGGAATCTGTATCCTGGGCAATATCCACCACCAGGGCCCCCTGGCTTTCCCTGGCCAGGCCCTTTTCCTTAAGATCCTTTATCAGCCATGGAATATAAGGCCCCGCGTCGCTTTCTCCCTTCCACAGGTCGAAACGAATGTCCAAATTTCCGTAATTTTTCTTCAGATCCTCCAGGGATATTCTCATAATATGCTTCCAGATAGCCACATAGGGGGCATATCCTCCCTGCAGCCGCAGAGTAGCCGCCTGAGCGCGCTCTTTAAATGCCTCGTCCTCCTTTGACCGAACGCTGGCACAAGGATAAATATCCTCCAGTTCTTCGATTGTAAAAGGCGCTTCCTTGGGATAATCTCCCTTGTACGCTTCATCAAAATACACCAGATCCGGCTGCCTGTTTTTCAGCTCTTCAATAATCAGGCCCATCTGCAGGCCCCAATCGCCCAGGTGTACGTCTCCGATCACATGATAGCCTAAAAACACTCCCATCCGCCGGATACACTCGCCGATCACCGCGGAGCGCAGATGACCCACATGAAGCGGCTTTGCCACGTTGGCGCCGCCGTAGTCCACGATCACTGTCTCTTTGTGGCCCGGCTTTTCAAGCCCTAAGTTTTCCTCCCTCTGCATCCCGTTCAGATAATCAGCCAGAAATCCGCCGTCCAGACGCAGGTTGATAAACCCCGGCATCACCGCGTTTATCTCCGAAAACATGACGGATTTTTCCTTTTCCGAACCGGACAGGAAAGCCGCCACCTCATTGGCAATCTCAATTGGTTTTTTCTTGTATGCCTTGGCCGCAGCCATGGCGCCGTTACATTGATATTCACACAAATCCGGACGGTTGGAGAGCACTGCCTTTCCGTAACGCCTCTCATAGCCGCAGGCCTCAAACGCCTCCTCGATCCGGGCGGAGATCCGATCCAGTATTTTTTTCACGTTGTTGTTCTCCCTTTTCTTTATATTTTACTTTTTATACCCGCGGGCATCCTTATCTGTCCACGGACCGGCTGCTTTTATTCAGTTCTTCCACAATTTCCTGACAGATATCTTCTACCTTTTTCCCGTCTGTGGCAATCTTTAAATCAGCCGCTGCCTCATACTTTTCACGCCTTTTTTCCATCAGCTCCGCGATATACTCCACATTCATATGGCCGTTGAGGATCGGACGGGCATCCGAATTTTTCACCCGTTCCAGGATGGTCTCCGGAGCGGCTGTCAACAGAACGATCCGGCTGCTCTTTTTTAAGTTTGCCACATTCTCCTCCCGCATTACCGCGCCGCCTCCGCAGGAAATCACGGTCCGCTGATACTGCTGCAGCTTAAGGACGGCCCTGCTCTCACAGTCTCGGAAATAGGGTTCCCCATATCTGGCAAATATATCGGTAATGGCCATCCCCTCCGCCTCTACAATCATGGCGTCTGTCTCCGCCTCCTCCATTCCATACCGGTCCCGCAGGCAATGGGCCACCGTGCTTTTCCCGACTCCCATAAACCCGATCAGGGCAATGTTCTCCTGAAACAATATTTTGGTCTCCATATTCCGTTTTATCTCCCTTATCCTGTTTCGTCTCTCTTCTTAAGGCGGCGCCTGAGATTTGCCGGCACAGTTCCCGTCTTTCCCTAAATACACCGAATCATTTGGCAAATAAGTATGCTCCTGAGTATAAGTATACCCGCGGGTATAACGATAAAAGCCAGACTTTTTAAAGGCCTGGCTTCGCTTTCTCTTTCAAGGGAACCTCCCTTTATGCTCTGGACAAATATTCTCCGGTACGGGTATCGATCTTGATCTTGTCCCCATTGTCCACGAACAGCGGTACATATACGGTAGCCCCGGTCTCTACCGTAGCAGGCTTGGTCGCTCCCTGGGCGGTATCACCCTTAAATCCCGGCTCCGTATTGGTGATCTCCAGTTCCACAAACAGCGGCGGCTCAACGGAAAATACCTTGCCGTTATAAGAACACACCTTCACCGTCTCATTCTCCTTCACAAACTTCAGCGCATCGCCGATCACGTCCGGCGCTAAAGCCATCTGCTCATAATTCTCCATATTCATGAAATTAAACAGATCACCGTCTGCATACAGATACTGCATGTCCACCCGGTCAATCCTCGCCGCCGGGAACTTCTCCGTAGGGCGGAAAGTCCGCTCTACCACAGAACCGCTCATTACGTTCTTAATCTTTGTTCTGACAAAAGCCGCGCCCTTGCCTGGCTTTACATGCTGAAACTCAATAATCTGGTATACGGAACCATCAATCTCCAGAGTAATGCCATTTCTAAAATCACCTGCTGAAATCATGGAATATTCCTCCTTGCTTATGCATACTCGCTCGTAATCTCCTATATTCTATAATAAACCATCTGTTTTTTCAACCATTTTTTTCTATTCTGTCTCTCCTCTTGTAAAAATAGAGCACCACTGCCTCCAGATACCGTTTCACCACGATCTGGATCTCCTCTTTCGGATTCATCGGCTTCACCAATATCCCGTAAATGCCGGCCAGATTAGCCCCGTATATATCCGTAAAAAGCTGGTCCCCCACAAACAGCGTGTTGTCCCTGCCGGTCCCCATGATTTCCATGGCTTTGTTATAACTTTTTACTCCCGGCTTTCCCGCCTTAAAAATATAAGGCGAATCCACCTGCCCGGCAAAGGAGGACACCCTTGGCTCCTTATTGTTGGAAAGAAGGCATGTCTTCATGCCCATGGCGTGAAGACGCGCGAACAGCTTCCTGGCGCGGCCGTCGTCGGGAGCGTCATGGCAGGTCAGCGTGTTGTCAATATCAAAGATCACGCCCCGTATTCCTTTTTCCTTCCATCCCTCAAAATCAATCTCGTAAGTACTGTCCACCCATTCCCTTGGATAAAAACGCTCCAATATCATTTGTTCTTCAACAGCTTTCCCAGCTCCTCCATAAAAGTATTCACATCTTTAAATTCCCGGTAAACCGAAGCAAAACGGACGTAAGCCACCTCGTCTAAGTTCTTCAGCTTCTCCATCACCAGCTCTCCGATAACCGAGGTTTCCACTTCCTTCTCTTCCAGGTTAAAAACACAATTCTCAATCTCATCGATCATGGCGTTGATCTGTTCCGTGGACACCGGGCGCTTATGGCAGGAACGGATAACCCCGTCCTCAATCTTGGATCGGTCATAAGTTTCCCTGGTGCGGTCTTTCTTGATCACCATAAGGGGCATGGTCTCCAGCTTTTCATAAGTGGTAAAACGCTTCTTGCACTTTTCACACTGGCGGCGCCTTCTTATGGAACTGTTCTCATCTGCCGGCCTAGAATCGATTACCTTGGTATCTGACGCATTGCAATACGGACACTTCACTGTCATTTCCTCCTGACTTTGCACCTTGCGGCAGTCCGGACACCTGTGCCGCCGCCGCTCTTTCCTTTACGTAAACCACATTCTTGCATTACCGCCCGCCCTTTGGCCGGCAATTTTTTATAACAGCCCAACACTCTCACGAATTTTTTAAAAATTTATGGATTTTGTTTTATTTTACCTTATCCATTGACAATTTGCAACCTTTTTACAAAAAATATACAAAAAACTTACATTTTTATAACGCATTTTGCATATTCTCCTCTGTTTTCCTTCTGTTTTCTCACCCGCATGTGCATGCCTTTTCTGCGTCCTTTAAGGTTTTGATCTCTACCAGGATAATATCATCCCCGATCTGTTTCACATCACAAAAAGGGATCACGTACTCTTTTTCCCGGCCAAATATCCCACAAAGGCACCCTGGCCCCGGCACGATCAGATGGGTAATACACCCTGTCTTCTCGTCAAAATCAACGTCCCCCACAAACCCTAACCGCTTACAGTCGCAAATATTAATGACTTCTTTTTTTTTAAATCAAAAATACGCATAGGATACCCCTCTCTCTCCTTGGTGTATCCTATGCATATTCTTCCTGATCGGTTCCTTTTAGAACAGCGGAACTACCGCGCCCTCATAAGTGGTTTCCATAAAAGCCTTCACTTCGTCACTGGTAAGGGCTTCCACAAGAGCCACGATATTCTCGTCCTTTTCATGGCCTTCCTGCACGGCGATTACATTTCCGTAGGTAGTGGCAGCGATAGACTCGGAATCCTCGACTGCCAGGGCTTCCGACACCTTAAAACCCGCCTCAATGGCGTAGTTGCCGTTGATAACCGCAATATCCACATCCTCCACCACACGGGGGATCTGTGCCGCCTCCACCTCGTACAGATTCAGATTCTTCGGATTCTCTACAATATCATTCTTGGTTACGGTCAGGTCAGCCCCGTCTTTCAGCTTGATTAACCCCTGGGCTTCCAAAAGAAGAAGCGCCCTGGCTTCATTGCTGGTATCATTGGGGACCGCGACGGTGGCGCCGTCTGCCAGATCTTCCAAAGAGGCAGCCTTGCCGGCATAGATTCCAAAAGGCTCATAATGGAGTGCTGCCGCAGAAACCAGCTTGGTGCCGTTCTCCTCGTTAAAGGACTCCAGATACGGAAGATGCTGGAAATAGTTGGCGTCCAGATCTCCTGACTCCAATGCCAGGTTAGGCTGGATATAATCCACATATTCCAGAATCTCCAGCTCATATCCCTTCTGGGCCAGCACATCTTTTGCGGCCTTCAGAATCTCTGCATGAGGCGCCGGGCTTGCCCCTACCACGATCTTTTTAAGCTCCCCTGAAGAAACGGCGGTCGTCTCTGCCGCTTCCTCTGCCTTTGTGCCTTCCTCAGAGGCTTTCTCTGCCGCTTCTGTGGAGGCGGCGGCTGTGGTCTGTGCCGCGGTCTCTGCCTTATTCCCTCCACATGCTGCCAGCACGGACGCCGAGAGCGCTGCCAATGCCAAAACACTGATTGATTTTTTCATAAATCATTCCTCCTCTTAATTATGATTGATTTATAAGGCGTCTGCCTACAGCCATCCGGGCCAGTGCCATCTGGCTGCTAAATCCGTTTCCTAGTTCTTCTCACCGGATTCTCTTGTCTCCCCGCTTGGAAAGCCGGGTTCCGATCTCCTGGATGATCTGCACCATTACCACCAGAAGAATCACTGCAATCCACATGAGCCCCGGCTCATACCGGTAATAGCCGTAATTGATGGCCACGGCCCCCAGGCCTCCTCCTCCGGTAAAGCCTGCCATGGCGGAATAGCTTAAAATCGTAGTGACTGCCAGAGCGGCCCCCAAAAGCAGAGACGGCTTGGATTCCGGCAGCAGCACTTTCCAGATAATCTGCCAGGTGGATGCCCCCATGGACTTTGCCGCCTCGATCACTCCTGCATCAATCTCCCGGAAGGAAGACTCCACCACCCGGGCAATATAGGGCGCCGCCGCAATGGTCAGCGGAATCACGATAGCCGGAGAGCCGATCCTGGTCCCGATGACAATCTTGGAAAGGGGCAGCACGATAAACAGCAGAATCAAAAAGGGAACCGACCGCAGCAGATTGATCACCAGCCCTAATATCTTCTGCAGCCAGGGAATGGGATAAATCCCGTCCGTATCCGTCACCACCAGCACAATCCCCAAAGGAAGCCCGATCACATAGGCAAAGAGAGAGGAAAGGGCCACCATATAAAAAGTCTCCCAAATAGCTGTCCTCAGCATGGAAACTGTCGCCGCGTCAAACGTCATTCTTTGTCACCTCCTCATATGGAACCTGAATTGTCTTTAGATAATTGATCACCCGGTTGGCGTCCGTCTCTTCCTCCGGAAGCTGGATGATCATCTGCCCCATGGCAGTCCCGTTAATGTCCTTGGTCGCCGCGTACATGATATTGACGGGAACCTTGCATGCCAGGACAAGGTTGGAAATAACCGGCTCCGTTGACTCCCTCCCGTCAAAAATGATCCGAAGCTGCCTGGATTCACTGAACCTTACCTGGTTTACCGCGTCCCCCAGAATAAGCTGCCGCCCGATCTTTGACTTTGGCTCCGAGAAAATCTCCGAGACCGTACCCAGTTCTGCAATATGGCTCTGGTCAATGATCGCCACACGGTCGCAGATGGCCTCGATCACCGCCATTTCATGGGTGATGACGATCACGGTCACTCCCATGGTCCGGTTGATCTCCTTTAAAAGAGCCAGAATCGACTTGGTCGTGTTAGGGTCAAGGGCGCTGGTAGCCTCGTCACACAAAATCACCTTTGGGTTGGTGGCCAGCGCCCTGGCAATGGCCACCCTCTGCTTCTGCCCGCCGGAAAGCTGTGCCGGGTATGCTCCCGCCCGGTCGGCTAATCCCACCAGCTCCAAAAGCTCCATAGCGCGCTTTTTGCCGTCCTGTCTGGACACGCCTGCTATCTCCAGGGGAAAACATACGTTTTTCAGGATATTGCGCTGGGCGAGAAGATTAAACTGCTGGAAAATCATCCCCATGGACCGCCTTGCCATCCTTTTTTGTTTATCACTTTGGGCCGCTAAGTTTTCCCCCTCAAAAATCACCTGTCCGGAAGTAGGCGTCTCCAGCATATTGATGCACCTTACCAACGTACTCTTTCCCGCGCCGGACAGGCCAATGATCCCGAAGATCTCTCCCCGTTCAATATCCAGGTTAATATCGTCTAACGCTACCACCGGCCCGTTGGCCGTCCTGTATTCTTTTCCTACGTTCCGCAGCCGGATAATGGGTTCTTCCAATGCCATAACCGCTCCTTTCTCCTTCTATGTTCTTCTGCCCGCAGGCCAAATGAAATGCCAAAACACAAAAGCCGCAATTTTCTATCAAGCAGAATAGAAAAATCGCAATCTTCTATAAAGTAAAAAACGCAAACCTGAGCAGGTTTGCGATCTGATATCCGTTAAAATATATCGGAATGTTCTGGTTCTTCTCACAATCCATGCAGCTATCTCAGGTATTTTAAGCATACGAACATGCGGCACATGCACATCATCATGCCGCTCATTCTAGCCATATCCATCTGCTGGTTTGCCCGGTTATCCATATTCATTCTCCACTTCCGCTATAGTACGGATGCCTTCCGGCAGCCGTCCCAGATATGGTATTGAAACAGTCCTGCAGGATCTTGCCCATAGAGAGCAGCCAAGAAACAAGCCCTGGCCTGTCCGGACACGAAACTGTCCCGAACCCCGCTCCCTGTGAAGCCGCATATTCTGCCGACCCTGCGGACGCTTTACGTCTATGGGCGTATTTTACGCCAATGAAAGACTTTTGTCAAGTTTTTATTCCAAATTTCTACTTGGCTATTTTAATATTCTTTAATTCTTCAAAAATCACATCATTTAAAACCTTAATATACGTTCCCTTCATGCCGGAAGAACGGGACTCGATGACGCCCGCGCTCTCAAATTTACGCAGGGCGTTTACGATCACGGAGCGGGTAATGCCCACGCGGTCCGCGATCTTGCTCGCCACCAGGATTCCCTCATTGCCGTCTAATTCCTCAAAAATGTGAGTAATGGCCTCCAGCTCTGAAAACGACAAGGTACTGATGGCTGATTTGACGATCTGCACTTTGCGGGTCTCTTCTGCATTCTCTTCATTGACCGAGCGCATCATCTCCAGCCCCACCACCGTGGTCCCGTACTCGCTCAAAATAATATCATCAATGTCGTACTGTTCATTACACTTGTAGATAAAAAGAGTTCCCAGACGTTCCCCTGCAATGTCGATAGGGGTGATGATAGCCTGATACTTCTTGACATTTTCCTCGGCAAAACCAAGGGTAGCCAGGTTTACATTCTCCTTGGTGGATAGAATACTGAGCAGACGTTCATTCAGCATCCGGTCCACAAAGCCTCCCACCTGGTCCTCAATGAGTTCCTCAATCTCGTCAACCCCCGGGCAAAGGCCCACCCCCAGCACTTTCCCCTTTTTACTGATGACCAGAATATTGGAAAGTAAAATATCGCTTAACACTTTGCAGATATCATTGAACACCACCTTGTGGGAACTGTTGTTGTGCAGCAATTTGTTTATTTTTCTAGTCTTATCCAGCAACTGTACACTCATTTCGAAAAACCTCCTCAGTTTATGGTTGTCTTATCCCGATTCAAAATATGCTACCTAAATATTAACACGACTTTTCGGTAATAACAATAGTTTTTCGAAATTTTTTGACATTTTTATAAATTTTCCCGTAACATTATCCATATAAGTGTTACGGCTTTTCCTGCTCTTCTTTTATACCGGTTTTGTCGGCCATACTCGTTCTTTCGGCCGCCTCTGCGGCCTCCGCACCGGAAGGCATGCTGAAACCGCATTGTTCCCCTGCGCATACCAGCTTATTTCCCCGCTCCACCATATATCCTCCGCACTGGGGACATTTTTGGGAGGACGGCTTCTGCCAGGACATAAAATCGCATTCCGGGTTATTCTCACATCCAAAGAACCTGCGGCCCTTTTTCGTCTTCTTGATCACCACCTGGCCGCCGCACTTCGGACAGGAGACGCCTATTTTTTCCAGATAGGGCTTGGTGTTTTTACAATCCGGAAAACCGGGACAGGCAAGGAACTTTCCGTGCGGCCCGTATTTGATCACCATATACCGGCCGCAGACATCACAAGGCACATCCGACACCTCATCCGCGATCTTGATTGATTCCAGGGTTTTCTCCGCCGTCTTTACCGCGTCATCCAAATCCGGATAAAAGTTCTCAACAACCGTCTTCCACTTGACTGAGCCGTCCCCCACCTTATCCAGCAGCATCTCCATATTGGCCGTAAACCGGGTATCCACAATACTGGGGAAACACTGCTTCATAATGCCGTTGACTGCCTCCCCCAGCTCTGTCACATACAGATTCTTGTTCTCTTTTGTGATATAACGCCGCGCCAGGATCGTGGTGATCGTCGGCGCATAGGTACTTGGCCGGCCGATCCCCTGCTCCTCCAGGGCCTTTACCAGAGAGGCCTCCGTATAGTGGGCCGGCGGCTGGGTAAAATGCTGGCTTGGTGAAAGGATAGACAGCTCCAGCACATCCCCCTGCTCCAGCTTTCCCAAAAGCTTATTGTTCTCTTCCTTTTCTTCTTCCTGCACATATACGGACATAAAGCCGTCAAAAGCAAGCCTGGACGCGGACAAGGTGAATATATATTCTCCCGCCGCCACTTTCACGGAAGTGGTCTCATAGACAGCCGGCTGCATCCGGCTTGCCGTAAAACGCTTCCAGATAAGCTGGTACAGGCGGAACAGATCCCGCTGAAGCGAATCCTTAACCTTTACGGGCGTCAATGTAATATCCGTAGGACGGATGGCCTCATGGGCATCCTGGATCTTGCCGTTGTTCTTGCCGGAATAACTGCTCTTTAATACATAATCCGCCCCATAAGCTTCCTCCACATACTTTCTCGCCGCCGCGTCCGCCTCATCTGCAACCCTCGTGGAATCAGTACGCAGATAGGTGATCAGCCCGATAGTCCCATGGCCTTTTACGTCAACGCCCTCATAAAGCTGCTGGGCAAGACGCATCGTCTTCTGGGTGGAAAAATTTAATACTTTGGACGCTTCCTGCTGCAGGGTGCTGGTAGTAAAAGGAATCGGGGGCTTTTTCATCCTCTCTCCGTTTTTCACTTCCCTGACCGTATAATTCTGGTTTTCCAGTCCTGCCAGAATCCGGTCCAGCTCTTCCTTATTGTGAATGGCAACCTTTTCCCTGACGGTTCCATAAAACTTTGCCTTCATGGGTTTTTTCCCGCCTGGCTGCAGCAGGTCCGCCTCTAAATTCCAGTACTCCTCCGGGACAAATGCAGCAATTTCGTCCTCCCGGTCGCAGATCATGCGAAGAGCCACAGACTGCACACGTCCCGCGCTTAAACCTCTCTTTACTTTTGCCCACAAAAGGGGGCTGATCCTGTAGCCCACCATCCGGTCCAGCATTCTTCTCACCTGCTGGGCGTCTACTAAATCCATATCAATCTTACGAGGAGTTTTCAGTGAATTTTTTACGGCTGTCTTCGTGATCTCATTGAAGCTGACCCGATAAACCTTTTTATCCTCCTGCTCATCCAGCTTCAAAGCCTTCATCAGATGCCAGGAAATCGCCTCCCCCTCCCGGTCAGGGTCCGTCGCCAGATAGATATTATCCGCCTTTTTTACTTCCTTGCGAAGCTTCGATAAAATGTCCCCCTTTCCCCGGATGGTGATATATTTTGGTTCATAATCATGCTCCACATCGATTCCCAACGTGCTTTTAGGGAGATCACGCACATGCCCGTTAGAGGCGTCTACGTCATAATTAGTCCCAAGGAATTTTCGGATCGTTTTTACCTTTGCCGGTGACTCCACAATAACTAAATTCTTTGCCATGATTACTCCTACGCTTCACAGTTTTTTCCATAATAATGGTTTGCCGAACGAAACACGTATCCTCCAAGCTCCAGCTCCAGCAGTATCCCCATACATTCACTGATTCCTAATCCGCAGCCTGCCAGGATATCGTCCAAATGTTTCGGCTTGAAATCCAGGCAACTATACACCATTTTTTCTTTCTTTGCAAGACTATTTGCGTTTTTTTCATGAAGAATTAATTCTTTCCGGCATTTTACTCCCAGGTATTCCAAAATATCCCTGGGAGTAATTGCCATATGGGCGCCCTGCTGGATCAGCAGATTGCATCCCATGTTCAAATGGTCGGTGATCCTGCCAGGAACGGCAAATATTTCTTTTCCCTGTTCAAGACCCAGTTCTGCCGTAATCAAAGAACCGCTTCTGGCTTTCGCCTCCACTACCAGCACCGCGTCTGCCAAACCACTGATGATCCGGTTCCGCATGGGGAAATGTCCCGGTTTCGGCTGGGTCCCGGGCGGAAATTCCGAAAGGATTCCTCCTGCTTTTTCCATGGCGGTATACAAGGGATAATGTTGTGCAGGATAGCAGATATCTATCCCGCAGCCTAAAACACCGAAAGTGCTTCCTTCCCCCTTCAGGGCACCCCTGTGGGCAGCGCCGTCGATCCCTACGGCCAGGCCGCTGATGACCTGAACCTGTTCCTCGGAAAGCGCCCGGGCAAATTCCTCCGCCAGACACTCCCCATAGGCAGAACATCCCCTGGCCCCCACTATTGCTACGGAAGGGCTATTGTCCTCCGGCATCCTGCCTTTCACAAAGATTCCCATAGGATAGTCATAAATCTCTAAAAGGCGCCGGGGATAATCAGAGTCAAGAGGCGTCACGAAACGGACATTTTTCTCTGCCAATTTCTGATAGTTCTCCTGGCAGGCTAAAAACCTGCCGCGCCATTTAACCAATGCTTCTATCTGTGGTTTCTTCAGGATTTCCGCCTTTAGAAGAGCCATTTCTTCTATATTATATATTACTTCAAAGCTTTGAAAATGCTCATATAGTTTCCGTATGGAAACAGCTCCCAGACAGGGAATGCTGCACAGCCAATGAAGATACTCTTTTTCTTTTTCTGTTTTTCTGCCGTTCTTTTTCTCTTTATCCATTTCTTTCACACCCCTTTTCCCCAGTATTTCTCCTCCAGATCCCGATAGCCCACAGCCTCGCTCAGATGTTTTTTCAAGATGCGGCCCGAACCGTCCAGATCTGCAATGGTCCGTGCCACCTTTAAAATCTTATGGCATCCACGGGCGCTGAGCCCCTTTGCCTGGTAGGCTCTCTGTAAAAGCTCCTCCTCCTGGTTTCCCAGCACACAATACTGCCTGACCTGCCGGCTCCCCATCTCGCTGTTAAAAAAAATCCCGCTTCCATCGAAACGTTTTCTTTGAATCTCCCTGGCTTCCTCCACCCGCTGCCGAATCCGAGCTGAAGATTCGTTGTCTTCCTCCTTCCCGCGTATCTCAAGGTAAGATACCGGAGAAGTCTCCACACAGATATCGATCCTCTCCAGCAAAGGGCGCGATATCTTCCCCAAATACCGGCGCACCTGCTGTTCATTACAAAAACATCGGCTCCTGTCCGGATAAAATCCACAGGGACAGGGATTCATAGCTGCTGCTAACAATACATTGGCCGGAAAAACACAGCTTCCATGGACACGGGAAACCGTAACTTTCCGCTCCTCCAAAGGCTGCCGGAGAATTTCCAGGGCTTCCCGTCTGAACTCCGGAAACTCATCCAAAAACAATACTCCTCTGGAAGCTAAGGAGATCTCGCCTGGCTTGGGATATTTCCCTCCTCCCGCCATGGCCTGAGGGCTGATCGTGTGATGGGGGGCGCGAAAGGGCCTTTTGTGAAGCAGGGCCTTCCCGGCCGGCAGCATACCGCATACACTGTATACTTTGGATACTTCCAACTGTTCCTCCGGCGACATGGCTGACATGATCGTCGGGAGACGCCTGGCCGCCATGCTTTTGCCGCTTCCCGGCGGCCCCAGGTAAAGAATATTGTGCCGGCCGGCAGCCGCCACCTCTGTGGCTCTCCGAACCAGCTTCTGGCCGTTTACTTCGGAAAAATCCACAAGATCTTCTTCCTGGTCTTCCAAAAAATCCCGGTAAAAGAAATGTTCTCTTGCTATTTTTTCAGGCTTTTTCAAAAATTCCATCATCTGTTCCATATGTTCTACAGACACAATCTCAATCTGTCCGACTGCCATCCCTTCCGGCACGTTTTCCTTTGGAAGAAAACATCGCCGCCTCCCCGCGTCCCGCAGGGCCGACACCAATGACAGGACACCCCGCACCGGTTTTATCCGGCCGTTCAGCCCAAGCTCCCCGATAAAGGCGGAGCCTTCCAAAACAGAAGGTTCCCCTATCCCATATGCCGTCAGGACGGCTACCGCTACCGGCAGGTCAAAAGCTGTCCCATCCTTGCGGATGTCTGCCGGAGACAGGTTCACGGTGATTTTCCTGGGCTGCATAGGAAATCCGGAGTTTTTCAAGGCAGTTTTCACCCTCTCCGCTGCTTCCCGTACTTCGGACGCCAGGTATCCGACCATATAAAATCCAGGCAGGCCATTGCCTACGTCTGCCTCTACCTGCACCGGATATCCGTCAATCCCCTGCAGGCCCGCGCTATACACTTTGCTGAACAAATCCATACTCCTTTCCTGTTTTCATTTTCGCTCTTTTATCCGGAAACCTGGGAATTGGTACGAAACGTACATCTGAAATTTCAGAAATCCTGTAGAAAAAAGAGATTAAAGTGATACTTCTGTTATCATAACGGAATTTAAGGAAAATAGCAAGAAAAATTCCTTATTTTTTGTAAAAGAGGTTTCGTGGTTTTTGTGCTGATGTTTTGTCACGGTTCATGGAGACTCACCCAAGCTGTCTCTGGTTTGCTTAGGAACTGTCCCGAATTAACTTATCATTAGTCCGCAGGATTTTTCTTCGGGACAGTTCCCTACTAGTACAGCATTGCTTAAATTTTGGTGAATAAATTGCTTGATATCGGTGTCATCTGTGCGTCTGTGAAGCGACGGCGTAGTGGTGCCTACGTCTAGCTTCGCAGGCGTGCAGAGGGCGCTGATAGCGAGTGATTTATTCACCGGAATTTAGGCAATGCTGTACTAGTTACCAGAAGAGGAAAACTCCGTCATATAAGGGCGAAAACGAAGAGGGAGCATATTCTGCTGGCACTTTAAGTTCGTTCGCTGAGTTATAGCAATAGTTTTATGAAAGGTTTTCCATAAGTTTTCATATATCTCTTCATCCGTTTTTTTATTCAGCCGCTCCTGCCACCAGGCAGAATCTGCCTTTACTACGGCCCATCCCTTATTCGCCTGATGAACCGATGCTTTTTTCCTATTACAGTCGTACAAAATCCAGTTCTCTCCCGGAAGACGGTCTGCAAAATGCAGGGACACTAAAACCACCAAATCATTCTTCGGTGCTATCCTTCCGAAAAGAATCCCTTCCTCCATCTGGGAAAAACGGGTGAACTCAATAATGTGGGTATATTCCCTTCCCAAAAAGCGAACCATCCGAAACACTTCAAATACTTCCGGAATCTGCAGGCAATCCACCACCTTAGTCCCAATGGCAAAGGCATAGATCAGAAACCGGTAGATCTTGTCCGCCCGGTCCGGGTCCTCCGACAGTGCCGCGCGATACACAATCTCATACAGTTCCTCCGACAGCTTCTGGCGGATGCTGTCGATCACCTTCGTTGCTTTGTCCATATCCGTCTCCACCTGCCGGTATTCGCAAAACAGTTCACGGTCCCGCCCCTCCGGCTCTAAGCGCACGTTCTTATGTCCCAGGCGGCTCATCCACGCATCATAGATACCGCACCAGATATCTTCGGCTTCCTGCCCACATACAAAAACCGTCATATATGCAAATCCTCCTTTCTGTGAAGCTCTCCCCTGACTGATTACGGCAGCCGCCTGAGAATCCATGGACGGTTTCGTAATCTGTAAAGCAGGACTTCTCTTCGAGAATGCCGCTTACAAAATTCCTGTCACCACCGATTCTCTGTCTTCTCCGCTTACAGGCGCTGAAATCTGGTAATCATCAAACAGGCTCATCTGCCTGTAACTGTCATGATTCTCGATATCCCATGTATTCTTCCGTTCCACGCCGATCAGCTGGCTGGTAATAAAATCCTCATTCATCCGGAACGGATACATGGTCTTGCCGGAACAGGTAATAAAATACATGGCCCGCTTTAACACGACTCCCATTTTCTTTAAAGCAGTAAAATCCAATGCCCCGCTTCTCCTGGCTGCAATAATCCGCCGCGCCGACTTGACTCCCAGTCCCGGCACCCGAAGAAGGGTTCCGTAATCCGCCCTGTTTATCTCTACCGGGAACTGTTCGAGATGGCGCAAAGCCCAGTCACACTTCGGGTCAATCAACACATTAAAATTCGGACGGTCCTCTGAAAGAAGTTCTTCTGCCTGAAATCCGTAAAACCTCAGAAGCCAATCCGCCTGGTACAGGCGATGTTCCCTGAGGAGAGGCGGGCCGCCGGGAAGAGCCGGAAGCATACTGTCCTCATTCACGCGCACAAAAGCAGAATAATATACCCGCTTCAGGTCGTAATTCTGATACAACGCCTCTGACACCCGGATCATATGGTAATCGCTCTCCGGCGTGGCTCCCACAATCATCTGGGTGCTTTGTCCAGCCGGGACAAATACTCTCCCTCCCGCGTCCCGTCCCTGATTCCACACATTCCTTCCCGGATGGGCAATGGAATCGGCCATGCCGATCTCCCGCGCCTCTTTTCTGCCTCTATCCTCCAGCCGGAAACTGCCTCGCTTAAGTGTACCTCGCAGGTTCGAATCTTCTAATGCCCGCAGATTCTGGGCTGCAATCCCACGCTGCACCTGACGCATGGGCGCCAGAATTTTTTCCCGTGTCTTGCCTGGCGCCAGCCTTCGGAGCCCTTCTGCCGTGGGCAGTTCCAGATTCACGCTCATCCTGTCTGCAAGAAACCCCATCCTCTCAATCAGTTCCGAAGATGCGCCAGGTATCGCCTTGACATGGATATACCCGTTAAAATGGTACTCATTGCGCAGGCGGTACAGAGTCTCATAGATCAGCTCCATGGTATAGTCCGGTGAATATAAAATACCCGAACTTAAAAACAATCCCTCAATATAATTTCTCCGATAAAACTCTATCGTCAGGGTACATACTTCTTCTGGTGTAAACGCGGTGCGGACCACATCATTGGAACGCCGGTTCACACAATAGCGGCAGTCATAAATGCACTGGTTCGTAAACAGGATCTTCAGCAGGGAAATACACCTGCCGTCCGCTGCAAAACTATGGCAGATTCCTGCTGCCAGGGTATTCCCGATCATCCCCTTTTTCCCTTTTCGCGCAATCCCGCTGCTGGAACAGGATACATCATACTTGGCTGCGTCCGACAGGATACGCAGCTTTTCTTTAATCTCCATCTTTTCCTGGATCAGCATCCCATCCTTACCTCCCGCCATTTCTTAGTCACCGCACATTTAGAACATATGTTCTATTTTAATCTTACCACACTTTCCGGAAGAATGCAACTCTTTTTTCGGCCAGATTTATACTCGCGAGCATACTTATTTGTCAAATGATTCAGTGCGTTTATGGAACTCAATAATCGTTCCTGCCCATAATGTCATTCCATGCCTCCTCGTCAATCTCCTCGTCCCCGAACAATTTTCTCCTGTCCTCCTCAGTTATCTTCCGGATCACCCGGCAGGGATTCCCCACTGCAACCGACCAGGCCGGAATGTCTTTCGTGACTACACTACCGGCGCCGATCACCACATTATCCCCGATATGGACGCCCGGACAGATGACCGCATTTCCTCCAATCCACACATTATCCCCGATAACCACTTCTTTTCCATATTCGTACATCGAATTCCTGCTGACCGGATGAATGGGATGCCCGGCTGTATAAATCGCCACATTCGGCGCCAACTGGCAGTTATCCCCGATCTTTACCTTTGCCACATCCAATATCATACAATTATAGTTGGCAAAAAAATTCTTCCCCACCTCAATATGCGTCCCGTAATCACAGTAAAAAGGAGGATTAATAAAAGCCCCTTCCGATTTGCCAAGCAGCTCCTTCACCACCTTCCCAATCCCGTCAAAATCAGAACGGTCCATAAAATTTAAGACCTGCAGCTTCCTTCTGCATACCTTCTGCTCCTCCATAACACTGTCATCCGAGATATAAGCCATCTGTGCATCCCTGCGTTCCCTGTTCGTCATCTTTCTTTTCCTCCTTTTTCTTTACCCTGATGCTTTTCCCTCCGGTTATCTATCATTATAATGTCTTTTTTGAGAAAACTCCACTAAATTCATCGTATTTTATTGTCATCCTCCTCTTTTTCTGCTATATTATTTAAAAACTGCAGAAAAACAACAGATACAGATTGCGCAGGATATCTCTTCGATCGTACAGGTCAAAAAACATAGGCGTAGCGGGCTGCGCCGAGGCCTTTTAACCTGTACAACCGGAGAAACAGACAAGTCAAGATGTGTCAGTCATTTTCCCACAGTTCCTTACTATGTCCATGCAACCAAAATCACAACACAAAAAGGAGGAATCCCGCCATGAAAAATTCCGCAAAAAGAAAATTATCCGTATCCATTATCTGCGGCCTGCTGCTGTCCTCATGTATCCTCACGCCACTTCATGCCGCCGAACCGGAAGATGATGCGCCTGTAGTCAGCTTTGAATACTGCGGCATCTCTTTCCTGCCTGACAAAACAGGGCCGGACGGCCTTCCATACCGATACCTGGACAACGACCTGTTTTACATCGAATATCCCGGAAGCTGGTCTTTCGGCACCAACAAGCTCTGCCCGATTGTCTTCTTCAACCATTCCGAAATTCCCAAAACCACCCATGATTTCGAAACCTTCCAGGACTCTGCTTTGATCGGCACAGAAGACCAAATCGACCAGTACATTCAAGGCGGAGGCCTGAACCAGTATTTAACCCGGATCCTGCATCTTCCGGACACTGCCGGATGTCAGTTCGATACCCAGACAAAAGAGCAATCCATCCTTGTCTATTCCATGAAAAAAGATGGGGAAACCATAGCTTCCATTATCGTCTGGACTTCCTTCGGGCAGGTAAGCATCCGGGACGAACGCTCTGATATATCCATAGACCCTGCCAGAGATTACGGCGACATTATGGTAATGCCTGTATCAGATTCGGAAGATTTCCGCTCCATAGAAGCAATCCAGGCATATGTGGACAGCGGCAAACTCAACAGCCGCCTCCATTTAGGGACCGACATCCTGACATGGACCACAAAACCATATGAAACCGCATTCCACACCTACATGCTCTGCGAAGGCTCCTGCAGCTTTTTCAATATCGCAGTCTACATTCCGGTAACGCCAGAAGGAAAAAAGAGATGGATGGTCAGCTTTTCTGCCGATAAAAAAAGTGAAATCAGCCACAATGCTTACCAAATCCGGGAAGAAATCATAAAGAGTTTTAAGGCACTAAAATAAGGGCAGGCACTGCCCTTATTTTAGTGAATCCACACTCTGTTTTCAATGAAAGGCCTTTCATCCTTCTCTGTTCATCAAAAGGTTGCCTGCTTCATCATCTCTCATAATATACTTTCATTATAAAACTGTCCGCACCCGGCATTCACATCTGTACCGTCACTGCTAAAAAACTCAGCACGATTTATCATCTTTTTAATACTCTCGGAAAATTGATCGAAGGACTGGCTTGGTAATAAACTACATTCATATATTTCACACATTGTACTTATCTTTAAGATGGCATTTTCCGTTTTGTCCATTATTTTTTTTAGCTCTTTTGCTTTCTCCCTGCTATCATTTAAACCGTCAAAAAGAATGTAGTTGACCTTATAAGTATCGTTTATTAAAACAGATACTCTGTTCAAATAATTAATTGCTTCTGAAATTTTCATTAACCGAGGCGAAAGATATCTGTAACGTTCCCTATCTTGTACAAAGTGTAAAGAATACTGGAAATGCAGAAAATCATAATATGATTCCCAATCTGTATTTTCAAAACAATATCTGCCAGAAGACGGGCAAGTAGTTGATATATTTACTTTGCTTAAATTCGGATATTCCATACGAATGCGGTCTATAGAATCAAAAACATTTTTATAATTACTCAATGGCTCCCCAGATCCCATATAAGTAACCTGAAATTTACCTGCTGCTAATTGAGGGTTATCTTCCACCACCAGCCGTATCTGTTCCTGTATTTCATCAGATGACAGATTTCGTGTACCATTACTATTCTTTGCTGCACAAAACTCACATTTCTGTGAACATCCGATTTGTGAAGAAACACAGATAATATATCCATATCTTGCTAAATTCAACAGACATGCTTCAATATGCGAATCCAACAAACCAACAATTCCTAAAAAATATTTTTTTGTATGATCATTGCTGGTAACTACTTTGATAATCTCCATAAGCGCTCCTGTCGGCTTCCTTACATCACAGGCAATGATAAATCAAAAACATAATCTCTCTCTAAAAATGATTTTATGATCAGATCGATTTCATCACAAGTTAGGTGAGCAATAAAATATGCTTTTTTCCAATTGTCCCATTCCAAATCTTCTGTTATTCCTTTTTTCTTTCTAAACGACATAAAAATAGGTGAAGCCAGCATCCTGTCAAAATTTTTATATGTTCCGTTTTTTTCGACAAAAAGAGAATCTCTTTGCAGTATAGACCACATCTGATCCATTTTCGCCTCAGATGCTATATTCGAAATATGAATCAGTTCATTATTATAAAACTCTTTTTTAAATTCCCAACAGCAGTCAATAGCCTCTTTTGTAACAGGTTCTATCTCAAGCACCGGTATTTTTTCTTTCAATATTTTTGAATAAACTTTTTTATTTTTATCAGCCTTTAGTTGTTCCAGATTATAATGTACAAAACGCTCAATAAGTGTGGCTGTCCTTATACTTGTTGTTTTTCCGACAATTCCTGATACCGGATAACTTTTATTTGAATCTTTATGTTCCAAATCCTCAAGGCTTCTTTCATAACGTTCCTTTGTATCCCTGTTAAAAATCCCTGCTGCTTCAAAATCGCTGATATCCTGTATTAAATATGCAATATTATCAGCATAATTTACAACCTGTCCTTCTAAAGTAAATGCTATTTGTTTCGTTCCATGTTTCACCACACCATCAATAATTTCAGGAGATACACAGATATAATATATTCCCTTTTTATATCGATATACTTCCAGAAAATATGGAAATTCAGAAATTTCAATGGTATGCACTGTTGTCGGATCTTCTGCTATGGCTTTATTTGCTAACACTCTATACTTGTCCGGTATTGGCCGTGAAGAACATACTTTTAACATAAGTGCACTGGCTTCTTCATGATGAAATTCCTTTGATTGCTTCTGTAAGAATTGATCTGCTGTTTTCCCATAAGCAACATTGCCAAAATCGTGAGCCAAAGCTATTGCCTCAGTCAATTCAGAATTCAGATTTAATTTTTCACTTATTTCTTTTGCAATACGAACCACCTCAAACGTATGAATCAGGCGAGACCGTGAAACCGGATCATGAATTGAAAGCAATTGTGATTTCCGCTGCATTTTTCTGAACATTTCAGAATATATAATTACGTCTATATCATGTTGATACCAACGCCTGCTGCTTTTTTTCGTTTTAAAATCCGGAAAATATAATGCCTTACCGCCTGTCCAGAGAACACACCTCAATCCCTTCCCGCCTGAAAACCTCCCGTATCTTTTCCACAAAAGCAAGCGCCTTCTCCCCGTCTCCATGGACGCAGACCGAATCTGCGCGGATCGGTATCTCTTTTCCCGTAATGGCCGTCACCGTCTGTTCCTTCACCATCCGGACCACCCGGCCAATCGCCTCATCCTCGTCCGTAATCATGGCGCCGGGTTTTCCTCTGGCCACCAAAGTGCCGTCCTCCTCATAGGCCCGATCTGCAAAAACCTCCAGGGCCGTCCGAAGGCCCATGTCTGCAGCCGCGCGGGCAAGCTGGCCCCCGCTTAAGGCAAGAACAATCAGCTCCCGGTCAAAATCCGCCACTGCCTGGCAGATTCCCTTTGCCAGCTCGTAATCCTTAGCCGCCATATTGTACAAAGCCCCGTGAGGCTTTACATGCTGCATTTTCATCCCCACGGAACGGCAAAAGCCATCCAGGGCTCCGATCTGGTACAGCACATAGGCATAAGCCTCCTTTGGCGTCACAGCCATGTTCCTTCTTCCAAATCCCATCAGATCCGGAAACCCGGGATGGGCGCCCACCCGGATTCCTGCCTCCCCTGCCATGGCCACTGTCTTTGCCATCACCTCCGGATCTGAGGCATGATAACCGCAGGCCACATTAGCGGAGGTGATAAGAGGAATGATCCTCTCATCCATCCCTAACGTATACCGGCCAAAGCTTTCACCCAAATCACTGTTCAAATCTATACGATACATATCTCCCCTCATTTCTTGTGACCGTTCTGTCTCTTTCTTACTCTTCTTTTCTCGTCGCTCTCATATCATCCAAATATTCTTTAATAAAACTTTTTATAAAACTTTTATTTAATTATTTTACACTTCTGGCACATCCGGAGCAGGCTGCTTCATATTCATAAACTTTTCAATAAATCCAGTATCTGCCTTTCCTTCCTGGAAGATCCTGCTCCGTATGATCTGGAACTGGAAATCAAGATTGGTATCCACCCCCGTCACCACCATCTCGTCTAAAGCGGTCAGCATTTTCCTGATGGCTGATGCCCGGTCCGGCGCATGGACAATGACTTTGGCGATCATGGAGTCATACTCCGCCGGAATCCGATAGCCGGCATAGAGCGCAGTATCTACCCGGACCCCATTCCCTGCCGGAAGGTGGATATTCTCCACCACGCCGGGACTGGGCATAAAATTGCATCCCGGCACCTCTGCATTGATGCGGCATTCAATGGCATGGCCGCGAAGCCTGATCTCTTCCTGGGTGAAGCTTAAAGCCTCCCCCATAGCCACCCGGATCTGCTCGATGATCAAGTCTGTTCCAGTTACCATCTCCGTGACCCCATGCTCTACCTGGATCCGGGTATTCATCTCCATAAAGTAAAATTCACCCTCAGGACTTACAATATATTCAATAGTCCCAGCATTGGTATAGCCTACGGCTTTTGCCGCAAGCACTGCATATTCGTTCATTTTCCGGCGCACATTATCGTCAATAGCCGGGGAGGGAGACTCCTCTATGAGTTTTTGGTGATTTCTCTGGACCGAACAGTCCCGGTCTCCTAAGGCCACCACATTTCCATGGGAGTCTGCCATGATCTGGATCTCCACATGGCGCGGATTTTCAATATAACGCTCCAGGTACATGGTATCATCCCCAAAAGCATTGGCTGATTCCCTCTGGGCCAGATTAAACTGGAACTCAAAATCATCCTCTCCGAAGGCTACCCGCATTCCCTTTCCTCCGCCTCCGGAAGAAGCCTTGATCATCACCGGATAGCCGATATCCGCGGCTGACTTCCTGCCTGTCTCCGCATCATACACAGGTTCTCTTGTTCCGGGGACCACAGGCACTCCCGCATCCATCATTGTCTTCCTGGCCTGGGACTTATTGCCCATCCGGTCGATTACATCCGGATTCGGCCCGATAAAAATCAGATCATTTTCTCTGCACTTCCGCGCGAAAGCGCTGTTTTCCGAAAGGAACCCGAATCCGGGATGGATGGCATCCGCATCCACATTCAGCGCTGCGCTGATGATCCGGTCCATATTCAGGTAACTGTCCCTCACAGGCCCTTCCCCTATGCAGATCCGCTGGTCTGCAAGCTGGGTATGCAGGCTGTTCTCATCTTCCTTGGAATAGATGGCCACACTGTAGATTCCCATATTCCGGCAGGCACGTATAATACGCACGGCAATTTCACCGCGGTTGGCAATCAAAACTTTTTTAATCATCCTTCCAACCTCCCCGGCACTTAAATTTTCTTTACACGGAACAAGGGCTGTCCATATTCCACCTTTTGTTCATTGCTGACCAGCACTGCCTCGATCTCACAGTCATACTCACACTGAATCTCGTTCATCAGCTTCATGGCTTCCAGGATACATACCGTCTGTCCTTCCTTGACCCGGTCTCCCACCCGCACAAAAGCAGGCACGTCCGGAGCTGCGGCGGAATAGAAGGTCCCCACAATAGGAGAAGTAATAAAAAGTGATTCTTCCTCCACATCTCCTTCCTTTTCCCTGACAGTGGCAGTGACCGAAGGAATTCCCATCCCCGGCATGGCGGGGACGCCGGCCGCCACAATGGGCGGGTGATCCAGCTTGCTCATGGTGATCTTGACCTCGCCTTCCTTGTAGGTAAATTCCTTCAAAGAAGAATCCTCTATAATTTTTACCAAACCTGCAATCTTTTCCAAATCCATATATTCGTCTTCCTTTCCTGCCGCGTTTCGCATTTTATAGCATTTTATCGCATTTTATCGCGTCTTATTGCAGCTAATTCCGCTCTTTTATAGCTCTCATCCGGACACATGCACAGCTGCCTGCCTTTTCCCGCCTTCCTTTATATCCGGCTCCTTTCAGTCAGGCTCTCGCTTTCCCGCCTTTATCCGCTGCCTGCCCTTTCTCTAGGGAAACAGTCTCCGGATCCTCCGGGATACCTGACGGCACTCCAAAACTTCCTTACACGGCTGATGAATTCTCTTCCTCATCCGGTTCAGCTCCTCCGACTCCTCCAGATAGAGCCTCTGGGCTTCCTCCACGCTCACAGCCTTAAACCGTATCTTATGGTCAGTCTTTCGCTGAACCAGCCAGGGAATATCCACCGATGCCACTGTGGCGATCTTCGGGTATCCTCCTGTCGTCTGGCGGTCGGCCAGAAGTATGATCGGCTTCCCGTGGGAAGGAACCTGGATGGAGCCAAAGGCAATTCCGTCCGAAATCATATCAGAAGTCTCCTTCCTGGCTATAAAGGGTCCTTCCAGGCGGCAGCCCATACGGTCAAAATCACTGGTAACGGTATACTCGCTGTTTAAGAACGTCTCGATTCCCTGCCTGCTGAACCGGTCGTCCTGAGGACCCAACACCACCCGCAAGGTCACATTCTCCTGATTAAATTCATCCAGATCCAGGGTCCGTGATAAGAAGAAGGGCAAATACCTACGCTTGATGCGGAAGGCAATATAGTCCCCATCCTGCAGTTTTCTCCCTTTAAATCCGCCTATGGAGCTTTTCATATTGGTGCAGCGGCTTCCCATGACCACCGGAATCTTCAGGTAGCTGGAAAATGCAATGTATCCCCGGCTTCCTGTCCGGGCGCTGCCAAACTTCAGCACATCCCCTTTATGGATATCAATGGCCGTGTACATCGGTGCAGGCTCCCCGTTGATCGTAGGCTGAAAATCCCCGCCGGTGATGGCGATCAAAGTTCCCGCCGTGAATTCCAGAGTAGGACCGATCAGGGAAAACTCAAGCACCGCTTCATTTTCCGGATTGTCGAGGAGCAAATTGGCAATCTTAAACGAACGCACATCCATAACGCCTGCCACGGAAAAACCCTGGCTCTGGTAGCCGGTACGCCCCAAATCCTGAACCGTTGTCATCATACCGGCTTTTAATATGCGAATTCCCATGCTACACCTCCTCGTGAATGACACATTGATAACTTCCGCTGTCCACCTGTGCCTGGATCCGGTGATACTCTTCTTCCTTAATCGGTACAAAACGGATATAATTTCCTGCCTCCACCAGAATCGGCACCTCCCTCTCCGGATCATAAGTCTTTACCGGCGTCATTCCCATAAGCTGCCATCCTCCCGGCGAATCCAAAGGATATATCCCTGTCTGGGAACCGCCGATCCCCACGCTCCCGGCGCGGATCTTCAGTCTCGGATTGGCAAGCCTCGGCGTGTGAATCCGTTCATCCAAGCCTCCCAGATAGCAGAATCCCGGCAAAAATCCCAACATGTAGATCAGATAATCCCTGGAACTGTGAATCGAAACCACCTCATCCTCACTAATGCCTGCATGTTCTGCAATAGCGGCAAGGTCAGGGCCGTACTCCCCGCCGTATATGACCGGGATCTCGAAAATCTTTCTCTTCCCTTCCCCCACCTTAATATCCATCCGGACCAGCCTCTCCAGCCGTTTCTTCATCTTTTCATAACGGACCACCCGCGGATCGTAATTTACTAACAGCGAACAGAAGGCCGGTATCACATCCACCACGCCCTCAATATGCTGCTCTCTCATCAGCTCCACAGCCGCCGCGATCCTGCGGTTGATCTCCGGGCTGATTTCATTTCCAAACTCAATCAGGAGGGAAGAGTCCCCTGCTGTCAAAATTCTGATATTCTGCATGATTTTTTCCAGACTGCTCTCCTTTCTTGTTATTGCCCGCCGTCGCCGACGGACTGTGATCTTTACTTCCGGCAATTTTCCGGATCAAAAACATTCCCGTATTCTCCGGGCAAATACCCTATGATACCCAAAAAGGCGCAATCAGAACCGTGATTACACCTTTGTAGGATATGCCATACTCCAAAGAGTATATATTCTTTATAAAAGCTTCCCCATATTTGACACAAACGTAGTAATTCCCAGGTAAGCGGAAATGGCCACTACGATGGCTCCCAAAACCAGCAGGGCCACGGGATGAGAATAATTTTCTCCCACAATCGATTTTTTCCTGGCCGCAATCAGGCAGATCCCCAGGGTAATGGGCAGGATCAGCCCGTTTAAGGCACCGGCCAGTACCAAAAGCTTTGCCGGCTGTCCCAAAAGGATCATAATGATGGTAGACACTGCGATAAAACCAATGATCACCCAGTTTTCATTCTTATCAATAGCCGGATGGAATGTCTTTAAAAAGGACACGGAAGTGTAGGCCGCACCGATAATGGAGGTAATGGCGGCGCACAGAAGAACCAGTCCCGCAAAACGGTAGCCCAGCGCCCCCGCCCCTAAGCGGAATGCATCTGCCGCCGGATTGGAAGCATCCAGGGCCTCGCCCTCCGCCAGCCTTGCAACCACTCCCAGCACTGCCAGGAAAAGGAATATCCGGACTATGGTGGCGATACACATTCCCATAAGGGAACTTTTATTGATCTCTTTTAGATTCTCCGTCCCGGTGATCCCTCCGTCAATCAGGCGATGAGCGCCGGAAAAGGTAATATAGCCTCCCACAGTTCCTCCCAGAAGGGTGATGATCGCCGGGACCAGGTTCGGGACTCCTGCCGACGGGACGAAGGTGTTCTTCAGCGCGTCCCCTACCGGCGGCTTTACCACAATGATGATGGCAAAGATAACCACAATCATGACACCGCCCAAAACTTTAGCCAGGGTATCCATAGCAGATTTGGCATTCTTTACCAAAAAGACTGCTATGGCTATAATGCCGGCCAATGCGCATCCCACAGGGGTGGGAATGCCAAGCAGCGTGTTAAATCCCAGGGCGCCGCCGCCCACGTTGCCGATATTAAATGCCAGGCCGCCAAGAGCCACCATAAATGCCACAAAATATCCCAGTCCCGGAAGCACCTTATTGGCCACATCCTGTCCTCTCAGCCCGGACACGCAAAGGACACGCCAGATATTTACCTGGGCAATAGCCGCCAGGATGATGGAAACCAGGATAACAAATCCGAAACTGCCTTTATGGGTTCCCGTAAACTGAGCCGTCTGGGTCAGAAAGCCAGGTCCGATTGCCGACGTGGCCATCAAAAATGCCGCTCCCAACAACGCGCTGCCGCTTTTTTTCTCTTTCATAGGAAAATCCTCCTTCTATTCAGATGCCCTGCAGCAGCTTTTCTGCGTGTGACCGCTTTGCTATTACCGCTTTACTACTGCAACGCTTTAGCTTACGGCAATTATATACGCAGTCATCGGAAATGTCAATTCTTTTCACAACTTTTTATTTGTTTTTGCTACAGCTTTTTGATTGTGGCGCACAATATCCCGAACTACTTTCCATATATCCGCGCCTTAGCGCCCCACACCGCCTGCCTCATACCCGCACCTTATCTCCTGCTGTCCAGCCAGTCAAGCGCCAGCTCTTTTGCCTCGTTTCTGCCTCCGGAAAGCTCATTTTTAGAATCTGGTAAGGTTTGATTTGCCTCGCAGGCAGATTTTGCATATTCGCCCTGCAGGCCAAAGGCAAGATTTAAAGGTCCGCTGCCTTTGCCCAGATCCAGCATAGCTGTCAGCGCCTCTGTCAGATAATCCTTTGAACGCCGGACAGAGGCAGGAAGGTTGTATCCCTTGGCCAGATTGGCCGCAATCCCGCCGGACAATACACAGCCGGTTCCGTAGGTATTGGGATTGACAATGCGCCTGCCTGTATACCAGTGGGACGCGCCGTCCACATACAGCAAATCGTTGGCGTCCTGAGCGCGTCGTCCTCCTTTAATAAGAACAGCACACCCATAAGTCTCACTGATATGCCTGGCAGCTTTCTCCATATCCCGGAAATTGCTGACCGTCATGCCGGAAAGAATCTCTGATTCCGGAATATTAGGCGTTACTACCGTTGCCAGAGGCAGCAATTCCTTTTTCATGGCGGCAATCCCTTCCTCACAGGCCTGGCCGTCTCTGCCGGAAACCGCCATAACCGGGTCCAGCACAATATTTCCCGCTTTATAATGCCGGAGCCGGTCTGCGATGACCTCAATCAGGCTGCCGGAAAATACCATGCCGATCTTCACCGCATCGGGAAAAATATCCTCAAATACCGCATCCATCTGCTGCTGCAGAAATTCAGGAGTGATTTCCATCATGCCCTTTATGCCCGTCGTGTTCCGGGCCTCCAGCATCGTGACAACGCTCATGGCATAAACGCCGTTCATTGTCATTGTTTTCAAATCAGCCTGAATCCCGGCGCCCCCGCAGGGATCTGTCCCGGTGATCGATAATGCTGTCCTCATCCCTTTTCTTTCCTCCATACGAACCCCCTCAAAAATCAAATCCATTCTTGTCTCAATCGTCACGAAAATTTTTTCACGGCCTCTGATAACCGGATTTTCCCTTCATACAGAGCCTTTCCAATAACCACCCCATGAATCCCGTTTTCATAAAGTGTCTCCAGATCTTCCATACATGATACGCCTCCGGAAGCGATCACATCCAGCCCGGTCTTTTCCGTCAGCATTTTCGTATAGTCCACATTGGGCCCGGTCAGCATGCCGTCCCTGGAAATATCCGTATATATAATATGATGCACTCCGTATTCCTTCATTTTCAGGCACAAGTCCACGGCAGTCACGGAACTGATTTTTTCCCAGCCCTCCACGGCTACCATCCCATCCCGGGCATCTACGCCGGCCACGATCTTCTCCGGGCCAAACCGCTCTATCAGTTCCCGGATAAATTCCGGGCGTTCTGCCGCCCTGGTGCCAATGATGCAGCGGCTGACCCCCAGATCCAGCATATGCCGGACCGCCTCCACGCTGCGGATACCGCCGCCCAGTTCCAAGGGTACATCCACTTCTGCCGCAATCGCGCGGACCGCGTCCTCATTTACGCTGCGGCCTTCCAGCGCCCCGTCCAGATCTACTAGATGGAGAAACGAAGCTCCCTGCGCGGCCCACAGCCTTGCCATATCTGCGGGGCTGTCCCCATACACCTTAACATTGTCAAAAAGCCCCTGTGTCAGCCGGACGCATTTTCCACCTTTCATGTCAATTGCCGGATATAACTGCATAATCTTTTGCTCCTTTTTTGCATTATCGCGCAAGGCAATCCCGCCCCGCTTCTTTTACCGCCGCCTACAGGCTCCCTTTCGTAGACAGCACCCCTGCAATCCTTTCGTCCCGCCTGCAAGCCTCATCCAAAGCCTTGGCAAAGGCCTTAAAGGCCCCTTCGATAATATGGTGGCTGTTGCTCCCGTCCAGCTGCTTTAAATGCAGGTTCATCCCTGCACCGTAAGAAACTGCATAGAAAAACTCCCGCACCGTCTCCGTCTCCAGATCCCCTATTTTTTCCCGGTCCGGATTCAGGCCATAAACGAGATAGGGCCTTCCGCACAGATCCAGGGCGCAAAGGATCAGCGCCTCATCCATGGGGAGAATCCGGGAACCGTAGCGGACAATCCCCGCCTTATCTCCCACTGCCTGCCGGATGGCATTTCCAAGCACAATCCCCGTATCCTCAACCGTATGGTGGGTATCCACCTCCAGATCGCCCTTTACCGTCACTTTCAGGTCAAACAGCCCGTGACGGGCGAACCCGTCCAGCATATGGTCAAAAAAACCGATCCCTGTGCTGACCTCAGCCTGTCCTGTCCCGTCCAGATTCAGCGTCAGCGAAATATCCGTTTCCTTTGTGGTTCTGGTGATTGCGGCAATTCTCTTGCCTGCCATTTCCTTTTCCATAAAAAAGCCTCCTTCTGATCTGCCGCTTTCGTCATCCCAATTCCTATTCAAAACGCACCCGGATCGAGTTGGCATGGGCAGTCAGCCTCTCCGCCTCTGCAAAAGCTTCGATATCCTTATGAATCGGCTCCAGGGCTTCTCTTGAATAGTAGATAATACTGGATTTCTTCACATAGTCGTCCACTCCCAGCGGCGAGAAAAATTTCGCTGTCCCGTTGGTAGGAAGCACGTGGTTGGGACCGGCAAAATAATCGCCCAAAGGCTCGCAACTGTACTCTCCCAAAAAAATAGCTCCTGCGTTTCGGATTTTCGTCATGACCTCAAACGGATTGCGGGTTACGATCTCCAGATGCTCTGACGCAATCTGGTTTGCCGTGTCAATGGCATCTTCCATGGAATCCGCCACCAGGATATACCCATAATTCTGCAAAGACTTCTCCAGAATTTTCCTCCTTGACAGGGTCTTTACAAATTCTTCTGCTTCCGCCGAAACTTTTCTGGCAAGCTCCATGCTGGTAGTGACCAGAATCGCGCTGGCCAGCTCGTCATGTTCTGCCTGGGAAAGGAGATCCACCGCCACATACCGGGGATTTGCGCTTTCGTCTGCCAGTACCAGTATCTCGCTGGGGCCGGCAATGCTGTCGATGCTCACATGGCCGTAGACCGCCTTTTTTGCCAGGGCCACAAAAATATTGCCCGGGCCGGTGATCTTGTCCACCCGTGGAATGGATTCTGTCCCAAAAGCCAGCGCCGCAACTGCCTGGGCCCCGCCTGCCTTGTAAGTCTCCGTGGCTCCTGCCAGGTGTGCCGCTGCCAGCGTCACCGGGTTCACCTTTCCATCCTTTCCCGGCGGCGTCACCATCACAATCCGATTCACTCCCGCAACCTTTGCAGGGATAATATTCATCAGCACGGAGGACGGGTATGCCGCCTTTCCTCCCGGCACATAGACGCCCACGCTGGCAAGAGGCGTCACCTTCTGCCCCAGCATGGTCCCGTCCGGCCTGCTGTCAAACCAACTGTACTGTTTCTGCTTCTCGTGGTATTCCCGGATATTTTTCATGGATTTTTCCATGACGTCAAGGAGAGACGGCTCAACCAGGGAAAGAGCCTCCTGGATCTCCTCCTCTGTCACCCGAAGCCCTTTTGCCGTCAGTTCCACTCCGTCGAATTTCTTCGTATATTCCAGAACCGCCTCGTCCCTCCGGTTCTTCACATCCTCCACGATGGACTGGACCACGCTCTCATAGCCGCTGTAATTGTTGGGATCCCGTTTTAATAAATCGGCAAGGATATCCTGCCTGGTTTGATCCGTCAATTTGACAATTCTCATTTTCTTCCTCCGTTCCGCCCGGAAACTATCCGTTTCCCGCCCGGGACTTCTGCCCTTTTTCCGGGTCTTTTTCCTTTTCTCGGTTCTTTTTCCTTCCCGGGTCTTTTTCCTTCCCCGGTCTTTCCCTAGCCTTTTATCTCTTTTCCGATACCCGTCCGCCTCACTCCATACCGCGCTGTACCAGCCCTTTCATCTCTCGTATAATCCCGGTAATCCTTTCATTCTCCCGCTTCATGCTCACCTGGTTCACCACCATCCTGGCAGACAGAGAACAGACTTCCTCCAATACTGCCAGCCCGTTCTCCCGCAGTGTGGAACCGGTCTCCACGATATCCACAATCACCTCCGCCAGCCCCACAATCGGCGCAAGCTCAATGGAACCGTTGAGCTTGATGATCTCTACTGTCTGGTGCTTTTTATTATAGAAGTAATCTTTGGCAATGGCAGGATACTTGGTGGCTACCCGGATCAGCTCATGATGCTTTAAGTACTCTCCCGCCGCTTCAGGGCCGCACACACACATCCGGCAGCGGCCGATGCCCAGATCCAGCACCTCATAAAGCTTCCTGCCTTCTTCCAGGATCGTATCCTTTCCCACAATCCCGATATCGGCCGCACCGTACTCCACGTAAGTAGGCACATCGTTGGCCTTTGCCAGGAAAAAACGATATTTCTTCTCTTCATTGGTAAAGATCAGCTTTCTGGAATTTTTATCCTTCATCTCCTCACAGGTAATTCCGATCTTCTCAAACATTTCCAGTGATTTATTTGCCAGCCTGCCTTTGGCAAGGGCAAAAGTCAGATATCTCATCACATTCCCGTCCTTTTTGTTCTTTTCTGCTCCTGATTCGGATGGCCCTTAAAACAGCACGTTTTATATCCCCTTATGCTTCCATAAGAGTCTCCAGCCGATAAGTCTTTACCCGCCCGCTGTCAGACTGATACTCTGCCACCTGTTCCCCGTCTCCTGTCAGGTACAAAAGCCGTCCCACCCAATGGCGGCCTGCATAAGACACATAATCCGTCACGGACTTGTCCGAAGGCTTACGGATCAACTGCACCGGCTCCCCTTCTTCCCGAAAATGCTTTGCAAGCCCGATGGCCGCCGTCCTGGCGCTGCGCTCATACAGCACGATTTTTCCTGACATATTCATGGCCGTCCCAATCTTCTGACGGGAAAGAGCCTGCATAAGCCGGTCCACCACAATGGCAAAGCCGACCGCCGGCGTATCTTTTCCGAACTGCACCAAAAGCTTATCATACCGTCCCCCCGTCACCAGATAATCTCCCGTGCCGTAAGTATACGCCTTAAAAATAATTCCTGTATAATAGGAATATTTGCTCAACATTCCCAGGTCATAAGAAACATAATCCCCCAGCCCGTATCCATCCAAAATCTCCTGCACCTTCTCCAGCCGGCCGATGGCCCGAAGGGCCCGGCTGTTTCCCGTCATAGACTTTGCGAGTCGGATCTGGTCAATATCCCCGAAAAATTCCGGCATCTTTAAAAAGGCCTGTTTCAGTTCTTCCTCCATGGTCTGCTCCGTCAAAAGCTCCTCCACGCCGAAAAAATTCTTATTTTCTATCAGCTCCCGAAGCTGCTCCTGGGTATCCTCGTCCATGCCAGCTTCTTCCACCAAGCCCCGGTAAAATTCCACCTGCCCTAATTCCACCTGAAACTCCTTAAGGCCGGTGGATTTCAGGGCGTCAATCACCATGGCGATCATCTCCGCGTCCCCATCGCTGGAATCATCCCCGATCAGCTCCGCGCCGGTCTGGGTCGTCTCATTGAGCTTGCCCTGGTAACTGGCCGCGTTCAGATAAGTCTGCCCCAGATAGCACAGCCGCAGCGGCCCCTGTTCATCCATAAAATATTTTGCCACGCAACGGGCAATCGGCGGTGTCATATCCGGCCGCAGGACCAGGGTATTGTTCTCCCGGTCAAAAAATTTATACATTTCCCTGGTGCCGGCGCTTCCCCGCTCCTTCTTAAAGATATCGAAAAATTCAAAAGAAGGCGTCTCTATATTTTGATACCCATACAGATGGAACACCTTTTGAATCCTGTCCTGTACCGCCATCTTCCTGGCGCATTCCTCCGCATAAATATCCCGGACCCCTTCCGGGGTGTGTAGAAGCTGTCTGCTCATCTTTTCCTCCGCTTTCGCATGGTAACGTCTTCCCCGCCCCATGGACTACAACTTTCATTATGCCTGTCCGCTAACCTCGCCGTTCTCCTCGCCTGCGGCTGCGGTTCGCTAAATGGACAGGCACGGCTCACACTAAGCTCGAAAATACCTCGCTAAGTGTTCATATTATATCACAGGAGACACCGGATTGATAGCATTACAGGCAAAAATTCCTGCAACCGCGCATCCATCCGGCCGAAAAATCCTGGAAGGGCATACCTTATCGTGCAGATCTTGTTGCGATTTACAGTTATTCCAGATAGTCCGCCTGTGCTGTTACCCGTACCCCGGAAAACGCGCTCTCGCTCCGTGAAGAACGTAGCGGACGCTAAATTCGCTGGGAAAAGCATCCCAGCTCATTAAGCGCCGACGTTCTTCGAGGGTTTCCCGGGGTACGGGTAACAGCACAGGCTACGTTATTGGCCGTTCTGCGAATCAATGTTATTTCTGTTTCTTTAAGCCGAGCCAGTAACGTAGCAGGAGAAGAGGGACAGAACGTTTGAAGACCCTCTTTTCACGTCGGCACTTAGGCTGCGTTTTTTGCAGCCTTAGTACCGCTACGTGAAAAACGGAGTGAGAACGTGTCTGAAAACGT
>CATKXR010000034.1 GCA_949840805.1 uncultured Lachnospiraceae bacterium | reverse complement strand
CGGGCAATGATTCCAATGGTAATGAACCGGTCATCCCTCTTCCCAACCCCGGCGAGGGCGGGCCTGCCTACCCGGGCAATGATTCCAACGGCCATGAACCGGTCATCCCTCTTCCCAACCCCGGCGAGGGCGGGCCTGCCTACCCGGGCAATGATTCCAACGGCCATGAACCGGTCATCCCTCTTCCCAACCCCGGCGAAGGCGGGCCTGCCTACCCGGGCAATGGTCCTTTCTACCCTGGAAACGGCGGCATAACCTGGACTCCCATCTGCCCCTCTGCTCCCAACTGTCCACCCATATCCTCACGGCAGTTCGGGCAGGTCCGGTTTTTAAACGCTTCCACCAATAATTTTGCCGTAAATATTTCCATTGACAGTACCAGCTATGCCATGAATTCCCGATTCGGCTCTGTCACTGGCTATGACTGGATCAGCGACGGATTCCACACGGTCACGGTACGCCGCGCCTCCGGTATGCGGAGCATCCTGCTGCAGCAGACCTTCCCCTTTGTGGCAAACGAGAAAGTGACTATGGTATTGACGGACTCCGCCTCCGGCGGACTGGAAATGATCCGCGTTGTAGATACCGGCTGCACAAATCTGCCCGCCGGTTCCGGCTGCTACCGCTTTGCCAATATGTCCTACAACGGCTCTACCTTTGACCTTCTGCTTAACGGCGGCGAAGTGGTTTTCCGGGGCGTCGGCTTCCAGAATGTCACGACCTACAAACAGGCAGTAGCCGGCTCCTACCAGTTCAATGTTGTCGAATCCAACAATTTTACTTTTATCCGCGAACTGCCTATAATCGTAATTGGAGCCGTCGCCACAGGAACCAGCATCCGTCAGCCACAGGTATCCTTCTCTGTCAATATTTCTGCCGGAAGGAATTATACCTCCTATGTCATTGGCAACACCTGGTCCAGCGGAGGATTGCGTGTACTGACGGTAGAAGATTAAAAATCTCATTAAAAATGCCCTGCAGGATCTCTGCAGGGTATTCCTTTTTATGAATCTTCCAACCCATGGAAGCTTTCTCTCAAAACCTGGCAGGAAGCCTCCATCTGCTTTTGTTCTTCCTCCGTCAGTTTCAATGTCAGCACCCGCTGAACCCCGTTCTGATTAATGATACAAGGCACTCCGGCAAATACACCCGTCTGCCCATACTCTCCGCTCAGAAGAGCCGATACGGTAAGCACGCTGTTTTCATCTCCCAAAATTGCCTTTGTGATCCGGGTCATCGCCATACCGATCCCATAATACGTGGCCGTTTTGGCCTCAATGATTTTGTATGCCGCCCCCTTGACTTCTTCGGAAATACGAGTCAGCTCCTCCATCCGAAAAGCATTTTCCACTTCCGGTATTTCCCGGATCGGACGTGTGGCGACCATAGCCTGGCTCCAGGGAACAAATTCGCTGTCCCCGTGTTCTCCTATTACGTAAGCATGGATATTGCGCGGATCCACCTTCAGATACCCTCCTAAAAGATAACGCAGGCGAGCCGTATCCAGGGCCGTCCCGGTCCCCAGGACCCGCCGTGGATTAAACCCTGACAGATCATAGGTGATCCTGGTCATCACATCTACAGGATTTGTGGCTACCAAAAACAGGCCGTTAAATCCGGATTCCGTCACCGGCCTCACGATGGAACGAAACACCTCTTTATTCCTCTTCAGCAGATTGAGCCTGGATTCCCCCTCTTTCTGGGCGACCCCGGCACAGATCACTACAATATCCGCATCCTGGCAGTCTTCATAATCACCTGCATAGATTCTCATGTGGGATGCCGAAAAAGCAAGACCGTGGTTCAAATCCATGGCCTCTCCTTCCGCCCGTTTCCTGTTAATATCAATCAATACCAGCTCATCACATACATTCTGGTTTAACAGGCTGTAAGCATAACTCATCCCTACCATTCCGGTTCCGATCAACACTACTTTCCTCTTGTCCGTTTTCATATTGTCCTCCTTGGGAACGGCCACGGCCAAATTTCCGCAACTGTTTTATTCCCGTGAGCCAGATGATTTGCCAGCACAGTTCCTATATTACCATAAAAGATATCGAATCTCTGGCAAATAAGTATGCCCGCGAGTATAATGCTCCATATATGTTTATTCGTTTCTTACTATATCCGAAAAATCAGAAATCATACGCTGTTTCTGTGCAGTCTTGACAGACAACCAATTTAGAGCTTTCCTGCCAGTTCGAGCCTTTTGATCCTTTTTTCCATGCTTTCCCTGTTATTACTGCAAAAAACCGCTTCCTCCATAGTGATTTTTTTCTCTGCCACCAGCTTTAACAGGCTGTTTTCCATAGACGACATTCCCTGGGCCTGAGAAGAAAGGATCATGTTTTTGATTTCCTGGAGCTTCCCTTCCCGGACCAGGCTCCGGATCCCATCATCAAAAAACAAAATCTCAAAAGCCGGATATTCCCGCCCGTCCGTCCCTGGGACAAGCTGCTGGGAAACCACCGCTTCCATAACCATGGAAAGCTGAAGACGAATCTGGCACTGCATCCCTGACGGAAAGCTGTCCACAATCCTTCCTATCGTATTGGCTGCCCCTGCCGTATGAAGAGTAGAAAGCACCAGATGGCCGGTTTCCGCGGCCGTCAGGGCAACTTGTATCGTCTCTTTATCCCTCATCTCCCCCACCAGTATCACATCAGGAGCCTGGCGGAGCGCGGCCCGCAGCCCCACCGCAAAACTCTCTGTGTCCGTCACGATCTCCCGTTGTGTCACTATGCTTTTATTATGCCTGTGGATATATTCAATAGGATCCTCCAAAGTGATCACATGAACGCTTCTTCTTTTATTGATCTCATTGATAATGGACGCAAGCGTTGTGGTCTTGCCGCTTCCCGCCGGGCCTGACACTAATACAAGTCCCCTGGTCCTGTCTCCGATCCTCATCACATTTTCCGGAATATTGAAAGCGTCAAAATCCGGAAGCCCAAAAGGAACCACCCGGATGACGGCGGCCAGAGAATTCCTCTGCCGAAACACATTCACGCGGAATCTGGACATACCGGCAACGGACATGGAAAAATCATCATCCCCCTTCTCCCGCACGCGAGACATGCCACGTTCTCCTGCAAGCCTGTAAAGCTCCTCTATGTACAGATCCATTTGGGGAGGAAATATCTTGTTTTCATTATAATTGACAATCTTCCCTCCCACCCGGTAAGACAAAGGCATGCCTGGTACAAGAAAAATATCTGACGCCTCCTTGTTTACTGCTGTGTACAATAATTTCTCTATTTCCATAATCTTTCTCCTCGTTTCCTGTCCCACTGCAAAACTGCATCTTAAAACTGCACATTCCTGCCGCGTTATCGCTCCCTGCCCCACACCTCCAGAGAATGTCCAGGCTTCTCCTCCTCACAGGGAGAGACCTTCCATGAAAACACCTCGGCTGTCCTTTCCTCCCAGTTTACTTTCAACCTTACCTGAAGGACCTGCCCTCCGGCCATAGGAATCCTTGCCATAACCCCGTCCACATCCTCCAGACAACCCTCTCCTATAGTCTTTAAGGCCTGTTTTCGGATCTCCTCGCGGTTGATGCCATCCGCTTCCTCCAAAGCCTGGTTCACCCTCTGCACAAACTCCTCGCCTGTCCCGTCCGCCCGATAATATTCCTGCACCGCAGCCGCATTTTTTTCGGCTAAAATCTCATTGGCCCTGGCGCTTCCTAAGGACAGGAATGCGAATGTTGTCAGGCACAGCACAATCAGAACCAGCATCAGAGATGAACTGCCAAATTTCCCTCCATTCCGGATATTATAATCTGTCATGCCTGAGGTTCCCCCTGTTTTTCTTTTTTTCCGCAATTTTTTGCTTCCAAAACAAAAATCGTATTTTCTTTACGGACAAGAAGCAATTTTTGTTCCTCACCTTCATAAAAAATATCAGAATTCCGGCTTACGGTGACGACCGCTCCTGACAGCCTGTCTGTATCCTCATATATTTCAAACTTCACCGTATCAGGCAATGCAGGCTCCCGGCATGTATAAACATCCAACCTGCACAGCCTTCCCTGTCCGTCCAGGCCAGCCCAATACACCTTTTTGCCTTTCTCCCACGTGGCTCCTTCTGAAAAACAGAGCGTTTCCAAAAGTCCCTCTTCTCCTTCTGCCTTCCATACCTCTATGGCCGTCTCTGCCGCGGCAACTGCCTTACTTAGTTCCGCCGCATGACGGCTTATTTTTTCCGACACGGCAAAAGCCAGTATACATTGGGAAGCACAAAGGATAAAAAAGAACACGGCTGCCGTTATCTCCATCAGTGAAACACCCAAAGACAGACTCCCTTTTCTCCCCCGCCTTTTCATTCCCCATCTCCTCCGCTTCTCAAGGACAACATCAGCCGTCCTCCTTCCTCCCCTCCTGTCTCCACAGTCAAAAGCCGTCCTGCCTGGCTAAGGAAAAGCCCGCTGCATTCCAAAACCGGAATTCCGTCCTCCGGCCCCAGTTTTGTATCAGGGCGGGCAAAAAGCTCCCGGATGCTGCCGTCATAATAATAAATCCACCTTTTATAATCCACTCCGTCCCATTCCTCTTCCAGTTCCAACACGGAAACATCCCCTGTTTTTATCACTCTTACCATATCCTTTTCATCTCCCTGGCGGACCTTGTTGGCAATATACGAGAGAGCCACATTATCCGTATACTGCCCTTTTATGCGCCTGCCGATATTTTCATACACCCTTCCCCCGGCAAAGACCGTAAAGAGGCCGCATGAAACAAAAGCAAAAAACAGCAGTATCATATAAAGCGTTTCCACATCCTGCCTTTTATACTCGCGAGCATACTTATTTGCCAAATGATTCGGTGTATTTATATCTGCTTTTCCTCCTTTCTTTCTCGTCTGCCGGAAGCACCACGATATCCGGCATAAGATTAGAGGCAAATCCATCATAAAACACATAATACCTCTCTCTGTCCGCCTGAATGCCATAATGTTCTTCCAAATATCCGATATTGGGCGGATACCTGCCTTCAATGGCATAACACTGCACACAAGCCCTGGTAATGCTGTTTTGGACCATCCTGGCATTTTCCGTCCGGATATATCCTTCAATCCGTCCCAGACCCGCCACATATATCCCTGCCGCCAGTCCGGACATCATAACGGAATTTTTCCATCCGGCCCGCAGCCATCGTTTCCGTCTCCTGTCCATTCAGATTCCTCCCTTCTCACCACATTTTTCTCTTCCTTCTCATCATCCGATCCGGGCAAGCGTTCCTGCCAGAGGAAGCATCACTGACAGCAAAATCAATCCTACCACAACCGCCAGCACGGCTGCCAGCACAGGTTCCGCCCGGGCCGCCATATGATCCATGGCATCCTCTGCCTGCTGCCTGTAATCTTCTGAAATATCCTCCATCACTTCCGCCAGGCGCCCGCTCCTCCTCCCGGCCTTAATCATCTGAATGTGAAAACTGCCGAACAATCCTGTCTCCTTCATAGCCTCTCCAAAGTCCTCCCCTTCCTGAAGCTTCCGTGAGCATTCCCGGATCCGGGCGGCGGCTTTTTCATTGTCCACCAGCTTTTGTGCCAGCTCCAGTCCCTCATCCAGTTCCATACCGCTGCAAAAAGCCATAGCCATCACGGATGCAAAACGCTGCCCCGCTATGGCAAGCATCGTCTTGTCATGACCTTTCAACCAATTTTTCAGTTTTTGGAGCCGGACAAAATCACCGCCTGTGTCAGCCACGGCCGCGGCTCCAGCCACCGTCAGCCCTGCTGTGGCAAGCAAGACCAGGGCCACACCGGCAAAAATCCCGCCCAGACGGAATCCTGCCGTAAAAACAGGCAAAGGCCGTACACCCATCAGGACATAAACCTGTTCAAATACAGGGATAACCTTCGTAAACAGCACCAGCAAAATCACCAAAAGCATGGTGATCATCATCACCGGATACGATATGGCCGACCGGATATTTTTTATCATCCTGTCTTCTTTTTCGTAATATTCGGAGAGAGACTGCATGACCGTCCCTAAATTTCCCGTCTTCTGTCCCAGTTCTGCCATCCTGGCCAAATAGAGCGGAAAGCATCCTGCCTGCTCCAAAACCTTATAGAACGGCTCTCCTTTCTCAAGATCCAATGAAATATTTTTTAATTTTTCCATTTCCTTTTCACTCGCCGCGTCCTCAGCCATGATCTCAAAGCATTCCGTCAACGGCGCTCCCGCCTTCCAAAACAGGGATATCTGCATACAAAACATTGCCAGTTCCCTTTCCGAATAAAGCTTCCTGCTTCTTCTCTCCACTCTTCCTCCTTCTCAATAAGAATACCTCTCCCTGTAATTGTCACGGTTGCCTGCAAATTGCCTGGTTCTTTCGCTGTTTTTTCCGGTGGATATAAAAGTAGGATCCATATAAGACCAGTTCTTCCCGTCAAACCAGATCATATTGTCAATCCAGCCTTTCTCTTCCGTATAAACGCTTACCCAGGCATGATAGACCTCCCCTGCATAGCCGATTACCAGTTTAGCCGGAATATCCCGGGAACGGAGCATGGCTGTCATAAGCGCCGCGTAATCAAAACAGATCCCTTTTCCACTGGCCAAAGTCTCGTCAATATCCGGAAGATAACCGCTCTGCACGGACTGAGCCTTCTCATAATCATAAGAGATATTTGCAATCACATATTTATATACGGCATCTACAACACCAAGCTGGTTCTTTCCTGCTGTCAGCCGGGCGGCAAGAGCTGCTGCATGGCTGTCCGAATTATAATTCACATACTGATTGGGATATAAAAATGGTACGAATTCATTAGATAAAGATACAAAGATTGTCTGGCTCATCAGTTGAGAATACTGATTTCCGCCTACATTTTCAAATATTTTGATTGTATAGTTTCCGTTTCCTTCCGTAAATGGATACACTTCATAAGCGCCCCGGGCATGTAAATCATAGGTGTAGACCGTTTTTCCGATGATCTGGACCTTGATTTTAGGATTTTTTCCGTTGTAGCTGACGAGCAGATAACCATTACCGGCATTTGATGCATCCATAACCGCATCCCCGCTGCCGTCTCTCACAGCCCCGAAGTTATCCGGCGCCTGGGCCGATAAGGGTATCTGGCTTTCTCTGACCATGACCGCCTCCTTATCCCGTTCTGCTACCCACGGGACCCGCCATGCTGCAAGCATAAAAAATCCCCCCATGGCCAGCATGGCCCAGGCCCCCTTTCCTGATCTTTTCACTTAAACAGCCATCCCTCCCTTCCTCAAAAAATGTTATACTCGCGAGCATACTTATTTGCCAAATGATTTGGCTCACGGGTATATCATTTCCCTGCGGTTCCTTAACGATTCCCTATACACCCAGACGCTGCCTTACCACTTCATAGGCAAGGACTCCCGCCGCCACGGAGGCATTTAACGAATCCAGCTCTCCCTTCATCGGGATGGCTGCCTGCATATCGCACTTTTCGCGGATCAGCCTGCTGACGCCGCTCCCCTCATTTCCAATCACCAACCCTATAGGGCCGGTCAGGTTCAGCCGGTACATCAGCTCTCCGCCCATATCTGCACATACAAACCACATGCCCTGCTTTTTCAGATCCTCAATGGCAGCTCCCAAGTTGGTAACTTTGGCTACCGGAGTATAATGGACGGCCCCGGCCGAAGTCCGGGCCGCCGCCGCAGTCAGACCCACAGCCCGATGCTTCGGGATAATCACGCCATGGGCGCCCGCCAGATTCGCCGTCCGGATGATCGCGCCCAGGTTATGGGGATCTTCGATTCCGTCCAGCAAAAATACAAACGGCGCTTCTCCTTTGTCTTTTGCCGCCTGCAGGATATCCTCAACCAGGGCATACTCATAAGCGGCAGCCTGGGCGATCACACCCTGATGCCTTCCCGTCTCAGACATCTGATTCAGCCGCTCCCTGGCCACAAAGCTGATAATCGTCCCCTGCTTTTTGCCTTCCCGGACAATACTCATAACCGGTCCGTCCTTGCAGCCATCCTGCACAAACAGCTTATCAATCGTCTTTCCGGAACGGAATGCCTCCAGCACCGCATTCCTTCCTTCAATTGTAAGTTCCCTGTATCTCATGATAACTCTCCGATCTTCTCCAGCCCGTCATGAATCAGCTCTAAAAGCCGGTCATGACGCCCCTCCAGATACAGATATCCTACCAGGGCCTCAAAACCTGTGGCCATCCGGTATTCAGTCATTGTTGCATGTTTTGCCATAGTTGCGGATCTGGCATTCCTGCCCCGCTTATAAACGGCGGTCTCTTCCTGGGAAAGCTCCTCCATAAGCAGCTTTATGATCGCCGCCTGGGTCGGGGCCTTCACCAGCGCCGCGCTTCTTTTATGCATCTTGCTGACCTGCATATTGCCCTGGTTCATCACTCTGGCGCGGATCAGCACCTCGTATACCGCATCCCCGATATAGGCAAGGGCCAGGGGAGAATAGCTTCCCGTATCCACATCCGTCAGGCACAATGCCTTACGGATCATGCTTTCTTCCATTTAACACCCTCTCTGGTATCTTCCAATATGATTCCCATATCCAGAAGCTTTCCGCGGATCTCGTCTGCCAGTGCAAAATTCTTCGCCTTGCGGGCCTGCTGCCGGGCCTGGATCATAGCCTCAATCTCGCTGTCAAGGATCTGGGCCTTGCGCTCCGTAATAATGCCCAGCACGTCACACAGCTTTTCTAAAAGCTTCTTCATAAAATCAATGTAAGCTAAGCTGCTGTCAGAAGATACCGTAGAATTGCAGAGCTTCACGAGTTCAAATACGGCAGCGATTGCATCCGCGGTATTAAAATCATCTTCCATAGCGGCCTCATACTTTACGGCAAACTCCTGTGCCTCCGCCATGCGGGCCTGCTCTTCACTCGTAGCCCCGCCGTCTCCCTCCGTCCGTTCTCCCGCGCTCTTCCCAGCATCCCGCAGCCTTTCCACGGCGGTTAGTATACGCTCCAGCCCGTTTTTAGAGGCCTCTATAAGCTCTGCGCTGAAATTTAAGGGACTGCGGTAATGGGCGCTCAACATGAAGAACCGGAGGACCTGCAGGTCATATTTTTCGCTGATTTCCCTTACCGTAAAGAAATTCCCCAAAGATTTGGACATTTTCTGGATATGCCCGTTGCTGTCAATATTCAAAAATGCGTTGTGCATCCAGTAGGTGGCAAAAGGCTTCCCGTTCGCTGCTTCCGACTGGGCGATCTCATTCTCATGGTGAGGGAACACAAGGTCTTCGCCGCCTGCATGGATATCAATCTGATCCCCCAAATACTTTTTTGCCATGACCGAACACTCTATATGCCATCCCGGGCGTCCCTGGCACCAGGGAGAATCCCAGTAAGGCTCCCCTTCCTTTTTGGGCTTCCACAGCACAAAATCGGAAGGATCCTCTTTCCCCTCCTCGCCGGTTACTTTGATCTCCCGAAATCCGGACTGAAGCTCATCCAGATTCTTGTGGGACAATTTGCCGTAATCCTTAAAGGAAGCTGTCCGGAAATACACGGTCCCGTCCTGTGCCGGATACGCATGCCCTTTTTCAATCAGGACTCGGATCATCTCCAGCATTCCATCGATCTCCTGTGTGGCCTGAGGGTGGGTTGTGGCCGGTTTTACATTCAAGCCTTCCATGTCCTTCTTGCATTCCTCAATATAGCGGCTGGAGATCACCTCTGAATCCACGCCCTCTTCTATGGCCTTTTTGATGATCTTATCATCCACGTCCGTAAAATTGGACACATAGTTGACTTCATAGCCTTTATACTCAAAATATCTCCGCACCGTGTCAAAAACGATCATCGGCCGCGCGTTGCCAATGTGAATAAAATTATAGACTGTGGGGCCGCATACATACATCTTGACCTTCCCCGGCTCCAGGGGAACAAACTCCTCTTTTCTCCTGGTTAATGTGTTAAATATTTTCATGTCAAATACTCTCCTTTTTCCCTTTAACCCTCCTGGCCTTCTGCCTTTCCCTTCTTTTCCTCAAGAAGAGCCACTGCCTGGGCAGCAATGCCATCTCCGCTTCCGGTAAAGCCAAGTCCTTCCTCCGTGGTCGCTTTCACGCTGACCCGGCCTTTCTCCAAACGGAGGGCCCCGGCAATATTTTCTTCCATCAAAGGCCGGTATTCTGCCAGTTTCGGCTTCTGGGCAATTACGGTAGCATCAATATTCCCTACCATATAATCCCGCTCCCGCAGAAGGCTCCCCACCTTCTCAAGCAGGGCGATACTGGAAATTCCTTTATACCGCGGGTCCGTATCGGGAAAATGCTGCCCGATATCCCCCAGGGCCGCCGCCCCTAAAAGCGCGTCCATGACCGCGTGTACCAGCACATCCGCATCCGAATGCCCCAAAAGGCCGCGCTCATAAGGGATGTCAACGCCGCCTAAAACCAGCTTCCTGCCTTCCTCCAGACGGTGGACATCATAACCTTGTCCGATCCTCATAACTTCTGTTCTCCTTACTGATTTCATTTTATACGATCATCCGGATGGACTTCTCGATACATCTCAGGTGGATATCTGTCTGGCAATAACAGTCCTCCCCGTCCGCATGGACCGGAACAGGCTTCTCCACATGGACCTGAACCTCCCGGCATTCGTAAAACCGCACCCCTTTGTGATGTGCTGATTTACCCAAAAGGGCATCCCAGAATACGGGGATAAGCCCCAACTTGGAGGAATTATGCACCACGCACACCTCCAAAAGCCCATCGCTCCCGTCTGCTTTGGGAGCGAAGCGGAAACCTCCCCCCTCATATGGGTGTATATGGGCAGATATAAAATATATGTGGTTAAATTCCACTTTCCTGCTACCGTCCAGCAGCAGAAATCCCTTTACCGGCACTGCCCGCAACCATTGGCGGGCCCCTAAAAGGACATAGACAAAATTCTCCGGCAGCAGCCTTCTTTTGCCGTAACACTCCCGGTTTCTGCTGCGTATATTTAAAAGGTCATGGCAGACTGCCGCGTCAAATCCCAGTCCGCTGCTGACCGCAAACCGGCGGTGGACCGGAGAACCGTTCTCATAGGACAGCACGCCGTAATCCAGGCATCTCTGATGGCAGGAATTCAGAATCCTTTTCAGGCACCGCCCGGGGCTGCGGGGCAGCCTCAGACTCTTTGCAAAATCGTTGCCTGAACCGACAGGAACATGGGCAAATACAATCGATTCTCCAAAAGACAGCCCATTTAACACTTCATTTACCGTCCCGTCCCCTCCTACCGCCACCACAACACAGGTTTCCCCGTTCCTGCCTGCCAGATGGCTGGCGAACATCGCAGCGTCACCTGGCGCCCGGGTCATCATAACTTCATACTCAACCCCAAAACGCTGCAGCCGGTGTTCCAGCCTTTTCCATACTTTTCCTCCATGACCCCGATTGGCATTTGGATTCACGATAAAATAGTACACAAAAACCTCCAAAACACATTACTGCTGAAACATACCCTCTCTCGGGCATCCCATAATGCATGCCCTCCAAACCGGCATACACCGTCAGGGGCATGCATTACGGGATGCCCGGAAGGTATACAATATCCACGAATCTGCAGAAAACCTCCCCCCTGCCTGCCAAACAGACAGGTATAGCCCGCGCAGGGCCTGTGGAATCTCCTGCTAAGTGTTCCTATTATACCATGTCCACTAACCTCACCGTTCACCTGCGGTTCCGGTTCGCTAAGTGGACAGGTATTACTCGCACTAAGCTCGTGAAATACCTCGCTAAGTGTTCCTATTATACCGTGTCCACTAACCTCACCGTTCACCTGCGGTTCCGGTTCACTAAGTGGACAGGTATTACTCACACTAAGCTCGTGAAATACCTCGCTAAGTGTTCCTATTATACCATAAAATTTGTCAAATGCCTAAGAAAATTTATATAAACTATTATCCTAATACTTTCCGCTGCACAAACCTCCTGTTTCTCGCATAATTTTCTCCGTAAACAAAGGGATACACAATATATGCCAATATCACGGCCCCCATAACGTCCATGGCCGAATGCTGCTTCAAAAACATGGTGGAAAGGCAGATCGCCCCCATAAGCAGAAAGGAAAATCTCCGCACACCCGTCCTTCCCTGCAGCATGGCGCTCTTCATGACTGCCGCGTGAACCCCTATGGAATTATACACATGGATACTGGGAAACACATTCGTAGAAGTATCCGCCGCATGAACCAGAGAAACCAGAAAACTGCAGAAGTTTTTCCCGGAATCCACCGGCACTCTCAGATCCGTCCCGTTTGGAAAAAATGTACAGATCAAAAGGCTGACGGTCATCCCGGTAAACAAAAACGTACACAGGCGGTAATATTCCTGCCTGCTCACAAAAAAGAAATACCCCACAGCGCCTGCCACATACAAAAACCACAGCAGGTAAGGGATCACAAAATACTCATTAAATGGTATAAAGTCATCCAATTTTACATGCATCACCGTGTAATCCCGCACAACCGTCCGCTCTAAATATAAAAACCAGGGAAGATAGATAAATCCATAACCCATAGCCCAGATGTGTCCGTACTTTTTTAACAGGTTTTTCACTTGACTTCGCCTTTCTTTCTCTCAAATAACTTTTCACGGATTATATCACACTCTAAAAAAGAGTACAATAGAGTTTCTAAAATGTTTAGAAAACCGACAGGATTTTTTATCCCCCCTTTATTTATGTATTATATGCAGTTTTCCCCCTGATAACTCCCATATTTATACGCAAAAACATACTTATCTGCCATACGCCTGGAAACCGTCCCGGAACAATGACAATATTTCTGCAAATAATTGGTTTTTTTTCCTAAAATAGTGAGAACATGCCGGCAGGCCATTTGGCCCGCGGATATAAAAAAGGACAAAAAACACCCTCGCATGCTTTTTGCCCTTTTCCTGTAAACGACATATATCAGCGGCAATATGTCACCAGCACAACACTGTCCCCGCCTTATCCGTCTCATTCTTGTCAAACACAATCACATTTCCATACCCCAGGCATCCGTCTGCCTCCACCAGATCCGTAGGGGAATTCACCTCCTGGTGGCAAAAAATAACCACATATTGCTTTTTCTCCACCGTAAGTTTTAATCCTTCGGCCATGGAGAAAGGATATTCGATTCCCTTCAAAGCAGATTTTACCGGAATCCGCTCGGCCCGGCACTCCGGCATTTTACCGGCCTCTCCTGTCTGGATCACCGTCAGAAGGGAGGTGAAACCGTGGCCCTCTATCCTCACCCGGATTTTTTTGCGGGCTTTTTGTTGGTTATAATGGCGGGCAATTTTTCCCGGAAGCAGCTCTGCCGCCGATTCCGGCGTCAGGAAGAAAAATCTGGCCCGGGCCTTCTCCCCGGTAAAATCCGCCGTCTGCCCCATGCACCCGGACATCGCCGTCGAATGAGACCCGCTTAAATCCGCCTGCCCTCTCTCACTGAAATTCCAATACTGCTCATAGCTGTGGGAATCTCCGCTGTACATCTCGTCCGTCACTACATACAGATCCGGCTTGATCCAGAGAATCTTTCGGTTCACAAAGACTCCGCCCGTCCTGTCCATATATCCCAGATGTCCGCCCTGGACAAAATCATACCGGTCCGTAAACCGATGGGGCTGCTTCACCGGCTGGCAAAGCTTGCTGCACTCCCAGGAATCCTTGCAGACCGTAAAAAATTTCCCGTCCACCGTGATGGTATTGTGGGCGTCCGGGTTTTTAAAATCGAACCTCCCTTTATCCACCGCATAGGTAAAACGCCCCGAATCCGTCAGCACATCCTCGCCCCGAACCACCAGATCCACATGCAGCTTGTCTGAATGGCCGTGGCCGGCTCCCATAGTCCCGCAGTGAAAATGAAGCACATTGGCATCCTTCTCCCAACTGCCTCGCAGATAATAATGACCGGAATCCTCCAGGGCGGCTGACAGAAAATTCGGCTTCACCGCCTCCATAGATTCATACTCCTCTGCACCGGCCGCCCCGATATCCCAGACACTCTCATAGTCCAGCACCGGCCGCCCTCCTGCCTTCATCACCGGATCCTGAAACATCCAGGCAGCCACCCCCAGATAATCCCGGATATCCATATCATCACTGTCACCTGTCATAAATTCCCGGCCATCCGGCTTCTGCCATGCCAGATTGACATAGGCCATCTTCCTTACCGCCTGAAGAAACGGCTCCGGAACCGAAATCCCGTTGCGCCCTGCCAGAATCAGCACATCCTCAAAACAGTGGAACACCTCGTTGTGGTACATGGGCGACTGCTCCCACTGCACCCCGTCCCCCAAAATCTGCATTTTTGCCTGGATCCCCAGATGCTCCATGGCAATGGAGGTATACCGGTTCCGCCTCTCCTCGTCCGGCATGGCAATCCCAATCTCAAACAGGCCATGGTTTTCCAGCACTCCCCAGTTGCTGATATACCGATAAGGAGAATGCATTTCTATAATGTACTCCGCATGTTCTATGAGGCAGTGATAAAATTTGTCCACCACCGCATCCGTCAGCAGGGGGCTGTCCGCAAAATACCGGATCGCCTTTGTCCAGTACTCCCCCCGAAATCCCGCCTCCAAAATCCGCCAGCCCGTCTTTTCCGTCTCCGGCGTCCGCCTCATCCGCTCCATCCAGTCTGTCAGAAGCCGCAGAAAATGGCGCACATAAATCTCGTCTTTTGTCAGCCAGTACGCCTGGCCCAAACAGATAAAAAACCGGTGCCGGTTAAACTGGTAGGTGAACTCCGGGTCACTGTCCGGGCGGTACTCCCAGTCCACCGGCCCCTCCGGCCCAAAACAGACCGGCTCCCAGGTCTGCTCCAGATCGTGAGGCAGATCAAACAAGAACTCGTTTCTGCACACTGCGGACGCCGTCCCAATGATACGTTCACACTCCTCCGGCCAGTGCTTCCGGCAATACTCTGCCGCCTCTGCCGGATCACCCACAAAAAAACATTCCTTTCCTCTGGCAAAAAACTCCTGCTTCGTCATTTCTCTCCCTTCCTGCCCTGCTGCCACACTTACCACAGCATTATCCAAATTTCAATAAATCCATTACCTGCTGCCAGCGTCCCCTGCACGCCTGCCAATCTGACCCTTTCCTTGCAAAACATTTCCTGTCTGCCGCCTTTACCAGTACACTTGCCACTCCTTATACAATCGGGTCAAAGCCTCCATATAAAAATAATCCCCCCAGATATTGCACTCATCCACCCCATAATGATTGCATGTATTATAAGGCGAATGATTGGAATAGGTACTATGAAGCAGCAGCCCGTTGGACATCGCCGGATCCTTCACCGCACAATGCTCCGTTAGGGCCTTCACCAATCGCCCGGCCATCCCCCGGTAATATTCCCCCCGCTCTCCCTCCAGATATTTAGCCATCTCCAGCATCCCACAGGCCGCAATAGCCGCCGAGGAAGAATCTTTAGGCTGTTCGTCCCCATCCCCAAACTCCAGATCCCAAAAAGGCACCAGGTCCTTTGGCAGATGGCTCAGAAAATAATCCGTCACCCCCTCAAACAGTGGAATATACTCCTGTCTCCTCGTATACCGGTAGCCAATAGCCGTCCCATACACTCCCCATGCCTGGCCTCTGGCCCAGGCCGACCCGTCCCGATATCCCTGACAGGTAGCCCCATGATCCGGCGCCCCGGTCTCCCGGTCAAAGAAAAAAGTATGCCAGGTGGAAAAATCCTCCCGGATCACCAGAGAAAGCGCCGTGTGAATATGCCTCTCCGCCACCTGCCGGTACCGCTCCTCCCCCGTCTCCCCAGCCGCCCAGTAAAGCAAGGGAAGATTCAAAAGACAGTCAATAATCAGCCGATAATTATCCGGCGCCCCCAAAGGCCCCCACGCCTGAATAAACTCCCCCTTCTCATGAAACCGTCCCGTCAGCTCCTTCGCCGCCATCAAAGCCGCCTTGCGTCCCACCGGGCTTCCCGTCAGCTTATATCCCGCCACACAGGAAGGCGAATACAAAAACCCCAGATCATGGGTCTCCACATCCCTCTTTTGCTCAATCCGCTCCAGAAAGCTGTCCATCTGCACCTTCCCCGCCTCCAAAAGCTCCCTTCTCCCCGTATGCTCATAAGCCAGCCACACCTCCCCCGTCCAGAACCCGGTAGTCCAGTCCACATTCTCCGTAGCCGCATAAAATCCGTTCTCACTGTAAGCCTTAGGAAAACGCCCCGTAAACTCCTTAAGATTCCCGGCCACCAGCTCCGCCGCCCGATCCAGCGCCACCTTCACCTCCCCCTCCAAAATCCCCCGCTTCCCCATCAATTCCTCTTTCCCAATCCAGCTCATAAATCTCCTTAACCTCCTTTCCATCACATCATCACCCAATTCAAAAAATCAATTATCCCAATCCCACCCCCAGCCAACAAACAGCAGCCGTTCCGAAACCCGGAGCCGGCCCCTGTCCTCATCCCCTGACACTCCCGACTCCCCTCCCCAAGGCTGCGTCCCCTCTCTGCGACCCTTTTGCATAACCTCCCAAAAAATCACCGGATCCAAAGCCCTCCCCCGCTTCAGACCCGGCAAAACATCCCCTTTATCCCTTCACCCCCGAAGCCGCCACACCTTCCACAAAATACTTCTGCAGCGACAAAAACACAATCAGCACCGGAATCAGGCTCAACACCGAAGCCGCCATAATCAGCCCATACTCCGACCCGAACTGGCTGATAAACATCCTAAGCCCAAGCTGCAGCGTCTTCTTAGACTCCGTAGTCAGATAAATCAACGGACCAAGAAAATCATTCCACGTGTTCACAAAAGTAAAGATTGTCAACGTAGACAAAGACGGCTTCGACAGCGGAAGCATAATTTTATACCAGATCTGATACTCCGTCATCCCGTCAATCCTGGCTGCCTCGCACAGCTCCGTGGGAATCCCCTCATAGAACTGCTTCATCATAAACACCCCGAAAGCCGAGAAAGCCTGCAGAAAGATAATCGCCAGGTGCGTATCCGCCAGCCCCATGGACCGCATCATCATAAACTGAGGCACCATGTAAACCTGCCAAGGCACCGCAATGGTGGCAATATAAGCCAGAAACAACAGATCCTTCCCTTTAAAATCCAGCTTGGCAAAAGCATAAGCCGCAAAGCTGCTGGTCAAAAGCTGCAGAAAAGTCACAATCAACGTCAGCTTCACCGTATTCAGCACAAAGGTCATCAGCGGAATCCGGCTCCAGATGTCCACATAATTCTGCCACCGGGGATTTTTGGGGATCCACTGAATCGGAAAGATAAACACATCCTTATCCAGCTTAAAGGACGCAGACAGCATCCACACAAAGGGCACCAGCATCACCAGAGCCAGGGCAATCAATACCACATAGAGAATCACCCACAAGGTTCTTGTTTTCGTATTCTTAATCTTCATTTACGGCTCCTCCCTAATTGGCATATTTCTTTTCCCCGCGGAATTGTACCAGGGTAATGGCTAACACCATCAAAAACAGCACCATGGCACAGGCGCTTGCATAACCCAGGTTCCAGTTGCGGAATGCTTCTTCGTAGATGTGATATACCAGCACAATAGCAGATTCGTTCAACACTCCCGTATTGCCGCCGGCCAGCATGTACACAATGTCATAGACCTTGAAGCAGTTGATGGTCAGCATTATGGTCACGAAGAAGGTGGTAGGCCGAAGCTGAGGCAGCGTGATGTACCAGAACCGCTGCCAGGTGTTGGCCCCGTCCAGCCCACAGGCCTCGTAGAGCTCCCCGTTGATTCCCTGAAGCCCTGCCAGGTAGATCACCATATAATACCCCATGTTCTTCCACACGGAAAACAGGACCACCGTAAACATTACCCAGTTCTTGTCAGCAGACCACTTGGGCAGGCTTTTGGCCGCCACCCCCAGATTATAAAGAATCATGTTCACAGGACCGCTTTTGGCCGGAGAGAACAGCATGTTCCAGACCGCCGCCACTGCCACCAGAGACGCCACATAAGGGAAAAAACTGACCGTCCTGAAAAAGTTCCTGCCCTTGATCTTCTGGTTTAACAGCACCGCGAGCGTCAGGGCCGCCGCCAAAGTCAGTGGCACGGTAGCGATACAGTATACCACCGTATTGCGCAGAGCTGCCAGAAAACGCTTGTTTCCAAACATCAGGGCAAAATTCCCCAGACCGGCAAACTCCATGGGATTGTTGCCGTCCCATCTTAAGAATGCCAGCACAAACGCAAAAATCACCGGCCCTAAGGTAAAGACTGCAAATCCGATAAAGTTGGGAGCAATGAAGGAATACGCCACCATATCCCGCTTCATCTGACGGCTGAACCGCTCGCCGGTCTTTGCCTGACGTATTTTGTCCCGCGTCCGGTCTGCCTGCTTTCCCAGCCTCAGCTTTTTCTTTGGATCCGTCTCCGCTTCCGCCTGCCGCAAAAGCTCCGCCAGACGCGGCTCTAACACCTGCAGCTTTTTCTGCACCACAGCAGGGTCGATTGTCTTTGTGTTTCCCATAATACCTGCCTTTCTTCCGCCATTTGCCCATATCTCACTCACCCATGCCCGATTTTCCCCTATCTGATTCGCCGGGCTTATTTCTCACTCTTCAGCTCCCGTGCTATATTTCTCATGCTTTACCTGTCTGCGCTTTGCAGCAGATTTTGCAGATTCTCCGGGGTATCCTCATCCCTGGCATCCGGCCGGATTCTTTTTATATTGTTTTGCCAAATTTCTTTTCCATATCTATTTCTAAACGGTTCCGTACCAATGTCAATTGCCTCTCCCCTCACCGCTGCCCGATTTCTTTTAAGAAGGCAGGCGTCTCTCGACCCCTGCCTTCTTTCGGGCAATCCTTTTTACTGAGCCAGAACCGCGCTCACCTTCTCATTCATGTCCGCAATCCCCTCATCAATGGTGGAGTTTCCGGTCATGATATTATCGTGAGCCTCATTTAACACAATCTCAATCTCCGAACTCTTGTTGCTCACCGGCATTTCCAGGTACAGATTGGCTGTCTGCAGGGCCTCCTTGCTGCTCTCGTCCTCCGGAAAGCCTTCCATGGCAGAGATCATCCCCGCAATATCATCCGTCATCAGGGCCGGAATGTTGCCGGTAGAGGCCAGAATCTCTGCTCCCTCCTCGCCGCAGACGAACTTCACGAATTTCCAGGCATCCTCTTTGTGAGGCGCGTTGGCCGGAATGGACAGCGCCGTGATGGTAGCCAGTGTGGAACCAGGCTCCACGCCATCGGCATGAGGATATTTCACAATGCCCCAGTTGGTGCAGTCCGTATATTCCCCGGATTTGATCTTCTCCGCCAGGGTGGACAAAAACCAGGTTCCCATATTCATCATGGCCACGTTCCCCTGGGAAAAGGCCCCTGAATAATGAAGGTTGGAAGTCTTTAAGGTAGCATAATCCTGACACACCCCGTCCTCCTGCTCGGCCAACACCAGCTCATAGTAAGGCTTTAAGAAATCATAGCTGCCGTCTAAAATGGTGTTCTTTCCGTCCAGAATGCCGAAGAGCTGCACCGCGCTTCTCCAGGTGTGATAATGAGCCCCGTAAACTTCCTGTCCGGGGGTGTCCACGGTAAGCTGCCTGGCCAGTGCATCATAATCCTCAAAGGTCATGTCATTGGTGGGATAAGCCACACCTGCCGCGTCAAAAACATCCTTATTGTAATACAGCACCCAGAAATCACTTCTAAAGGGCAGCTCATACAGCTTGCCGTCCACCAGAATCTGATCTGTCAATCCCTTGTAAGCCCCCAGATCCACTCCGTCCCCGGCGATAAACTCATCTAACGGCTCCAGGACGCCCTTGTTTACCAATGTGGTATAGCCAGGTACATCCTTGATGGTGACAATATCAAAGTCAGAGCCGGAGCCGGTCAGCTGGGTCCCCAGCACGGTCTGATAATCAGAACTTCCCAGATCCACCATCTCAATCTTCAAATCCGGATTCTGCTTCTCAAACTCCTCGATCAGCGGCTTATAATAGAGGGTCAGATCCTTATCCCAGATAGACCACTTGAGGACGGTCTGCCCTTCTGCGGCCACCACGGTTTCCGCCGCCGTTGTGGCTCCGCCATCTGCACCTTGTGCAGCCCCGCCGGCTCCGCCAGCAGCGCCGCCCCCGTTGTTTCCACCGCTGTTTCCGCCGCAGGCCGCCAGGCTTCCCGCCATGGCTGCCACCGTCAAAAGACTTGCCAAACGTTTTTTCTTCATATCTTTTCCTCCTCGCCCGCACCGTTCCTTGTGCATTTTTTAATCATAGGACCATTATAAAAGGCCTCTCTTGATTTCTGAATGGATTTTTTACCAAAAATACTTCCATTTTTTCTTATTTCCCAACAACAATCACGAAACATCAGGGAAAAGATGTAATTTTTACTTGTAACCGGTAATTTTTAACGATTGTATTCATTTGACAAAACAGGAGCAAGCGCATATGATTAATAGACAGAAAGACACCTGTCCCAAAGGAGATTTTTTCATGCCCAAAACCATCCGCAGCAAAATCCTTTTCACCACTGCCATAGTCACGGCTGCGCTCACCACCCTGACCGTATCCGTATGCTTTTCCCTGTTTCAGGCTTTTTTAAGGCAAAACCAGCTTCAGTCTGCAGAATACAGCCTGCAGGTATTTTCCGGCAATGTCTCCTCCGCCATGGAAAATATTTTAAGCTTTCATCAGTGGTGCTGCTCCAATATGGATATTGCCAGATATCTGGAGGCCTTTCAGGACCAGGACCGCATGCCCTCCATCTCCTCGGCGGATTCCGGCCTGCGGATCACCGCGCTCAATGCCTATGACCGCCTCAAGGAGGAATACCACAACACCTATGCCCAGGAGTATCTGACACGGGTGATCATCAGTCCGGGCAGAGGCCGCTGTTATTTACAGATTTCCGACACCGCCGCCGCGGGTACGGCCGGAGATATTGACCGGCTCTGCCAGGAGGAATTTTTCACAGACGCCCTGGAAAGCGATCAGTATCAGTGGGCAGGCCTGATGGAGGATCCTCTTGTTCCTGCCGGCAGCAGCCTGATTCTTCCGGTGATCCGCCCCATTCAGAGCCCCTACGGCTCAAAGATGGTTGGCTGGAGCTATCTGTCGGTTTCTCAAAATATATTTCTGGATTTTTTAAGGACCTTTCCCTTAGAATCCGACTCCTGGCTTTACATTCACTTAGGCAGTCACTCCTACCGGCTGAGAGACAACCGCCTGCAGGAGATACGCTCCCCTGAATACCGGATTCTCTCCAATATAAAAGGACATGCCTTTAACGAAAAAACCATGGCAAACAGAATCGAGACCGGGGACCGTCAGCGCCGAACCATGATCACCTGCCCCCTTGGCCAGGAGGGGTGGTCCGTTTCCCTGATTCTGTCAGAAAAGGCATATCAGGCCCAGAGCCATACCTATCTTGCCCTTTTGGCCGGCATCGCCCTTACGGTCTGCCTGATCGGAGCCGCCCTCTATATTCTTCTGAACCGGATCATCAACCGCCCGGTACAGAAGATTTTAGATAAGATCACCGCTATCTCCCAGGGAGATTTTTCCCGGGAACCTTCAATTGAATGGCAGGACGAGTTAGGACGGATCGGGTGCGGAATCAACCGCATGTCAGAAAACGTGGTCACACTGATGGAGAAGAAGGTGGAGGACGAAAAACAGAAAAAGGATCTGGAATACCAGATTCTCCAAAGCCAGATCAATCCCCATTTCCTCTATAATACCTTAAATTCCATCAAATGGATGGCAACCATCCAGAATGCCACCGGCATTGCCGAGATGACCACCGCCCTGGCCCGCCTGATGAAAAACGTATCCAAGGGTACGTCCGCCCATATTACCCTGGAGGAGGAGCTGGCCCTGGTAAAGGACTATTTTCTGATTCAGAAATACCGCTACGGGGGCAATATCACCCTGGAGTGCCAGGTAAAGGAGCCGGCACTGTACCAATGTCTGATTCACCGCTTTACTTTGCAGCCCATTATTGAAAACGCCATGTTCCACGGGATCGAGCCCAAGGGCTGCGCAGGAAAAGTTCTTATTCAGGCAGAGATCCTCTCCCCGGAAGCATCGGAAAGGCTTTTGCAGATTTCCGTCACGGATAACGGGGTGGGGATGAGTGAGGAAACCATAGAAAAGGTGTTGAAAGGAGACTTAAGCTCCAAGGCAGATTTCTTCCGCCATGTGGGCATCAGCAATGTCCATCAGAGGATCCAGTACGATTTTGGGGAGGAATACGGCATCCGCATCAAAAGCAGCCCGGGTGAGTACACCACCATGACCATCACACTGCCCTGCCGCTTTTTCCACGAGGATCCCCAAAAGACGGATCTTCAAAAGACGTAGAAGGCCCAGGGCTGTTCACCGATGTTCCGGAGACAACACCCCGGAAAAGTCAGGACGAAAAACAAGTGGAAAACAAGGGGGAAAAACCATGATAAAACTATTGATTGCAGATGACGAACCATTAGTATTGATCGGTATCAAGTCCATGATCCGATGGGAAGACTTCGGCATCGAAATATGCGGCACTGCCATGAATGGCCAGTCGGCCCTTGAAATGATCCGGGAATACTCGCCGGAGCTGGTGATCACGGACATCAAAATGCCGATTATGGACGGCCTTGTGCTTGCCCGGACCTGCAGGGAAGAAATGGGCTCCCTCCCCCTGTTTATCATTCTCACCAGCTATGAGGAATTTCCGCTGATCAAGGAAGCCCTGACCTACCAGGTAACGGACTATCTGATCAAACTGGAACTGGACGAAGAATCCTTAAGCGCCTCGGTCCGCCGGGCGCTGACACGCTTAGAGGAGCTGAAAGCCAGCAACGCCTACAGGCAGACCGCAGGACGCCCTATGCTCCAGAGCTATTATGACAAATTTTTCATGCGTCTTTTGCACAACCTTTTTGACAGCCGGGAGCAATTTGATATTCAGGCGCGGGATCTTCACCTTGATTTTTCCGATGGATGCTATCTGGCTTCCCACGGAGAAATTCACAGCGATATTGCCCGACAGATGGACCTGGCCAAGCAGATGAACCTCTACTCCAGCAGCCTGCAGATGATCCGGGAGATTTTGGGAAAAAACGTGTCCTGCCATGTGATCTCCTTAGACAAAATTCACTTTGCCGTCATTTACCGCTTCCCCACGGCTGCCTCCATGAAGCCCGGCAATATCCGAGATGCCTGGGAAAACACCTGTTCCATGGTCCATAACTATTTTAATGTCTGGCTCTCCGTGGGAATCGGGAATCTGGTGGACGACCCCTTAAAAATCAGCATCTCCTACCAGGAAGCCCGCCAGGCTTTCAATCTTGCCGCCCGTGAAAATCCGGTAGTCTTCTTCTCCCGCTCCGGGGAGGATTCCTGCCGGAACGCATTTAACATCACCCTGTTCAAAAATGCCCTGACCCAGGCTTTTGAGGAGTTTGACACAGAGATTCTTTACCAAACCCTGACAGAGATCGCTGATTTGTTCCTCACCTATCCCAACCGGTTCCTTCAGGCCATGGACGGCACCTGCAACATCCTTTACCTGGCCCTGTCTCTCCTTCCGGACGGAGAGGACACCCTTCAGGAGATCTTCCTTGCCTACCCGGAAGGGTATCGCTCCCTCTACAAACAGGAGGACGTGCTGCAGATCGCCAAATGGCTGTATACCCTGCGGGACGGTCTCTGCCACGTGCTGAAAAACAAGCGCAAAACCTACAAGGACCATGTGGCTGCCAGTGTGCAAAAATATATCAACAGCCATATCGAGGACCGGCTGACCTTAAATGAGGTGGCCGCCGTATTCGGATTAAGCCCCAACTATCTAAGCGCCCTTTTCAAGAAAAACTGCGGCATTGGCTTTTCCGAGTACATCACCCAGAGAAAAATCGCCCTGGCCAAATCCCTGCTTTTGGAGGAGGGGCTGAAAATCTATGAGGTGGCGGACCGGCTGGGATTTGAGAGCGCTTTTTATTTCAGCAAGGTGTTTAAAAAGGTGGAAGGGATGTCCCCCAGGGATTTTATGCAGACGCGGATGGGGAAAAGTGAGTAAGGAACTGTCTCGAAATAACTTACCATATTCCTTGTCTTTTTCTCCGAGAACACTGCTCAAAAATCAGTTACATAGCCCGCTATGCGCCTGATTTTTGAGCAGTGTTCTCGAAGAAAAATCCTGCGGACTAATGGTAAGTTATTTTGAGACAGTTCCTAAGCAATTTCGTGAATTCATGGTATCCTATTTGTTGAAGCTGAACAGTTTATTTCCATTATTATTCGTGAAAAGTTTGACTATACTAAATGGCAGAGGGATTTTTTTGACAAAAAATCTCCTGAAGAAATCAGCTATGAAGCTTCTGAATTTGAAAAAAATCATCCCTTTACAGGAAATGCAATAAAGCTTTAAAAAAGATGGCATCCGTCCTCATAAAATGAAACGGATGCCTGTAATCACTATAATTTTACAGAATCAATATTAACAAAAACTCATATATTTTCTTAACTGTCCTTAAAATCCGGCAGCCGGCTCCACCGCTTCCGGAAATAATGAGCCGCCATCTTCGGCCGTCGGTCCCTGGTCAGAAGACCCTTCTTATTGCCGTCCGCCCGCATGCAGCCCTGAATCGTGGCAAAATCCGCAAAATTCCACACATGCTCCCCGATAAAAAAGCTTCTCTTGTCAAATTCTGCATTCTGACGCTCATAGAACTCCACCTGAAATTCCTCACTGAACATCTCCGCCACACACTCATGGATTCCGGCAATCGTGTCTGCCCCGTATTCGGTAAACATCACCGGCTTCTGCTGTTTTTCCCAAAAATCCAGCTCCTGATTCAGGGCATAGCAGGCGCCGTCCAGATCCCCGGACAGGTTGTACCAGCCATAATAGCGGTTTAAACACACCACATCCATGGTGCGTGTCACCAGATCCCGCTCATAATGATTCTGGTTGCAGACAAAGGTCACAGGCCGGTCCGCCGGGTCTGATTGATGGGCCAATTCATACAGAGAACGCCAGTACTCATAGGCGGACTCGGGGAAATGCTCCGTATCCGGTTCATTCCCCATGGACCACATAACGACACAGGGATGATTCTTGTCACGGCGGATCATATCCCGCAGCACGGCCTCATGATGCTGCCGAAGGGGGAATGTTTTGTAAGGATCCTGTCCGTCAATCGCGGTGATCCCCACGGCAGGCGTCTCATCAATCACCACGATTCCCTCCCGGTCACACAAATCGTACATTTCCTCCGCATAGGGATAATGGCTGGTGCGGAAGGAATTGGCATGGAACCAGTGAATCAGGTTGACGTCCTTCACATTCAAACAGAGATCCAATCCCCTGCCGTGGAAGGATGAGTCCTCATGCTTCCCAAAGCCTTTAAAATAAAAAGGCTTTCCGTTAATCAGAAACTTTGTTCCCTCCACCCGGACAGTCCGGATGCCAAAGGGCTGCTCATACCGGTCCTCTCCGCAGGTGACAACCACCGTATACAGATAAGGTTCTCCCGGCCAGGGCCACCAGAGCCTTGCATTGGGAATCGTCACCTGGCCGGAAGCGCCGTCTGCGCTGGCAACAATCTTACCTTTGTCGTCTAAAATATCCACGTGAACGGCCGGATTATCTCTGCGCGGTTCTCCCCCCTTCTCGTCTGCACATATTTCCCTGGTCTCAATCTCATACTTCACAATTCCATCCGGTCCGCAGATATCCGGCACCAGCGTGATATCCCGGATATAAGTCTGAGGAGTTGTATACAAACGGACCGGCCGGTTAATCCCCGCATAATTGAAAAAGTCAAAATTGGGCAGGTTTCGTGGCTTTCTCCATGCCTTCGCCGCCTCCACGGACGGCACGCCCGGATTGTCCGAACCGAAAAAGGCGATATTTCCCTCATTTCCCACCGGAAGGGTGCTGTGGCTGACCCGGTTGTCCACTGCCACCACCAGCTCCGTCCGGCTTCCTGCAGGCACCAGCTTTGTAATATCCAGTTCAAAGGGAAGAAATCCCCCCTGATGCTCCGTTGCCAGCCTTCCGTCCAGATACACTTTTGCCCTGTGAGTCACCGCGTCAAACCGCAAGACAACCCGCTGTCCCTGCCAGCACCGGGGTACGGCAAAGCTTCTCCGGTAATAGGCCCAGCCGTAATGCTCCCGGTAGGCCCGTTCATCCTTCTGGTCATTGTAGGAGGCCGGAACCGCGATCGGCTCCATAGAGAGAATCTCCCCGCAGCTCTCCCCCGGCTCTCTCTCGTCTCCCAGCTTAAACTCCCAGATTCCCGACAAATCCGAGACCATACGCACTTCATTTTCTCTTGGATACAGCATTTTCCTTCTCCTTGTTCTTTTTCTTTTTAGTCTTATTTTACAGCAGGATATAAGAAAAAGAACATGCTTTTTCTGACGAAATACCTGTAAAAAATACCTCTCGGTTGTCATGGCTGGATATCGATGCTCCTATTCTTTCGGAATTTTTTCCGGAATCAGAACCTCCTCAACAGTAGAAATGGGGTACTGGGTCTTTTCCGGATACTCTTTCCTGAGCTCTTCCCGCAGATCGATGATCCCTGCAGATGATGGCCGCACCCGTGGCCCAGCCCCTACAGCACGTCATACTCACACAAAAGGCCGATTCTCGCACCGCTTTGCTCCTGTTGATAAACCGCCTGAAAGGCAGTAGGCTAGCCGTTCAGCCCCCCGTTCCACTGCAAATCCCTGCTCCTCCAGATACCCTTCCAGAAGGGCTGAGGCTATATACTCTTCCCCATCGTACTCCAGATGGTCAAAAATATGATCCGCTATGGCAGTCAGCCTCTCCCTCTGCCTCTCTATCTCCTCATATAACCACTGTCTCTCCATACATTCCTCCATTTCTATACCGTTTTCCGGCATATACAGAATCGAGTAGGGGAGGCTACTTCCCCAGCTCGTGTCAAGTTAATGAAGTAAATTGCTGCCACTTTTTTATCGAAATTCCAAATTTTTACCATATCGTGCAAATTTTCCATATCATCCTTAAATTTAAAGACAATTTCTATTTGTTTCTTATTATAAACATAATTTCTGATCTATCAGGTTTATAGAATAAAAATAGAGAATCCGCATCTTTTCGATACAATCCTCTACTTTTATCTCATATATTTTCTTCAACTTTGGTTCTTAATAAGGATATTCACAAAATTTTCCCTTTTCCTATATATGGATGGCTCTCTGCATATGCAGCCGCATTTGTCGCAAACTCTCCTGGCTGCATCTTATCAAAATATTCTCTCTGCCACACTGTATAATCGAAATTATCTCTTTTAATAAGAGCGATAAAATGCTCCGCATTCACTACTCCCAAATTTTCCACAAGGCACGCAAAGCCTTTATCCAAAATCTCTACTGCATTATTCATAAATCTGCCTCCATTCTTCTGATAAATTCTCCTGGGGTAACCAAATAAATATCTTCCGAATAATATTTCAACAAACGGTCATCTGTAGTAATGAAATATTTACATTGTGCTATAATAGCGCAGGCTACATGATATGCGTCTTTCTCTTTTACCCCTGTTTTCATAATCACATCAGCATATTTTCTAATCTCGTTTTTATTTCTGTCACTTACATAAACGCTTGAATATTCCCTTATAAACCTCTCAATCGCCATTTTCTTCTGTAATGACCTGTTTCTGTCATTCTCATAGTCCAACACATAAGATGTCACCAATTCTAAATCGCCTTTCCTTATCATATCCTGGATATGAAGTTTTGCTTGTGTTTCTAAATAAATTCTCATTTGAGATTGGTCATCATATGGCCGGTTATAACTACAATTATCTAAATATATTCTCACTTTCATACCTCTATTTTTTACATAGAAACCGAAACTAATAAATTTCTATATATTATACAAACCAGCCGCTTTCAAATCCGTAGTCGCATCCATCATAATTTCAGCCGCTTTTCTCTCTATTAATTCTAACAAATTCCCTTTTGTCTTAAACAATTCTTTTAATTCTTTTCCGCAAATTGAAATAATAACAATTCCGTGTATAAGATAATAGCTAATGGCTAACTGTTTAAAAGTGCTTGGGCTCTTTTTTAGAAATAATAATTCCAAATTTTATACATTCTCCTTTTCCCCCTGCATTAGCTACTGAAATAATTTTTCAGTCAGTTCTTCAAGCGTATCGCCGATACTTTTAGTAGTTCCTTTATGATTCTCCACTTTTATATACATATCTAATAAATGCCGATACTGCTCATCTGATAATTGAAATAAGTATTCATTAACACCACCTGCCAGGAAAACGCTCTCCATAGAGTCCTCATGGACAACAGCCCTGGCTGGTAGATTAATTTCAACCTGCTGTCCATTTATAAAAATTCTATTATCGGTTAAACTATACATAATTTCAATATCTTTAGGAGTTGCTTCTATTTCTTCATTACAACCATAACATTCAAATATTCCTTCAGGTATTTCTGTTGAAGAAGACACTCTTTTAATAAGCATATTGCATTCCGGACATCTGATTCCATATGATACCGACAAAAGTCCCTCTTTTTCTTATCATAAATACAAATCAATTTTCCCAAATAAAGCATAATACGCCTGCCCTGCTCACTATCTGACGCAATTTTATATCTATAAAGACGTAAAGTCTCCGTATAATTTCCATATAAATGATGGTTGTTATTATCCACCAAAACAGGAGACAATATACGTTCTACATAAGTATCATTTAATAATAAATCAATAAAAATATTATCTTCCAGATATTTTATTTGAATGTCCTTTATCCCTTCAATCAATACCTGATCTAGTCAGTCAAGAACTATTTCTTTATTTTCTTCAGATTGATTAGCTTAATTTTCTATATCTTTAATTAATTGTGGTCTGTCAACAGTTGTTTTCAAGTCTTCTTTACGTTTTTCTTTTGCAAATCTTCTCAAAGCAGGTATTGTAATGCAACTTTCATCTTCACTAGCAAATGTATGTGGAATGGAAAACATATAAAAACCTCCATTACAATTTATCTTATTATATCATATCTTTCTCCATTCCGTATGCATTCTTTTCTAATACCATTTTAATAGTTGTCTGACAATTCAAGGTGATGGTAATACATTTACAAAAAACCACCGCCACCAATGTACTCACCGCCGTAGCTACAATCGCAGGTCCCACAATAGCTGCAGGATTCACACTCCCGTACTGGCTCCGATATGCAATCATATTCACCGGAATCAGCTGTAACAAAGAAATATTAATAATCAAAAACGTACACATCTCATTGCTTGCCACACCTTCAGGTACATATTTCTGTTCCTTTTCCAACTTCCCCAACTCCTCCATGGCCCTAAGTCCTGCCCCAATACATGAAAGACTTTATCCATATGCCCAAAATCACGGAGCAGCAATCACAATCTTATGGCTTAGTATATTTTTAGTTCCTCTTGCTTTCAGCCGCATAAAGCAGCATCCCCAGAATCACGGTCACAAGCTCCGTAAAGGGAAACGCGCACCATACGCCCACCATGCCAAAAAGCATGGAGAAAAGAAAAGCCGTTGGTATCAAAATGAAAAAACCTCTTAACAGGGAAATGGCCTGGGCCGGCCCCGGGTGCTCGGTGGCGGAAAAATAAGTGGACAGCACAATATTTCCTCCCATCAGCGGACATGCCGTAAAATACAGCTTCAGCCCGATTACCGCAATCTGCTGCAAAAGCCCGTCCCGCTCACTGTTAAACATCAGGACAATGGGGGATGCTCCAAAAAGGAGAACTCCGTAAATAATTCCCGATAAAACAAGCATGGTGACAGCCGCATACTTTAAAACAAGCTGGATCTCCCCCCTTCTGCCCTTTCCGTAACAGCTGCTGATAATCGGCTGGATTCCCTGGGACAAGCCTGTATAGATCGCCACTGCCACCAGGGAAATCGCCGCTACCACTCCATAGGCCGCCACCCCCACATTTCCCAAAAGCCCCAGGATGATAAAATTAAAGACCACCATCACGATTCCCGAGGACGCCTCTGTGACCAAGGATGGAATCCCGTTTAAGAGAATCCCTGCCGTCCGCTTCCCCTTAGGAGCGCACCGGACCAGATGAAACTGGTTTTTCCGCTTTATAAAATAGACGGACAGCACCGCCATGCTGATCAGGGGAGCCATGCCGGTGGCAAGGATGGCGCCCAGGATTCCCATCCCCATAGGAAAGATAAAAATATAGTCCAGCGCCACATTGGAAAGGCTTCCCGTGATCATGGCGGCCATGGACAGGGAAGGAGCCCCGTCATTACGCACAAAGCACTGAAGAAGATTGTTCAGCAAAAATGCCGGAGAAAACATAAGCATCACCCGCAGATAGGTATTGGTCATCTGGAAAATGGTCTCATCCGCTCCCAAAATCCTGACGATCTGCCCGGAAAAAAACAGCCCTGCCAAGGTGTAGGCGGCCGCAAAGCATGCCAAAATATAAACCGCGTTGGTAAAAACCCTGTTCGCCCGGTCACGGTGTCCGCAGCTTCTCAAAACAGAATACCGGATGCCGCCTCCCATTCCGATCATCAGCCCTGTGCCGTTGAGGAAGCAAAAGACCGGGAAGGCAAGATTTAAGGCCGCCAGGCCGTTGGTTCCCAGGCTGGAAGACACAAAGAAGGTATCTGCCAGGGTATAGCAGGAATACGCACACTGCCCCAGAATATTGAAAGACACATACTTTAAAAAATCCTTAAACACATTGGTGCCGCCGCTCTTTGCACACATAGAATCCTCCCTTTATACAAACATTTCATTTCCGGCAACATCCCGCCGCAAAATAATAACAGCGCCAAATCTCGTATCTTCTATGGCCTAACGATACGAACCTCAGCGCTGTCACTCACCCGGCGGCGAACAATTGCTTATGAAATTTTATAGTAAACGACAAATTATTCTGTCGTTTGCTATATGTAGGATAGCACAGAACCGGCAAAAACTCAAGCCCTTTTCAGATATAAATCCCTTCCGCAACATCTGGTCATAACAGTTCAGATGGCCCTTTCATTTAGTTAAATATAAAAATAGAAAGAGCTGCCGCGGCCATCCGTCGGCACAATTTCGCCCGTTTCTTCATCAAGACGCCCAATTAGAGCATTCTTTGACCTTGACTGCTATTTCTCCTTATCCCATGTATAAATGGTTTCATAGGCATAAGTTTTTCCAGATCTTTTATCTCTGCTATAAGTAATAGCCATATGTACTTCTTCTCAAAATCGTCACGTGATGATGCTTGCTTTGACGTTAAATAAAATCGGCTGTGAATAGTAAAAAAAATAGTAATAAAAAACACAAAAAATTCCAATAAACATCTTGACAAAACTCACATCATGAGATAAAATAACAACCGTTGCAGCGCTTGTATGTCATAAGTTGCTGTTTCCAAAGGTAAGTGCATGTGGCTCAGCTGGATAGAGCGTCTGACTACGGATCAGAAGGCCGGGGGTTCGAATCCTCTCATGCACGCTATCTATTTTAAAAAAGATATCTGCCAAGTGTCAGATATCTTTTTTTATTCTATACCTTTTCGTGCGGAGCTTGACGCTGTTTACAGTGATTCCGAAAGATCCGCCTGTTTTATGAGAGAGCAACGCCTTCCATTAAGTATGCCGGTAACGTAGCAGGAGAAGAGGGACAGAACGTTTGAAGACCCTCTTTTCACGTCGGCACTTAGGCTGTGTCTTTTACAGCCTTAGGAACTGTCTCGAAATCACTTACCATTAGTCCGCAGGATTTTTCTTCGAGAGCACTGCTCAAAAATCAGGCGCATAGCGGGCTATGTAACTGATTTTTGAGCAGTGCTCTCGGAGAAAAAGACAAGGAATATGGTAAGTGATTTTGAGACAGTTCCTTAGTACCGCTACGTGAAAAACGGAGTGAGAACGTGTCTGAAAACGTTCTGTCCCTCTTCTCCTGCAGACCTTTCGGAATCACTGTAAACAACATCAACCTCCCCACGTCAACTGCCAGAATGCCACCGCGCTGGCGGCTGCCACATTGAGCGAATCCACTCCATGGGACATAGGGATGCGCACCGTGTAATCGCAGCCTGCAACCGTGCTTTCCGCCAATCCCTTTCCTTCCGTCCCCAGCACAACGGCCAGCCGCTCTTCAGCCGTCAGCCGCGAATCACGAATGCTGACCGCATCCTCCCGCAAAGCCATGGCTGCAGTCTTAAATCCCATTTCCTTTAAAAGCCGCATTCCCTGTAAAGGCCACTCTGCCCCCTCATTCCCCAGATAAGTCCATGGCACCTGAAATACCGTACCCATACTGACCCGGACCGCCCGCCTGTACAGCGGGTCGCTGCAGCCGGGAGTAAGCAGCACCGCATCCATATTCAACGCCGCGGCTGAACGAAAAATAGCCCCGATATTGGTGGGATTCATAATATTTTCCAGGATGGCAATCCGCCGTGTACCGGCGCATATTTCCTGCACCTCCCGAAGAGGCCGCCGTCTCATGGCGCACAATGCTCCGCGAGTCAGTTTGAATCCTGTAAGCCTTGTCAGGACCTCCGGCTCCGCCACATAGACGGGAATGCCCTTACAGCGGGCGATGATGCCGGCCGCCTGCCCGCAGACATGCTTTTTTTCTAAAAGAAGCGATACCGGCATATATCCTGCATCCAGCGCGCGTTCAATTACCCTGGGACTCTCGGCAATAAAAAGCCCCTTTTCCGGCTCATTATAATGAAACAACTGAGTTTCCGATAAACGGGCATACAGATCTAATTCCGGAAGGGAAAAATCCGTTATCTCAATCATCTCCGGCATATGGTTTTCCTTTTCTCCTCCTGCCTTCTCACTTTACGGCCAGCCGGATTCCTCTCAGGCTGCCGCACTGGTTTCCCTGTCGTGTACAAAACTATATAAAAGGCGCCTGCACCTTTTGCAGACGCCTTCCATGCCCTGTCTTATAAGCCCATTTCCTCCCTGGAAGGATAAGAAGCGATGGCGCCATGCCCCATTACGCTTTTACCGCAGAACCGGTTGGCAAAAGACAAGTACCGCCCCATCTGCTCTTCTGTCAGGCCGTCCAGAGACTCAGCCGTCACCCCGTCTGCTGACAGGCAATACAAAAACGAGCCGATAAATCCGTCCCCGGCGCCTGTGGTATCCACTGCCTTCACCTTTTCACTTGGGGCAAAAGCGCTGGCCTGGCGGGTATAACATTCCGCCCCGTCAGATCCCCTCGTATAGATCACCAGCCTGGTATTGCCTGTCAAAAGCTTCGGCAACGCCTCCTTGATATCCCCGGTGCCTGTAATAAACTCCAGTTCCTCGTCAGACACCTTCAATACATGGGCCATGGGGGCAAATTCATGGACCACCTTCTTAAGGGCCTCCACGTCATCCCAAAGTGCGAACCGGAGATTCGGGTCAAAGCTTACCAATGCCCCTTCCTCAGCCGCATACTTGACTGCCTGGCGATGGGCTTCCTTCATGGGGAAATCTCCCAGAGACACGGAACAGAAATGAAGGCCGAAAACATCTGAAAACCAGCTCTTTTTAATATCCGCCGCCTCCATCAGCATGTCCGCCCCCGGTTTGCGGTAAAAAGAGAATTCCCTGTTTCCGTCTTCCCGTAAGGCAACAAAAGCAAGAGATGTATTGGCAGCTTTTGTCCGCTTCACATACTCGCATCCGATACCGCAGGCAGCAAATTCATCCGCGATCTTATCCCCAAAAGGATCGTCCCCAAGCTGGGTGATCATGGATGCCTCGCCCCCCAGTTTCACATAAGCTCCGCACACATTGGCAGGCGCTCCTCCCACGGCAGGCGCAAAAGCAGATACATGCTTCATCTCCCTGCCGGATTCTGCCGGAATAAAATCGATTAACGCTTCCCCGATTGCCAGTAATCGTTTCATAAGACTCATCCTCCATAACGATATATACTCTTTTTCGCTTTTTCTATCATAATATATTTACCGAAAAAGAGCAACGGAAAAATCTCTTTTTCGGTATGGTTATGGCGGCCTGTCTTCATCCGTTTTCTCCCGCCCTGTGAGCTGTTACCGTTTCATCATGCCCGCAGTTCAATCCCCAGCCCCTGAAGGCCGTTTAAAATCTTTTTCATCACCCCGCCGACCTCATCGTCCGTCAGCGTGTGGTCTTTAGCCCGGAAGGTAATGGAATAAGCCACCGACTTATAGCCGGCCAGAATCTGGGCTCCTTCATAGATGTCGAACAGCTTATAGCCTTCCAGAAGCTTTCCGCCTCTCTGAACCAGCACATCTTCGATCTGGCCCACCAATATCTCCTTGGGTACCACCATGCTGAGATCCCTGGTCACGGCAGGATACTTTGCCAGGCCCTGATATTTCCTGTCAAAATCAGCAAACGGAATCACTGCCGGCATATCCAGGACCGCCACATAAGTACGCTCGCCGATCTTATAGCGGTCCGCCACCTCCGGATGCAGCTCCCCGATATATCCTATCGTCCTCTTCTCATACACAATATCCGCCTTCCTTCCCGGATGCAGATAAGGATGTCCGCACTTGGGGTCATAGTGAACTTTCTTGTTCATTCCCAGCTTGTCAAACAGTTCCTCCACCACACCCTTCATGGTAAAGAAATCTCCCTGGCCGTACATGCCAAGAGTAAACTGCATCCGTTCATCCGGAAGTTCGGTCAGAGGCAGGCTTTTTGGCAGGTAGATATTTGCCAGCTCATACAGCTTAACATCCTTATTTCTTCTATTATAATTAGTAGAAAGAGAAGTTAAAAGGCCGTTTAACGGGGTAGTCCGCATAATGCTGAAATCCTCTCCCAGGGGATTTAAGATGTTCACTGTCTGGCGGAGCTTATCTCCCTCCGGCACCATGAGCCTGTCAAATACTTTGGGGCTCTCAAAGGAATACGTCATGCTCTGGCTGAAGCCGGAATATTCCGCCACCTCCCTTGCAATCTCCTCGATCCGCAGCTTATAGGACAGTTTTCCCGTAGTAGCCTCCCCGGAAGGCAGCGTGGTGGGTATATTGTCGTATCCGAAAAATCTTGCCACCTCCTCAGCCAGATCTGCCAGGCACTTTATATCCTGACGGAAAGTAGGCGCGACCACTTCCTGTGTCTCCTCGTCGAATCCCAGCTCCAACATCTGAAAATACTGCTTCATCTGCCCGGCGTCAATCTTTGTCCCCAACAGGCTGTTGATTCTGTCCGGGTCAAATTTTACACGGACCGGCTCGCGTTTTTCCGGATAAATGTCAATAATTCCGCCTACCACCTCGCCTGCCCCCAGCTCTTCCACAAGCTGGCAGGCCCGGTTTATGGCTGCCTCGGCATTGTTGGGATCCAGCCCTTTCTCAAATTTTCCGGAAGCATCGGTCCGCAGCCCCACCTTCTTGGAAGAGAGACGGATGTTGGTTCCGTCGAAACAGGCCGCCTCAAATACCATGGTCTTTACATCGTCAGTAATCTTGGAATTCTCTCCGCCCATAATTCCGGCAATACCCACTTCTTTTTCCCCGTCATGGATCATCAGGACCGTGCTGTCCAGTTTCCGCGTCTGGCCGTCAAGGGTCTGGAATTCGTCTCCGTCCTTCGCACATTTTACGACAATCTTATGGCCGCCGATCAGGTCATAATCATACGCATGCATAGGCTGCCCGTATTCTTCCATCACATAGTTGGTAATATCAACCAGATTGTTGATGGGACGGATTCCGCTGGCGGCAAGCCTGCGCTGCATCCACTCCGGCGACGGGGCCAGCTTGATATTCTTTACCATCCGGGCGCAGTACCGGGGGCAAAGTTTTGTGTTCTCCACTTCTACGGCCAGAAAATCGCTGATATTTTCACTGTTTCCTGTCTCCTTCACCACCGGCGGACGGAATTCTTTCCGGAAGGTGGCGGCCGCCTCTCTTGCCAAGCCCACCACGCTGTAGCAGTCTACCCGGTTGGAGGTGATCTCATATTCAAACACCACATCATGCAGACCCAATACCTCTATAGCGTCCGCCCCTACCGGCGTGTCTTCCGGCAGTATATAAATGCCGAGCTCCGGCGCGTCCGGGTACATCTCCCTGGAAGACCCCAGCTCCTCAATGGAACACATCATGCCGTTGGACTCGATTCCCCGAAGCTTTCCTTTCTTGATTTTAATCCCGTCCTCCGGCAAAGGACCTCCGTCATGGCCTCCGGCCACCTTGCCGCCGTCCAAAACTACCGGCACCTTATCCCCTTCCTTTACATTCGGCGCGCCGGTAACGATCTGGATGGATTCTGCACCCATATCCACCTGGCAGATGATCAGCTTGTCTGCATCCGGGTGGCGTTCAATCTTTGTAATCTGCCCCACTACAATCTTTTCCAAGTTTTTATCCAGGCATTGAAAACCCTCAACCTTGCTTCCGGACAGAGTCATTGCATCCGTATACTCCTGTGCGGTGACATCCAGATCCGGCACATATGCTTTGATCCATGATAACGCTGTGTTCATATGACATTCTCCTGTTCTTCCAACTATATTCTATTATTCACCGATCCTGCAAAACATCCTTTTACGCCCTGCACCACCTTGAAACAGCTCCGGCAGGACCCAAAAGCTATGTCAAAACTGCCTGAGGAACCGGATATCATTCTCATAAAGCAGTCTCATATCGTCAATCTCATACTTCAAAAGGGCGATCCGCTCCAGCCCCACGCCAAAGGCAAAGCCTGTGTACGCTTCCGGGTCAATCCCGCACATTTCCAGCACGTTGGGATGCACCATGCCGCAGCCTAAAATCTCAATCCAGCCAGAGCCCTTGCAGAACCGGCAGCCCTTCCCGCCGCATTTAAAGCAGCTTACATCCACCTCCGCACTGGGTTCCGTGAAGGGGAAATGGTGGGGACGGAATTTGACTTTTGTCTCTTCTCCGAACAGCTCCCTGGCAAATTCCGCCAAAGTCCCCTTGAGATCCGCAAAGGTGATGTGTTTGTCAATAACCAGCCCTTCTACCTGATGGAAAGAAGGGGAATGGGTGGCATCCACCTCATCAGAACGGAATACCCGCCCCGGGGCAATCATCCGGATAGGCAGCTTGCCCTCTTCCATGGTCCGCGCCTGGACCGGGGAAGTCTGTGAACGGAGGCAGATTTCCGGGTTGATAAAGAAAGTATCCTGCTCGTCCCGGGCCGGATGATCCGGCGGAATATTCAACTTGGTGAAATTGTAATCCTGGTATTCCACCTCAGGCCCTTCCACGACCTCATACCCCATGCCCACAAAGATACGCTCCACTTCCTTTAACGCAACCATATTGGGGTGGCTGTGCCCGGCCTCTGCCTTCTTTGCAGGCAGCGTCACGTCAATAACTTCCCTCTTTAACTGCTCCTCCCTGGCTCTTCTGGCCAGCAGCTCCTTTGTCTCTTCCAGCCGGGCTTCGATCAGCGCCCTGGCATCATTGACCATCTGGCCTACTTTAGGCCGCTCCTCCGGCGCCACATTCTTCATGCTCTTCAGCACGCTGGTAAGCTGCCCCTTCTTTCCCAGATAAGCCACCCGGATATCATTCAGTTTTTCCAGGGCATCGGAAGCCTCAATCTGCTTTAATGCCTCTTCTTTGATTTTTTCCAACTGTTCTCTCATCTTATCTTTCCTTTCTTTCCTGCTTCCTGATCAAAACAACTGCCTCCCGGCACAAAATACCTCTCTTCTCCTGCAGTCCGGGCAATGGGGGATATCCCATAAAAAAAACGCCCCTCTGTCATCGTTTCCGATCACAAAGGGACGGTTTTCACCGCGGTACCACCCTGCTTCCTGCGAAAATCAGTCCTTTTACGCAGGCGCTTTTCCATGCATAACGCGCATCTGACGTCGCCGCCTACTCACTCCACAGCAAATCCGGATCCTCTCCGGCCTGTGCTTTCAGCCGCGCAGCTCCCATGGGAATTTCATAAGATTATCTGAACTGAAGAAGGCTCTCAGCCGGCGACCCTCTCTCTCTGGCAGAAAATAATCCACTACTTAACATGTTCCTTGCCTTTGCCATTTCCTGCAAAATCTGTATTACATTCTATCCACTTTCTCCGGAAAAGTCAAGCGTTATTATCAATCATTTATTCATTGCCGCAACAAACGATCTTCCCGGCCGCCGCGCAAGCCGCCGCCGTTATGGGGGAAGCCAGATAAATCTCGGTCTTTGCCGTCCCCATCCGTCCCAGGAAATTCCGGTTATTTGTGGCGACTACACGTTCGCCGTCGCACAAAATGCCTCCTGTCCTTCCACAGCACAGCCCGCATCCCGGATGGGTAAGGATCGCCCCTGCCTCCACCAACGTTTTCAATGCCCCGCAGGCCAGAGCCTCCTCATATACTTTCCGGCTGGCAGGCGTTACAATCAGCTTTACAAAAGGCGCCACCTTTTTCCCCTCCAGCACCTTAGCCGCCGCCTGCAGATCTTCCAGACGCCCGTTGGTACAGGAACCGATAAACACCTGGTCAATCTCCATGCCCTCCAGCTCGCTGACCTCACGGATCTTATCAACCTGGGAAGGGCATGCCATCACCGGACGAAACTCCTCCGCCTGATAAGTGATGGTCCGGATATATCCTGCATCTTCATCACCCTTTAACCCTGCCTGAAACCCGTCAAGGGAAATTTCACAATATTCTGCCGTCTTCTCATCCGGCGAAAAAGCGGCGCATTTGGCTCCTGCCTCAATCGCCATATTGGCCATGGCCATACGGCTTGCCACAGTCATATGCTCCACCCCGGAGCCGGTAAATTCCAAAGCACGGTAGGTAGCCCCGTCCGCCCCTAAGTCTCCGATAATCCGAAGGATCACATCCTTTGACATGACATTTTCCGGCAGAACGCCGTTAATCACGATCCGGATAGTTTCCGGAACCTTGATCCACAAAGTACCGGTTCCTAAAATCGCCGCCATCTCCGTGTAACCGATGCCGGTGGAAAAGGCTCCCACACATCCATAGGTTGTCGTATGGCTGTCCGTGCCGAACACCACGTTCCCTGGCTTTACATACCCGGCCTCTGTCATGAGCTGATGGCAGATCCCGTCGCTGCGATGTACATGGACCAGCCCGTATTTTTCCGCAAATTCATCTCCGACCCGGTAATGCCTGGTATCATCCTGCTGGCTGGCCGGCACCAGATGGTCATAAATCAGAACCACCTTATCCGGGTCCCATACCCTGGAGAAACCCATCTCGTGAAATTTATCTGCAATAAAAGGCATCATTATGTCGTCTAACATCACCCGGTCCGGACTCACCGTCACAATATCGCCAGGTTTTACGGTATCCGCGCCAATATTATGGGCTATGATCTTTTCGACCACTGTCTGTCCCATCCTTGCATCCTCCCTTCTGCCAAACTAATCAAGGCCATTTCGCCGGCGCATGGCCTTCACCAGCCCTCCGGCATTTATGATCTCCACCAGGTTCTCCGGCAGAGACGCTATGGGATAAGATTTTCCCTGATATTCCACATCCCGATTTACCGTGACCGTGGCCGTATCCCCCTCCTTCACATCATCATAGAGGTCCGGCTGCTCAATCAGAAGCAGCCCGTTGTTGATGGCGTTCCTGAAAAAGATCCGCGCGAAGGATTTGGCGATCACACAGCGGATTCCCAGCGCCTTCACCACCTCGGGCGCCTGTTCCCGGGAAGAACCGCACCCGAAATTCCTGCCTGCCACAATGATATCTCCTTCCCTCACCCGGGCCGCCATCTCCGGCCTTAAAGGAGAAAATCCATATTGCTTCATCTCTTCTATGGTCTTTAAGGCAAGATACTCCGTGGGAATGATAATGTCCGTGTCAATATCATCTCCCAATACCCATATCTTTCCCCTGAATTGTTCCATAACTGCTCCTTTCCCCTAAAAGCAGCACAAATATTTCGTAAACTGCTGCTTTTTTCCTGCTTTTATACCCGCGGGCCAAATGATTTGCCGGCACGGTGTAACAGTTCAGATAACCCTTGAACTGTTACGCATCCGCCCATGAAAATCGCTTCGCGATGGGGCGGATGCCTGCTGCCATTACGTTTTCGTACGGTCAGCGCAGTAAATGCGCAGACCTATCTGAACTGTTACGTCACGGTTCCTATATTTCCATGAAATATACCGAATCGTTTGGCAGATAAGCATGCTGCCCTATGGCTGCCTTATCAGAGCATATCTGCCGTGCAGATCTCTCCTTTCACTGCAGATGCAGCCACGGTTGCGGCAGACCCTAAATATACCTTGGAGCTTGGATGGCCGGCTCTCCCTTTAAAATTTCTGGTCCCGGTGCTGATCAGAACCTCATTTTCCCCGATGACGCCCTGGCAGCTTCCCCAGCACACACTGCAGTTAGGATTCATCACAATGGCGCCGCTCTCCATAAAGATCCGGATCAGCCCTTCTTCCATGGCCTGCAGATAGACCTCCTGGCTTGCCGGGACCACCAAAAACCTCACATGCCCGGCCACCTTTTTCCCTTTTAAGATCGATGCTCCCACCCGCAGCTCATCGATACGACCATTGTTGCAGGAACCAAGGAACGCCTCGTCTATCCGCACGCCGCAGGCCTCCGCCGCAGGCACAACGGCATCCACAAAATCCGGCTTTGCCACTACCGGACGGATCTTTGCCAGGTCAAAGGTGTATTCCCTGGCATACACAGCGTCCGGATCGCTTCGGAAGACTGCCTTCGGCTCTCTGCCCCGCTCTTTTAAATACTCCAGGGCTGTCTCATCCGCCTCAAAAACAGCAGTCTTTGCCCCGGCCTCCACTGCTAAATTGCACAGCACCATCCGGTCATTGACGCTTAAAGTCTTTACGGCATCTCCGGTAAACTCCATCACCTGGTAATTGACGCCGTTCGCCCCGATCTGCCCGATGATCGTCAGCATCAGATCCCTGGGGTAGACCCCTTCCGGCAGCCTGCCTGTCAGATTGAACTTAACCGTCTCCGGCACTAGGACCCAGGAGGTTCCCGTGACCATCCCATAGAGCAGGTCCGTACATCCCACGCCGGTTCCGAAAGCGCCCAAAGCGCCGTAGGTGCATGTATGGCTGTCAGCCCCGAAGATCAGCTCGCCGGGACACACGTAATGTTCCATCATGATCTGATGGCACACGCCCTTCCCTTCCCAGAAATCAATGCCATGCCCCCTGGCAAAATCACGCATTTTCTTTTGGGAACCTGCTGTCTTGGCGCTGTCCGACGGCACGTTATGATCCACGATAAAAACCATCTTTTTGGGATCTGCAATCTTCGGATGTTTCAGTTTATTATAATACATATCCACAGTCAGATGGGTGGTCCCGTCATTGCTCATCATCCGGTCTAAACTTACCGTATGGATATCCCCCGGCCTTACTTCCTGGACACCGGCTGCCCTGGCTATGATTTTCTCCGCAATCGTCATTCCCATATCACTGCACCTCCTTGTTCAAAGACGCAATCAGCCCGCCCTGGCTCAATATCTTCTGCATATATTCCGGCAGCCGGGTACAGGAAAATTCCCTTCCTCCTGCCCTTGCCACTCCTTCCGTCAGCGACAGCTCCATCTCATCCCCGTCCTTCACTGCATCCGGCAGCTCCTTGCACACAATGACAGGAAGCCCAATATTGATGGCGTTCCGGTAAAAAATCCGGGCAAAAGATTTGGCCACCACAGCCTGGACGCCCAATGCCTTTAACACGCTGGGCGCCTGTTCCCGGGAAGAACCGCATCCGAAATTCTCTCCCCCGACCACATAGTCCCCGGGCCTGACCTTTACCGGAAACTCCGGATCAAGAGACTCAAACGTATGTACCTTCATTTCTTCGATATCCGGCAGCAGCAAATACTGCGATGCAATAATCTGATCCGTGTCCAGATCATCATGAAATTTAAAAATCTTTCCCATAGATTTTATGTCCCTTCTATCTTGTTTTTATGTCTTGTTTTTTATACCTTATCGTGCGGAGCCTGACGCTGTTTACAGTGATTCCGAAAGGTCCGCCTGGTCTGTTACCCGTACCCCGGAAAACGCGCTCTCGCTCCGTGAAGAACGTAGCGGACGCTAAATTCGCCGGGAAAAGCATCCCGGCTCATTAAGCGCCGACGTTTTTCGAGGGTTTCCCGGGGTACGGGTAACAGACCAGGCTACGTTATCGGCCGTTTTATGGTGGGAGTAACGCCTTCCATTAAATTGTGCCGGTAACGTAGCAGGAGAAGAGGGACAGAACGTTTGAAGACCCTCTTTTCACGTCGGCACTTAGGCTGTGTCTTTTACAGCCTTAGTACCGCTACGTGAAAAACGGAGTGAGAACGTGTCTGAAAACGTTCTGTCCCTCTTCTCCTGCGGACCTTTCGGAATAATCTTTAACTTAACAATATTGGCCTATGGATAGTGTTGCACAAAAAGGTATGTCTTATTTTTTATGCCATGTTTTTTGCACAGTCACAATACAACCCTTCCCTATTCTTTTCACGAAAAATCCGGGAATCTGCCATAGCACGCCTGGCCTCATTGATACAGATTAAATGTCTCCCCCACTGCCGGCTTCACTTCTCCGTTCTTCTTTTCCACCTTATAGGTATTGATGATCCTGTTTGTATCAGGGCCGGTTATAACACGGACGGACATATAGAATCTGTGCTTATCCTTGTAATCCACCTGGAAATATACCGGCTCTTCCTCATATTTATAATATCCAAATTTCACAATCGCATTTTCCAGCAGCTTTTCAGATGCCGTCTCATCCAGCACCGGGCGCGGTATCCAGGCTCCTGATTCCGTGTCCAGATAGTACCACAAGCCGTCCTCTGCCGCCCGGACCCATCCGGTCAGCTTCACTCCTGCTTCATTGTAATAATACCATTTTCCGTCCGTATCTTCCCATCCTGCAGCATGTATCCCTGCTTCCGTCCCTTCCTGTGCAGCATGCATCTCTGCTTCCGTCCCTGCCTGCGGCTCCTTTGTATCCGCATATACAGGCATGCATAGAATTCCTGCCGCCAGGACAGCCGTCCCGGCCATCCGTGCCATTCTGCTGCCCTTAAACCACGCCTGACGTTCTCTCATCGTACTATCCTGCTCCTTTCCTGCCGAAACCGGTTATCTTTGAAAATTTCTAACTAAAAACAGGAAGAAACCACGGCATCGAGCCTGAATTCCCCCTGTTATTATACCTGCAGGCCAAATGATATATCCGGGTTTTCCATTTATTACAAAAACGCATCGTCATCTGGCAGATAAGCATACTTATTTAGTTATTGATCAACTTATCATTCTCGTTATTCCAGCTGTACAGCTTCCGGATCTCCTCGCCGATCTTCTCCGCCGGATGCTCCGCAGCCAGCTTCCTCATGGCCTTAAAGTGTACCTGGCGTCCGGAAGGAGACATGTCTAACAAAAACTCCTTGGCAAAGGTGCCGTCCTGAATATCAGCCAGGATCTTTTTCATGGTCTTCTTGGTCTCTTCCGTAATCAGCTTAGGCCCGGTCACATAATCACCGTACTCCGCCGTGTTGGAAATGGAATATCTCATGCCTGCAAACCCGGACTGATAGATCAGGTCCACGATCAGCTTCATCTCATGGATACATTCAAAATAGGCATTTCTCGGATCATATCCGGCCTCAACCAGCGTCTCAAAACCGGCCTGCATCAGGGCGCATACGCCGCCGCACAGCACTGCCTGCTCGCCAAACAGGTCGGTCTCCGTCTCGGTGCGGAAGGTGGTCTCCAAAACGCCGGCCCTCGCGCCGCCGATAGCCAGGGCGTAAGCCAGGGCAATCTCAAGCGCCTTGCCGGTAGCATCCTGTTCCACGGCTACCAGACACGGCACGCCCTTGCCCTCCTGATACTCGGAACGGACCGTATGTCCGGGTCCCTTGGGGGCGATCATCGTAACATCCACATTCTTGGGCGGGGTGATGCAGCCAAAATGGATATTAAACCCATGGGCAAACATCAGCATATTCCCCTCCTCCAGGTTAGGCTCAATATCTTTCTTGTACATATCGGCCTGCAGTTCATCGTTAATCAGGATCATAATGATGTCGGCCTTTTTGGCAGCCTCCGCCGCCGTGTACACCTCAAATCCCTGGGCCTCCGCCTTTGCCCAGGATTTGCTTCCCTCATAAAGTCCGATGATCACATGACAGCCGGACTCCTTGGCATTCAGCGCGTGGGCATGTCCCTGGCTTCCATAGCCGATCACGGCAATGGTCTTGCCCTCCAACATGGATAAATTGCAATCTTCCTGATAATAAATCTTTGCCATAATTTTCCTCCTCGTGGTTTTGTCCCGCAGGCCTTTTGCCCGGGACGTTAATATAATTTTAAGGAACCGTCCAGTACCCGCGCTGCCTCTTATGGCAGATAACGGATATCTTCCGAGCCTCTGGACAAGCCGGTAAGGCCGGTCCTGGCCAGCTCCAAAATCTCATAATCCTCCAACAGGTTGACTAAAGCGTCAAGCTTTGACTGGTCGCCGGTCAGCATGACTGTCAGGGAATCCCGCCCCACATCCACAATCGTGGCGCGGAAAATATCGGAGATGGCCCCGATCGCCTGGCGCTCACTGGCATTTGCTTTCACCTTTACCATGATCAGCTCCCGGTAAACCGCCTGTCCCGGCCGCAATTCTTTAATATCCCGGACATCCTCCAGCTTGCGGAGCTGCTTTTCAATCTGCTCTAATATTTCCTGGTCCCCCAGGGATACTACCGTCATCCGGGAATACCGCTCATCTGCAGTCACTCCCACCGTCAGACTCTCAATATTATAACCACGACGGCTAAACAATCCTGCCACCCGGCTTAAAACACCGGCAGTATTGTCCACTAACAATGATAATACGATCCTGTCCATGGCATATCACCCTTTCTCTCTCAACTGTGGCCTGCCAGAATTGGCAGACCACAGTTTCTTGCGTTCTTATTATCATAGCAATCCTGGTTCTATTTGTCAACTATTTACTCGCGGGCCGCCGGGATAAAATTATAAAGGGTTATGCGCCATGAAAGCTTCCATTTTCCATCGTTTTAGCAAAATCTCCAAACACGCAGACAGAGGTCTCTGACCAAAAACATCAAAGACCTCATGTCTGATATGCACATCTGTGCTATAGGGACACCCCCCTACTTCACCGCTCCTGTCACCACGCCGTTGATGATCTGCTTCTGCAGCGCAATATACAGAGCCAGAATCGGAATCACACACAGCAGCAGCCCAGCCATGATGGTGCCGTAGTCCGCCGAATAAGTGCCGTAAAAGCTGTATGTGGACAGAGGCAGCGTCAAAAGCTTCTTGTCAGTCAGAACCAGGGACGGCAATAGGAAATCATTCCAGAAAGCCAGCGCGTTCAAAATCACCATGGTGGAGATAATGGGCTTTAAAAGCGGAAACACGATCTGAAAAAATGTCTGCCAGTGGGTACACCCGTCAATATAGGCCGCCTCCTCCAAAGCGATGGGAATATTTCCGTTGATAAACCCGTGGAACATAAACACGGACATGGCCATGGAAAAGCCCGTATGCATAAAGATCAGCGTCGCCCTGTGGTTTAAGATATTTAAGGTTCCCCCATAAATGCTCACCAGCGGAATCATGATGGCCTGGAACGGAATAATCATGGACGCCACCATCAGGGCAAAGGCAATCCGGGAAATCCAGTTTTTATGACGGACAATGTAATAGGCCAGCATGGACGCCAATATCGTCACCAAAGCCGTGGCCGACACTGTCACGATCAGAGAATTTTTAAATGCGTTCAAAAAATCCATCTGCACATACGCCTTCACAAAATTGTCAAAAGACAGTCCCTTGATGGTGAAAAGCCAGGAAAAGGGGCTCTTGATAATATCTCTTTTCTGCTTAAGGGAATTAATCACCACCATGACAAAAGGAAACATGTAAGCTAAAAATATCACCACAAGACCGGCCATTGCCAGAGCATGGTTGATCTTTTTCTTCTTTCCGCCAACCGTTGTCTGCGTCATTATGCCTCAACCTCCTTTTTCTTCGTCAGATATACCTGAATGCCGCTGATGCAGGCCGTGATCACAAACAGCACCAGGGCCTCCGCCTGCCCCGCCCCGAACTGCCGGGACGTAAACGCCTTTTCGTACACATGCATGGCCGCCATCTCCGTGGTGCCGTAGGGCGCCCCCGCCGTCAAAGACAGGTTCACGTCATAAACCATAAACGCCCGGGAAAGGGTAAGAAACAGGCAAATGGTCACGGACGACATCATCAGCGGCATAATAATATGCCTCATCATCACCCATCCCGAAGCGCCGTCAATGCTGGCCGCCTCCATCACATCCTCGCTGAGTCCCATAAATCCGGCCACATAGATCAGGATCATATACCCGGACAACTGCCACACCGACACCATCACCAGGGCCGCGAAAGCCTTTGACGGGTCGGAAAGCCAGGACGCCTCAAACAGGCTCCATCCTGTGGATTCCCCGATACTCACGAACACTCTGGAAAATACAAACTGCCAGATATATCCCAGCACAATCCCGCCGATCAGGTTGGGTGTGAAAAATCCCGCCCGGAAGAAATTTTGGCCCTTGATCCCCCTGGTCAAAAGGTAGGCAATGCCGAAAGCCAGCACATTCACAATCACCACCACAAAAATCACGTACTTAAAGGTCAGAAGCAGGGAAGTCCAAAACTGCGCATCCTTCACCACAGCCCCAAAATTCGTAAGCCCCACAAAATTCTTCACCTGGGACACGCCGTTCCAGTCGGTCATGGTCAGATACACGCCATAAAGGAACGGAACCATCATCACCGCCACAAAGCAGAACAGCCCCGGCAGCGCAAATATACAGAAATCCTTTCCGTTACTCTGAGATTTCATAAGGTCATCCTCCTCTTCTCCCTTTTATTCCTGTTCATCCCAGTACTTCTGGATGGAATCAATCAACTCCTGCCTGTCGCTGCGCACCGCAAGATACTTCTGCATGGCCGCTCCCAGCACAGACCAGTGGTCATTGGGCACAATGGCCGAGGCATTAAACGTCCTGCCCTCATGGACCTTTTCATAAATATCACGGCTCAGCGGGTCCGCCGGCTCATAGGGATTATTCTTAAAGGGCGGAATCAGATTACAGGTTTTCACCAGCATCTGCTGCCCAATCTCGCTGTAAACCATCCAGTTCAAAAATTCCTTGGCCGCCGCCTGCTCCTTCTCCGTGGCCATCTGTCCGTCCAGCATCACCTGCTTGGAAGGAGAACCCTGAATCTTCTGGTTCACAAAATCATCCGGGTCATTATTCAAAAAATAAGGCAGAAATCCGTACTCGTCCTCATTTTTCGCTCCCGCCTCTGCCAGGTTGGGCCATGCCCAGTTCCCGTTGAACCAGAAAGCCGTCTTTCCGTCCGCTAAGTCAATGGCCATCTCATCATAATCCGCTCCCAGAGGATCCTTAAGAGACACATTATATTTCTTCAGCACGTCAAAGGCGTCCAGAAATTCATTGAGACGGCTGTAGGAGGCCATGTCCAGGGTCCCCGCCTTAATCTGCTCAATCACCTCCCCGGCTCCCTCGGAGGTTCCGTCATAGGTCTCATAGATGTACTGAAGGTGATGGGCCCCCAAGGACCAGTCCTCCTTTGCCAGAGACAGAGGCCGCTCCATACCTGCCTCGGCCAGCCTGCCCAAAAACGCTTCAAATTCCCCCAGGGTAGTGATCTTTTCCGGGTCAAAAGCCTCCCCAAGCGTCTCCTCAATCACCGCCTTGTTGTAGATAATTCCCCTTCCCTCAATACACAGAGGCAGGCTGTATACCTTTCCGTTTACCTCAGTCAGATACCCCTCTGCTTCCCCGGTCCAAGGCTCATTGCTTAGATCCGCCGCCTTCTCCTCCGCCAGGGCAATAACATCCGTGGTATCCAGAATGGAAATGGTCGGCGGGTTGCCGGAGTTATACAGGCTGACCACCCTGGTGTAAGGCGAATCGTCCGTCACCGGCATGACGTCAATGTGAACCCCGGATTTCTTCTCGTACTCCGCCCCCATCTTCTCCAGAGCCACCTGAATCTCCGCCTTGGAATTTAAAAGCGTAATCTTCGTCCCGCTCAGGGAGCTGTCATACTGGAAGGTATCCACCGATGTATCAATGGGTTCCTCCGCCACCTGCTCGTTGGGATCGTCCGGGTCACTTGCAAAGCCGAACCTGCAGCCTGTAAGCCCTGCTGACACAAGCGCCAGAGAGAGTCCCAGCAAAATACATGATGCCGCTTTTCTTTTCATTGCTCATTCCTCCTTTTTTTCTATGCTCTCAGAGTCAGTTGCCTCTGAAACATTCTTCCTTTCTTCCCGAAAATAACCAGTTAAGTAACCAGTCAAGTAACCGGTTATTTTATGTGATTATAATACCACACGATTCACATCCCGTCAACTGTAATCTTAAAATTTTATACCAACGCTCGCCGCAATGCTCACATAACCATCTCCTCCCTTCGAATCATCCCCCATGCATCACATTTCGCAGAGCAGCCGACAACGCAGCCTGAGCTGCTGTTGGTACTCCCCACAAATCCCCCTATCCATGCAACAATCTATCCACACACATAAAACCGGTCACATAACCGATTCCCCCTTGTACTCTGCACCCCTTTCTGATATACTATAAAAAAATTCCATTCCCATTATTCAAAGAAAGGCTCCCATCCATGGCACCCAAAAAAAACGTAACTTTCAGCGACATTGCAAAATACACCAACTTCTCCAAAACCACCATATCCCGTTACTTTAACAATCCCGACTCCCTCACCCTGGAAAACCAGCAGATTATCGCCGACGCCCTGATAAAACTAAACTACAAAGAAAATAAAGTGGCCCGGATCCTGGCCAACGGAAAAACAGAATTTGTAGGCATCATCATCCCCGATCTGTACCATCACTACTATTCCGAGATGCTGAACCAGATTTTATCCACCTATGAGACTTTCGGCTATAAGTTCCTTGTGTTTATCGGCGACAAAGACGAGGAGACGGAGCGGAACTACATCCAGGAGCTTCTGTCCTACAAGATTGAAGGCATGATTATCTTAAGCCATACCATCCCATCCGAAGAACTGGCCCGTCTCCCCATTCCCATTGTCACCATCGAGCGGGAGGACCAATACATCTCCAGCGTCAACACCGACAACTACATGGGAGGATACCAGGCCACCGGCCTGCTGGCCCGGCATCGCTGCGATATTTTCATCCATATCAATTCCCCCACATCAGAGAAAATCCCGGCCTACGGCCGTATCCGGGGATTCTCCGATTTCTGCAGGGAGTACAATCTGGAGCATGAGATTATCTTAAGGGAATTCGGCCACTCCTACGAGTCCGCCCAGCCCCAGTTCGTCACCATATTGGAACATCTCAACTCCTCCTATGCAGGCAAAAAAAAGGGGATTTTTGTCTCCAATGACACCCATGCCAATGTCCTTTTAAACCTCCTGGTGCGCCAGTTTGGACGGCTGCCCGACGATTACCTGATTGTGGGCTTTGACAATTCTCCCATATCCAGAGAAGCCGTCCTCCCCATCAGCACCATAGGCCAGCAAATCGACAAGCTTGCCTATGAGGCCACGTCCCTCCTTGTGGAACAGATGAATGAGCGAAAAAAGAGAAATCCCGTTCCTCTGGATCATCCCATCCACAAGGTCATAACCCCTGTTCTGTTTCGCAGGGAGACGACGGAAAAGTAAAGGTTGTACATTTTGCGAACCAATGTCATTAAGACAATCGTTTCTATCACAAAGCAAAAATAGAGCATTCATTGAAGGAGGACTTGCCCATGCTGAAAACCAAAATCACCCCATTGTACGAGAGATTAAGTCATGATGATGATATGACAAATAGACGTAAAGCCAAGTGATTTTTTTCGGCATCCATAAGGGATGCCGTTTTTCTATTATTGGATAGCCCCGACAAATTTGTAGTAGATGGTAATGCGCTTTTCCTTA
>CATKXR010000033.1 GCA_949840805.1 uncultured Lachnospiraceae bacterium | reverse complement strand
GTGTTATGGTTCGTAATACCTGGATCAAGGTAGTGAATGAGGAGCAGGATGAGGATGATGATCCGGCTGAGTATCATTACTACTATCTGCAGTCCAATGGTAAAGCTTATAAGGCTCCGGATACCGGAAGCACCCGTTTCCGTACAATCGATGGCAAGAAATATGCCTTTGATGATGAGGGCGTGATGCTGTATGGCTGGGTAAATGATAGCAGCGAAAGAGCCACCGATGAGGATGACTGGGCCAGCGTAGATTATAAATATTACCTGGGTAGTTGGGAAGAAGGCGACATGAAGACCGGCTGGCAGAAGATTCTGGTTCATGACGAGTTGGAAGACGATGAGAAAGAGCATTGGTTCCATTTCAGAGCCAATGGTAAAAAGAGATACAATGACGAGACTGCTTCAAGCGACATTAAGCAGGAGACGATCAACGGAAAGAAATACGGTTTTGACAGCCGCGGCGTAATGGTTTCTCAGTGGACCCTGGCTACAGGTGCTAAGGATAGCGCTACAGCAGCATCGTCCAGCAGCTGGAGATACTTCAGAAATCCTGAGGATGGTGCCCGTGTAACAAAGGGATGGTTTAAGGTAGTCGCTCCTGATGAGGATAATGATAACGTATTTACCAGCGATTATGGCTCAAAATCTTTCGCAACTTCCGATGCGGATGATGAGAAAGAAAGATGGTATTGGGCTGATGGAGATGGTATTGTAAAAGCAGGTGAAATTTACAAGATCAAAGGTAAATATTATGGATTCCGTCCGGATGATGGCGAAAAGGGTGGCGCTATGCTGTCTGGCTTGGTGCTGATGACTGTTGACTCTAATGGAAAGATCATCAAAGTGTATGATGACGGTGTAGATTCTGACGAGTTGGATGACCTGCTCGATGGAACAACAACGGATGCAGACTACTTAGCAGCAATTAATGATGGTGCAACCTTATATTATTTTGGTGATGACGAAGATACTGATGGTGCTATGAAGACAGGCGCTACCACTATCACATTAGATGGAAAGAATTATCATTTCTTCTTCAGCAAGACTGGTGGTGCTGAAAATCGTGGTAAAGGTCTGACAGGAATTGATGATTCCAAGTATATCTACAAGTATGGCTGTCGGATCGAAGCAGATAAGGATGATAAGTACCAGGTGGTTAAGGTTACTGGAACTTCTACAGATATCCAGGCTAATAGTGCAACCGTTACCAAGATTAAATCCAGTGATATAAGAAGCGGTTCCATAGTAGCTAAGCAGACAACCAAGAATGACGATGACGATACAGTTACGTATTTTGATCTTGCCAATAATGATTTCTTCTTAGTAAACACCAGCGGAAACATTCAGAAGGGCAAGAGCGCAGCAAAAGATGGAAATGACTGGTATTTCTATACAAAGGATGGAGATCTTAAGCTGTATGCTAGCGATAAGAATTTGAAGGAAAAGAGTACCGTTGGTACAAGGAAAGATTGGGAAGAGTATTACACCAAAACTAATTAATCCTTATTCAGAATCAGATTTTTAACAAAATCCTAAAAAGGGGTCTGGCTAATAACCAGATCCCTTTTTAAATTACATAGATAATTTTTCCACGTAATTTTTTCTCTCAGACTTTTAATATGTGAACATTTATTACATTTGTCTTCCAACACTTAATAAAATGTTATAGAAACTTCATATTTTAGGTAGTTGCTGGACTAAGAAAAATATGATATGCTTTTTTCATGAAAATAAAAACAGATTTGGAGGCAATGGATAAATATGAGAAAAAAAATATTGGCAACATCTTTTCTTGTAATGTCATTGGCATCTTCCCTTACCCTGACCTCTTATGCAGGATGGGTACAGGACAATTATGGCTGGGCATATGAGAAAGCGAATGGTGTCCGGCTGGGAGGCGGATGGTTCACGGATCCGGAGACAGAGCTGATTTACTATTTGGATCCAGGTGGATATATGATGAGTAATACCATGGTAGAGGGATACAGGCTTGCTGAGGATGGCCACAGGCTGGATAAGACAGAAAGGCAGTTGGAACTGGAGGCTAAAAGAACAAAAGAGAAGACTTCAAGACCTACTCCCAATAAGGTAAGGCTGCAGATTGAGAATGCCGGTAAGGAGGCAGTAGCCAGAGGGTATTCCATATGGACATTACGGTCGCATTATCAGTCAGAGATGCAGGCTTTCATGGATAAAATTTTTAAAGCTGTGGCAGATGAGATTTATAAAGACCGGAAAGAACGTCGGGAGCAGGCCTATGAGGCGGCGCGGGAGGCAGCGCGGCAGGCAGCTTTGGAAAATGAGGGCGTGAGTAATGTGGGAGATATGTCTGTTGATTTGACAAATTTGTATCCTACGAGTACTTTTGCTTCCAAGAATAATGAGGAGGTTCGCTATAATTTCCACAGGATAGAGGATGGACAGGAAATTTTAATGACATATTATTCGAAAATTACTAAAAAGGATCCCAGGAGATATGTTCCTTATGCATTTGAATTGTCATATAACCGGGGGCTTATATCTTCAGAGACGGATTTGGAAGCGTTTGATGATGGTTATCAGAAAATGCTGGCTGCTGCGTTAGGCCAGTATGAAGGGGAATCGGTATTCCAGCAGGTTATGGAAGGCAGTATAGAAGATGGCATTACAGGTACTACGGATTCTGGAAATACATATGAAGTATTCTGTAAGGACGGTGCTGTGAAAATTCAGGTGACATGCAGCGAAAAGATGCCCGAAGATGAAAGTGAAGAGCAAAATGATGATAATTCGGAAGAAAATGCTTCTTCTGAAACGCAGGAGACGACTTCAAAAGTAATTACGGCCGGGCAAGGCGAGCAGGCAGATGAAAGCACAGAAGCACAACAGTCTGATGGGAACCAGGAGAATTCGGAAACTTCTGAGAATCAAGGAGAGGGGTCAAACCAGGAAGCTTCTGAGAATCAAGGAGAGGGATCAAACCAGGAAGCTTCCGAGAATCAGGAAAATGGATCAAACCAGTAGGTTTTTGAGAATCCAGAAGCAGTATAAATGCGATGACATAATAAATAGAAGCGCAAAAAGAAAAGGCTGCCCTTCGGCAGTCTTATCTTTTTAGCTCTCTTAATATTGGATATCAAAGGACATATAGGTATCTTTTGGTACTTCGGTTTCATATAAGGGAGTTCCTTTGGCATAGGAGGATTCATCGTAAACCTTCAGATGGATCACATTGTCCTGATACAAGCCGCCAAAAGTGTCTTCATCGGATTCACCATAGGAGAAGTCCTGAACAGCAACCTGGTCATTGATGCCTTTGATCGCCTGATCGGCAAACCAGGCAGCATCTTCCGGCGAGGTGCCGTCTTTGACAACTACATAGACATCGATATATTCCTCGTCCAGATGAAGCTCAAAATCGATTGCAGAAGCCATGGGATAATAATCCGGATCCAGATAGACGGCATCAACATCGTCATGAAGCTGGCCTTCTTCGATTACAATATCTGTGTAATGACTGAAATCGGGGCCTATGGTCTCACGAGAATCGATAATGTTGCTTTTGGTACAGCCGCATAAGAGCATGATGCAGCCTGCAATTAACAAAAATGCTTTTAATTTCATAGAAACAGCCTCCTGAATTTTTAACAATATATTTGAAACACAGAGTATTATATACGATATTTCATTTTTTGAACAGACCCATTTCAAAATCGTCATAAATACTTAAGATAGGACTTGAAGTTGCGAAATAGCAGGAAAGATGTTATACTGGGTGAAAAGAAAGCAGATGGAGGAAGCTGTAAGATGGCAGGAGCCGATGTAAATATGCCGCCGCAGGAAAAAGAAAGTTTTGTATCTTCCTGTCTGGAAGCGGCGAGTGAGATTATCAGTCTCTGTATTTTGGTATTGATGTTGGTGTTTCCGCTTGTCTACGATGAAGCATATACCAATATTATGGATGTGAAATATATTTGTTATTATTTGTCTGTAATTGCGATGGTGGTTTTTTTACTGGCTGCATCGGTTATTATGACTGTTTTGGATATCAGAAAATACGGAGGCGTGCATACAAAGGAATTCCTGGCGCGGCTTTTACCGAAAAACTGGAAGAAAACCTTTCTGGTTACGGATATTGCAGTAATTGTGTTCTGTGCTGCTGTCTGGATTTCGACGTTTCATTCGGAATATTTTTTTGAATCTTTCTGGGGAAACGAGGGGCGGTACAGCGGGATGTTTTTGATGACCCTGTATGTCGTGGCTTATCTGATTATCAGCCGTTTTTGGAAGGCTAAGGAATGGTATCTGGAAGCATTTTTGGTTACAGGGATGATTATGTGTGTTATTGGAATCACAGATTATTTCAGGATGGATGTCCTGAATTTCCGCGGGCCTTATACCAATCCCCTGGAGTCAGATATTTTTACTTCCACGATAGGCAATATTAATTCGTTTACTGCCTATGTAGGGATGGTTATGGGATTTTCCGGCGCCGTTTTTCTTACGGAAGAAAAGGGATGGCGGATGATTTGGCATTATATTTGTTTGATTGTATCTTTTTTTGCTATCATAATGGGATGCAGTGATAATGCTTATCTTTCTATGGCTGCATTGTTTGGATTGATACCGTTTGCCATATTTAAAGAGCGGGAATGTGTGAAGCGTTATTTGATAATGTTGGCGTCATTTTTTACGGTGCTTCTGTGTATTGACAGGATTAACCAGGTTTACGGGAACGCTGTCATCGGTTTGGACAGTTTATTCAGGGTTATTGCAGGATTGGGGATTCTTCCATATGTGGTGATTTTTTTCTGGGTACTCGTCGTATTGTTTTGGAAATATGATAAGAACTGTGCTGCAAAAGGAACGGAATGTGGAAACCGGTTTGTGATGATCTGGGCCGCCTTTGCTGCTGTGGTGCTGTTGGCTGTAGGCGCTGTGTTGTTTGATGCTAACATGGGCGGGCATGAGGAGCGATATGAGGCAGCCCGGAATTATCTTGTTTTTTCACCGCAGTGGGGAACTAACAGGGGATATATATGGGGAGCGTCTTTGAAGCTTTTTCGTGAATTTTCATGGATGGGTAAGCTGTTTGGACATGGACCTGATACTTTTGGCATATTAACGCTAAATAAGATACCTCATGAGATGATGCATATGACAGAGCAGTTTTATGACAGCGCCCACAATGAGTATATTCAGTATCTGGTGACGATTGGTATTGTGGGATTGAGTTCTTATCTGGTGTTTTTGGCGTCTGCTTTTTGGTATATGTGGAAAAACTGGAAGAAAAATCCTTATATTATCGGAACATTCGGAGCGGTGCTTTGTTATGTATTCCAGGCGACAATCAATATAAACCTTCCGATTGTAGCGCCTATGATGTGGCTGCTTTTAAGTATTGGGACAGGAATGTGCAGAAGGGCCAGAAGGGAAGAAACTGTGGAAGTGAAGGTGTCAGAAGATCTGCAGGTGATTATAAAAAGCTGATTATTAAAAGTTAGGAAAGCAGATAAAAAAACGTTGACAAACCATAGTGCAAAAAGTATGATTAGAATAACAAAATGGTATGGATTTCGGAATTGTCTGAGAGGAGAATGTTGTAATGAAGAGGAGATATTTGGCAGGGCTGGTAATGGTATTTGCATTGTCTGTTCTTTCTTCCACATTTGCATTTGCAGAAGAGTGGGGGAAATTGGACCGTAAGTGGTTTTATTATCTGGACGATGGCTCTGTAGCTAAGAATACATGGATTTACACAGAGGGAGGTCCTTACTGGGTAAAGGATGACGGAGTTATGGCAGTGAACGAATGGGTTAATAATGATGGTATATGGTATTATGTGGATGGAGACGGCAGGAAGACAGAGAATCAGCTTTTAACCTTGAACCGGGATCTTTACTGGCTGGGTGAGGATGGGGTCATGGCCTCAGATGAATGGGTATCAGTGGAGGATAAGTGGTACTATTTTGAGGCGGATGGCCGGGCGGTAAAGGGATGTTGGAAGTTAATCGGGGAGGACTATTATTATTTCCTGCGGAGTGGTATGATGGCAGCGGATGCTCTTGCGCCTGGCGGTTATCGGGTCGGTGCAGACGGCAGGCGGCTTGAAAAGTAGAAAGCCAATAAGCAAAGACGTAAAAGGGAAACATTGAGAGATGCGGCTTCACAGAATCGCGGTTGCAGGATTTTGTGGGGCTTTCTCTTTCTTTTATGGAAGAAGTGGGCCTGAAGAGCGGATCTGCCTATGAGCAAAGAAAAGGTATCTGCAATTGTGAAGGTATTGGACAATTGCGAATATTTAAGGAAAAAGCGAGGAAAGAACAGAATGATCAAAAATATTGTATTTGATATGGGAAAAGTGCTGGTAGGATACGACGGGATGAGAGTTTGTGAACATTTTATTGAAGATGGCCATGACAGGAAGCAGGTATATACTGCTGTGTTTGTATCGCCGGAGTGGGTGATGCTGGATATGGGGATTTTGACAGACGAAAAGGCGCTGAGATCCATCTGTACACGTCTGCCGGAGAGGCTTCATGGGATGGCGGCATTGTGTCTGGAACAGTGGCATAAGTATTGTATGTGGACCTATTCAAATATGGAGCCGGTGATAAGGGATCTGAAAAAGCGTGGTTTTGGGATATACTTGTGTTCTAATGCGGCAATCCGTCTTTTGGACTGTTATCAAAATGTAGTTCCGGCAGTGGATTGCTTTGACGGAGTATTATTTTCTGCGGATGTAAAATGCATAAAACCCCAAAGAGAAATATACATCCATCTGTTTGAACGGTATGGATTGCAGCCGGAGGAATGTTTTTTCATTGATGACGTGCCGGAAAATATAGAAGGAGCGCGTGCCTGCGGCATGGATGGATATTGTTTTAAGGATGGGGATTTTGAAAAGCTGAAGGAAGTGCTGGATGGAATGGGGAGTGTGGCAAAATGACAGAGAAAAAAGAAATTTTTGAGGAAATGAACCGGGAACTGCTGGCATTTCTTGATAATAGCCCTACCAGTTTCCATGCGGTGGAGAATATGAAGTCCATGCTGGAAGAAGCGGGATTCCAAAGGCTTTTGGAGGGCAAGAGATGGAAGCTTAAAAGAGGAGAAGGGTATTATGTGACAAGAAATGATTCTTCCCTGATTGCATTCAGGATCCCAAAGGAGGACTTTGCAGGGTTTCAGATCATGGCAGGGCATAGTGATTCTCCGGCTTTGAAGATAAAGGACAATGCAGAGATTTTTGTGGAAAAGAAATATGTGAAGCTGAATGTGGAAAAGTATGGAGGCCTTTTATGCGCGCCTTGGCTGGACCGCCCTCTTTCAGTGGCAGGGCGTGTGGTGGTGCGCACGCCGGACGGAGTGGCTTCCAGGCTGGTGAATGTGGATAGGGATCTGCTGATAATCCCCAATCTTGCTATCCATATGAACCGCAAGGCCAATGAAGGATATGAGTTCAACGCCCAGAAGGATATGCTTCCTTTGTTTGGGGGAGAGGACGCAAAAGATGGATTTATAAAGATGATTGCAGGGGAAGCAGGAGTGGAGCCAGATGAGATATTGGATACGGATCTGTTTCTTTATAACCGGATGAAGGGGACTGTGCTGGGGATGAACCGGGAGTTTATCGCGGCTCCAAGGCTGGATGACCTGCAATGTGTGTTTGCGTCTTTAAAGGGATTTCTGGCGGCAGAGCCAGGGGCCAGTGTGGCGGTACATTGCGTGCTGGACAATGAGGAGGTGGGAAGCGGCACCAAGCAGGGAGCGGATTCTACGTTTTTGCGGGATGTGCTCCACCGGATCAATTCTGCTGCGGGGCGCGGCCAGGAAGAATATCTGATGGCGCTGGCTTCCAGTTTTATGGTGTCTGCGGATAATGCCCATAGTATTCATCCAAACCAGCCGGATAAGGCGGATCCAACCAACCGTCCATATATGAACGAAGGGATTGTTATTAAGTACAGCGCGAATCAGAAATATACAACGGATGCGGTTTCCGGAGCAGTATTTAAGGCAGTCTGTGAGAAAGCAGGGGTTCCTTACCAGGTGTTTTTTAACCGTTCGGATGTGCCGGGCGGTTCCACTCTGGGCAATATATCCAATTCTCAGGTGGCGCTGAACACGGTAGATATCGGACTGCCTCAGCTTGCCATGCATTCCTGTTATGAGACGGCAGGAGCCAGGGATACGGTGTACCTTGCAGAGACGGCGAGAGTATTCTATTCTTCCGCAATATGCGGCGAGGGGAACGGGGAATATCGTATGATCTGGTGATCCTGCATCCGGGCATTCTCCATCTCCAGGTCGGTATTCGGGAATGGGGAATATCGGTTGATCTTGATCCTGCCGGAATGTGGAGGGGCGGCAGGGCGGTTATACATGTATGGTGTATAAAAGCATTGGATTAGAAAACGGAAGGGAAAGGACGGAAGGAGCAGAAAAAGGCGCTATGGAACACAAAATTGACCGCAATAATTTTATGATGCAGTTAGCCACCTTTGTGGTGAATAAACGGAATGCATTTGTTGTTCTGTTTCTTATTGCATGCATTTATTGTCTGACAACTTTGAGCCGGGCAAAGGTGAATACGGAGCTGACGGATTATCTGCCGGATACCACGGAAACCAGGCAGGGGTTAGATATTATGGACCGGGAATTTTTGACCTTTGGTTCGGCAAAAATCCTGGTGACAAATATAACATATGAGAAGGCTTTGGAGGAGGCAAAGAAATTAGAGGAGATCCGCGGGATTTCGTCTGTGAGTTTTTTTGACTGGGAGGATGCGGATGACACCTATAAGGATGATGAAATCAGCGATTATTATAAGGATGCCTGCGCCCTTTATACATTGACTTTTGATGATGAGGAGGATACGGAGCTTTCTCAGAAGGCTATTGCCAATGTACGGGAACAGCTAAAAGACTACCAGGTGTTTTTCTATACGACCGTGGATAAAGATGATAATGCGGCGCTGAAGGAGGATATGAAAGGAATTCTGGCAGTAGCGGCCACGATAATTCTCCTGGTGCTGTTGTTTACGTCGGGAACTTACATGGAGATCGTCATTTTTATGATGACTTTCATTGTGGCGATCGTATTGAATACAGGGACGAATTTCTGGTTTGGGGAAATTTCTTTTGTAACCAATGCAGTGGCCGCGGTGCTGCAGCTTGCGTTGTCCATTGACTATGCGATCATTTTATTCCACCGCTTTATGGAGGAACATGAGACGAAGGAAACCATCGAGGCGGTAACTGTGGCACTCAGCAAAGCCATTCCGGAGATATCTTCCAGCAGCCTGACTACCGTGTCCGGTATGGTGGCTTTGATGCTGATGCAGTTTGGGATCGGTATGGATTTGGGCCGTGTGCTGACAAAAGCGATTGTATTCAGCCTGATTACGGTTTTCTTTTTGATGCCGGCCATGATTGTGATGTCTTCCAAATGGATTGAGAAAACGGTTCATCAAAGCTTCGTGCCGTCGATCCGTGGCTGGGGCCGCCTGGTGGTAAAAACCAGATATCTTGTTTTGCCGGTCTTTGTGGTTTTGATGGTTGGAGGCTGTATTTTGTCTTCCCGCTGTGAGTACGTGTATGACCATGGCTCAATTGAAGCAGATAAAATGAATGAATATATGACTTCAAAAGTGCGGATTGAAAAAACTTTTGAGGTGACGAACACTATGGCTGTCGTGGTCCCAAAAGGAGATTACCAGAAGGAAGCAAAGATCATTGAGGGGCTGGAACAGGTTGAGCGGGTAGACACCGTGCTGGGACTCAGCAATATCGAAGTGGATGATGATGGAAAATATATATTGGTAAATGAGCTGAATCCGCGGGAATTTGCGGAGGTGGCGGATGTGGACCTGGATCTTGTCCGGCTTCTTTACCGGTTTTACGCCATTGACCAGGAACAGTACGGGGCTTTTATGAAGAACCTGGACGATTACCGGATTCCGATCATTGACATGGTTGATTTTATTTATGACCAGAAGGAAAAGGGAGCTATTGACCTGGATGATGACCTCTCAGAGGATGTGGATGATCTTCACGAAGCCCTTACCAATGCCAGAAAGCAGTTGGAAGGGGAAAATTATTCCAGGATTGTATTTACTATGACGGGGCCGATCGAGGGGGAGGAGACTTTTCATGTCATCGACCAGATCCGGAATCTTGCCGGTACATATTATGATGAGGTTTATGTGGTGGGAGATTCTACCAGTGATTATGATCTGAGTAAATCTTTTCGCACGGATAATGTTAAGATCAGTGTGTTGACTGCATTGTTTGTGGGAATTATCCTGCTGTTTACATTTCAGTCGGCGGGACTTCCTGTCATGCTGGTTCTCACCATACAGAGCAGTATATGGATTAATTTTTCCATACCCACGATTAAAGGCGGCACTATGTTCTTCTTAAGCTATCTGATCGTGAGCGCGATCCAGATGGGCGCTACCATTGACTATGCCATCGTGATCACCAGCCGGTATATGGATCTGCGCAAGACCATGGAGGACCGGAGGCAGGTGGTGGTGGAAGCGTTGAACCAGGCGTTTCCCACCGTGGCTACTTCCGGTACAATTCTGACATGTGCCGGGTTTGCCGTGGGGAGGCTGACTTCCAACGCGATTATTGCTTCTTTAGGGAAGGCTTTGGGGGCAGGGACTTTGGTTTCGATCATTCTTGTCATGACAGTGCTGCCTCAGATCCTGCTGGTCTTTGACAAGGTGATTGACCGGACGGAATTTAACCGGGGAGCAGTGAAGCAGAATCCGGAAGACGAGGACAATGAGGAGGACGTGGATACTAAAAAATCAGTGAATAAAAGAGCAGAACCGGAAAGTAACAAAAAACCGGATGAAAAGGTATCAGGGAGAACAAAGGTGGAAATGGAAACCAGGATATCAGAGGGAGAACAGGAAAGGGCGAGTATAGAGTTATCAGAGGAAATGAAAGAAGAAAATAAGGCATGGGGATCAGAGCCGGAAGGGGGTGCAGACGATGAGACGGAGAACTAGGGCGGCGGCTATGCTGGCAGCTATGGTTGTTTTGGTTACATCGGTTCCTGTATATCCGATTCCTGTGCAGGCAGAGGAAAATGTTATTGTGATCCGCACGGAAGAAGACTTGCAGGAATTTAGCAGGGCATGTGTTTCTGAGAGTTATTCCGCAGGAAAAACCGTGAGCCTGGAGGCAGATATTAATATGTCATATTTTTCTTCTCCAATCCCTGTATTTTGTGGGGTTTTTAAGGGAAACGGGCACACAATCAGCGGTCTTGCCATCAAACAGAAGGGGTCGAATCTTGGATTGTTCCGCTATCTGGGAGAAAAGGCTGTTGTGGAGGATCTGACTGTAGAGGGAGAATTAAAGCCGGTTGGCAGCAGAAAGAAGATCGGAGGAATCGCAGGAACAAACAGAGGAACGATCCGGAATTGTACGTTTTTGGGGACAGGCGAGGCTTTGGAAAATCTTGGCGGTATCGCGGGGATAAATGAAGAGACAGGTGTGATTGAAAACTGCACAAATCGGGCGGAGCTGACCGGGAACAGGAGAATCGGAGGGATTGCCGGAGAAAATGCAGGTACCATACAGGACTGCAAAAACGAGGGAGAGATCAATGCCGCTTCGGAAGGAGTGGATGAAGAGTCCAAGGATACCAATAATATTTCCGTGGACAGGGAAAGTATCCAGACAACAGTTGTTATTGAAAAGGTCTATGATGTGGGCGGGATAGCCGGGCTTTCTTCCGGAAACATCCGGCAGTGCATGAATTCCGGTTCTATCGGATACGGGCATACAGGATATAATATTGGCGGAATTGTCGGACGCCAAAAGGGAATTCTTTCCTTGTGCGATAACCAGGGAGTGATCACTGGGCGAAAAGATGTGGGCGGAATAGCAGGGCAACTGGAACCGTTTCTTATGATTGAATACGGCCAGGATACTTTTGACAAGATCCATGACCAGGTGGATCAGATCGGGGGAACTACGGACGCCATAAGCCAGGAGTTCCGCAACACCACAGATGAATCCATCGGCAATTTGGACCGGGTGGACGAAATTTTAAAAGAAATCAGCGATATTACCCGAAGCAAGAAGGATGTGCGGAGGTTTAAGCGAGAGGAATACGATGAAGCGGCAGGGAAACAGCTTGATCTGATTGACGAGATACTGGCTGATACAGAGCTTTATCTGGGAAGCCGTTCGGCACAGGGGGCGGCAGGCCGGGTGCAGGCCAATGTGAACCGGGCAAAGGAACTGTTGGCAAGCCTGAAAAATGATGATTTTATCTATGATGAAGACGAGGGGATCTCCGGTGAGCTTCAGTACATTTATCAGGTGATGACAGAGCTGCAGCAGTGTGCCGGGAATATTTCCGACGACACGGAGATCATGATCAGAGACGGAATCGGCGGCGTGGTAGACGGTATCGAGGATTTTGAAGGCAACCTGGATTCCCTGCGGATAGCGTCCAGGGAGCTTCTTGATATGACCCGTGAATATAAGGATGGGCTTTTTAGCGATGTGGATGATGTGGATGAGGATCTGACCGGGCGGCTGGACCAGCTTTATGATGAACTTGATTTTCTGTCTGACAATCTGAAATCCGGCAAGGATCAGCTCCGGGCCGAGAAAGACCGCCTGGATACGCAGTTAGACGAGATGCAGGATATTATAACAGAAGGACGGGAGAGGATCGAGTCGGAAAGAAAACGAGCGGAGGATAACGGAGAGCCGTTATTTGAGGATATTTCTGAGCTGGCTACGGAATTGACCAATGGCACGATACTTGGCAGTTCTAACAAAGGCGATGTCTTTTCGGACTTCCAGGCAGGCGGCGTGGTGGGAACGATCGGCGTGGAGCTGGATTTAGATCCGGAGGAGGATGTCGAGACTTATGGAGAGGAATCTCTTTACATGAACCGCTATGCCCAGGCTTCCGTGCGGGGCTGCCGTAATGAGGGAGATATTACGGTGAGGCAGGATTATGCAGGAGGAATTGCCGGAAATGCCAGGATCGGGGTGCTGGCTTCCAACCAGAATTACGGGGATATCACTACGGTTGACGGGGATTATGCAGGAGGCATCGCCGGGATCAGCCAGTCTCTCATAAGCGGGAGTTACACGATGTGCCAGGTCAGCGGCAATGCTTATGCAGGCGGAATTGCAGGACAGGGCAAAAATATGAGAAATAACTGCGCCATGGCTGATATTGTCAGCGATGGGGGAGAGTGGCAGGGCAGTATTGCCGGCAATCGGGACAGTGACGGCGAAGGTGAGATCCGCGAGAATCTATATGTGGAGGACGGATTAGGGGCCGTGGACGGCATTACGTTTTTGGGGGAAGCGGAAGGGATTTCTTATGATGCCCTTCTTCAGCGGGAAGGAGTTCCATCGGAATTTGGCAGCCTGACGGTGACATTTTTGGCGGATGACCAGATTGTGGAGCAGATTGTATGTAAATACGGCCAGTCCCTGCCAAAGGAGAGCCTGCCTGACGTACCCCTAAAAGAAGGATTTTTCCAATATTGGGAAGAGGAGGATTTATCAGATATCCGTAAAAATTATAAGATTCATGCTGTCTACAAGCCGTGGACGATTACCATAGCGGACTCTGAAGATCCGATGCCTTTGATGCTGGCAGAAGCAGATTTTTATCCGGAAGCGGGGCTTTATGTGGAGAATATAGAACACGAAGCGGCAGAAGCGCCGGATATTTCCATTCCGGAAGGATATCGGGAAGTCGGGATGTATCGTTATAAAATTGAAAATACGGCAGGCGGGCCTCTGCCAGAGATGGTGAAGCTTCATGTGCTGGCAAAAAAAGCAGACTGTATCGGGATCGTGAGCGACGGCCAGGCAGTAAGGGTTGATGCTGTAAAAGATGGAGAGTATCTGATCTTTGAGACAGGGACATCAGGACAGGTCGTGTTGATGAAATCAAAGCCGTCCCGGGTGATTTTTCTGATTGCCGGAGCAGTGGCTGTGGTGATTGTTGCTGTGGTTTCAGGAAAAATGAAGAAAAAGAAATAAGGTGAAGGAGGCCTGATATCCATGCCGTAAAAATGTAAACGACATGGATATCAGGCTTTTTGTCCGGATATTATGGTATAGTTATTTAGCATCCGGATTGTGTGAGGGCCAACAGGTCGGAAAACCGGCGGATTGTGAGACAGCTTTCAGGAACCTGGCCATATCCATAGGATGCGAAAATGAAAGGAATCCCGGCCTTGGCGGCCGCGTTATAGTCGCCGGCAGTATCTCCGACATATACGGCGGAATCGATCTTGTTGCGTTCCATCAGAATGCAGATATTTTCCGCCTTTCCTTTCCCGGTGTTGCCGCAGCATTCCGTATCTGTAATGTAGGAGTTAAGATTGTATTTTTCTAAAAACATTTCAATGTAGCCGGTGCCGCAATTGCTGACCATGTAGAACCGGGAGCGGTGTGACAAGGCCTCTAATGTAGAGGGAACGTCCGGGTAGAGCATAGGATCATTGGTTTCCTTTAAGGTTGTGGTATTGGAGATGTCGCAAAGGTGCATTAATTCACTGCGGACAGAAGGATCAAAGCTTGGGAACAGATCATTGGCAATCTCCTGGTCAGGCCTGCCAAATTCCTTTCGGATAGTTGCGGCAGTAACAATCAGGCCGCAGCGTCCGTCTTTGCGGAGAGCCTGGTTATAGGCGCGGGCCGAAATCTCGGATGTGTCCCAGAGGGTGCCGTCCAGGTCAAGGATGAAATGTTTGATATCGTGTAAGTTCATGGGGAAGATACTCCTTTATATCGTGGTTTGGTAAGACGATTCGAAACGCATCTGAACCGCTGCGATTATTATAATCAATGAATCCGGATTGGTCAATTTAAAGCCGGAATTTTTTGAAAAATAACTTTCTTTTTATGTTTTCCTGTTATATAATCGGGAAAGAATTTGCTGTTTTAATTTTATTGTGATATAAGGAGATGGAAAGATATGACTAAGATCAGGACCAGATATGCGCCCAGCCCGACCGGACGGATGCATGTGGGAAATTTGAGGACAGCGCTTTATGCTTATCTGATTGCCAAACATGACGGCGGTGATTTTTTGCTGCGGATTGAAGATACGGACCAGGAGCGTTTTGTGGAGGGAGCTACCGAGATTATTTACCGGACTCTTGAAAAGACCGGCCTGGTTCATGATGAAGGGCCGGACAAGGACGGGGGAGTAGGGCCTTATGTGCAGAGTGAGCGTCATGCGGCGGGCATTTATCTGGAATATGCGAAGAAGCTGATTGACAAGGGTGAGGCTTATTATTGCTTCTGCACCCAGGAACGGTTAAATTCCCTGAGAACGGTGGTAAACGGTGAGGAGATCATGGTTTATGACAAGCACTGTCTTCATCTGTCCAAGGAAGAGATTGAGGCGAATCTGGCGGCAGGGATTCCCTATGTGATCCGGCAGAATAATCCACGGGAGGGAAGCACTACATTTCATGATGACATTTATGGGGATATTACAGTGGACAATTCGGAGCTGGATGACATGGTGCTGATTAAGTCGGATGGTTATCCTACTTATAATTTTGCCAATGTGGTGGATGATCATCTGATGGGGATCACCCATGTGGTGCGGGGAAATGAATATCTGTCATCGTCTCCCAAGTACAACCGGCTTTATGACGCTTTTGGATGGGAGGTTCCGGTTTATGTCCATTGTCCCCTGATTACCAATGAGGAGCACAAAAAGCTGAGTAAAAGAAGCGGCCATGCTTCTTATGAGGATCTGATTGAGCAGGGGTTTGTGTCAGAGGCAGTGGTTAATTATGTGGCGCTTCTTGGGTGGTCGCCGGAGGAAAACAGGGAGATTTATTCTCTTCAGGAGCTGATACAGGTATTTGATTACCATAATCTGAGCAAATCTCCGGCAGTCTTTGACGTGACAAAGCTGAAATGGATGAACGGGGAGTATTTAAAGGCCATGGATTTTGATAAATTTTATGAGATGGCGGAGCCGTATATCCGTGAGGTGATAAAAAAGGAGCTGGATTTGAGAAAAATTGCCGCCATGGTGAAGACACGGATTGAAGTATTCCCGGATATTGCAGGGCATATTGACTTTTTCCAGGAGCTTCCGGAGTATGACGCAGCTATGTATACCCATAAAAAGATGAAATCCACGGCAGACAGCTCTTTACAGGTGCTGACGGATGTGCTTCCGATCCTGGAGGCCCAGGAGGACTTCTCCAATGACGCTTTGTATGGGGTTTTGTCTAAGTATGTAGAGGAGAAAGGGGTAAAGACAGGGTTTGTCATGTGGCCGATCCGTACTGCCGTGTCAGGAAAACAGATGACTCCTGCAGGAGCTACGGAGATTATGGAGGTATTAGGGAAAGAGGAGTCCCTGGCCAGGCTGAAGAAAGGGATTGAAAAACTGAGCCAGGATAAAATGTAGGGCAATATCAGGCCAGGATTTTCCGGCAACTGTCTCTCTCAATCAAATAATGGGGTACAATGATCTTGGTGGCGAGAAGATTCGGGTTCTCAATATGATTGATCATCTGGGACGCTGCCTCGATCCCCAGCTGGCAGGAGTTAATATCAATCGAGGTTAGCTGTGGGGAGGTGAGCCGTGCAAATAAGGAGTTATTAAAGGAAATAATCGAAAGATCCTCCGGAATGGAAAGATTCATTTCAATACAGGACCGTTCCAGCGCCACGGCCAGAATATCATCACTGACCATGATCGCGGTGGGACGGTCATGGCTGCCAAGCAAACGATGGATCAAGGCATCTCCGTCTCTGGAAATGGAGGAGATTTCCACACAATAATCTTCCCGCAAAGGCAGATTGTGGCGCAGAAGAGCGGTCTGATAGCCGGATTTGCGGTCGGCGGAGAAAATCATACTGCTTTCGCTGCCAAGGTAGGCAATCTTGCGATGGCCTAATTGGTACAGGTATTCGGTGGCTTCCTGGCCGGCTAACAAATTGTCATTGTCAATATAAACGGTCTGGTTGGCAAACTGGTAGGCTTTTCCGATGAGAACATAGGGAAGGCCTTCATTGTATAGATAATCAATGACCGGGTCCTGTTGTTTGGAATACAAAACGATAAAACCATCCACCTGACCGCTGCGGGTCATGGTGCGCATGGCCTGGAGCACCTCTTCTTCATCTTTGCCGGTGATAACCGTGTTGATATATTGCCGGTGGTTGCAGAACTGGCTGATTCCCCGAATTGCTTCCAGATAAAAGGGATTCTCATAGGCGTCCCGGGCTGACATGGGCAGGATGATGCCGATGGTCCGGGAATTCTGGGAGGCAAGGTTGCTTGCCTGGAAATTAGGTTCATAGCCCAGCTCTGCCATTGCGCGGCGGACTTTTTCTTTTGTTTCTTCGCTGATGGATGGATTGTTTTTGCAGGTGCGGGATACCGTGGACGGGGATACGCCTGCTAATGCCGCAACGTCTTTGATGGTGACAGCCATGGAAAACCTCCTGATAATAGAATCCATTGATAATGTAACACATTTATAGGAAAAATTCTATACATGATTTACAATTTTTGGGTGATATTGTAAAATGAACCGTAACAAAATATGAAGGAAGTTGTGGATAAGGGGAAGGAATGAACATGCAGGGATCGGGCCTTGGGGACAGATGGGCAGCTTTTTTGATGAGGACAGGGGCCAATAAAGAGAAGCAGAATATTCTTTGGAATATGGCAGGAAGCTTTTGTTATGCGTTTGCCAGTATGGTGCTTTCTTTTCTGGTCATGCGGATTGTGGGAAAAGAAAAGGGAGGCATATTTGCTTTCGGGTTCAGTACCTTCGGACAGCAGATGTTTATCCTGGCATATTTTGGGATTCGTCCGTTCCAGGTAACAGACGGGGGTGGGGAATACAGGTTTGGAGACTATCTGCTTCATCGGTGCCTGACCTGCGGGACTGCCTTAGCGGCGGGAGCCGGTTATCTCCTGCTCTATGGATATACGCCTGAAAAAGCAGGGATCATCTTTTTGCTGGTGTGCTATAAAGTTATTGACGGATTTGCAGATGTCTATGAATCGGAATTCCAACGGACGGGAAATCTTTTCCTGACAGGAAAATCCAATACTTTCCGGACCGTTTTGTCTGTGGGGGTGTTTTTGGCGGCTTTGCTGGCAGGATGCCCGCTGATCTGGGCCTGCGGGGCGGCTGTGGCGGCGCAGATAGCCGGAGTGGCGGTTTTTGACATTCCGGTGCGCAGGCGGCTGGCCACAGTGGATATGGAGTGGGATGCAAGGCGGATGGCGCCTTTGACGGGAGCCACGTTTTTATTGTTTGTGTCTGTGTTTCTTGATTTTTATATTTTTTCTGCCGCAAAGTATGCCATAGATGCTCATATGGATGATGTGGCGTCAGGGTATTTTAATGTGATTTTTATGCCGACTTCCGTGATCAACCTGGCGGCGGGATTTGTGATCCGCCCGGTATTGACTCATCTGACCGAATATTGGGAGAAGAGGCGGTATGGGAAATTTATTAAAATGCTGTGGGGAATATCAGGCCTGATCGGGGCTTTGAGCATTCTGGCAATAGTTTTGGCATGGATTTTGGGAAAGCCGGTTCTGGGAATCATGGAGAAGATTTTAGGGACAGCTTATGCGGGAACCCTTACCGGCTATCACGGGGCTTTTGTGATGGTAGTGGCGGGAGGCGGGTTTTATGCGTTGCTGAATCTTTACTATTATGTGCTGGTGATCCTGCGAAGGCAGAAGGTAATATTTGGGATTTATGTGGTTCTGGCAGCGCTGGCTTTTATACTGGCGCCGGCTTTTGTAAAACAGAAGGGCATTTGGGGGGCTGCCGTGGCTTATCTGGCTCTGATGGTGGTGATGGCTTTGGGATTTGTGGCAGGGGCGTGGATCTGTTATGGAACCGGGAAGGAGAAAGCAGTTTGAAAATGGGAGATGATGTCATGAATTGTAAGGAAGCAGGGCAGGAAGCCGCTATGCAGAAACCGGTGGTGGATGTGATAATTCCTGTCTATAAGCCGGGGCCGAAATTTTCATATCTGCTTCGGAGGCTGAAGGAGCAGACGTACCCGGTAAACAAGATTATTGTGATCAATACGGAAGAAAAATACTGGAAACCGGAGTTTGCGCAGGAGGCCGGTAATCTGGAAGTCCATCATATTGCAAAAGCGGAATTTGACCATGGCGGGACTAGGAATATGGGAGCAGGATTTTCACGGGGGGATATTATGATTTTCATGACAGATGACGCGGTTCCCAAGGGAAGACGGCTGATAGAGAGACTTGTGGAGGCGCTGTCATGGAAGGGGCCAAAAGGGGAGGTCATGGCAACGGCCTATGCCAGACAGCTTCCGGATACGGATTGCCAGGTTGTGGAGCGGTATATCAGATTGTTTAATTATCCGGAGGAAAGCTGTGTGAAGACGCTCCGTGATCTTCCGTCTATGGGAATTAAGACTTATTTTGCCTCAGATGTCTGTTGTGCCTATCGTAAAGATCTATTTGAAGAGCTGGGAGGATTTATCAGCCATGCTGTTTTTAATGAGGACATGATCTATGGGGCAGGAGCCGTGAAAGCAGGGTATGGGATTGCCTATGCAGCAGATGCCAGGGTGATTCATTCTCATAACATGACATTTATACAGCAGTTCCGCAGAAATTTTGATCTGGCAGTATCCCAGGCGGATCATCCGGAGATTTTTAAAGGGGTAGCTTCCGAGGGCGAGGGAATCCGTATGATAAAAACGGTGGCAAAAAGGCTGCTGCGTCAGGGAAAGTTTTGCCAGTTTTCTGCGCTGATAGCGGGAAGCGCCTGTAAATATGCGGGCTATCGGCTGGGAAAGGTGTATCCTTTGCTTCCGGAGCGTTTGGTCCGGTGGTGCAGTATGAACAGGGGATACTGGGAATAGTGGTTCGTCCCTGCCGGGAGTTTTTGACAAAGGGACAAGTTCGTAGTATAGTATAGCTGATGAGAAAGCCGTTATTTCATAAGTATGCTTATTTGCCGGATAAATGGGTGTTTTTAGTGAAAATGCCGGAATATCCTGGCAGATCATTTGGTTTACGGTATAAGAGAAGGAAAGAGGAGCGAAGGATGGGAAAGATTAAAGTGACAGCCTGTGAGATCGAGGGGCTGTATGTGATCGAGCCGACAGTATTCAAGGACGAGCGGGGATATTTTGTGGAGACTTATAATCAGAACGATTTTAAAGAAGCAGGACTTGATATGGTGTTTGTCCAGGACAATCAGTCCATGTCCGTGCGGGGAGTATTGCGGGGGCTTCACTATCAAAAGCAGTTTCCACAGGGAAAGCTGGTTCGGGTGCTGCGGGGAGAGGTGTTTGATGTGGCAGTTGACCTGCGGGCAGATTCCAAGACTTTTGGAAAGTGGTTCGGCGTGAAGCTGAGCGCGGAAAATAAAAAGATGTTTTATATTTCAGAGGGATTTGCTCATGGATTTCTGGTGCTTTCGGACGAGGCGGAATTTGCCTACAAATGTACAGATTTTTATCATCCGGGAGATGAAGGCGGCCTGGCGTGGAATGATCCGGAGATCGGGATCAACTGGCCGCTGCAGGAGGGAGTGGAGCTGATCATTTCGGAGAAGGATACGAAATGGGGCGGCCTGGCAGATACCTTCCGGTTTTAAACCCATGGCATAAATGAGACAGGGAACAGGATGAGAAAGGGATAAGGGACGATGGCGTATGTAGTATCACTGCTGAAAGAGATCATAAAAAAGCGAAGACTGATATGGGATCTGTCCAAGGCAGACTTCAGGAAGCGGTTTGTAGGTTCTTATTTTGGGATTGTCTGGATGTTTGTCCAGCCGATGGTGACTGTGCTGATTTATTTTCTGATTTTTCAGGTCGGATTTAAGAGTGAGCCGCCGGTTCCCGGAGCGCCATATGTGCTGTGGCTGGTGCCGGGGATCGTACCCTGGTTCTTTTTTAGCGAGACGCTTAACAGTATTACTTCCTGCCTGCAGGAATATCACTATCTTGTGAAGAAAGTGGTGTTCCAGGTGGAGATTCTTCCGATTATTAAGCTTTTTTCCTGCCTGCTGGTCCATAGCTTTTTTATTTTGATTATGCTGCTTATGTTTGGCGCTTACAGATGGACACCGTTTTTTACATGGGTACAGATTTTGTATTATTCTTTTTCGGCTTCTGCCCTGGCTCTGGGTATCGGTTATTTTACTTCTGCGGTGAATGTGTTTTTTAAGGACATGGCGCAGATTGTCGGAATCTGCCTTCAGTTTGGAATGTGGCTGACTCCTATTATGTATCACGAGAGTATGTTTGCGGACAAGGCGCCCTGGGTGGTTTCCGTCCTGAAGATGAATCCTTTCTATTATATTTCGGCAGGGTATCGGGACAGTATGCTGACCGGGGATTGGTTTTGGGAAAGGCCAAAGCTGACGTTGTACTTTTGGGCAGTGACGCTGGCGGTGGGGCTGGCGGGCCTGAAAGTGTTTAAGAGACTCAGGCCGCATTTTTCAGATGTGCTGTAAGGAGATTGTGAAAAAATGTAAGACCCTTGATTGTTGATTTGGGGTCTTACATTTTAAGTTTATCGGTATTTCTTTCTTTGGAAAAGGTTTTGTCATTCGTTTGCATTCCAAAGAATATTGTTTGTAAAATTTACAAAATTATAATTTCTACAGCAGGCTCACAGAATAATATACGGTCTAATATATCAACCCATTGTTTCAGTACATTTTCTGTATCTGTTCGTATACAATTCTCCTTTTTTAATATTTGTGTCGGAAATATTACCTTTTAAATGTTTTGTGGTTGTTCCAAAGCTGCTTCACAAGATACTGTGAATAGCAGGATGACTTTTTGAATTCTTCACCTAAACAATCCATGTTTGATCTTTCCTTTATATATGTCTGTGTGAAGATAAACTTCGCATCAGGAGTAATTTAACAGTCTGAATTGGCTCCAAGTCAGTTGTTTTTGAAAGTTTTTGGATAAAAGTGGTACTTCTTCAGGTGAAAAGGCCAAGATTTTCTGGAAAAGAGGGTGAACTTTTACGGGAAATTCATTTACAGATTTATTTCCAAAAAGACTTTATCCCGGTCATCCTGATCGATGGACAGGTATCGTTTGGTTACATCAATAGAAGAATGGTTGAAAATAGTCATGATCACAGCAGGCGGAGTCCCTTTTTTCCATGCATGGTAGCCAAAGGTTTTCCTGAGAGAGTGGCAGCTGATGATCCCTTCGATATGAAGGTCGTTTGCAGCAGTTTTGATAATGCGGAATGCCTGGGACCGGTTGATCGGACGATTATCGCCTTCTCTGCTTTGAAATATATAGTCGTTACTGGAAACGGATTCCAAAGATTTTTTTAAATCCTTCAGAGCGTTGGTCGCTTCCTTGTTTAACGCAATCAGATTGCTTTTTCCTGTTTTTTGTTCTAAGACTCTTAAGTGTTTGCGGTAGCTTTTTTTGTGAAAGTCGTAAACATTTCCCCATTTTAAGTGGAGAAGATCACCAATTCTCAATGAGGTGTTCATACCAAGAGTGACCAGGGTATAATTCCTTATCTGGTGTTTGTCAAGATAGTACTGTTTGAATCTCCGAATGTCCCTTACATCTTTAATGGGCTGTGTCTTTTGCATAATTTTAGCACCTCCATGCTGATATTTGGAAATATTGGCGGCAGATTTGGAATTTGCCGTTTCCAATATTTTCCATTCTTTTATCTTATCAGCATTTTACGCAGTTTATATGTATTTTTGCGGGGAGATACAAGGGAAGAGAGTGGTTGAACGGAAAAGTTAATAATAAAAACTGTTGCAGTAATGTTAAGAAGCCATTTACCGCAACAGTTCTCTTTTTAATTCGAAGCATATGAATTGTTACTGGAATCATGCATATCTGCCTGCCCGCATACCATCCCCTATAGATCCAATTTTAAATCTCCGGTGCGGATCCACTGAAGTTTAAAAAGAACCTTTCCAAAGAGCCAGGTAAGCACAGCGGGAAGCAAGAAACAGACTAAAAAAATACCCAGCCACATCTGGCTTCCGCCGCCCATGGCGGTGTAGACGCCGATGGGGCCTACCAGGCCGCAGGTACCCATGCCGGAACCGGCGGGAATGTTTTCCATATGAAAAATGCAGGTGGCTATAGGGCCAGTGACCATGGAAGCCAGGGTGGGGGGAAGCCAGATCCGGGGATTTTTGACAATGTTGCCCATCTGGAGCATGGAAGTGCCAAGTCCCTGTGCCAGAAGGCCTCCTACACCGTTTTCCTGGAAGCTTAAGACCGCAAAGCCGATCATCTGTGCGCAGCATCCGGCGGTGGCCGCTCCTCCGGCAAGTCCGTCTAAACTCAGCATAATGCAGATGGCGGCGCTGCTGATAGGCAGAGTCAGGGCGATGCCGATCAGGGCGGATACCAGGATTCCCATAAAGAAAGGCTGCATTTCCGTTGCTGTTTTTACCAGGTTCCCAAAGGCAGTCATAAAAGCGGATACCCCGGGGCCTACGAACTGTGCCATCAATACGCCGGATATGATAGTGATACCGGGAGTCACCAGGATATCCACACGAGTCTCTTTGGAGACAAGCTTTCCGAGTTCCGTGGCTATGACGGTAGAGACTAATGCGCCTACCGGGCCTCCTAAGGCATTGCCGGCGATGCCTACCGTGGCGGCAGAGAACAACACAAGCTGGGGAGCGTGAAGGGCGTAGGCGATGGATACGCCCAAGGCGGCTCCTGTAGCGCTTTTGCAGTATTCAGCTATGGTGTTAAAAAGGGTGATCTGGGTCTTTTCACCAAGAGTACCAAAGATAGTGCCGATGAGCAGGGAGGCGAACAGGCCGAATGCCATGGCGCCTAATGCGTCAATCAGATAGGTTTTGACTGTGATGTTGATGTCTTTTTTTTTCAGAAATTCTTTAAACGTTGTGTGTGCCATAATAGCTCTCCTTTTTGTTTGTTCGGCGGGGCGCCGGGGGTGCTGTCAGGGTACTTACAGCAAAGAGGGAAAAAGACACACATTTGACGTTCCCAAGTCAAAGCAGTTGGCAAATTTGTTTATTGCCATAGTATATCATAATGTCGGGAAAATGCAAGAGAAAGTAAAAATATTGTTAAAAAAATAACAGATTTGGTTTTCTGAGGCACTCGAGAGCAGTAATAGTTTTGTAACAGTTCAAGGGTTATCCGAACTGTTACAAAGTTTTTGCAGCAGACAGAGAATTTGACGGAAATGTGATTGTCCTATAAGAAAAAATGAGATATAATACTTTTAAAATTTATGGTCTTTACAACAGGAGGAGAGATTATGGTATTTGAACCAAAGGACAGCCTGAAAAAGAAAATGGCAAAGAATGGCAGCGTGCTTCAGTACATGCACAGCGTGGCGGGAGCGGGCAAGGGGCTTATTACCATGGGGGCAATGCTGATAGCAATCGGTCTGATGCTGGCAGCCGCATTATCTGGTATGATGGGAGCGGAGAGAGCCATCATGATGGCGGTGGTCGTTGCAGTTCCCAGTGTTTTGCTGATCGTGCTGGGGATTTTTATGCAAAAGAAGAGGGAGCGGGAATGGATATCGTCTTATATGAAGAACACAGACATGAAGGAGCAGGATCTGCGCCAGATCGACCAGGAGTTTAAGCAGCCGGGAGTCGTCTTATTGTCTTTGGATAATGGGAAAGATGCCAACAGCCTGAAAAAAATGGGATTTATCACAGCCAATTATGTGAAGCTTCCGGGAGTAAAGCCCAGTATATTCCGGTTGGAAGATATTGTGGCCTGCCTTTACACGAAAAAAATGCTCTGTGCGGATGGAGGGTATGACAGTGCTTTGATTGCTTATCCGTTACATGGGGACTGGGTCTATTGCTGGACCAGCCCTCCGGAGAAGGCCAGCATAGAGATTGCGAAAGCCATAGGACAGCGCAACCCAAGGATTATTACAGACCACCATTTTGCTTATGAAGGGAAGGAATATGATGCCGTCGGCGGGATGGATGAGGTAAAAGAGCTTCACAAACGGGTTTACGGAAAACGGTAGGAGACGGGTTAATCATATACAGGATAAAGGCGACGGTGAAGAATGTGAAGATAACAGAGATTAAATGTCCTTCCTGCGGGGGAAGAATGGAGATTGACCAAAAGAATCCGAATATAGAGATATGCCGCCAATGCAATAAAAAATATGCGGTTCGGTGGATCCATTCCCAGGCGACAGGGGAGGACAAGCTTGATATAAGGCCTGTGTTGGAAAAAATGGATTATCAGCCGATACAAAAGAAGGAACCGAAAAAATCAGGCTGGGAGCCTTATGGATGGAAGAGGGGCGTTGCCCTGGTCATCTTGTTTTTTGTGCTGATGGGGATGATGTACGGACCCAAAATTTATCGGCGTTATCAGATGGACCATGGAGGCATTACGGCGGAGAGCCAGGAGCAGCCATAGAGTTCGAGTAACGGATAGAAATCTCGGAAGCCTTGATTATACTGGGTTTCCGAGGTTTTTCTATCTCCTAAAGTTCCACCTGCGTTCCATTTTAAACCCAAAAGAGGTAGAAAAAGCATAGATTTGCGGAAAAAACAGGTAAAATTTACAGGTGAGATATATCGAAAAATGCCGCATAGACGGAGATCGTAGCCAGACAGTTTGCAACATGGGATATTGGTCATGCAACAATCCCAATGCCGAGATTTTCAATTATTTATGTTAAAAGAACGGACAGGACGCCGAAAACAACAACCATTACCTTTACCTTTCCAGACGGGCAGACAGTGGACTATCAATCGGACAATGTAATTTTAGCAGATCTTACAAAGGAAAAGATTGTTGAAAAAAGGCTGTTCCCTTATATTCCATTTTACATTGCGAGATACGAGAAAGAAATTGCATCAGAAGGTGACATTGAAAAAGCGGTAGAGGAGTTGACATATTTCAGGGATGAAATGGTGCGTTTGCATCAGGAGGGCGAATTATCAGATGATGAGCTGATAGACCTGAAAGGATTTGTAAACACTATCATTACACATATCACAAATGGCAATAAAAATGAAGAAAGGCTGGTGAGTATTATGGGTGGAACTATAATTGAAACGGAATCTGATAAGATCAAAATACAGATGATTATTGAGTTGGGGAAAGAAGATGGTCTTGATGATGCAGTAATTTTAAAAAGGCTGCAGCAGAAAATTATTGGGCTGCCTTTAAAGCGGGCACAGGCGTATTTGGATCAGTATGGAAAGCAGCTTGTGTAAGGTAATGAATTTGATGTAACAATAAAAAGTGTACAAGCATTTGCAATTTGTTATCTTATTGCACATCAAACATTCATAGGGTTTACCAATAATAAAATTTGTGGAAAATCTTTTTTGGATATTAAACAGATGCATGAAGATGCTATTAAATTTGTAGAATATTTAAAGGGAAAATTTATATAGGATATAGCTTTATTTTGGCTCTAAAAATTTTGACTGGCACAAATACAATGTTGATTTTTAAAGAATATGGATAAAAAATGATTTAAAAATGAGGGAAAAGCAGTCAGTTCAAGCAATCCGCTGAGGAGTTCGGAGTAAGAAAAAAGAGCTGTCGGGAAATGAATTTGTATACAATATGTCGGTGAGATATTTCATCAATCACAGAATATTGTATATAAGGATCTATTTTCTGACAGCTCTCTTATTTTAGTATAAATTGTTGGTTTTATGGCCAAAAATGAAGGATATCTTCAAGGCGGAGATTTTTGCGACAGAGAAGCATGAAAAGTATCATATGGGTGACGTAGAAAAATGAAAAAAAATGTGATATACTGGAAGTGTCATAAGGAACGGGAAGGTTTACGAGACAGAGAATTCAAGGGAGAAGGTGGAGCATGATACGGAAGGTTTGTCCGATATGTGACCAGGTGATGGGAGCTTCTCATTACTGTAAAAATTGTAAAAGCTGGATTAGAAGCCCTTATGTAAGGGATGTGACGTATTATCTAAATGAAAGACATCCGGAGAACGAAAGGCAGTGTAGTTATCACGGACGAGGGACGGACATCGCAGAGAGCAGGCAGGAAAGTCCCAAAATGTCTGTCAGAAAAGAAGAAAAGAAGACGGCAGGAGTAAACAAGGTGCCGGTTTCTGGTGCTGCAAGCCGTATGGATGGAGGCCAGAGGACAGGAAACCAGAGTACCGGCAGTGATATGGCAGGATGGGTTCCAACGGATTCGGCGATAGCCCAGGCGGGGAATGGAATTTGGAATGGGAATGGCATAAATGCGCAACAGAATTCTTCAGTCATGAAAGAAAGCGGGAGAAAAAGTGGCTCGTCCGGAGTGGTCTGGGTGGCGATAACGCTGGCGGCTGTCGTGATGATCGCTTCTTTTGTTAAGGCTGCATTTGAAACGGTTGTAGGCGGATTTGCCCGGCAGTATGGTGCAAATGAGATTTTTTCTTATGGGGAGCAGGTGGAACCGTGGGAACTGCAGTGGGATTATGATAGTTCGGATGATGACATACCGATGTTTGAAGAGGACGATGAAGACTGGTGGGATGAAGGCGGGTATCAGGAGCTGACAGACGATGAGGCCATAGCACTGGGAAAGGCCTGTATGGGGGACGGGCATTTTTCCGTTTCCGGGGAGGAACTGGAAGAGGCAGTTTGCGAGATTCTGGCAGAGTGTGGATATCAGACGACATCGATTGAACGGTCTTCTTATAATGAGGCCGCTTATGATGAGGAGGGGGAGGTAATAGACAGTTATTATTCCCGGTATGTCCGTATTGTGCTGGGTGGGGAAGACGCAGAGAGTGTCCGGTATGTGGAATTGGATTGTGATACGGTAACGGGAAAGCTTCATGGGATTAGTATAAAATTACAGGATAAGGATGAGATCATCAAGATGGCTTTGGAGTTTGTGAAACTTTTAGAGGTTAAGAGTGGTTTTTCCGAGGGATACTGGTCGGAAGAAGTGGGAAGGATCCTGCCTGATAAGATTGACGGGGCAGAGGAATGGTATGATTTTTATACCGGTGAGATCGAAGTGTGGGGATATGATTTTGATAATTATCATTGTATCTTCATTGACGCGGAATATTGATGCAGTGATATGCCGCGGCATAACTGTCCAGACGGGACATGTTTTGTATGGCAGCGCCGGATACAGGCAGCGCCAGGTATTTCACGATTGGCAGAAGGAGGAATAAAATGAAGATCCGGGACATTCTTGCAAAGGGGGAGCCTACACTTTCTTTCGAGGTCTTTCCGCCTAAGACGGAAGACAAATATGAGACGGTAGAACAGGCGGCAACAGAGATTGCCAGGCTGAAACCGGCATTTATGAGTGTAACTTACGGCGCGGGAGGAGGGACCAGCCGTTATACCGTAGATATCGCGGCTGCAGTTCAGGCCCAGGGGGTAACTCCCATAGCACATTTAACCTGCGTGTCTTCTACCAGGGAAAAGGTTGCATCGGTTTTGGAGGAATTAAAAAAGAGGAAAATTGAAAATGTGCTTGCCCTGCGGGGGGATATTCCTGCTGACGGGAGAGTGGAAAAGGACTATCGCTATGCTTCAGAACTGATCAGGGAAATCCGCGGTACGGGAGATTTCTGTATTGGGGCTGCCTGTTATCCGGAGGGACATGTTGAATCGGAAAATAAAACCCAGGATATCCATTATCTGAAGGAAAAAGTGGAGGCAGGGTGTGATTTTGTGACTACCCAGATGTTTTTTGACAATAATATTTTGTATAATTATCTGTACCGGATCCGGGAGGCCGGCGTTACGGTTCCGGTGATCGCCGGAATCATGCCAGTGACCAGTAAGTCGCAAATCAAACGGATCTGTGCCATGTCAGGGACTTATCTGCCCATGCGGTTTAAGGCAATTGTAGACAGGTTCGGAGACAATCCGGCTGCTATGAAACAGGCAGGAATTGCCTATGCCACGGAGCAGATCATTGACCTGCTTGCCAACAGGGTCAATGGAATTCATATATATTCGATGAATAAACCAGATGTGGCCGCCAGAATCCGGGAGAGTTTGTCGGAAATATTAAAGTGAGCAGGGATACGATATACTAAAAGGGCGGGGAAAGGCAGGTAGCGCGGAAAGGCAGATGGCGCGGATGGACAGAATAGAGAGATGGTTGGAAACAGGGGAGGATTTTCCCTGGAATGAGAGAGAAATCCTGCGGTATCTGGGACATCGGGGGCAGGAAATTCCGGAGAATGTAGAAACCTTGATGGCAGAGTGCAAAAGAGAGCTGGAGCAGGCTGCATCGGCAAGGTCTGTCTGGAAGGAATATCCTCTGAAAATCGCCGGTCATGTGCTGGATATGGCTTTTGTACAGACAAAAAGCGAAAATTTGGAAAAAAATTTAAAGGATTGTGAACGTGTCCTGGTTTTTGGCGCTACTTTAGGTAGCGGAGTAGATTTGCTTTTGCGCCGGTACAGCCGGATCCAGATGAGCCGGGCTGTGATTTTACAGGCGGCTGCTGCTGCCATGCTTGAGACTTACTGCGACTGGAAAAACGAGGCGCTTCAGAGGGAATATCGGGAAAAGGGATGGTATATGCGTCCCAGATTCAGTCCGGGTTATGGGGATTTTCCTTTAGAATGCCAGAGGGGGATCGGGGAGGCTCTTGAGCTGAATAAGCGGATCGGCGTCACTTTGACGGATAGTCTTTTAATGGCGCCCTCCAAGTCGGTGACTGCAGTGATGGGACTCAGCAGAAAACCAAGCGTGTGCAGCGTCCAGGGATGCGAGGCATGTGGAAAAACAGATTGTGTGTATCGAAGGCAGACATAGGCAGTTGTACCGGAAAACGGCTGGCTGTGTATGAAATCAAGTTATACCCGCGAGCATACTTATTTGCCAGATGATTCGGTGTATTTATGGAAAGATGGGTGTAGTGTTGGCAAATTATTTGGCTCACGGGCATAGAAATTGAGGAGACAGTGATGGATATCAGAGAAGCAATACAAAAACGGATCATGTTTTGCGACGGCGGTATGGGAAGTCTTCTGCAGGCCAGAGGATTAAGGCCAGGGGAGCTGCCAGGCACCTGGAATATTACGCATCCGGAGGATCTGGTGGAGATTCACAAGGACTATCTGGAGGCAGGCGCCGACATTCTGACTACCAATACTTTTGGTGTGGACGGACTGAAATATAATGAGCGTACAGGTTTTTCCGTGGAAGAGGTAGTCCGGGCAGCGGTGCGTAACGGGCAGGAGGCTATCCGGAGAAGCAAAAAGAAGGCGTATATTGCGTTGGACATTGGGCCGACAGGGAAACTTTTAAAGCCTCTGGGCGATCTGGATTTTGAGGAAGCAGTCCGGTTGTTTGGGCAGGTAGTGAGAGCAGGGGCCGAGGCAGGGGCAGACCTGGTTCTTATAGAGACTATGAGCGGCAGTTATGAGGCGAAAGCAGCAGTGCTGGGAGCGAAGGAAAACTGTGATCTGCCGGTTTTTGTGACTGTAACTTTTGACGAGAGGGGAAAACTTCTGACCGGGGGGAATCCTGCTTCCGTGATTGCCATGCTGGAGGGACTGGGAGTGGATGCCCTGGGGATGAACTGCGGACTTGGGCCGGTGCAGATGAAAGAAATCCTAAAGGAAGTTTTGGAGCTTTCGTCGGTCCCGGTGATTGTCAATCCCAACGCAGGGCTGCCGCGCAGTGAGAACGGGCAGACAGTGTATGACATTGATGCCGACGTTTTTGCAGGATTCATGGGAGAAATTGTCCGGATGGGTGCGCGTGTAGTGGGAGGCTGCTGTGGGACGACGCCGGATCATATCCGTAAAACAGTAGAATGCTGCAAAGGGCTGGAGCCTGTGCCGGTAAAAAAGAAAGAACGGACCGTGGTCTCCTCGTTTGCCCAGGCAGTTGAGATCGGAAAAAATCCTGTGATTATCGGAGAAAGGATCAATCCGACAGGAAAGTCAAAGTTTAAGCAGGCTTTAAGGGATCACAATTTGGAATATATTCTGCAGGAAGGGGTGACGCAGCAGGATCATGGCGCGCATGTGCTGGACGTAAACGTGGGCCTGCCGGAAATCGATGAGCCATCTATGATGGAAGAGGTGGTAAAAGAGCTTCAGAGCATTATTGACCTTCCTCTGCAGATCGACACTTCTGACCTGACCGCCATGGAGCGGGCTATGCGGATCTATAACGGAAAGCCATTGATTAATTCGGTAAATGGCAAGGAGGAATCCATGAAGGGGGTATTTCCCCTGGTAAAAAAATATGGGGGCGTGGTAGTAGCTTTAGCTTTGGACGAAAACGGGATTCCGGAAACTGCGGACGGACGGCTTTTGGTGGCTGAAAAAATTTACCGTACAGCAGCAGAATATGGCATCGGGGCAGAGGACATTGTGATAGACGCTTTGTGCATGACGATCAGCTCGGAAAGCAAGGGAGCCGTTACGACGTTGGAAACCGTGCGTCGGGTGAGAGACGAGCTGGGAGGGAAAACCATTCTCGGTGTGTCCAATATTTCTTTTGGGCTTCCTGTGAGGGAGAATATTAACGGGACATTTTTTGCCATGGCTCTTCAAAACGGGCTGAACGCAGCCATTATCAATCCGAATTCTGACGGAATGATGCGGGTATATCACAGTTTTCGGGCGCTTATGGGACTGGATGACATGTGCGGGGACTATATCAGGGCCTATGCCGGGGAAGCGGCAAGAATGAAAGCAGAAGAGGCGGCAAGGAAAGCTGCCGGGGCGGACGGAATCGGTATGAGGGCCGGTATTGGACAGGGCATAGAGGAAGCACAAAAAGGGCAGGGAAAAGGATCCGGGAATGACGGGGCAGGCACAGAGAGTATGGAAGGACCCGGAAAGAGGTCTGATCTGATGTCTGGTATCGAGAGGGGATTGAAGGAACAGGCGGTCCGGGCAGTCCGGGAGCTTCTGGCAGTCCGGAAACCTATGGATTTGATTAATCAGGAAATGATTCCGGCTTTGGATCAGGTGGGCAAGGGATTTGAGGCAGGGACGATTTTTCTTCCTCAGCTTTTGATGAGTGCGGAGGCGGCTAAGGCGGCTTTTGAGGTTGTGCGGGAGTGCCTGCAGGAATCAGGAGGAAAGCAGGAGAAAAAGGGAGATATTATTCTGGCTACGGTGAAGGGAGATATTCACGATATCGGGAAAAATATTGTGAAAGTCCTTTTAGAAAATTACGGATATGAGGTTCTGGATCTGGGCAAAGACGTGCCGCCGGAAAAGATTGTAACCCTGGCGGTGGAGAGGCAGATCAAGCTGGTGGGGCTAAGCGCGCTGATGACTACCACTGTACCCAGTATGGAAGAAACCATAAGACGGCTCCGGTCAATGGCGCCTTGGGTGAAGGTGATGGTGGGAGGCGCCGTACTGACAAAAGAGTATGCGGTTTCTATGGGGGCGGATCGGTACTGTAAGGACGCTATGGCCTCGGTAAACTATGCGGAAGAGATTTTTGGATGTAGTCAGGAATGTGAACTTTTGTGATTTTCGGAAGGGAGAGATAAGAAAGGCAAGAATGGAATGGGAAGACGGAAAAATCAGATGCAGATGGGCAAATCCCAGAAACGGGAAATATATTCATTATCACGATGAAGAATGGGGGATTCCTGTATATGACGACTCCAGGCTTTTTGAAATGCTGCTGCTGGAATCTTTTCAGGCGGGGCTGTCGTGGGAATGTGTGCTGAACAAGAGGGAGGCATTCCGGCTGGCGTTTGACGGATTTGACTTAAAGAAAGTCTGTGGATATGATGAAGAAAAAATAAAGAGCCTCACGGAGAATCCGGAGATTATCCGCAATAAGCTGAAAATACGGGCCGCGGTCAATAATGCAAATATATTTTCCCGGATTCAGAAAGAGTTCCACAGTTTTTCGGATTACTTATGGCACTGGACAGAGGGAAAAGTGGTTTATGAAAAGGGGAGAACGTGTTCGGATCTTTCGGATAAGATTTCGTCGGATTTAAGGAAACGCGGGATGAAATTTGTGGGAACTACCATTATTTATGCTTATCTCCAGGCTGTGGGAGTGATTTATTCTCATGAGGAAGGTTGTTTTCTGGAAAATAAGCGTTGAAAAATAATCAGGGTAATTGGAAATTAATGCTTGTATTTGAGCATATCTTTCGGTAAAATAATAGTAGGCTGAATTTGGGATTCTCTCAGACAGGAGAGATGAACATGAAAAGAAAGAAATCTTATTCCATGGCGGAAGACGGAGCAGTGGAGAACGGGCGTGGATTAAAGCCTGCCCTGATACATATAAAAAAGTATGGAAGAAAACTGGCATTGGCAGTATTTATTGCGGCGGCAGGATGTTCCTATAGCTGCGGAATGGCAGGACAAGGGGAGCTGCTTCCAGGGACAGAGGTAAAAACACAGGAGATTGAAGATTTGCCGGAGACCTTATCCGGACAGGAGGTTTTGCCTGTGCCGGATATCGTATCGGTAAAGGAGACATCGGGCGTCTCCGAAGACGTGCCGGTTTCGGAGGCCGGGACGGCTGCGTCTTGTTTTGTCCATGTCTGCGGCCAGGTGGAGACACCGGGAGTATATGAGCTTAAGGAAGGACAGAGGGTTTTTGAGGCTGTCCAGATGGCTGGCGGATTTGCGGAGCAGGCTGCCCGGGATTATTTGAATCTGGCAGAGCCCGTGTGGGACGGCATGAGATTAGAGGTTCCCGCCCAGGATCAGGTGCCGGATACGGATTGGGCGGCTCAGGCAGGGAGCCAGACCGGCGCCGGGCAGGGAGGAAGCCAGGCGGGAACCGGGCAGGCTGTGGGGAGCCGGCAGGGAACCGGTACGGCATCGTCTGCGGGAAAGGTGAATCTCAATACGGCGGTTAAGGAAGAACTGATGACGCTTCGGGGGATCGGAGAAGCGAGGGCAGAGGATATTATCCGTTACCGTGAGGAGCGGGGAGGATTTGCACGCATTGAAGACATAATGGAAATCTCCGGAATCAAGAATGCTGCATTTGAAAAAATTAAAGATGATATTACCGTTTGACGGCAGGTTTTATAAATAAGCAAAGGTATATGTGGTAGAGAATGGGGGAGGAACGGGAAAAATGGCAAAGATTTTGGTAGTGGATGATGAAAAGCTGATTGTGAAAGGCATCCGTTTCAGCCTGGAGCAGGATGGGATGGAAGTAGATTGTGCCTATGACGGGGAGGAGGCCATTCAGTTTGCCAGGCAGAACGAATATGATGTGGTGCTGTTGGATGTGATGCTTCCCAAATTTGACGGATTTGAGGTCTGCCAGGCCATCCGGGAGTTTTCGGAGATGCCGATCATCATGCTTACGGCCAAGGGTGAAGATATGGATAAGATTCTGGGGCTGGAGTATGGGGCAGATGATTATATTACAAAGCCTTTTAATATTTTGGAGGTAAAAGCCAGGATCAAGGCCATCATGCGGCGGAATGCCAGGAAGTCCGGAAAAAGGGGCAGACAGGAGAACCGCATGATCACAGCAGGAGAACTCAAACTGGACCAGGAAGGAAGGCGGGTCTTTATCGGAGAGAGGGAGATCAATCTGACAGCCAAGGAATTTGACCTTTTGGAGCTTTTTGTATGTAATCCCAATAAAGTCTACAGCCGTGAGACCCTTTTGTCTCTTGTGTGGGGCAACAAGGCTACGGAGTCAGGGGATGTGCGCACGGTGGATGTGCATGTGAGGCGATTGAGAGAAAAGATTGAACCAAGCCCCAGCGAGCCTAAATATGTACATACCAAGTGGGGCGTGGGCTATTATTTCAGAATATGAATGTCGGTATAACAATTTGGAGGGCGCCGGATCAGTCCGGAATCAGAGAGCGATGGTTTAAAAAGTATCTGCGAAACCGCAGGAAAAGGAATAAGGAGTAAATGGCATGGATATTATCATCAGGCAGGTAATGCCGGAGGATCTGGATGCCGTGGCCCGGGTGGAGGCAGTCTGTTTCCCAGAAGCAGAGGCCGCGGCCCGGGCTTCTTTTGCCCGGAGAATCCAGGTGTTTCCGGAGAGTTTTTTTGTGGCCGAAAAAGACGGACAGATCGTAGGTTTTATCAATGGATGTGCGACAGATGAGAAAACCATCTGTGACGAGATGTTTGAAGATACGGCGTATCATAAGCCGGATGGGGCATACCAGAGCATTTTTGGGCTGGACGTAGCGCCGGAATGGCAGCACAAAGGGCTGGCAGGACGGCTTATGGAGCATTTGATCCAGGATGCCCGGAATAAGGGGCGGAAGGGATTGATTTTGACTTGTAAGGACCGGCTGATAGGGTTTTATGAGAGGTTCGGATACCGGAACATGGGGGTGTCAAAGTCGGTTCATGGGGGAGCCGTGTGGTATGATATGATTCTGGAGTTTCAGGAAAATGAACTTTCAGAGGAGATTTGAGTATTGGAAAGAAATTAACAGGGAAAATTATTGGTAATAGTTTGAGTTTTTATGGAATTATGAATTTACGAGACAGGAGAAGGGGTATGAAAAATAAGGTGTTAGACGGAAAATGGCGGAGACTGGATAATACGGCAAAAATATTTCCTGTGATTGCCAATGAAAATATGAGCCAGGTATTTCGGATCTCGGTGACATTAAAAGAGCGGATAAAGCCGGATGTACTGCAGCAGGCCCTGGAGGATATTCTGCCCTATATCCACAATTTCCGGGTGAGGCTGAGAAAGGGGTTTTTCTGGTACTATTTTGAGGAGAATAAAAAGGTTCCGCTGGTACAGAGGGAGCATACTTATCCCTGCAGGTATATTGACCCCCATGGGAACCGGAAATTTTTGTTCCGGGTTACTTATTATGAGTGCAGGATCAATCTGGAGGTGTTTCATGCCCTGACAGACGGCTTAGGGGCGGTAACTATGCTGAAAAACCTGACCAATCGGTATCTTCAGCTAATCCACGGACAGGAAGAAAAAGCCTGGAGCGATGAAGGCAAAAAGATTTCAGAAGAACAGAAGTTTTCTGTGGAGGACAGCTATCTGGAAAATTACCGTGAAGTTCCCCGGCGCAGGTACAGCTCCCGCCCGGCGTATCGGCTGGAGGGAAATTACCTGCCTTTGGGAACAGGGCAGGTGCTTCACGGATATGTAAATACGGAGGAATTAAAGCAGGTATGTCATCGGCATGGGGTCAGTATCACAAAATATCTGGCAGCGGTGCTAATCTGGTCCATCTGGAAGGAATATCTGGAGGGAAAACCCTGTGGACAGCCCATAGTGCTGAACCTGCCTATTAATCTGCGGGCATTTTTTGATTCTGAGACTATGGCGAATTTTTTTGCAGTTACCATGATCGGATATTTGTTTAAGAATCCAGATATGAGCTTTGATGAGCTGCTTGGAAAGATTTCCCGGCAGATGGACAGAAAAATTGACAAAAAGCGGCTGGAAGAAAGCATATCTTACAATGTGTCCAGAGAAAAGAAATGGTACCTGCGGGTGATACCTTTAGTGCTTAAGAGCCTGGCTCTTGACCTGGTGTTCCGGCTGAAAGACCGGGCATATACCATGACTTTGTCTAATATCGGGGTGATCAAGGCAGAACCCGGACAGGAAAAAGAGATTGAGCGTTTTCATTTGATGATCGGAGTGTCCAGAAGGCAGCCAATGAAATGTGCGGTTTGCGCCTATGGACAGGAGGTGGTGATCACTTTTACCTCTGTGTTTGCAGACAGCCATCTGCAAAGAACATTTTTTGATAAGCTGAAGGAGGACGGAGTTCGGGTGCAGTTGGAGGGAAATGGGCCGTCTTCGGCCAGAAAACGGGATATGTATCCGCGTATCCGAAAAGTGCTGATTCTGCAGAAGGGCGGGGAAGCGAAGGCTTCCCGGATGGTGAAGCAGGTAGGGCAGACCGGCGGGGAGGCGGCGGAAGAGATCAAGAACTATCTGGCAGGAGAGCGTAACCTGAAGGATGAACTGCATAAACGGCTGCATGTGTGAGAAGATGGAATCGCAAAAACCGGTCTGACAGGAGGATTTATGAGGACAGATAAAGTCAGCCTGCGTGGGAAAATGATGCGGGATATGATGAAGAATATGATGGATTCGGCTATGGGACATCGGATTCAGACAGGAGAACTCCGGAAAAATCCGGTGGAGCCTGCATGGATCTGTCCGGCAGGATATGAATACGAGATTGTGGAGACGGAGCATTTTTCTATGGAGTATCTGCGTCCGGCTCATGTGTGTACGGGCAGGGTGATCCTGCAGCTTCATGGGGGAGGTTATATCGGACCCATGAAAAATATTTACAGGGACTTTGCTGTCTATTATTCTAAACGGAGTATGGGCGGAGATGTGCTGACGATTGATTATCGGGTGGCGCCGGAGTTCCCGTTTCCGGCGGCTCTCATGGACGCTGTAGAGGCGTATAAATGGCTCTTGGAAGAAAAACAGTATGCCCCGGAAAAAATTGTGGTGGCGGGGGATTCGGCAGGAGGCGGGCTGGCCCTGGCATTGGCCATGTATCTGCGGGATCATAATATGGCTATGCCGGCAGGATTGATTCTTATGTCGCCATGGACAGATTTAACCTGCAGCGGAGAAAGTCACGAGACGAATTTTCACAGAGATCCGCAGTTCGGCGGTACAATGGATAACCTGCTCCATAACAGCGTATATATCGGGGAGGCAGATCCCACGGATCCCTATTTATCCCCGGCGTTCGGATGTTTTAATAAAATGCCGCCGGTGCTTTTGCAGGTAGGAAGCGAAGAAGTTCTCCTTAGTGATACTTTAGTGGTGGCGGATAAGCTTCGGGCGGCGAAAAGAAAGCTGCGTGTGTCGGTGTATGACGGGATGTTCCATGAGTTCCAGATGGCGCTGCGGCTGATTCCGGAAAGCCGTGAAGCATGGGAAGAGGTGGGAAAGTTTTTGGAAATCATCTATGAAATTCAGCGAAAACCGGAAGGAAAGGTAGTGAAGCGGGTAAAGTCGGGGAGACGGATGAAAGAATGAGACGGCACGGACAGTAAAAATCATGGCAGGCTGTTTACCCACGGTTTCTAAAACACGTTCCGGGCAGAGGTGAAATGGAGTAAAGAAAAGAAAGGATACCTGGATAAAGAGGAAAATGGCAGAAAGGTAAGCAGAGGGAATCGGAAAAATGAAGATTACGCTGGTGGCAGTAGGAAAGATAAAGGAAAAATTTTATTTGGATGCTGTCAGGGAGTATGAGAAGCGGCTTGGAAGATACTGCAGGCTGGAAATTATCCAGGTGGCGGATGAAAAGACGCCTGACGGGGCCGGGGAGGCTTTGGAAAGACAGATCCGGGAACGGGAGGGGGAGCGGATCCTCTCCCAGATCCGGGATAGTGCCTATGTGATTGCTCTCGCCATAAAGGGGAAAATGATGAGTTCTGAGGAGTTGGCTGCTAAGATTGAGAGATTAGGAGTTGAAGGCAGAAGCCATGTGGTGTTTGTAATCGGAGGGTCTTTGGGGCTTTCGGAGAAAGTGCTTTTGCGGGCTGATGAACATCTGAGTTTTTCTAAGATGACATTTCCCCATCAGTTGATGCGGGTGATTTTGCTGGAGCAGATTTACCGGAGTTATCGGATTATGACAGGGGAACCATATCACAAGTAAGGGCGAAAAAGAACATAGGTTCCTGGAAATAAAAGAGAATAAGAGTTGTATTTTAACCCCATGGGAGTGCGTAGCTTCCATGGGGTTTTAAAGTTTTATGATAATGTATCTTTATAATGTATAGCTTCTATTGTGGGTTTTGTGGCTCTTTTGGAGGAATGTATTCTATCAGGTCAGTCAGATTACACTCCAACACATAACACAGGCGTTTCAGAATGTCGATATCCAGACGCTGTATCTTGTTATCCCTGTAATTTCTTAATTGTGTTCTCTGCATTTCTGTGCGGAAAGATAATTGATTGAGGGAAATGTTCTTTTTTTCCAATATTTCAGCTAAGTGAATTTTTATATCGCCATAGCCATCCGAATTGACAGGAAGCTGGCGTAAAGGATTTTCTTTTTTGGGCATGGCGGCACCTCCGATTTTTATTATATTTTATCCAGAATTTAATTGTAAGATTGAGGGTTATATGGTATATTTATATATGGGGTATATATATGCTCAATTTAGAAAAGAAATTTTATAGATATAAAAAGATAAAGGAGATTTGAGTATGTTAATGAATGAGTTGTTAGAAAAAGAAAGCCATTCCGTGGAATACCCTTGTTCCGTTGGGACAGTCAATATTCCGAAAGAGAGGAACCTCTATACGGTTCTTCGGAGAAAGTACGGTAATCTGGCAAAAGAAGCTGTATTACAGTTTTCGGCTCTTTATGACAGATATACAAATTGTAATAATATTCTGCGGAAAACCTCTTCTGATTTTCAAAAGAGTATCTGTCCTGTGATAGATGAAATCAAGAAGGAACTTATCAGTATTGAACGCTATGATTGGGATTATGACACGATTTATCAGTATGCGAATGAACAGGGATATCTGAATCCCTTTTATGAGGCTTCTGATTCTATTTGTGAGAAAATCATTTCTGTTAATGAAGACCTGGAGGCACAGAAACAATATCGTCAGGAGCGCAAGGATAATCGTGCCAGATGGGAAGGCGGCAGTATAGGCGGTACAGTAATAGATAATTATGCACATCAAGCTGGACTGGAAATGAGGAATGTTGCAGAAGGCATGGGACATAGTATAGTCAATGCAATAGGAAATGCAAATAGTGAAAGGAAAGCAAATGCAAAACTAAGTCAGATATTTTCAGATCCGAATACAAGGGCAACCATAGAGAACGGCGTCTTTAAAGCGGCCTTTGCTTTACACCATGTATTGATAAAGCTTATTTCAGATGCGAAGCAGGAAACAGTTTGGGGTGTGCCGTCTGAAAGTGATATAACGACAGCACAGAGACTTTTGAATAATATAAAAAGCGGCGCAGTACCCAAAGACAAGGAAAACCAGATTTATCAGGAAATTCTGGCATTGAATCCGTACAATCTGGAACTGTTTGAACATATGCTTGCGGTATTCGGAGACGAAAACGGAGAGTTGGGAACATTGGCAGATTATTATGGCGTTGCCCTCCAGGATTCAAAAGACCGTCAGGCACTTCAATATGTAAAAGGCATTCAGGGAGAATCAGAAGAGGATTCCGTAAAAGCAAAGGAGAAGCTGATTGAATATTGTGGTACTTTAAGCCTGCCTGTTACAGATGAACTGGACTGCATGAAATATATCAATCAAAGACTGGAAGACTTTGACCTGCAGTACCGGACAGTAGACGGCGTTGTTTGCACTACAAGGGATTCCGCTGATTTCGCCCGTGAAGAGTTACAGGCATTACAGGCGTTCTTTAGCGAAATTGCGCCGCCGACATCTGAATCTCTGCTTGACTACGAGGCTGAATTATTGGAGAAGAGAACCGAATTTGAAGAACGGTTCAGTTCCGAATTAAAGCAGAAGTATTTAGATAAGATAAACGGATACTTAGCGGATTTTGACAAAAAATTCTGCACGACTGGGTTACTGAAAAAGGTAGACCGCAAACAGGCAGGAAAAGACAGACTGCTAAAGGCAATGAAGAAAGCGGATACTTCCTCTCTGGAAAAAATTGAGGAAGCAAGGAGAAGTATAGAAGAATTATTGCCGAAACTGGGATTAGTCCAGGAGGATACAGCCGAAGCAGTCCAATATCTGGAAAAGCAGAAAGACAAAATCTTAAATCCGAAAAGCGGGATGGATATGATTAAGGGTCTTGGAAAGCTGTTCAAGAAATAGACTTGCAGACTAAAAGGAGAAACTATGAAGAAGATACTGTTGATTCTTGCGGCAATCATCGGAATAGCGGTTCTTGTATGGCTGTTATCCTATGTGATTGGATTTATATGGGAACTGTTTTGGGTGGTGGTAGTAATTTCGGGTATTGTGTATGTGGTCAAAAAATTCGGATAAAGGAATTTATAAGACATCAGTGCAGAAAGATAAATATTTTGGAAGGAGGTGAAGGTCATGCGTTGGAAATGTAAAAATTGCGGAAAAACGGCTGTAACAAATTCTGAAAACGCAAAGCCCACTAATGGGATTTGCAAAAAAGATAAAAATGGAAATGTGAAGCAGCATGTTTGGGTGAAAGCTTGATGATATTTGAAATACATATTATTACCCTGATAATTATAAAGGGAAGGGGTGATATATATGCACGCAGGAATTTTTTTAAGCGCATGTGTCATAACAGTAGGCGTACTGGTGGCACTGGAAACACTGGCGGCGTAACAGCAAAGCGGCATGGGAACTAAGCAAACGGGCGGATAGCAGAAATGTTATCTGCCTTATTTTTGTGCAAAAGGAGCATAGAATGGAACGATATACAACCAACACAATGACGATAGAACGAAAAGGAATATTTGACAGAAACCGGAAAAAGCGGTTTGAGTTGACTTTCACCTGCAAAGACGGCAAACAGAAGAAAAGTATTCTGGTAATCGGCCTGAATCCGGCAAGCGAGGATATCAGCATCATAGATACCACAACCACGTTTATCCTGAACAATCTGATTCCTATGGGCTACACCACCATCACAATCTGCAATCTTTACGGCGAACTGTTCAAGCAGCGTTTGAAGCCCTCAGAAGTGCCTAATAACACAGAGAACAGAAAATATCTGGAAGAAGCGTTAAAACGTGGTTTTGATACCATTCTGCTTGGGTATGGCAATACTTTCCTGACAAATAAATTTGTGAAAGAGGAAAAGGAATATCTGAGGAAACTTCTGAGTAGCTATAAAGAAAAAGTGGTGGATATCGTAGATGATAAGGGGGAATATGAGAGACTGACAGCTATCCATCCCCTGATGGCAGGAAGGTATTTTCCTGGCAGATGGAAATTGCGCCCATTCATTTTTGAGAAAGAGAAGGAAAAAATGGATGATGACAAAGCGCCGAACAATAAGGAAAAGGCGAATATTGAAAAAGTGTCAGGAAAAACGGCAAAGGCCAGAGATGGGAAGCAGTCAGAGAAAACAGGAAACCCCGCAAAAGAGGAAGGAGAAAAGAAATCAGATGAAAAGGGCGGTTCGAATCAAAACAGTGAGCCAGTGGCACCTGTTGAAACAACTGAATGATTATCTGGGAAAACGGAAAGTCCCGGAAGAAGTGATGAGGAAGATTTACCATATCCTCTGTTCTAAAAAACTGGGGAAGAAGGGCTTTCTTATTCTGTGCCTGGATAAACTCAAAGACGATTGGTGCGGAATAGAGGAGGCTGTGGGAATGTACCCAAACAAGATAAAAGTACAGGAAGATATAGATGAGATACTGACAAGAAGCAGGAGGGGAAAGATTCGGAGCTGGTATGTGTCATACATAAAAATGGGCGGCCAGAGGATTCAGTTAATCTATACGACAAAAGGCCAGAGCGCTTACAGGGAGGAATGAAAAGTGACAGGGATTCGATTTCAAAGTTGGGAACATTTTCTGTACTATGTGCAGAACAGGGAAGGCATTGTACCGGGGGCAGTTTGGAGCAACGCTTCCATATTATTTGACGCAGACTATCTGGAAGCGGATGAATGGGAAGGGTTTCAGAAGATGCTGTCTGCTGCCGATTACGAAGAATTGACAGCGAAGAAACGCGCCATAGAGGTAAGGTCATTCCGTATGCCGAAAGAAAGTGGGCAGATGATTTTCTATGCGGTTGGAGAAGAGGACGGAGACGGCGGTTATCTGTGCAGAGGCTATGGGATTGTGAATGACTCAGATATAGAAGACGAAAATAACCGGTTCAGGCCAATGCCGGAGGAAGCCGACAGGGAGAGGACTTATCATTATATCGGAACAGAACGGGACTATTGGGACAATTATCCGGTTTTGCAGACCTATTTACCGGAAAAGATACTGGAATACCTTGCTTCCCAGGTTGATATACTGGACAGCAATTATGGGGCAGAAAGGGATGTGCAGGGCGGCATGGGCGGCTTCTGTGCTGTTATCCCGAAACTGGATGAAGCCGCAAAGGAAGCTTACCGGCAGATATTAGAGAGGCATTATATCCAGGAATCTATGTATGAATATCTTGATACGGTTACAGTTGGCGGTGCAGACTGGGTAGAAGCCCTGTATCTTACAAACAATGACTATGGAATCATATTGATTTATCGGAAAGGAGTCGAAGCATGATTTTAGGATTTTTAGCGGCTGTGGGAAGCACCATAGCATCTACGGTTATTATTGAATCTGTGACGGCAGGCGTTGGACTTGGTATTTCCATCTATACAGCGTCAAAGTGTGTGAAGCAGAGCGGCAGGACACGGAGAAGATAATGTGAAGATATATGTGGGGATTGGTTAGTAATCCCCACAAAATTTCTTTATTTTTTTTGACATATTAGTTAAGAAATCTTTTTTTTGAGAAGGATAGGAAAAGGATTCTTCATTTAACTGTTGTATTAAATCCTTCATTTTTTCAAGAACTATCTTGTCATCGGAAACGATTCCTTTAAGATGTTTTTGTGTTTTTTCGATATAGCTAATATCATTAAATTTAAAAAAGATAAAGTTGTAAGTTGGACGAGATTCTAGCGCATGGAATGATGCAATTCTAAAAGTCGCTAAACTGTCATTCTCAATATAAATAGTAGAATTTGATTTTTTTTCATTGCCCAGTAGTTGGTCTAAAATCTTGTAAAGGGTGGGAGGGTTATGTCGTCTTGTCTTTTTGCGTGCGAAATATAATTTAGACATGCTTCGTCCTGTATAAATATAGTCTGTACCAGAAAGGCAAAATAAGGCGGCATAAATACAGCGGTTGTATTTTCGTTTTCCCTGATAGCGGTCCATTTTTAATTTGCAAATTCTAATGTATAGATAATATTTTATTGGGCCAATATTTATCGGCAGTTTGTCTTTGGATGTGTTTCCCTTAGAATTATAAATGACTGACCATATATTGCTGATTGTTTTCTTGCTGATTTGTTTCCTGTCCGCATGGAATAAAAGACAGATATATACCTTCAAGCGATAAGCGTTCCAAAAATCAAATGGAAGGCCAGCTAAATCAGGTGTAGGATATTTCTGTAATATATATGTACATAAATATTTTCGCTGAATCATATTAATAATCCCTTCCGGGTTACTGTTATCGCGAATACGATATAACTTATTGCAGTCTGGTTTGAGGTATAGTGACAGTATTTTGGCCTCTTCTGAGTCAGGCGGATATTTTTTGCATAAAAGTTTCTGTTTCTTAATTTGGGGAGTTGTGAGCCCTGATAAGTAAAATTTTGAAATCTGTAGTTTTAAATTTGCCTCAAAAGAAATAATGTCTGAAAAAATATTGATAAAATCATCTATAGATTCTAATAATAATCTTTTTGAATTTAAGCTATCAGAATATTCGTTCATTATAAGCCTCCTATGGGTTGTCTATATATAGAATTATATGAAGGAAAAGTATTTTTATTCGTTGCTTTCGACAACTATGGGAAAGTTAATTCTGTTTTGGCACTGGAAATCAATAGGGTTAAGGCTGCCTGTGACAAGGGCGGTCTGGCGAATTTTTTCCAATGTGCTATTATATCGTTATCAGCGCTGGTAAAAATATAAAAAGGAGAAATCAGACCTGGCAATTCCGGGTTGCCAGGTCTGAGTATAAAAAATATGAAAGTCAAATTAAAAGTAGCTAACATAAGAGAAGGAAAATGGTATTATGGATTTATTACAAGACAATATCAAGTTGATTCAAAACTCAGAGTCTGCGTGGAACTGGATGAGGCCCCGGCATAGAGTACATGAAAGTTGTTCCTATTGATGATAGTCCTAATTCCAAGTTTGCCAGTTTTGCCCGCAAATTGGATATTATAGACGAAAATGGAGTAATCGACACAGATGAGTTAGAAGGGATGGCGGTAAAAGCTATTCTGCGCCGCCTAAAGGACGGAAGTATTTTTATTCAAACATTATTAATTGATTATGATTATTACGAGGAAGAGGAAGATACAGATGAAGGAGAGGGCTGAATATTTGCCTGCTGTAATATCTGCCTGCATATTAGATAAGCAGAAGAGAACAGTAACTGTCTGCTTTCGGGAAGGAAAAGGGACTGCAGTCACGCAGTCCCTGACCTTCAAAGCAGATGGATATGACAGGGCGGCATGTGATTTTTTCAGTAACTTTCCTGTGTTCACCAGGGAAGGCTGTCTGGACTATGGATGTCTGGAAGGGAGCAGGGCATATTTGAACCTTATCGACAGAGGCAGTGGATGGGAGATTGTATCTGCTGATTATGATTATTCCTATTATGGTGTCGAACAGGAGGAAGAAGAGCAGGCATATTTGGGGGAGGCAGTATATGGAGAGTGAGACAAGAAGAAACGATATTTCAATGGAGCAGATTATCAAAGAAGCAGAGCGGGAAGTAATGCTTCTGTGTTCCAACACAGGCAAGGCATATATCAAGGTCTCCAGGGAAAATGCGGCATCACAGCTCATACCGGTAGACAGTGAAACCTTTGAAGAATGGTTCCGTGCCTACTGCTATGATAAATATGGCAGGATATTGTCACCCGGTGGCCATGCCCAGGCACAGGCGCATATAAGGATGAAGGCAAGGCAGATGAAAAAGCGTTCCAAGTTCTATAAAAGGATATACGAGAAACCGGACGCAATTTATTATGACCTGGGCAGAGAAGATGGAAAATATCTCAAGATAACCGCAGAGAACATAAAACTGGTGAAAAATTCCGGAATACTGTTCCACCACAGCGCCATCTTTGCGCCGCAGACAGAACCGGACTTTGAAAATGCAAGCCCCAAAGACGTAATGCGTTTTATCAAAAAACACTTTAATTTCAAGAGTGAATCTGACCGGATACTTTTCGCCGTATTTCTTGTGGGGTGCTTCTTTGGGGAGCGTTTTTCTAATCCTGTATTGGAGATTTACGGCCAGAAGGCCAGTGCAAAATCTACCTGCTTCAAAAGGATACAGGATTTGATAGACCCGCTTACAGTCAATCCCCTGTTTCCCATGTCCAGGAAGGAAAACGAGGTGGCAATGTGCCTGACGGAGGAATACATGGTATGCTTTGACAACATCAGCTATATTTCCCAGGACATAAGCGACCTGCTCTGCCGGAACTATACAAGGACAGTCCAGGTGAGAAGGAAGCTTTTTACGGACAATACGCAGTCCATTTCAGAACCCAACGCAATCGTCTGCATCAACAGTACAAGGCAGTGCATTATGAGGAGCGACCTGGCAGACAGGGCAATCTTTCTGGAACTGGAAAGGATAAAGCCGGAAGAAATGCTTGGCGATGAAGAACTGAAGAAAAAGTGGGAAAAAGACAGACCACTCTTTTTCGGTGCGCTGTGCCAGACCGTCAAGGGCGTATTGGGGAGACGGGAATCCACCTGCAAAGCCGTCACCGGTAAGAATGGTTGATTTTTACGAAATGGCGGTCAAAGCAGGAAGACAGCTTGGGTATGCGGAAGAAAAGGTATATGAGGCATTCCGCCTGAACAGGAAGAAAATCAATGAATCTGTCGTCTCCGGGAATGTACTGCTTATGGCAATAGAGAATTTCATGGAAAGGGAAGAGAACAGGGATGGCATAAGATGCAGGGTATCAGATTTTTACAGAGATTTAAAGATTTATGCGATGGAAGAGTGCGGGATAAATGGAAGAAGCTTTCCAGGTGCGCCGGAGGTTATGACAAGGAAGATGTCAGAGGACAGGAGCAACCTGGAAGATACGGGCATCTTTTTTGTGGTAAAAAAGGGAAAGAACGCAAGTTATATTGAAATATGGAGACAGTAAAACGGATGTCGCGCCGGTGCAGCCGAGAAGCCGATTCCCTAAGGAAAGAAAGGGAAAAAGGGATTTGCCGCCATCGGTGCCACAGGGAGGAACATGGGTAAAATGAATGAAGAGTGGTTAGAGACGGTTATGGGACTGATGGCTGCAATCATCGCCGCTGTTTATTCAAATGAGGAAAGGGTGGAAAAAGAACAGGAAAGAGAATAGATTTGTTTCTGACAGAGAAAACCGGATAGTTGGATGGCATCTGCAGATACTGTCCTCTATCTGGTGATTTTGAATTTATCCCTATGGAAAGATATATATCATAATTCTGAACCATCAAAGAAAGAGAGGCAGACTATATGAGCAAAGAGGAAAAAAGAAAACGAGTGGCTATTTACTGCCGTGTCAGCACCACAGAACAGGCGGAAGAAGGCTACAGTATCGGGGAGCAGGAACGCCTGATAAGGGAATACTGTACAAAACAGGGCTATGAAGTCTACAAAGTTTTTTCTGATGCCGGAATCAGCGGAAAGGATATTGTACACAGGCCGGCCATACAGGAATTATTAAAGGATGCCACGGAAAAGAAGTTCGACATGGTGATGTCCTGGAAAATCAATCGGTTAAGCCGTAAACTGGAGGATGCCATCAAAATCGTGAACACATTGGACAAATATGGAATTTCCTACCAGTCCTATTCGGAACGGTTTGAATCCGATACACCGGCAGGAAAAATGCAGTTTCAGATGATGGCGCTTGTGGGAGAATTTGAACGCAATACCATTGCACAGAATGTAAAGATGGGGATGAAGGCCAAAGCCCGTGCAGGGGAATGGTGCGGCGGGGCAGCCCCTCTTGGATATCACTGGGTTCCCCTGGAAGGTACAGAAAATGCGGCAAGGAAGAAATCACGTTTGGAGATTGAGGAAACGGAAGCGGAGGCGGTACGGCTAATCTATGACATGTATGCGTCGGGCAAGGGTTATAAAGCGATTGTCAATCATATCAATAAGTTGGGATATAAGAGTAAAAAGGGGAACGCTTTTTCCGTAGCACAGCTTCGGACGATACTTACCAACCCTGTCTATATTGGAAAGGTACGCTATGATGTCAGAAGGAACTGGAACGAGAAACGCCGCAGTAATATCAACCCGGAGCCTATCATAGCTGACGGAATTCACCAGGCAATCATAGAGGAAGAACAGTGGAACCAGGTACAGTTCTTAATCAGCCAGAAATCAGGGAAGCCTTCCCGTATCTATGACGGGGAATATCCTCTGACAGGGATACTGAAATGTCCGGAGTGCGGCGCAGGCATGGTCATATCCAGAGTATGCAACAAAAAAGTGGACGGGAGCAAAAGAAAACTTACTTATTACGCCTGCGGTAACTGGAAAAACAAGGGAACAGCGGTCTGTCACAGCAACATGATAAGGGTGGAAAAAGCGAACAGCGTTGTCTATCAGCGGATGGAAGAAATCCTGAATGATGACAAAGTATTCAATGAAGTCTATTCCAGAGTAAACCGGGAGCATAATATCCTGAAAAAGAATGCCTGTATGGAACAGACCCTGCAGGAGAAGGAGCGGCAAAAACTGGAAAACCGTATGAGCCGGAACCATGAAGCTTATGAAGACGGGGTGATTACTAAGGAAGAGTTTCTGACACGGAAAAATCAACTGGAACAGCAGATGGAGCAGGTCAGGGAACGTACAAACGAAAGCCGCCTTATTCTATTGGAGGAAGAGCGCAGGGAGATACCTAAAGAGGCTGTGAGGGCTATTTTGCAGAATTTCAGCCTGGCCTTATCTGGCGACATAGACCATACCATTCGAAAAAGACTTCTGCACCTGTTGATTAAGGAAATTACTGTAGACAGGGACAGGAACATAGATTCTATCAAAATAAAGCTTTCAGACGACCTGATAAGATTTTTACAGAACAACGGCGGCACACCTCCAGACGGTGCGCCGTCTGTTTTTATGTTCCGGGAATTTGGGATGAAGTCACTGGAACTGGAACTTGTGATTTAGAGATTCCAGGATAAATAAAAAAGAGAGGATAAAAAGAGATGAAATATAATCTGAACCAGTATCTTGCAACAGAATATGAGAAGTTAAAAACGGAGACAGAGCAGAGGGAATTTGTGGAGAAGATACGTTTTTTGATGATGGCAAAGGACAAAGATTTTACAGATTACTACTCTAACCGTACATTGACAAAAGAAGAATTTTACTCGGTGGCAGATACGCTCTATGAGTTGAATAACCTGTGGATGCTGTCAGGATTTATCCGCCAAAACAGGCAGGTCTTGTTCCAGGAGGTACTAAACAGCATGAATGGCCTGAAAAGTCCGGATTTTACGGAAACCTGCAGGTTTGGAAAGGATACCATGCTGTCAAGAATGTTCCAGGTCATGGAAAACTTTCAGTTGAACGGCTACATGGTGGCAGAGGATGCAGGTTTGGGTTATACTGTGGCTACACGTAGAATGAAAGCCTATTCATTTACAGCAAAAAGAGGGAAAAGTGTGCCGCAGATTATTTTACAGGGGAACTGGGTGGAGCAATGGGGATTTGAGATTGGCTGTAGTGTATCGGTGGAGTGCTATCAGAATAAGCTGGTCATCTTAAAAGATTAAGAGCGAAAAATTCCGGGAGACAGGTTCTCCGCTTCTTGTAATTTGCCGGAAGGCTGTGTATAATAAGAATAGATAACAAAGCTTTTGAAACATACAGAGTTTTCCGGCAGTGTTTTATATGAAAGAAAGCAGGTAGATAAATGGGAAACATGGAAACAAAGCAGACAAAATGGGAAGAATTAAGCATATCCAACGACTTCCTGTTTGGGAAGGTCATGCAGAACCCGGAACTGTGCAAAGAGTTATTGCAGAGGATTCTCCCGGATTTAAAGATTGACCGTATTGAATATCCAGAACTGCAGAAGAGCATCAATGTAGATATGGACGCTCACAGCGTCAGACTGGATGTGTATGTAAAGGACGACAGGGAGACGGTTTACGACATAGAAATGCAGGTCAGTGATACAAAGGAACTGCCAAAGAGAAGCAGATATTATCAGGGAATGATAGACCTGCAGCTTGTGGATGCAGGTCAGCATTATAAAAAGCTGAACAAAAGCTATATCATATTTATCTGCCCCTTTGATTTATATGGGAAAGGGCGGCATATCTATACCTTTGAAAATATCTGTAAAGAAGACAATAGTATTTCTATGGGTGACGAAGCCGTAAAGATATTTCTGAACGCAGATGGGACAATGGATGATGTCAGCAGGGAGTTAAAGGCATTTCTGGACTATGTGGCAGGGCAGAAGCCGGAGGATTCCTATGTTGAGAAACTGGAAGAAGCTGT
>CATKXR010000032.1 GCA_949840805.1 uncultured Lachnospiraceae bacterium | reverse complement strand
ACTCTATGTCAAGAGGATTGGAGTGATTTTTTATGGAATATTCCATCGGGGAATTTTCAAAACTGACGGGGCTTGGCATCCATACCCTGCGCTACTATGAACAGGAAGGGCTGATTGCCCCGGAGCGCAATTCCGGCAACCGCCGCTGCTATTCCGATAACGACCTCACATGGATTGCGTTTATCAAACGCCTGAAAGATACGGGTATGCCCATTAAGGAAATCAGACACTATGCCGAGCTACGCGCTGACGGTGATCCAACCCTTTCTGAAAGAATGGAAATGCTGGTGCAACACCGACAGGCACTTAATGAGCAGATTACACGGCTACAGGAGCATAAGATAAAACTGGATGAAAAAATCGAGTTTTATGGAAATGAGATTGAACGAACACAGAATAATGTTTCTTCCTGAGCATTACGCTGCCGGAAAAGATAACAGTCCTTTTCCGGCTTTATCACTTATCCCCTCTCCTTGAACGCGCCAGCTATTCCCCCAACAAGGCTCCACTGGCGCTACATATAGGATTTCAGTTTTTCCGTGCTTTGCCGATAAACCTCACGGACTGTTTCTGAATTATCAGATCGTCTTATCCCTTACCGTCCCTGCCATTTTTTTGTGAAATACCGGCAGGACAGACTGGCCGTACTTATGAGAAAACTCAATGGCCTGCAGAGCATGATTCCATAAAACCCGATATACCGCACCGAAACAAAAGCAAATACTGTACGGAACCCTAATTCAAGCATGGTATTAAAAACCGGGTATACAATCTCCCCTGCCCCACGCAGGAAATTCGTGAGCAGATAAAGGCTGACGCAGAAGGGGAATGTCAGGGAAACGATATGGAGGTAGCGCACCCCGATGCGGACAACCTCCTTTTCGTCCCCCACTAGCAGGTACATGAACTGCGGCGAGGCGGAAAATATCGTGAGGCAGAAAATCTTTTCTGCTCGAAAACGAAACCAGATATTCAGAACCATTTTTTCACGGAAGTTTTTTCTTCCATTATCCGAGACTGATACTATCGAGCGGTTTTTCCACTGGCTGCCACTCCCCGGCCATCTGGCAAGTGAGGAGTTGGAGCTGCTGGCATTGCAGAAAGGGATTCATGTACTTGGCTCACACCGTTTCGCAATGCAGAACGAAAACAAATCATCCTATGTCCGGGTATCTATTGCTTCACCCGATACGGAAGATGATTTAAGAAAAGGGCTGCTGCTGTTAAAAAATATATTTGAGGAAAAGCAGATGAATTTCTTTGTCTGAATTTGAGATACCAGAATATTAAAGGGACTATCTATTTCCCGACAGTCCCTGCTTTTCTCTGTTGCTCTTCTCAAAATCCTATGTAGACTTTTTACTGCCCTGCAAATAGTTCCACAATAACAATCTCCGGTCTGTTGTTAAACCGGGCTGGTATGATGCTGTTGCCGATACCACGGCTGACTACCATTTGTGTACTGCTCTCCGTATATAACCCTGCATCATACTTTGGGAACAGACCCTGGTTCGGAGCGACCAGACCGCCTATAAACGGGAGACGGAACTGACCGCCATGTGCATGACCGCTCAATACCAGGTCAATGCCGCTGCTCGCATAACTTTCAAACAGCTCCGGCCGATGTGAGAGCAGGATCGTATAGCTGCTTTCTGTATCGGCCAGACTCTCCAACTTTGTGCTGACCATGGCAGGTACTTCCCCGAATATATCGCTCCTCACTGTAAAGTCCGGGTCGGAAAGCCCAACCAGTGTGATCTTTTCATCGTCACGCTCCAGCTTCACCGCCCTGTCCTCAAGCATGGACACGCCAGCCGCCTCCAGCCCGTTCCTTAGTCTGTCATATTGTGACAGCCTCGCTTCATGGTTGCCCGTCACATAATAAACCGGTGCGATCTGAGCCGCTTTCTCTGCAAAGCTGATGGCTATGTCAATATCCGTATGCCCGGAATCCACCAGATCCCCTGTGATCACGATGATGTCCGGCCCGCTCTCTGAAAGCAGCTCTAACAGCCTTGCATTATTTTCACCAAATTCGGCATTGTGCAGGTCTGATACCTGCGCGATCCGGAAGCCGGAAAATGCAGCAGGGATACGTCCTGCTGTGACCGTGACTGTGTTCACCATCAACGCCATATTGCCCCATATGGTCCATATGATTACTGTAAGAAGCGCTGTGCTAAGTATACACAGTTTTATCGTACCTTTCCAAGGTTTCCGCTTTTTCATTATTCTGCTCCATTTATCCAGTTACCAACCCCCATTTCAAATGGGGGGTTATTATAAGCCCCTCCAGGGCTCTTTCCTGGTTCCGTCAGAGGCGGGGTTTCGCAGTACCCTTTTTACTGGCTGCCTCCCTAAGAAGGCCCTGCTACTTTCTTCCGTCCTCTAACTTATCATTTTCTTCTTGTTCTCTAATATAGTTTTATATTGTCTCTTCGTTTACATTTCCTACCGTCGCCACATAATATCCCCTTGCCCAGAAATGCCGGTCTCCCCATTTCAGACGATATTCCGGATGTCTGTCAAATATCATCAGTGCCGATTTCCCCTTCAAATATGACATAAACTCTGACACACTCATTTTTGGCGGAATTGCTACATACATATGAATATAATCCTTACATACTCTTCCATCAATCAGCTCTACCTGTTTCATCTCACATAATTTCTTTATGATTTCTACTATATCTGTCTTCAATTCCCCATACATGATTCTTCTTCTGTACTTCGGAATAAATACGATATGATATGTACAATTCCACCTTGTGTGCTATACTCTTATTATCCATATGGATACCTCCTATGCTTTGATATGGCCTGCGAAACCAATATCATTATAGCATAGGAGTTTTTTAGTACTCTGGGTAACACTACGGCTTATTCTATTCTCCCCAAAGGCCAGGAGCGAATCATGGAACGGCTCATAGATGCGCAGCAGCTCATCCTGCGCCTCCCGCTCCCCGCTAACCGCCCGGCGGATCAGCACCACTGTTAATTGCATTGTCTGTTGGTTTTTCTCCATAATAGTCCCTTATTGCCCGGAACGCCCGCTGCCGCAGGTTGTATACCGTCCGGACGCTTACCTCCATCTTCTCCGCTATCTCCCCGTCCGTAAGGCTGTGCCAGAAGCCCAGGAGCAGGACTTCCCTCTGCCGCTCTTTCAGGGATAGCAGCGCATAGTATAAAGTCTCGTTTTCCACCATGCAGGCATACCCGTCCACCTCCAGCGTGAAGGCATGGGAAGGGTAGGCATCCTCATGGCCTAATAATCCAAGCAGATAGTCTACCGGTTCAGGGGAAACATATTTGCCCCGGCGTTCATTCTTACGCACCAAATCTTTGATACAGTTCCTCGACACCTCTTTGCAGTAGGAATCGAACACGGCTATAAGCCGTTCATCATAAGAAGGAGATGGCATGGCATTCCCCTCCTTTATCCAGATTTGATCGTGGCTGGTTCTCACTTCCTCGCTTATACCAGAACGTTTTCCACCATGCCAAACCGGAAAGTTTTTGAGAAGAAAGTTAAAAATTTTCAATTTTCTTCATCGACAATTTTCGACAATGCAACTTAAAAAGGCCAATCCACACAAGGCAGATTGACCTTTCTGGCAAGATGGGCTTGCCCTGCAAATTAAAAAATTATATTTATAAAAATACCAACTGTAAAGGCAAAAAACATAACAAAAATGAAATACATCAAAAACCTTTTCATACCTAATACAATCTTTAAAGCGCCTAAATTTGTAATCTTTGTAGCCGGGCCGGTAATCATAAACGCCGCCGCGCTCCCCATGCTCATCCCATCATAAAGCCACTGCTGCAAAAGTGGGATCGTCCCACCTCCGCAGGCATAAAGAGGCACACCTATCGTAGCCGCCATCAGAACGCCAAATGCCTCATTTCCGCCAAACACAGCCGTCAGAGCATCTGCAGGCACATATCTTTGAAAAAGCGCGGAAAGAGCGATCCCTATCAAGAAATATAAGCCTGTCGCCCTGATATTCCGCACAAGATTTTTCAAAAACCGCAGCAGCAAATTCGGATCGGTATCCCTGCTCTTTGGTTCTTCAAATCCATCAAACCTGAAAAATGCCCTCTCCTTATAAAACAGGCGTACAACAAAACCGGCCAGAATACCACAGAAGAAGCAAGTGACAATCCGTATTACAAGAGCCGTGCTTCCCAAAGCCGCACTATAAACGATAAGCTGCGGATTCAGTAAAATACTGCTCATCATAAAAGCTGCCAGCCAGTCGTCCTTGATCCCGCTTTTGGAAAAAGAAGCGGCGATTGGGATAGTGCCATACATACACAAAGGAGAGGCAATTCCCAGCAAGCTGGCAATAATAATGCCAAATACGCCCAGCTTCTTTTCTCCAAGTCTGCGGAAAGTATTGTGGATATGGTCTTTCAAAAATACGGAAACCGCCGAGCCAAGCACCATGCCCAATACCCAGTACCCAAATATCTGCCGAAACTGAACATCAAAATAGTACCAAAGGTAAATAATCTCTCTATGTAGTATTTCCAGCAATCCTCACCACCTCCATTTTAGGGATCAGAGCGCGTCCACACTTTTCAATCATCCAGATCCACTAAACGATAGCTCCGGTTCCCAAGGCCGATAGTTTCCGCATTTTCAAGAGTGTGCAGTCCGTTTCTGCTTTCCACACGCTTAATAAACGACCTGTTGCCCTCAGAGTTCCAGACCAGATCAATACAAGCCTGATCCAGAGCCACCGGATCAACAGACGCTAAAATTCCAATATCGTGCATATCAGGTTCCTCAGGATTGCCGCTGCAGTCACAGTCAATGGAAAGTCTGTTCATCACATTGATATAAACAATGCGCTCCCCATTTCCAAGATAATCAGATACGGATTTCCCGGCATCCCCCATAGCTTCACAGAAAGCATCCTGTTTTCCTCCCCAAAAACTGGTACGGCTTGTACCTCCGGTATGTATCCAGCACTTGCCTTCCGCAGAGCCAAGTCCGATAGAAATGTTTTTGATCGCTCCGCCAAACCCTGCCATTGAATGTCCCTTAAAGTGCGATAAGACAAGGTAGCTGTCATAATCTGCAAAGGCTGCTCCCACATAGTTTTCGGAAAGCACCGTTCCGCCTTCCACCGGCAGTGTCATAGAACCATTTTCATCCTGGATCTGCACAGCGGCAATATCCGTAAATCCATGATCTTCCGCCACCTGATAGTGCATGGCCGTCTCCGAGCGGGAACCGCCGTAAGCCGTGTTGCACTCCACAATCGTGCCATCCACAAGCTGTACCAGATCCGCGATCAGCTCCGGGCGGAGATAGTTGGAGGCCGGCGGCTCCCCGGTAGAAAGTTTTACAGCCACCCTGCCCGTAGGAGTCCATTCAAGCGCATTATAAATTTCCACCATAGCCTCCGGCGTAATATCGGAAAGATAATAGACCACAGGGGCATCTTCACTTTCTACATAATATTCAAGAGAAGAAAGCCTGATCTCAGAGCCTCCATTTGTAACAATGACGGCACTATCCTCCGAAACATCTGACGGACTGGTTCCCTCAATCTGTGTATCTTCCCCGGAGGCATCTGCCTTTGACAGCGTTTCAGACGCAGCCTGCTGCCCACCTGTACTTGTGCAGCCAGTCACAACTGCTGTAAAAACGAGCAATAGCACTAACAATACAATTCGATTCCTTTTCATTTATTATTTCTCCTCTTTTTGCATCAACGCATTTCTTACATAGCGGCGGAATCCTTCCCCACCCATTTCCTGACGCTTCGCATAAAGCTCCTTCGCCCGCTTGCCCGTAACATAGCACATACGGTCTTTATCCCCATCGGTTACGGCAGTATAGGCATCCTGCGCAGCTTCAGACGCATCTTCCACCTGCTCCATGTCCGGGATCAACAACTGAACCTGATTTTTTACCATTTCTTCATAGCCTTCATTGGGGATCTGCTCCATAACAAATCTGGTTTTGACCACACCCGGCACAAGTGTCTTGACCTGAATCCCAAAAGGCGCAAGCTCGCTGTAAAGCATTTCACACAGGCCGGTGACAGCCCACTTATCGGCGGCATAAACCCCGTCAAGTATCAGCCCCATTTCCCCTGCAAGTGAGGTGGTCGTTAAAATGATGCCCGATCTTTTCGCTTTGAAATACGGAATAAATTTCTGCGTTACCCTCACCATGCCGAGAAGATTTGTGTTTATGGATTTCCACATGATTTCTTCCGTCATATCCTCGAATCGAGCTTTCATTCCATAACCGGCGTTGTTAAACAGAACATCCACCTCATGCTCTGCAAGAACGGCGGAAACGGTTTCCTCGATCTGTTCCGGTTTGGTAATATCCAGCGGATAGAGCTTCACGTTTTCATAGGAAGTCAGCTCCTTTTCTTTCTCAGGCGTGCGCATTGTAGCGATCACTGTCCAGCCTTTTTCCGCAAACAGCTTTGCCGTTTCCTTTCCAATCCCTGACGATGAACCTGTGATAAAAATTGTACTCATAAATAAAATCCTCCTATCAATTTTTATATTATTTTGCAGACAGGGGCGAGCCATAAAAATAGTTGGAAGTCGCACCACCGTCAATTAAAAACGTAGAACCAGTAATAAAAGCGCCTTTGTCACTCAATAAAAGCTCTGCGACATTTGCTACTTCATCTGCCGTTCCCGGACGACCGGCAGGAGAGTTTGCAAACATATTCTTATAAAAATCTCCGCGCGGGCCATTAAATTCATCCAATGCCAGCGGCGTTACAATAATTCCGGGCGCAATCGCATTGATACGGGCGTTCCGTTTTCCCCATTTAACAGCCTCTGCCATCACGCGCTTTTCATTACAGCGTTTCGCCATCTGGTAAGCATGAAGCGTATCACGGATATTTTCCGGCTGCAATATTTCCAATGAAAGCAGTTCCTCTGGCGGCGTGCAGGCAAGCTGCTCATCCGCCCTTGGAGACAGTTGTTCCATACGGTGTCCGGACTGGCTGGAAATTGTAACACCCACGCCTCCGGGAGCAATGATTTTTCCCACTTCCTCTAAAAGCACTGCCGTACCATACAGGTCAGCTTTCAAAATCTCCTCAATAGGAGCCTGACTTGGCGAAACACCGGCAGCATTCACCAGCATAGTGATCCGGCCAGCCTTCTTTGCCTCTGCAATCAAATTCAGGATAGAATCTTTGGAAGATAAGTCCATCTCCATCGGCAGCACATCAAAACCGGCTTCATTCATAATCTTAGCGACAGCCCGTGCATTTTCCGGCTTCTTGTCTCCAAGTATAATTTTCTTTCCATAACCCATCCGCCGGGCAATCGCCATGCCAATCTGCCCTGCGCCGGTTAAAATCATGACTTCCTTTTCCATCTGTTTTTTCTCCCATTTATTTGGAATTTTTATAATCCAAGCCCTTCAACCCAAGAGCGGACTGTTTCCTCAGAAGCTCCTGACCGGAACCGTTCACCTTCCAGCCATTCTCCCGTCCCGGCCATTTCTTCCAGCAGAGTACCGCTTTCTCCTAAATCAGAGTTTGAAGAAGTACAGAAAGGAATCACCGTCTTTCCGGAGAAGTCATTCGCTTTTACAAAACCATCCACAGGCCATGCCGCAGCTCTCCACCAGATCGGAAAGCCGATAAAAACTGTGTCGTACTCATTCCAATTATCCACCGTATCCGATACAAGCGGGATATTCCTTTCGTCCTCATTGTCATGCTCTCTGGAAACGCGGCTGTCCTTATCCGTCCAGTCAAGGTCTGCGTCTGAATAAATTTCTGCCGGTACGATCTCAAACAAATCTCCGCCCGTCACAGAAGCAATATGATTTGCAACTTCCTCCGTATTCCCGGTAGCTGAATAATAAACGATCAGTGTTTTTCCACCCATACTTTCCACGCCAGCATCATTCGTATTATTTTCATTCTCTGCCAGGCTGTCGGAAAGTGTTTCGGAAGTCTGCAAAGCTGCTTCCGGTTCTGACAGGGTTTCGTCTGCCAATTCCGAAGAAGGCTCCGAAGCAGCGCCCCCTGCCTGCTGGTTATCGCCACAGGCCGCAAGACTGGATACAAGTAATATGCTCAATAAAATAGTAATTACTTTTCTCATATTCATTTTCTCCTATGACTGTTTTTCAAATTCTTTCGCCACATCCACAAGCAATTCCCGGATATGCAGATGCTGCGGACAGGCTTTCTCACATTTTCCACATTTCATACATTCCGAAGCCTTCCCTTTCCCGCCGCCGGTATGTACTGCGTTATAATAATAATCAGCGTTCCAGTCGTGGTAAATCTGTTTGCTGTTCATGACAGCAAACAGGTCAGGAATGGAAATCTTTTTCGGACACCCCTCCACGCAATAGCGGCAAGCCGTACAGGGAATCAGATTCATGGAGCTGAAAATCTCCTGTACCCGGCCTACTGCAGCCAGTTCCTTATCCGATAAAGGCTGAAAGTCTTTCATGTAACTGATATTGTCCTGCATCTGCTCCATATTGCTCATACCGGAGAGAACCATCATGATCCCCTCAAAGCCAGCGGCAAACCGGATCGCATAGCTGGCAGGGCTTCCCCCGTGCAATTCCTCCAGGACAGCCTTCGCATTCTCCGGCAAATTGACAAGGTTTCCTCCCTTGACCGGCTCCATGACGATCACCGGCTTGCCAAATTTCCGGCAGACCTCATAGCATTTGCGGCTCTCTACCGCCGGATCATCGTAATCCACATAATTAAACTGTATCTGTACCACTTCGATCTGCGGATACTCCGTCAGTATCTGTTCCAGAACCTCCGCCCGGTCATGGAATGAAATCCCAAAATGCCGGAATTTTCCTTCCTCCATCAGTTCCAGCGCAGTCTCATAAGCACGGCACTTTTTGAAATAGGCAAAGTTATCCGCCCCCTGCGCGTGCATAAGATAAATATCAAAATAGTCCACTCCGCATAGCTTTAGCTGGCTCTCAAAGAACGGGCGTATATCCTCCTGCCCCTTGAAATAAAAATTGGTCAGCTTATTTGTCAGAATGTACCTGTCACGGGGATAACGGCTGGTAAGACAAGACTTTAATGCCGCCTCACTTTTCCCTTCAAGATAGCCGTGGGCAGTATCGAAATAATTGAACCCGTTTTCCAGAAAGGTATCCACCATCCGGGAAAACTCCACCGTATCGACCTCTCCGCCCTTCATTGGGAGACGCATACATCCAAAACCAAAATTCTTTTTAATTTGTTCCATAATCTACTTCTCCTTTTCTGTTTTTTATAGACACATTCATGATCCTGCGCGGTTTCGAGCAAATCCATAAAAATAATAAGGTATCTCAAATAATAACATGGCCGACCACCCAATCAGGCAGGAAATCGCAATCCCTACAATCCCCATAGCAGGCGCCAGAAGATATGTACACACCGTCCGTACCGTGATCTGAATCACTGTCCCGCAAATTGTTGTATACATTTTCCCCATACCTCTGAAAAATCCCTGAAACCCATTGGTAAATGCCGGCCACAGATAAAAAAGGGACATATACAACAAATACTGACTGCCTAAACGCACTACCTCGTCCGCCTCCTCTCCGGCAACAAACAGCGAAACAATCGGCTCCCGGAAGAAAAATGTCACCGCTCCAATCAGCATCCAGTAACAGACTTCCAGCCGCAATCCCCTGTTCCGGGATACAGGCAAAATCATCCACCTTCGTAACCGTTTGAAACGCAGCAATGGTTGTGACACCCAAACCGTTGACCTGTCCCTGGATCAGTACCTTGCCGATTGGCTGCGCCGCCTGCTGCAATGCCGTTGGCGCTCCATAAGAAAGGATTTTTTGTAGCATTTTCTTTTCAATCCTCCACTGCTGCCGCGTTGGACAAAGCTCTTTTGTCCTCATCACAAGATATCCTGCCGCTAAAACGGCAGAACATCCCTCCGCAACAACTGTTGTCACTGCGCTGCACACAATGCCAAACCTAAAAACACCCAGGAAGAGCAAGTCTAACACTGCATTTAACACCGCCGAGAACGCTAAAAATTTTAGCGGCGTTTTCGAATCGCCCACACTTTTCAACCCCGCTGACAGCGCATTATAAAAGAATGTAAACGGAAATCCCACAAATGTAATCCTTAGATAAATGACCGTCATCTCAAAAATTTCCGACGGCACATCCATCACATATAGCAAATATGGCGCAAGCACAATACAGGCTGCTGCCAAAATAACGCTTACCACAGCCCCGAACAGAAGCATTGTCCCCATAGACTGCCGCAGCCTTTCCCACTTCCCCGCGCCGAAATATTCACTCATTAAAACACCTGCACCAATGCAAAGCCCGCTGACTGCCAAAATAACCAGGTTCATCACCGGAGCGGCAATTCCCTCCGCCGCAAGAGCCTCTTTGCCGATAAAACGCCCCGCAATGATGGAGTCTACCGCATTATAAGCAAGCTGCAGCCAATTTCCAAGCAAAACAGGCAGCGCATATCTCCATAAATGCCCCTGCGCCGGGCCAACAGTCATATCACGCATAAAAGCCTCCATGTTAAAATTATTGTCAAGACACTTTTCTAAAAATTTTCCTCCAAAATAAGCCTAAAAGCATACACGAAACCAAAGTCGAAAATGTATCCGCAACCGGCCCGGCCCATAAAATACCTTCAATCCCGAAGCAATCTCCAAGAAAAAGCATTGCCGGGATCATAAATACGATCTGCCGCGACATAGAGCAGGCTGCCGATAAAAACGGCTTGCCGATGGACTGAAAAAATATCCCGGCGACAGAAGGCACAGGCTGGAGAAAACACGCCAGCAGGAAAATCCGGAATGACAGCACGGCAAATTCCATATATAGCTCTGATTCCTGACCAAAAAGCCTGATAATGTTTTCCGGGAATATCTGGAATACCACCAATGCAATGCACATAATGAATATGCTTACTGCCATCGTTATACGAAATGTTTTTTTCACCCGGTCAAATTGACCGCTCCCATAATTGTAACCAAGCAGCGGCTGGACACTGGTAGCAATTCCAAGAGCAACTCCAAACGCCAACTGACAGACTTTCATTGTAATGCCAAAGGCAGCCAGCGGTATATCCGAACCATACCTTGACTGTCCGCCATAGTTTACCAGCAGGTTATTCATAACGCCAATGACGAAAACCGCGGCTATCTGTGTGACAAAACTGGAAAAACCAAGCGTTATGATCTTACGGCTGATCCGTATATCTGGACACAGAAACTTTATTTTCAGTTTAAATGTCTGAAACCGAAAAACGCAAAACACAAAGTATACCGTATTCAGGAACTGCCCGATGATCGTAGCCCAGGCCGCCCCCTGAACACCCCAATGGAATACAAAAATAAATAAAGGATCAAGGATCATATTTGCAACACAGCCGATCAGCAGACCGGCCATCGTCTCATTTGGCCTGCCATCCGCACGGATCATGCTGGCAAAAGAAATATTCACCGCAAAAAACGGGAAGCCAAGAACAATTATTTTCCCGTAATCCAGCGCATAAGGCATAATGGATTCCGTTGCCCCAAACAGGGAAGAAAGGGGACCAAGAAGCACTTCAAAAAATATAAGAGATATAATCCCGGCAAATATCGTAAGTGAAATCATATTCCCTACACTCCGGGCTGCCGTTTCCCTGTTTCCCTGCCCCAAATTCAAGCTCATAAACGCTGCAGCACCGTCTCCGATCAAAAGCCCGATAGCTAACATGATCGTTGTCAGCGGCATAATAACATTTGTTGCCGCATTGCCAAGATACCCCACTCCCTGGCCGATAAAAATCTGATCAACCATGTTGTAAAGAGAATTTACAACAAAAGAAATGATGCTGGGAATAGCATAACGAATCATCAGTTTTCCAATTTTTTCTGTCCCAAGCGGGTTCGTTATAGATGCTTCCTCAGACATTAAGCATTTCCTTCCTTTCTTTTCAAAACGCACTAAACTTTGTACAACTCATAAAATCTTCTTTTGTCCTATTTAATCCGATTTTCATATCGTACTGTTTACGGACTATTTGGTGATAACAAATCTCCATAATATGTCCGAATAATATCATGGAGTCCTGCTATATTTTTTCATTGATGATCGAAAATCTTTTCACGAAAAACTTTGCCATATAACCGGATACTTTCTATCAGCATTGTGCGTTGTTCTTCGGAAAGAGCCTGCATAGCTTCACACTCTGCCTTTTTTATATGCGGAGAAAAAGTATCCATATAGTCCTGTCCCTTTTTTGTTAAGTGGATTGTTTTTGTTCTGCGATCCGCAGGTAATTCCCGTAATTCTATATATCCTTTTTTATAAAACCCTGTAATTATCGTATTAACCGTTTGTTTGGGCAAAAAAGACATTTTGCAAATACTTTTTTGTGTGCAATCAGTAGTATGTGTTATATATCTCAAAATCTGAAGGCTGGTATAGGAAATCCCCTTAGAACGTGCATAATCGCTGTATGTCATTGTAATGCTTTGCCATTCGTTTGAAAATTGCTCCACCTCTTTTTCAATTTCTCTCATCATAAGAATTTATCCTTTCTTCGTACAGTCCGAAATCAAGACTATATTACCATGTTCGCCATATCATGTCAAGTCTGAGGATATTACATATTTGTAAATTTTTATGCTGCTCCCGACCTGTCGTGCTATTTTTCTTAATGTTTGCAACAGTAAAAAGAACAATTTCTTCAAAAAAAGGCTTGCTTTCACACCGAAAATGTGTAAGCTGTCACTCACAAGGCGAGCAGCCAATACAAAAAAATATCAAAATAGGAAAGGTGGACAACAGTATGAAGACAGGTAGAACCACAGCAAAATTGAGAGACGCAGTTCCGGTATGCCTCATGGTAGAGGGTAAGGAAGTAAAACGGTACAAAAATATCGAACTTCCGGACAGCATCAAAGAAGTAGAACTTCTCGACTTCCATTTCAATGTACCGGCGGACGGCAAGATCACATTTGAAATCCATTACGCACCCGGCGTACTTCCGGAGACATTCCCGGAGCCAAGGGCGAAAGTAACCCGCGCAGAAAAGGCAGCCGCCAAAGCGCAGAAAAAAGCCTTGCAGGAAGAAGCAGCCGAAACCCCGGCACCGGAGGAGACGGCACTGGCCATCATCCCGGAAGAAACGCCAATCATGCAGGTGGCAGAGCCGGAAGAAGCCACAGCAGAACCGGAAACCGCAGAGGATACGGCAGAGCAGGCAGCCGAAAGCCCCGAACCGGCAGAGGAAGCCGAAGCCAATCAGGAAGCCAGCACCATGGAAATCAGCTACAATGTAACCGGCCCCCGCCGGAAAGAGCTGGCAACCGCAGTAGGCGACTTCATCGGAACGGCTCCGGTATACCAGAAAGCCCCCACATACGCCTTTGCCATCGGCAGCTACATCATTGACCGGAACGGCAAACTCAGCGGCGAGAAGAACGAAGAATTGACAGAAGCACTTGCAGCCCAGGGCTTCACCGCAGCATAAGAAAAAATACCAGCCCCGCTCCGGCGGGGTTTTTGGTGCATATGAATTTTCCAAGACAATTCCGTATATAAAATTATCCGCTAAAATGTTCTCACGGCATAATGCCGAAATTATACTTTTTAGCGGATATTGATTTTTGCCCCTGCTGCCCTCCGAGGGGTGTGCATCTTCCAGTACAATACAATTCCCATGATTTAGAGATTCATGATTCTATGGAAATTTGAGAAGTCAGCGAAAAATATAGAAAAAGTTGAAATCCAAGAAAGCCCGCAGAATAGGGCCTTTTCAAGACTTGCAAAAAAATAGCCCTCCGGAATGGAAGGCTTATTTTGTATTAAAGTTTGTCCCTTTAGACATCTCAGATGGGGGATTAAAAGATTTTTTCATTTAGTTCATCCTTATACGGAACAATCTTTCTATAATTAATGATTTTTATCTTTTTTTGTCTATGTAGCATTTGTAAAGTTCTTTCTAATGTAGATTTCGGAACTTTAAGATGATATACTTGCTCTATCTCGCTCTGTAATTTAATCAATGAAACCTTCGTCTTATCAATATAAATCATCAAAACAGATTCAACAATTGGTAAAAAATATTCATATATATTTTCACTTTTATTACACATTTCCGCGGTAGCTATATACGAAATCAGTTGAAGATTGCTTTACAATGCCATAGTTATTATCCCCCTGCAAATTATACTATACTTTTCTCCATCTGTTGTACATACAATATCATTTTTAAACAATTCATTTCCATTACAATCGAATAGCTGTGATGATAATGACAGAATTGTATCACCCTGCGGCACCATATGATCATCAATAATTTTTACATAACCAGATTCTAATGCCTTTAACAATGATATTTTTTTACTCAAATGCATAAACTTGTATATGATAGTCCATATTTGCTCCATAACAAAATTAATTTATAACATGAGTATTCCCAAAATAGGGAAGAAATAACCAAAAATAATTAATACTATATTTAAAATATATCACATTTCTCATGATTTTTATGATAAAGGCCATATCAGAATAGGTAAATTGAAAACAATCTTCCAAAAACTATGTGCCCTTATACACTTTTTCCCAATTAGTCAATGTGCATGAATTTACTCTACGAAACCTGATTGCTTGCTCAGGGCCAATTTCAGGACATTCTTCATCGAATGTGACAGGCATTTTTCTTGCCTGTTCTAATTCCTTCAGTTCCTCTTCTGTAAATGCCAGTTCTTTCTTCATCTCTTCTGTTATGCTATTCATATTTACCATAATTGATTTCTTTCTCAAAACTCACCACCGATATTAACCACCGTTCTACAGATTCCGATAATCTGCCTCTTTTGCTGGCAGCAATCAGTCCTTATAGTACCCTTTACAGGATTTCACAATAATCTGGTTATCCGAAATCTCATAAACTAAACGATTGGCTTCATCAATTCGCCTGCTAAATGAACCAGATTTTCCATATTTCAACGGCTCAGGCTTTCCAATTCCGCATAACGCCCCATCTCGTTCTATGCTTTGCAATAATTGATTAATTTTCTTTAATATCTTTTTATCCTGTGTCTGCCAATAGAGATACTCACTCCATCCTTCTTCCGCAAAAGTGATTTTCATAAACTATTCCTCCATGGCCAGAAGTTCATCCATGGTTTTTGTTACCACCTGTCCGTTTTTGATCTGTTCATCCGCCCTGTTTAATTTTGCCAAATACTCAACATTCTTTTTGGCCTTTTCTAATTCATTGTACTCTGATTCTGATATAATAACCACATTCTTATTCTCTTTACGAGATACGATTACCGGCTCCCCGCTAAAAGCCATATCAAAATATTTCTTGATATTTGCTCTTACATCCATCTGCTTTGTCGCAATCATAACACACTCCTTCCCGTACTTAAAACCGTACTATTTATTGTACTTGATATTATATGCTAATTGATACCTATTAGTCAACAAATTTTATATTTCCCCCCTATTCTTTTCCTTATTCTTCCATTCTCTTTAATTTTCTTCTGGCGGTCCTTCGATTCCTTCTCTTATATTTCCTCCATCCTTTATGATTATAAGTCCAGCAGGCATATTTTCTGTCAAATTTATCTTCATAGGACAGCTGTTTCCAAAATCCCTTCCGCATCATGACTACCTCTTTCCCACTCTCATTCCTCTGTCTCATCTTTCAAAGCTATCTCCAATAATTCTGCCGCTATCTGAGCTGACTGGATCCTCATCAAATTATCCCATATATCTTCTTTACCCAGGAGGTTCATCCCACCATGCCAGACAAGTTCATCATCCAGGACAGCAAAGTGCTCCTCCACCTCTTCCTTTATGATAACATGAATACCATTTCCCCGCATAGTATCAATAAGCCCCTGGCAAAACTCCGGACTGCCATAAGTAATATTCTGCGGTTCTGTCGTTATAACCGTAATCTTGCACCCTGCCTCCTGCCTCGCTTTTACAAGATATAGGAACCGTTCTACCTTGTCCCTGGTAATCTCCGGACTCGACACAATCATCTGCTTCTCGCATTCCACAATATCCTGTTCAAATACGTCCGTATAACTGCCGCTATCATAAATCGCGTTCACATTCTGCTTTTCCAAAACACGATTGGTAATCAGTTCAAAGCCGGTTCTCTTATAGGTGCGAAGCCTTTTGGCATACATCTTATCAAAAACCTGGATATGGGAGTCGATATAGTCATAGACAACCACTTCCTTCTTTCCCTCATAATCCCGGTTCAGTCTGCCGATATACTGCTCCAGTCTTCCCTCAAACGATACCGGAGCCGCCAGCATCAGGGTGCCAAGTCTTGGATAATCGAATCCCTCGCCAATCTTCTGCCCCGTTGCCACCAAAATCAGACTCTCATCCTTTGAAACCTCTTTAAGACATTGCCTTATCATCGAATTTTCTTTATCACTGTTATCTCCATAAAAGAGAAACACATGGTCTGCATCTTTCTGTAAATTCTCGTGCAAATATTTCGCCTGTTCTTTATATCTGGTCAAAATAACCGGAGTCCTTCCAGCCTTAACACAGGCCCTGGTATCTTCGAGAATCATATCATTTCTTACTGTGCTATTGCCAATCAATGCATAAGCCCCATTAATATCTTTCCTGTCCTCTCTTGTATCCGTCACCCTTGTATATCTAGGATACACATAATGGCCGATTCCTTGTTCCAAGGCTCGCTCCCTTGCGTTATAACTGTGCCGAATCGGCCCCAACAGCATGTGGATGATCTTCTCCAGATTATCGCCTCGCTTTGGAGTTGCCGTTACTCCATAAACATACCTGGCGTTTACCCTTTGCAGAACTTCGACCGCAGTTGCAGAACCTGCGTGATGGCACTCATCCATAATGACCATTCCGTAGGAGTTGATTTGTTTATTGAATTTCCCTTTGCCATACATGGACCCGACCATGGCCACATCAATAATTCCGGTGAGAGTATTTTTATTTCCATGTAAGATTCCAATCACACTGTCTCTTCGTTTCTCACGCCCCGTTTTCGTTTTATAAAGAGGCGGTTCTTCATCTATAGCCAGGAGCTTATTCAGTTCTTCTGCCCACTGTTCCAGCAAGTCCTTACTTTGCAGCAGAATAAGAGTATTCACTTTTCTTTTCGCTATGAGATAACTGCACACCACTGTTTTTCCGAATGCGGTGGCCGCGCTCAAAACGCCATGGTCATGCTCAAGAAGTCTGTGTGCTGCCAGATCCTGCTGTGTTTTCAAGTCACCGCGAAAGGATACCCGGATTGGCCTTCCCTTTTCTCTCTGATCCTCTGTCTCTACTTCAATCCCTGCCTCTTTTGCAGACAAAATCAGATGGTCTCTTAAGCCCCGGGGAATGGCAATATAGCCATCCACATCTTTTCCCATGTATACTGCACTGAAATTATTATAGTTGGAATAGCCCAACCGCTTGTTCTTATAAAATATGGGATTATCAAACGCCGCCATGCTCCTGATCTGGTTCTGGAGCCTGGGCATCAGATTCAGAGTGTCAACATAGATCCCATCCCCCAGTACAATGTGCATGTTCCCCACAACATCAGACTTTACAAAACCGTCTTTTTTCTTCCATGGCTTCGGTCTGTTCTGCGCTGTAACAGCAGCAGATATCCCCGTAGCTTGTGCCAGTTCTCCCTGCCACTTTGCCATAAGACGCTCTATATCATCTATATCAAGTTTCTCTGTCCGATTTAACAGAACGTCCCACTGGTCCGGATAAGCATTCCAATTTTTATCCACAAAAACACTGTTGCCATCTTTAAGCGCCCTTCCCTGCAGAGGCAGAGCGATCAGATTTCCAATACCACTTGCCACATCCTGTGAGGGGTACATTCGATCATAATAGTAAAAGGACTTTAAATTGATAGAAGTGGAGCCTTTGTCCAACAACAAAAATCCAAAGTTTCTTGCCAGTGACGCAGATACGGGTTTCTTGAAGAAAATCCACACATGGGCGCCTCTCCCTGACCGGGATCTCTCTACCAATGGCGTAATGCCATTGATCTCGCACATCATCCTGAGGGCATCCACCTCATCATGCCATTCCTCATCCACATTGGCGAAATCTGTCTGCTCCGCGCCTTTTTCATGGTTGTCAAAATCAAATACAAGAAACCGGCATGTGCCGTCCGCAAAAAGGGGATATACCCCTAACACATCCGAACCGTCTTCCTTCATTCCAAGCAAATGGCTTATGATTTTTTCAGGTGTGAGCTTTGTCCAGTCCTTATGCCCACATGCCTCGCAGCTTTGCTTTTCACCCCGCTGCTTTGGGCAAAGGCGGTTATCCCAACGATTATTACATTGAGGAAAATATCCGCCCCTCGCTCCCCTCCTGGCATATACATCGGTCCTGCCCCAGAACATGGAAAAATATCGGTTTGCCAGATCTTTCGTGATAGATTGATTCAAAATGCGTCCGCCCTGATCCAGATCGTATTCCTGGATGTTTTCTATCTTTTCTACAAATACATTTTCCGTATCATATGGAATATTGGCCTTATCCAGCTGTTCTTTCAGTCTTTTATTTTCATCCTGAAGGCTCCGAACTAATCTCCGGAGTGAATCCAGATTATATGCTTCCATATTCATGAAATCGGCACTCCTATCACACAATTATCCCCATCAGCGGCGTTTATAAAGCTGTGATTTTGCTGTAATTATAGCACTTTATTTACTCTGTCACAACAGCATCTATCCTTCAGCCTTTCTTTCTGTCAAGTTTAAAATTTGTAAACGTAAAACCATCCGCCTAGTATTTTCTGCAATCATATGTCATACTTGAAGAAACCCAAAAAACTACTTAGTTTTTTCAAGGAGGTCTGTGTAATGAATAAAAGTACACATGAGATCCGACTTGCACATTGGAGACAAATTCCTTTTAGATACCGTACATGATCGGGACAGATCTCTGCTTCTACTATTTTTACTCCCTTTCTTTTACACAGCATACTTAATATACAGTTTTCCATATGCTATTTTCTGTAAGCTGATGCTTTTTTCTCCACCTGCATAGCAGGTGTTTTTTTATCTATCGAAGTTCCGTTTTTCGGAACACGAAAAACTCCTCATCGAAAAACAGATCCTTGGCCTAATAAAAAGGCAGCCGTTTTTGACTGCCTTGTCTCTGTTTCATATATATTTTTATCTGTGCGTCTTATTCAATCCCAGTTACTATGTAGTTTCCACACTGCTCCACTGCTGATTTTAGCAGCGCATCGCCAACTACTGCATCCTTCTCAATAAAAACCTCTGCCCAGTTTTTTTCTGTTTTTACTTCTACCTTCTCTACTCCAGGAACCTTTTCCAATACTTCCTGAATTTTACCTGCACATGTGTCACATCCAATCCCTTCTATCTTAACGACTTTATAATCCAACCGTTGGATCTTAAAAATAACAGGACGGGTCCCGTCATTACAGCAGGCAATCATCATACGTTCATCATTTGTCCAATTCCGCATGATGCTTCCGCCTTGCAGAGCGCTATAAATGTATCTGCTAATGCAGTCCCATGCTTCCCCACACTGGGTTCCATTCCCTGTCCGCCAGAAGGTATCCGCCTCTCCATACCGTTCAAAAATAAATTCGTCACCCACATTGTAGAACGGGCAGGCTCCCGATTTTGGATCCGCCAGATACTGCTCCTGATATTCTGTAAAACACTTTTTATCAATCACAGTTACTTTACATTTATGCTGCATAAATACTCTACCTTTCTTCCGCTTAATGACATCTGAAAAATAACAGCACATCTATTCTCTTTGCTGCTTTTTAAATCTTGTCATACACTTGCCCTTTCACTCTGCCACAACCTCTCCAGTATCACTGCAGCGCCCTTTCGGGTATCCTCTATGATCTCTCTGGGAGTCATCTGGACATGGCGCAGGGAATTATATTCCCTGATCTTCCGGATGTCCTCCAGATCAAAATCCTTACTGACTATCGGTTTCGTCATCATCCTCTCCTTCCAACAGCACAGAGGGCGGATAAATCAGCAGATCCTTGTAGCCTTCCAATGTCGTAATAGTCTTTACTCCCCGCACTGTCTTTACATTTACGATATGTTTAAACTTCCAGGATGTAATGATATCACATCCGGCCAGGATCGCTACCGCGATATGTTGGCAGTCATCAAAGCTCTTTTTCTTCATGATACCAAAGTCAATAAATTTCTCCGCCAGCTCCACCGTATCCTCATCCGTGTGGACCAGATGGTACTGGACCTGTTTCAGATAGCCAAGGAGGATATCCAGTTTTTCCTGACCCGATCTGCTGATCTCATTCAGCACGATATCAGAGATGTACGCTTCATAGCATCCCTGTCTGAACAACTCCCACAATTCCAGCGTATCTTTCATTTTTTCCGATGTGTCCAGCTAATACAGGTAACTGACCACTGAGGTGTCCAAATAAACCTTCCATTTACGCATCGCATGCCTCCCGTCTTTTATTCTATTCTACCATGAAACACTTGGAAAGTCATTCCCTGTATTTTTTAATTTTATCATCATCCCAAGGCCAGACTGTACATTTTCTCCCCTGTTACAGCACACCTAACTTCTTCAGCAGCACCGTGCAGTCCTTCGCTCCCTGCTCATACAAATACAGACCGTCATGATCCGCCGCCAGTCATCAAAAGGTTTAAATTCTCCTGAACCGTCCAGATCCTTAAAATACAATCCATCCTGTCGGATTATTTCGCGGGAAACCGTTCCGATAACCGGGCCTTCTGGATTTTTACAATATTTCACATGTTCCGATGTTTTCTTTGCCATCTCCTTCTCCTTTTCTGTGGTCCTTTCCCGTTATTGTTCGCCTGCATTGAAACGATGTTATGTAGATTTTACTTCCAGATAAGCCGTTGGATTTGCTGCGACCGCATCCGAATAGCCGATCATCGTTCACATCCGTGATCATGGCTCACACCAATGTGTTAAAAAATCCAAGTCCTTATAGATTAAGGTAAAGAACTCTACAAACCTTCCTGTGCTTTCGCAACCTGAATGTTGACTGATCATCACTCCAAATCCTCTCCGTTGCTTTCTTTGACCTTTTTATACCAGTAAAGGAATCTTTTCTTGTACGTTTCGAAAACGTATACAGATCTACCGTATTGTTTTTCAATGCTTCCATATCCTTTTCTATAGCGTCCAGCTCCACATGATGTTGATCATAATCGTTTTACATAAGCCGGGTATTTCCCCTTGCACTGCACTGTAGACCTGTTTACAAATTCTCATTGACATATTTCTTTTCTCTCCATATAATAATAGCACCAGACAGGCAACGGCGTGTGTCTGTCCAGGCGATGAAGCATAACAGCGTACCGGACAGCCTTGTTATGCGGAGCCTCCGAGAGGGGTTGTGCAGCGAAACCTCAAGCCGGAGTAGGCAGCAGCCGAAAGAAAATGCTCAGAGACCGTCCTGTATCGTTAGGGCGGTTTTCTTTTATGGAGGATCCCTTATGGATGGGCTACTGACCTGCGCGAAAGCATTTGAAGATCTGCTCCCTGTAAAATACCATATCATCATCGGAAGAAAAGGAAAGTCCATGGATCTGGCGGTCAGCTTTGAGGCCATAGAATTTCATCACCTTATGGGGCTGCATAGGCTGCAGGGTCTGCGTCTCTCCAAAGCCAGTCATGAAAAAGTATTTTCCCAGATCCTTTCCGGTCAGACCACTTTGGATGATATCAAAAAGAGCCGCTACTTCGGCAACATCCAAAATCGTCCGGAACCATTTCAAAAGATTGAGGCGCTTTTCGATAAAAATGCCCTGGTCTTCTGCTATAACCGAAAGATTCAGGCACTTTCCCTTATCGAAGCAGAGTGCCTGCTCTCTACGCCTCATGAATATACCGATGTATATATCTTTCCCGACAAAAAAACGTCCTTTTCGATGCAGAAACCGGTCCGCACCTTTTCCTTTCTCCTGACCATCCATGTCACCTCTCCTCTGACCGGCATATTTCTGCCTGGTATTCACTTTTTGTCTGTAAAAATCCCCTGAATTGCATTCTTTTTCCAGAATCAGGTATAAAAAGTCTCTATCCCTCCCGAAAAAGTATGCACTTTCGTCCTCCAGCACAGCTTTGCCGGGCGGTGTCTTCTGGGTTTAGGCCGCGAAAGCAGCATAACTCCTTTAACCTGCACACATTTCCACCCGGATATCATGCCGCACCAGACTCTATTTTCGAGCCAGCCCAAATTATTCCAACAAGGCGGATCTCCCTTTTATGGGGTAACTACTGTCACCCCTTGCCGGAAAAATGGTGTCAGCGTCTCTTAAAAGTTGGTAAAGGATTTTCCCAATTCCCGTACCAGATTTTTACCAACTTTTCCGCAAATCCTCCCGATTGCCATCATCCCAAAACGACACCTCAAAAACGCGAAAAACGCTGGAAACATGCGGGTTTCCAGCGTCTTACTTAATCTTATTAAATTGGAGTTACATTCCCATCTGCTTTGCGAAGTTTCAGCCTCCCTATAAGCATCGAATATCTTCCAAAGCCCCATATTTCCTTACTTTTTTAACATTTATTCCCGATCTGTAAAAAACATCCGTCCTTTTTTCTACTCAACTATTGTGAGAAAGCCATCTCTGCTACATAATTCCGATTAAACTGCCATACTCAACCTTAGAACTGTCCTGTGACGGCCTATTCACAAGGAAATCACCGACTGCCTTAGCTTCCTTCTGTTTGATGTCATCCAATACATGGGTATAGGATACCGTTGTATTGTAATTCGCATAGCCCATGATTTCCTGTACTGTCCGGGGCGTCATGCCCTTTTCAAAGCATCTGGTGGCAAACGTGTGTCTCAATGCGTGCGGGTGAACTCGTTCAAATTTTTTAGGAATCTTTCCCTTGTACCGTGCCTCCCCCTGGAAAATCGCATTGATCTGTTCGGTGATATATCTCATATCGCTTTCAATGCTATACCTTCCTATGGGAGAACCCATTGAGGTAAAAAATACTAAATCACCAAATTCCTCCGGCTGTCTCCATCGTTCTCCCAGTTCCTGTCTGCGGACCTTTGTTTTTTGTTTCTGCCGCAGAAGAATTTCCCTGGTTTCTCCAAAAAATGGTATAGCCCGGACAGAATTATCTGTTTTCGGAGATGTCAGCTTCATCAGCTTTTTTCCATTTTCATACTGATAGGAAAGTGTCCTTTTCACATAGACAAACTTGTTGGTAAAATCAATGTCATTCCACTGAAGCCCCCCTATCTCTCCAATCCGCATACCAGTCAAAAGCATGAAATTATACATTTCCTCATACCAGCTATTGCTTTTACTGAGATAATTTAAAAATATCTCCTGCTCATCCACTGTCAGAACTCTGCGTTCCACAGCCTCACATTTTGGAATCACAACTCCCACAACCGGATTTATCCGCATCAATCCATTGGCAATCGCAGCCTCAACACAATTCTGAAATATCCCTGTTGTCTCCCGAACGGATTTTGATGTCCGGCCTGCCTCCAACATATCCGCAATAGCAGTCTGTACATGGATCTGCCGGATTTCTGTCAAAGGTTTTGTTCCCAGACGGGAACCATAGTAGTTGACAAACTTTCTCTTATACGATGGGGAGCCGCCGTCTTTTAATGTAGGGGCCTTATACTTAGAGTACCATTCCTCAAACCACTCATTCAGCGTGATTTTGCTGCCATCAACTTCTGGCATCAAATTATCACGTTTTGCGGCATCTACAGCAGCAGCCAAGTCTTTTTTCAGCTGCGTTGCATTCCATCCATACATGTGATTGGTTTTCCCTCTACCTGTGCCCTGGCTATGTACCTTCCATCCGGTCTTTGAGATAACCCCCTTCCGAGTTCCTTACCTTTTAAGTCTTTTCCCATAATCTGCCTTCCTTTCGTGCTTGTTTTTCCACTAAAAGATTTGTGCAAATTATTAAAAAACCACTTAAATGCCTCATTTATAACTGCCTTCCTCCAAACGGCAGAACATGAGTGTTGCAGGCCTTTTTTCGTTACCTTCACACTCTATGCTATCAAAACGATTTTTAAAATGTCAAGGGCATTTTTGAAATTTTTTAATATTCTGCCTTCAGTCAGAAAAACATTTACATTTTTAGCTGGAATTTGGCGTTTTTATTTAACTCCACGTCCAGAAGCTCCCTATGTATCATCACACGTCTTCCTATACGCACTACAAATTTGCAGTCCGGTTTCCGCAAAATCTCACCAGCTTTTGTTTTCCAATACCAAGATACTCACAAAATTCCTCAACTGATAATAATGGTTTGTCCATAAGTTCTCCTTTTCCACTATATTATATATTCAAATGAATATCTGATCCCTATTCTCCAAAGCAAATCTCTGTGCCGTATTTCCCCGTCCCCCGGCACCGGAGTTGTCCTGCCCGTTTGCAAAACGGCTTAAACCAGGCCGGATCTTGCCATCACGGCTTCGCCTCCCCTCCTTCGGTGAGGGACAGTCCCCACAAGTCTCCGGCAGATTCTTTTCTTCGCACAGCTTTGAAGGCAAATCCGGTTAAGAATGTTATTGACATATTGATACATTCTGCCAAATACCTGCCAAAGCCATCAGGCCCTTGCCAGGGCCTATTTTGAGTGGATATTTATCGCGGCAGCGAATCCCTGCCATAGCGTATCCCCCGCATGCTCAGAATCTGCCTGCGTTACAGAACAACTGAACCTATTCTGCTGTCAAGGTACACTTACCTTTGGGCCTTTCATAAAATAAATAGGATTCTCATAAGACTTTTTTGGAATTTTTCTCAGATAATTTCAGATTCATTTACAATCAGAGAGCAGCTTTCGTATTTAAAAGCTGCCCCCCTGATAATACGCCTTGCTGTTCTACATAAACTCAAACAGACTCATCTGCTGGGGCTTGTTCCGTTCCTCCTCCAGATACTTCTGATGTCGTCTCTCCAAAGCCTCTATCTTCTCCTGCCCAAACCACTTCAAAGCATGGTGATAATCCAGGGAAAACGGCTCCAGACTGTCCCAGCCATTCTGCACAATCTTCTGCTCCAGCCTTTTCTCTCGCTTTTCTTTCTGCTTCGCACGGTTCTGCTTTTTCAGTTCCTTGTTCCTCTTCTCCTGATCCGAAGCATGGACAATGGTGATTCCCTCCCGGATATCCTGCAAGTCCTGAAGCAGATCCCGGCTCTCCCTATGTTCGGCCCGGATGTTTAAGACTTCCACTTTCCAGCCATAAATAAACATCTCACTATGGTACTTCATATGCTCATGGCTGATAATCTGTTTTCTCCCATACCGCACAATGTTCTCACAGATTGTCATGGATTTGCCTGTTTCCAGCAACCGGCACCCCTTTTGAATACTGATCTCCTTCTGTCCGTCAAACAGCGTGCCGTCACGGCGGATTTTTGTAATCTTCACATCATAGAATACATTCCCCCGCTTTTTGGAAATCGGCGTGTGCTTCAGGTCGCAGGTTCCGCCTGTATTCATACACATCCTGGCACATTCCATCGGGTCATACCTCTGCTCCCACTGCTCCGTCCATTCGTTATAGCTGGTCTGCCAGTAGCAGACATGGCCTTTCTTCTGTCTCTTTAGCTCCTCATATTTTTCCCGGATTCTCTTGTGACGTTCATCCCAAACCCGATCCTTGCTGTGTTCATACTCATAAGGCACATCCACCTCATGACAGTCGCACTGGCTGATTTTGCAGATACCACCGCCTTCAACATGGTCCAGCAAGGGGCTGCGGAGCATACACCGTTCCTTTTTATAAGGACAGGAGATCACCGGATTATTATTTTCCGGCTTCCAGTCAATCCCCATATAAGACATATATCCGTTTGAGAAATCCGACCCCCGGCACAAAAGCCCACAGCCGGTGGAATAGACCTTCTGGTTCTGATACCAGTTTTCATATTGGAAGCCTCCCATAATGTCAAATAATTTCCGGTCGCAAACCGGATTGGGCATTTTGGCATAACCGGGATAGTTCTCAAAGGTATAACCCTGCTCAAAGAGTTTTTGTGTAAAAAGGTTGTACTCTTTCATGGCAAACCCCTACAGTCCCAGACAAGGGCGCATTCCAAAGACATTTTCCATGCGCCTGCGAAGATCCTCCGGCTCCATGTCATATTCCTTTGCAATACAGTCCTCACAGCAGGGATATTTGTAGGCCAGTACCTTTGATATCCGCTTGTCCCAGGTACTGATCTGCCGGCCACAGCTGTTGCAGTATTCATCAAGCCATTTTCCCTTTAACTCCATAGGCTCCTCCTTCTTTTTCCGAATCCTTCGCATATTGTGGTATCACAAAAGGCCGCAGTTTCCTACGGCCTTTCTTCCTAACATTTCTATTCTTTCTTTTGATTCTAAAATTCAAATTCTAAAATTCAAACCGTTCCAGCATATACAAAGGCAGCGTAAAAATTTTCCCTTCCCTGCCGCCCTTGGTATTGCCCTTCAGATACAGCAGGTAATCCGCCTTTCCAGCCTCCAATGCTTTAAGGGCAGTAGCCGCCCTTCCCTTTCCTGATTTCACTTCCACCAGATATCTTCTGTGTCCCCGAATTGTCTGCACCACATAGTCAATCTCTCCGCCCTTATATGTGGCAAATGCCGGCATTTCAAAGGTAATCTCCTCCGGGAAATCCTGGCGTTTCAAAAGATTGATGAACACATAATTCTCATTCAGCGTTCCGTTAACAGCCGCCTCCGTAGTTCCTACCCTGTTTAAATAGTAGGCCGCAACCCCTGGGTCCATAAAAAAGCACCGTCTTCCCGGCTTAAAATCCAGAAAGTCCATTTCAATAATCTTTCCGCAGAATCCGATAATCCCCGAATGGTACAGCCAGCTAATCGCCCGGTTGCAGGTTTCTTTTGACAGGTTGCTGGAATAATTCTTCGTCACCAGCTTTTGCAGTTCCTCACTGACACTGTCCTCCTCCAGTCCCTTCTTTTCCCGCAAAAGGATACGGCAGATACTTAAGAAAATATTAGTAAACACACTGATATCCGTAATATCCTTAAAATACCGCATGGATTCTTCCAAAAAAATCTGGATAATCCACACCAGCTCCTTCTGGGCTTCCAGGATATCCCGTCTTTCCAAATATGCTTCCACTACTTTCGGATAGCCGCCAATCTGGCAGTACTGGTCATAGGCCAGTCTCAGCCGGTCATACACTTCCGGGCAGCTGTCATCTGCCTCAGGCAAAGGAAGGTTTCTCCATGTCTGGCAAAGTTCCCCGTCCAGCGCCTCCAGAAATTCCTCAAAGGAAAGGGTATAAATCCGCAGCTTTGTAATGTCCCCGCTGGCATAGTGGAACTCCGGTTCCAGCACCCGTCCAAGGTAACTTCCCGTGACGATAAATCGTGCCTGAAACTGTCTGGTAAACTCTCTGATCCGGTTATAAATCTCTGAAGATTCCTGAATCTCATCAATGATAATCACCGTGTCCTCACAATCCTGAAAGGAAGGTTCATATAGGCGGACCGCCTCATGAAGCGGAAACTCCGGCCGTCTGTTTCCCGGAACCCATTCCATTGCTTTCTGATAGCACTCCATAAACTGCTTTCCGGAAAGGTCAAACAGATTCATGTAGATTTTATGCTTGAAATTTTCATCCGCGAATTTATTGACTATATAGGTCTTTCCGGCCTGCCTGGCACCGCTTATCTCTAAGGTACTATGGCTTCTGTCACTCTTCCATTCCAGCATTCGGTCATATATTTTTCGTTTCAGATACATGGAACCGCACCTCCCACCACTGTCTTCCCTGCCTTAAGTCTGAGCAATTCCACTTTCGCCTGTCTGCTGCCAGTTCTCCCGCTGCTGTCCAATCGCTGTCCTACTTTCATTATACCAAAAAATACCGGGATTCCTACCGATATTTTAGGGAGAAGCGGAAAAATCTTTTTCCTGAATCTTTCTATGGGGAAGCAGCCTAACTTTCCTGCCTCCCCATAGTTTCACACCTTTGTGTGTAAAAGCACTCTCTGCTTATGTTCCCTTAGCTTGCCGGGTACAACCGCTAACCATTGCCCATATATCTGTTGCTCATGTATCTGTTTTCCATCAACTCTCTCCCTGCGCACCAAGCCCAGCCACAATCAGCTTTACCGCCAGCCGGAACCCATGCTGGAACATCCGGCAGCTCTCCGATGAAGTATATCCACTCATCTTACAACTGCATGTTTCAAACAGCTTCCATTGTTCCTCATTCAGTTCCCTTTTTAATTCCTCCTGAAGAAGTGTAATCTCTTTCAGCTTCTCATTGCTGTAACCTTCTGTAGAACTTACTCCAATGCCCACATTCCCAAAGTAAAGTTCTCTCAGGAAATCGTCTCCCACCTCTGCTGGCAGCACCACTGGAGCCTGCTTTCGGTTCAAAGCCTCTGTCACATCCTCCAATGCCCGAATCAATTTCGGAAGCTGAACTTCAAAAAACTTCTTTCCTCCATTTGTCTGATAAAATTCCATACCGTCTCTCCTCCTTACTCCTTGTCACCCATCTGCTTCGCAATCCGCAGTGCCATCTGGTAAGCTTCTTTTGCTTTACCCTCCAATTTTATGGCAACCCCATACAGCCGATCAGTTCCTTATTGATTGCAGTAAGACGGCCGCCATAAAAAACGCAGGCGTCATACAGTAACTCCAGATCCGTTTCACTGAACTCCACTGTCTTTACCCCTTTACATTCCTCTCCCACAAGTAACCACATCCTTCCTTATACAGAAACAACTATCTCCCAGCCTCTCCAATAGCCACCAAAAAATCATGCTGCCACAGCCAGAACCAGCTTCTCCTTCTGCTCTGTTTCCTGCTCTCCCTGCTTGATACGTTTCTCACATTCACCTGCTAAATTGCCGCTTACTAAACCGTCTCCCGGCAACCCCAGATTCCTGTCTCCCATTTCCGCACTTCTCACTGCCTCCATCAAATCTCTCTCCAGCACATCCGTCAGCAGCTGTCCCTGCAAATGCCCATGCCAGATCTTTGCCTTTTCCTCCCGCAGCTTCTTAAATTCCTCCACCCGGAGCCTGGAGCTTTCCTTTGCAAGCCGGTAATCCTCCAGAGTAAGCCGCTTCTGGATCTCCTCCTGCCATTTCCTTAAAAATACCACAGCGTCCTCTAAGTCCTTATTCTGCCTGTCGCCTACGGTCCGTTTCTGCCGGATTGTCCCGTCCGGCTCCACCTCCAGGGTATAATAGGGCTTGTCCGGCTCCTCCGCCTTCCGAAGAAACATAATATAGGACTCCCGGTTTTGAATCCGTTCATAATAGATATCACTGGAATCGGCGCAGTGCCTTAATGCCTGCCCTTCATACATGATATCCTCCACCTTCTCCGGCGCCACAATCCGGTACTTCCTATCCGCAAATTCAAACTTTTCTTTTATGGACTGGCAGATTTTATCAACATCCGGATATTTCTTAGTAACTTCCACTGCACGCATGGCAATCTCTTTATTCCCGCACAGCTCCACAGCCTCATCATGGCTCTCCAGAAGATTCCTGGGTTTGAAAAAAATCTCCCTGGTAATATCCCTTCTCAGCCTGAACGACATGGAAAGATAATCTGCCCAAGTGGAAAGAAGCTCTTTGGGCGGTCTTCCGGACAATTTGTGCTGTTTTTCCAGATAATTTTTAATCCGCACCACGCTCATTTGCTCCGATATGAAATCCAGGTCTTTCGGCTCAATCTGGTATCCGGAAAAATAGTTAATCACCGAATCCGGTATTTCTTTTCCCTGATGTTTCTCTAAGATCAGCCATTTCAGATACACGCTCCCTCCGTCATGCTCCCTGAGCCGCTTCATCCGGTATCGGTCTATGCCAATGGATTTGGCAAAATCCGAAGACTCTCTGATCTTAAGTTCCGTCTTCCCATTGTAGACCTCCTCAGCTAGCCGGAACAAGCCGCATTTTACCAGCCTCTCCAGATAAGGTTTCTTCCTTAAATGATACAAATACTGCTCCGGATCGGTCTGCTCTCTCTGTCTGGCAAACTGGGCCAGCCCCGTCCGCATAAGTCCCCGGCACTCCGGGTCCGGCAAGGAAATACCATACAACTGTCCCTCATACTTTTCTTTAAAATACTGCCAGTATACGCTGGGACGGTCATAGCTCAGACTGCTGGTTTCAATCCACCGGAAATCTCTCTTTTTGTATAACCCATAATAGAAGGTTCTGGCTGTCATGCCGTCTTCATAAATGACCCGTCTCTCTTCCTGGCAGATATAGTCCGGGTTTTCGTATTCTCCTTTCTTATAACAGCGCCATGCCCGAAACTCCCGCAGCACCATTCCGTCCCGGCACTCCTGGAGCAGATAGACATACCGCTTATCGGTCCAGAAGCTGCCTGCCCGTCCCCTGGCCTTAAACTGGATTTTATGGCCGCAGGCTGGACACATGCCTTCTTTCTTGTGTTTGGGCTTTTCAATGGGGACCTCCTTCTCACACCAGCTGCAATACCCTTTCTGGTTCTTTTTCCTGGAGTAATCGTAGAACATGTAATTCTGTCCGATTCCCTCCTTGTCTACCCAGTGGTCCCAGTCCTTTGGCAATTCCGGAACCTGCTCCAGATACCGGTCCCAGGGGTCTGTCTGCTTTTTGTGCCTTTTCTTAAGCTGTTCCTCCCGTATTTTTCTCTGATATTCCAAAAGCCCCTTGTATCCGCCTTCCGAAACGCCCAGATACGTTTGCAGGATCTTGTTATCTTTGGGACCCATATATCTATCCGTTCCCCAGAATGCATGAGGCCAATCCAGATAATCCACCTTGGCCCCTCTCCATTTCTCCAGAACAGAATCCCAGGTCACAAAGTCTCTGGCCTCCCTGTCTACAAATACCTGATACACAGGCCTATGGCTCCCTATGCGCAGGTCCCTTGTGAGAAACAGCGACACCTTCAGGATTCCCTTCTCACCTGGCACCTCATAAAAAGCCCCCGGCTGAAGGATTCCCGATTGTCATACTCATTTCTCTTTGGCACTTCCTTTTTTGCCATCTCCATGATCTGCCTTGTTGCATTTAAGCATTTCAGTTTCTTTAACTGTGATTTCTTCATGCTGGAATTGCTGCTCCTTTCCTCATGCTTTTCACTGGATTTCCGTGGACGTTGTACCATGTGTCCGGCAAAATCTCCTTGCCGTCAACGATATAAAGTCCAATTTCCATTCCCTCTCTGCTTCCGCTTTTTTCTTTTATAATCCCAAGAACATCCCCCAGCTTCCCGCAGGCTCTTGGAGATTTTCCTCTCACAATCACAAAGCCTTCCTTTCCGCTTCCGCTTTCCTTACACACCCGCCGGTTATTCTCCCTAAGGGGATGATTCCAGATATAATTCAGACTGTGAGCTACAAACTCCTCCAGGTTTAACCGCTTCACCAGTCGCAGCCTGGTACATGAGATTCTGCTGCCATTTTCATCATCATTGATATCTCCGGCTGCTACCACCAGATAGTAGACGGATTTATCCATACAGGGATAATAAGTCAGACAGTCCAGGGGATTCTCCGCGCAGTGAAAGCCGTTCTCTCCGCACTTGGCCCTGGGCTCCTCATTCCAACGGTCAGGGACATACTGGAAACGGTTTCCTCTTGATGTGCAGGACAAATCCAGGTCAAATCCTTTGTAGGCAAGTATCATCTCTTTACGCTCCTTTATCTTCTCCTTTTCATGCTTCCATACAAGGGTCCGCCTTGTATCCGTTTCTCTTTGAACATGATTGTTCTTTCATCGTTCAGCTATATCATTGTCTTTTCTTAGGCCGCTGGTCCCATGTTAAACATAGACACTTGCCCTTCTATCTGCCCTTTCTCTGAAACATTCTGCTCTGTCTCCGGCAAATCCTCTGCCTGGATATTTTCCGATGACATATCCCTGGTTTCCTTTTTCTCTATCAAGCTCTTTTCCGAATCTGCCATATTGCCACTGGCACAAGTTTTTCCAGAAGTCCCTGCCTCCGAACTCTTTTTTGATGTTCCTGATGTCTTAGAGGCTTTAGACATTTTGGAGGTTTTGGAAGCCTTCTTTTTAGAAGTTCCCTTACCCGCAGCCTTGTTTTCCTTTGGCTTATTCCGCTCCGCAAACTCCTTCTCCGCTTTTTTCCGCTTTTCTTCCAGGGCTGCTTTGTCATCCAAGGTATAATAGTTTTTCACCCACTCAAATACCTGGTCTGATACTACAGCAACCGCCGTGTTCCTTCTGGCTTTTTTCTGGTTTTCATCTAACAGTTCGTAAGCCTGCTCCATTACATATTCAATACATCTCTGTAATGTCTTATGCTCTTGAAGCACAGATTCCTGAAAACCTGGTTCGCTACAGCACTGGAGCAGATAACCGCCAATCACGTTTCCAAAAAGTGGCTCATTCAGGGTAAGCATTTCATCCATAATCTTTGCCCTGGCCGTGTCATAGGTCTTCTGTGTCTCTCCTGCGTCAACAAGAAAATACCGCTTCCCCAGAAAAAACGCCTCAAAATCCTCATCCATTACCCGGTTCTTGTCTGCCAGTTCCTTTAGCTTTTCCCTCATTCCTAACCGCCGCAGCTCTGCTGCCATGCGGTTGACTTCATGGATATTTTCCATTTTTTCAAAAATGCTTTTTGCCATGTTCATTCTCCCTGCTAATACAATTCCGCCGCCGATCATTGTCTGCCATTATAATTTGGAAATCGGAAATGGCTGCCGCTAAAATGAAAACATTTCTGGTGCAGCAGCCATTTTACAAAAAGATAGGCATAAAAGGCCGGGAATCTGATTTCTTCCCAGCCTTTTAGCAGATCAGGCCGCAAGATCATTTTCCTGCTGCCCGTCCTCTCCATATCCCATTTCCATTTCCGGCAAGGCAGTCTCTCCTCCTGCTTCCAGGCCAGGTTCCATTCCTTCCTGCCCGGTTTCTATTTCATACTGCCCGTCTTCATACTGTCCTTCTGCTTCATATTGCCCTTCCGTTTCCTGCAGTCCTGGCTCCTGCGCTTCGTTTTCCGCCAAACCGCCCTGGTTTTGAAGTTCCTGTCTCTCTTTATCCTCCCGTTCTAGCAGCTCCAACAGTGCCAGCATAATCCCCCGGCACCAGGGATTCATCCACTTCTGGTTAAAGTCCTGGATATCCTTCACAATCCTCTCCCAGACCTCATCCGTGTATTCTCCCCCTGCATACTGCTTAAAAAAGCCATAACATTCCTTCATCACATCATTGTAGGGAACCTTAACCGCCTCATCCAGCCTGCCGATAAATGCCATGAGCAGCGGTTCATCCTGATACACGTCAATCAACGGCTCCAGTCCCAGAGGCTGTGTCCCGTTAAAAAATACGAACATGTCATTGAACAGGTTCCTCACCAACATCTGATAATCCATTCCTGTCTCCTTCCTATACGTTTCTTGATTCTTACACTCAGTCCATCTGCGTCCCATCCGGTTTCCTGCGCCCCATCCAGTTTTCCTGCATGGTATCAGACTCCTTACACTTCTTAAGTTTCCCGCCTTCTATCAGAAGCTTTATCTCCATCAGGACGCCTTCTCCTCAAACAAGGTAAACTGGCCGGACATATCTTTTTTGCCTTTCTGTCCGCTTTTGTTTCTCCTGGCTGCCTTCTGCTCCTTCTGCAAAACGGCCCTCCGGTACTTTGCCAGCTCTGCCAAAATCCCTTCCTGCCGTATCTCCTGCTTCATAAGAAGATACTGGTTCCGGCTGAGCGCCTCCTCCAAGACCTTCCCATGTTCAAAAAACACCGCAGCCTTCTCCGTCTCCTTGCTCTTAACTTTCTGCCCATTCATATAGGACTCCAGCCAGAGATAATCCGGTGAATTCCGGTACTGGTACAACGCCCTCTCTGCACCCTTTACCAAACTGTCCGTATCCGCCATATAATCTTCCGCAACCTCCGGCGGCAGCGGGGAATAATAGCTTTCCGGGAACCGGGACTCTTCAAGAGCCTCCTCAATCCGTTCCACCAGCCCCTTTATGGCAAGGCGAAGACGGTTTAAATACACCCCGTCTGTCTCCTTCCCCTCCGGGCACCCCCGGACATACCACTCATTCCAGCGGTCAAACAGCCCCTGAAGGCTCTCTCCCAGCTCCTTCTCCAGCTTCTGCCCTTCCTTCTCCGTCTTTCTCTCAGACTGCCCATGCCACAATCCGCAGGACAAGGTCTCCAAATCCTCATCACCAGCCAGAAAACCGCAGACAAATCCGCTGCCCTGGCCGCTGCACCCATAGCGGTACCGCCCTTTCAGACGGCCCTTCATCACCTCTTTCCTTTCTTTTTCCAGACTCCTGCAGGTCCTGCATGAATGTTTCTCCACAAAGATCGGTGCCTCCTTCCTATGCCGCTGTTCCGGCCTCATCTCCAAACTCTAATTCCATTTGTCCGTCAATCTGTCTCTCCCTTTTCCCATTTCCATACATCCACCACCAAAACACGCTCTCCCCGTCCTTCCAGCTTCCCCTGGGCTTGCCCGAAGCCCTGCGCGCCTCCACCATCCGGTCAAAGGCACGGATATAGGCCCTGGCATACTGGGGATAACGGGCAAATTCCCGTTCCCTGTTTTTCGTGCTTGCCAGAGGACATCCCAGACAGCCAAGCCTGTGAACCCCCAGATCATACAGGACGCAGTAAGGGAGACCATAGGTACGGATAAACCGCCACACCTCCTCTTCCGTCCAGTCGATAATGGGATTCAGCACACGTTTTCCCTTCAGGGCGCAGGTTTCCACCTGGCGGCGGGATTCCCGTAACAGTTCAGATAAACCTTGAACTGTTACACATCCGGCCATGAGAATCGCTTCGCGATAAGCCGGATGTCCGCTTCCATTATGATATCATACGGTCAGCGCAGCAAGTGCGCAGACCTATCCTGACTGTTACAGCTTCTTTATGGTCACAGTTTAAATAAATGGGATCTTTAGAAGTCAGAATTTCCAGACTGGTTCGTTGTTTTCGTTTCCTGCTCTCCTGCCAGCGGACTCCGGTTACGGTAAACGCTCCCTCACCCCCATGCTCCTTCAAGGCCTCACAACAATAGCGTGCCCTTCTCAGAGGCGGGATCTGTTTCTTTACGATCAGCTCCCACATGGTAAGCTCCGGCTTTTCTACCTTCACCTCCGGATATTCCTTTCGGATAAACCGGACTAATTCCGGCGGGTCCACGGTTGTCAAATGGTAGTGGGCCGTAAATCTTACTCCCGCCATTTTTGCCAGCCAGTAGATTACCACGCTGTCCTTCCCTCCGCTGAACGCCAGATAATATCCTTCCGGCCGGTATCCCAGCGCTGTCTTCTCAAACATCTGGAATAGGCTTATGGCCCTGGCAGTCTTTTTTGGCAGTTCATTTATGAATGTATATTGTTCCATTCTCTCCCGTCCTTTGCAAAATTTATTCTGCTCTTGACGGAAAAGCCATACTTTAACCGGTGTGTCTTTTTACGCCCCTTACCGTTCTTTTTCAAGGCCAGGGCTCACAGTAGCCCCGCCTCTAAGGGACAACCCGGAGTTTTCCCAGGGAAATGAGGGAATGAAACCTTTCTAAATCTCAAACCGGATATTCGCAAAGGCCAATGGCTTGATCTCCAGAATGGTCACGTTGGAAATCATCCGGTACGGCCGTTTTGCGTTGTGATTCTCCACCCAGTTACTCATCTGCATTTCAATCTCTATGTATGCCTCCTCATGGTCCGGGTTCAGCAGCGCGTATTTCTTCGCCGTTCTCCCATTTCCCCTTATGGTCATGTAGGAATAGGAAACCTCATAAAGCGTGGCCCGGATTCCCCCGGAGAGGAACTGGGACGGGTGGAGCTTTTTTATAAACTCCCGGTACTCCTCTGTGGCCGGCAGCGTTCCTCCAATCCCGATCTCCTGAAAACAGGCTAAGTCCGCGTATTTATGGATATGCACGGCTGCTCCTTTCCTGATAAGCTACACCATTACAATCTGGTCGTTTTCGTAGTCATAGCGGTAAACGTGGTCGGAAAGCACCTTCCCCGGTTCCAATACCGACTGGTTGATACCCCGGACCATTTCTGTCAGTTCATTCAGCTTATTCTCATCGCTGAGAGGCATTAAAAGGACCTCATCCACACTGCTTGGAAGAATCACTAAGTCTTTTCCACACTTTGCGGCACATTCCTTTAACACCCCAGGATACAGCAAGACAGAAGCCCCATTTCTGGCCTGATGATTGGTCAGACAATACAAGGTTCCATCTCTCATTTTCTCCACAGGCGGCAGCAGATCCAGAATCCCTGATGTCATTTCTTCATCCATTAGCAACAGGAATGCCGCTGTCTGATTCATTTCGGAAAATCTGGCCGGCATTGTTTCAGGAGCGTTCCTTAATGCCTGCTGGTATAGCTCCTGCACTGTCATTTTCCATATCTCCCTTAGAAACTCATTGACCGGAACCCTTGTCTCCATTCCGTCCCTTTCTTCCAGCCTCACATAAAAGGTAATGGAAAGGTCAAGAAAGGGGATATGGGGCCTGTCAAGGAGGAGTTCCTGGTTCAAACCGGTGTTAACCAGCTTAAACAGGAGTTTGTCTTTGCAGAAATCGTAATCCATGACCTGCGCTGCCCGTGTTTCCCCATAGTTCTCCACAAAATCGGAAAAACAGAACAGCCTTACAATTTTCTCAGCCATTTCTTCCAAAAAATCTTCCGATTCTTTTTCCGATATCCGGTTATAGAATCCATTCAACAGCGCTGCCGGGGCAGTGCCGCTGTCGCTTTCCTTTTTTACTGCCAGCCTGATTACCTCTGTCCCATTGTTTCCCAGGCTTCGCTCCAAGTCCACCTCATAATGGTTCCCTTCCTTTTCCTGAACTCTGATCTTCATCTCCTCCGCAAATGTCTCCAGTGTCATGATTCACGCTTCCTCCTTCGCTTTTTTTAGATTTCTCTTTACAGTCGAACTGTCACAGCCAAGAATGTCAGAAATCTCCTCTAAGCTGTATCCTTTTTTCTTTAACACATGAATTCTTTGGTTTCTTTCTGCTCTCTCTGGTACTGCCGTCTGGTCTGGCGGTCTGCCTCTTGGTAAAGGGCGGCCAAGCCTTTGCTGTACTGGGCCATTGTCGTAAAGCCTTCGGGCTGTACTGGCACCGACACCGTTTAAAATGGCGATAATCAGACAGAAACAGCCGTCCATGTCGTATACTCTGGTCGCTGAATTCTTTTCATTGGTCTTTTTTGTCTCCTCCTTTCTGGCGGGTTTTGCACGCAAAAAAGAGACATCGTTCCATTTTTTGTATGGGATGTCTCTCTGATATGCAGCAAAATAGCCGCTGTTATTTGGTTTTCTTGAATGTTTATCAGACAGAAACAAACGTGTCTCTGGCTGAAATGTGGTGTCCGGGCTTAAGGAATCCTCCCTGCCCTGCGCTTCTGGCGTTTGGACCAGAACAAAAAGTGTGTGCGGTCTGTGGACTGCATAAATCAACTTTCATGGTTATTTTAGCACTATATATTGTGGTTGTAAATCTTATATTTATATATATAGTGTGCGAATATAAAATTCTCATTTGGATCCAAATAATTCTGTCGAATCCCTAAATTTGAATCCATCTGGTAAGTATTTTTTCCACTCTGCTATTTGCAATGGGTCACATTGGTATACAAAAATAGTACCTTGGCCAATAGCCGCTAACTTCTCAATTAAGCTCTTATCTCCATATGGAGAAACACCAAATACATCTATTTTTGAAATATTATCTAACTCTTCATACAAATTTTGTGGGTCTGAAGGATAAATATCATCTTCATCCATAATAAATGTTTCGGAAGGATATCCAGTTAAAGATACCACATCATTTTTATCCAAATAGTCTTCGTCATTTCTGTCCATACAATCCGGAGCAAAGATTAATAAATCATATCCATATTCTATCATTTGATAAGTTGCACGCATTGATTCAACTAAATCCCTATATTTTTTTAGTCCTGCATAACGATAACGGTTATAAAAGATAATTGGCTTTGTATATGGAATAATATCAGGCAAATGATATTTTTTATGCAAAAAGCAACACCTATTATCCAAATCCCAAAATTCCATATAATTCAGACTATAAATATTTTGATATGTATTTAAAGCAGATAAATTTGTGTGTAGATATGAAACATCAATATACCCATCTCTATCAAAAAAGATAGCATTAATTGCCGTTCCCGTAATTTCGTCTATAAGACGTTGATATACTGCTTCATTAAAAGGACAATGCATATTTTTAATAACATATTTATAAACTTTTCCTGCTAACATTTCTATATTTTCACTATAGGAAATGAGCTTTTTACATACATCTTCAGAAAAAGATACATTAAATAGCATTTCATATAAACAACTGCTATGATATAAAGACTTTTCAAATCGTTTAGCAATATTTTCAATAGATAAAGCAGAAATCCCCAAAAACATATTCATCCCATTCCCTATTAACAAACTATTTTCCATGAATAATCCCCTTTAAAAAATTCTCAATAACAGATAAGCAAATACTTTTTGTCCTCTACGAATTAACTTTTACAATATTATCTGGCTTTCTATCTCCATCGACATTTTTTTCAATGTTTACTTTCTACGGCCAATCTTATAAATCAATTCAAAGTCACAGAAAGTCTTAAAAAATACTGTCTCATTCTTGCGATAACATTCCTTTATACTCCTGATAGTTGATTATTTCCCCTGTTTCTAAGCACACACTTACATCATCCAAGATATATTTACCCTCCAAAAATTCAATCTGCTTTCTATCAAAAATCGCCTTTGCTAAATCTGCTTTTCCCAAATCTGCATCTTTCAAATCTGCCCCTACAAACATTACATTTTTCAAAACTGCTCCTTCTAAATATGATCCACTTAAATCCGCATTTTCTAAAATTGCCCCTTTCAAATTTGCTCCCTTTAAATTTGCTAAGGACAAGTTTGCTCTTCTCAAATCCGCCCCCTCTAAATCTGCGTACTCCAAATCTGCAAGCATTAAATCTGCGTATGGTAGTCCTGCATACTTTAAACATATTTGTGTCATATATGCTTCTTGTAAATATACCATTTCCAAAGATATTGAATACGTGTTTTTTATTTTCTTCTCATTATTTATATATCTTATTGGTTCTATTACTATATTCCTAAGATTCAAACCCATATATCCATTATAACCTAAATATCTAGAAATCGAACTATCCATATTCAAATTTTTATAACCCCATAAATGTATAACCTCAAGCATATTTACAAATACTCTCATCTCACAATCCATTATATTCTTATAGCATTTATTCGTATAATACGTCATACCATCATGTATCATCAAGTTAAACGTTTGATTTATAATATCAAATTTATCTTTTAGTTCACTAGTCCTTATTTTATATTGCAAAAGGTCACAAATTGTATTAGATAACATTCCCTTTTTAAGAAGATGACCTAAAACACCTGCAAGTTTTTCTTTAGACAATTTTACAGCCTCGCATATAGATGTAAAAATGTTTTCAACAACAAAATACTCATAAATAGAACGATGTACAAAACAAAGTTCATTTGTATTCATTCTCTCACAATATCTCAGCCTATAAAAATTTCCTATTATGAAATCCTGCCTTAAATTTCCTTTCTTTTTTTCACTCGCAATTTCATTACAAATTTTCTGATATTCTTCTTGCGGAATACTTGCTCCATCGGAGTCCTCTTCAAACATCCAAAAAGCAATTCTTTTTGATGCTTCATGTATCTGTTCCTTTATCTCTCTAATTCTATGAGGTTCAGCATATCCTATACATCTATCATAAATACCATTCTCCAGTGAAAATATTTTATCATAAACATCTACAATAGAACCCTCTTTTTCAATAGATATCTTCAAAGCCAAAGTCATATATAAAATAAGAGGGATATCTAGAATATTTTTATTCTCTATAATCTTTGCAAAAGTATTTTCTGTTATTGTTCTTTTACTTTCATTACAAAAAACATTACAGAAACTTTTTATTTGTTCATTGTCCCAAGGTTGGAGTGTAATATATTGGCAACTAACTCTCACAAAATCGCGAATATAATTTTCTCTACATGTAATAATCAATGAAAAATTTGTAATTTCACTACTTTTGATTAATTTCCAATATATTCTGTCTAAAATTTCTTTTCCATTATTATTTATATTTATTTCATCTAATCCATCAAGAATCAATGTCTTCTTTTGCAAATCAAGATAATCTAAATTTAATGCATTTAAGATTTCACCAGCTATATCATATTGGTTCCAATCTACACATTTTAAATCAGAAGCAAATTGATAAACCAAAATATCATTCGTTCTGCCTTTAAAATTTGCTACAATCCAACTGATCAATGTACTCTTTCCTATACCTGGCTGCCCAAGTATCAAAAGCATTTTATTAGCTTTACTTTGCTGTATATACTGAGATAATAATGAATCTATATTAGTAGATATACGCTCATTATTCCCATAAATAAAATGGGGTAAATGCTCCTTTCTATATACTTGACTAAGTCTAATATTAACACCTCTCGCCTCATCCCATTCAGTAAAATTATTAAGAAACATATTTTCATTCCACTTATTAAGATACTCCTGAGTTCTACTTCTAACAGATAGTCTTTCATCATTATTTAAAACATTTGCTTTATTTTCTGCACATTTTATTTCATTAATACTTTGCTTTATTTCTCTAATTTCTTCGCTAATCTGCTGAAATCCTTCCTGAGAAACTCTAATTCCCTTTTTTTCTAAATTAATAGATATTCTTCTAAATAATTCTTCATCTTGACAAATCACTTTGTTTAGCTCGTCTAAAAAGTATTCGCATATACTATCACTTATATCAAAATTAAATAGAGTTAACCCCGCCTTTACTGTTTCAATTTCATTCTTTCCATTTTTAAATTCAGTAAATATTTTTTCTATCGCTTCGTATAAAAGTTCTGAGTCTTTATATTTATTACCAGTCAGTTTATTTAGAACATCCTCAATTCCACGATATATTTTAGTAGAGTAATTTTTATTGCATTTATCATGAATAGAGCTTTTTATCTTTTCTTTTTTCGTATCTACTCCTTCATTTATAATATTTGACATAAATTCATTGAATACAAATCGACCAATTGCTACTGTCCCTTCTAACATTCCCACAGTCCCTTTCCCCCTATCCACCTTATATGCTAAAAATGCAGTATCACTAATTCTCCTTGGAAATAAAATTATTATCTATAATTATGCAAATATTAAATCAAACAAAGCATAGCGGTCTCCCGATAAATAATAGTAAATATTGAAGTATCAATAAACAATATGTTTACTCTGTCATAAGGCATTAATTTAGAATCAGGCTATTCTATCTCCCTCTGATGAAAAAGCTCCAAAAATTCATCCGGCTGATATATCTCAATCAATGACTTTTCGTAATCTTTTACATTCCTGGTAACAATACAATCCATTCCACAACGAAGCGCAGTTTCGACCATAACCGCGTCCTCAAAATCAGTCATTCCTGAAGAAATTGCTTTCCGGCAATCAATCCCTGCTGTGTCTAACAGCTCAAACAGCATATACAGCCCACTCAATACCTTCCGTGTTTCCTTATCGCTGTGGAGATATTTATGTGTTAAATAATAAATATCCGTAGAGGCCTTTGCCGTGATAAATCCCTCAAACTGTCTGTTAGCAGCAAGAAGAAAGATTTCCTGTGCATTGTCCTTAAACGGAAGACGGGACTGCAATGCGTCTATAATAATACAGGTATCAATCAAAGCTCTCATATTTTCCCCAGCCTTTCCTCACGGGCTTCCTCTAATGTCATTTCATCAGGAATGATCCCAAATAAGGATTTCGCCACATCCACACGGTCCTGGTAAGGATTAGAGAGTTTCGCCACTATTTTCCCATTCCGTGTAATATAAATATCTTCTTTTTCTGCCATAAGAAGATATTTTCCCAAATTCATCTTTAATTCTGTTGCTGTAATAGACACAAAATCACCTCCAATTCTTTCTGCCTATTATAATTATACACATATCGAACGGTAATATCAACAAAATCGTGCGATTTTTTATCAATACCAAAAAGCCTCCCCCGAATTTCCAAATCCAGGAGAGGCTTTCCATTCAAATTACCCTACTTTTCTTAATCCACACTCTTTATTCTTTCCCTAGCTCACCTTCCGTAGCCCATCTCCTTCCCCATAAAACTGCACCAAATCCACCACCTTCTGAATCTCCTTATTCAAAAGATGAAACAGATTCCCAAAATTCCCGACCCGATTCTGCCTGAAAGCATACTCTATCTCAAACGCCCGGATATAAGAATCCGCCCGGCAGAACATCACAAACATATCCCGGTCGCTTAAAAACATCCTAACCTTCCTGTGGCACACATAGCTGTCCTTCTTGCAATACCGCCCGCCATTGGCGTTTCTCACGGCAACCCCGGCCCCATTCTGAATCTCCACATACCAGGGATAATTCCGCTTATTCCCCTTCTGGTCCACATCATACCGGGCAATCTGCAGCTTTGTCACAATACTGTATCCCTTTTCATCCGGCTCCCCGAAAATCTTATCCTGGGAAAATGCAAAATCAGGCAAATGACAAAACAACGCCGAATAGACATACCTGGCCTCCTCCGGGCTGATATTGGCATAAACGCTCACCGTCTTTTCCCCGGTGCCGTTGCTGTAATCCAGCATATTCAACCGGATCAGAGACCGTTCCCCCATTTCCACCTTCTCCCCGGCCGCATGGATATGGGCCGGAAATAACTCAGACGCAGGCTTTAAGCTGTCCCACAATTCCAGCAGTGTCTTATCCGTCTTGCACACCGCGATCTGCCCGGATACCTCCTGTGACCAGTCTTTCTTCTCACTTTTCGCCATAAAATCCTCCTATTCTATGTATCATCCAATGCTTTCCAACGTCCGCCAGTCTGTCCAGCCACATTCCAGTTATAGCCCTTACTTCCCAGTCCCTGCCAGGCTCCCCGAACACATACCTTCCTTACCGGATATACCGCAAAAGCAACGCTGCAAGCTTCTGTGGCATAGTCTTGAGGTCTGAAATATTTAAAAAACTGTCCCCATAAATATCCTCAATCACCTCCCGGTCATCCCCGATAGCCGCCGAAAACAGCGTAACCCCCATTTTGTGAAGCTCCTGCTTCGCCATTCTCAAATCCGCTTTTGCCGTCTCTCCGCCATAGTTAACCGCATAGGGGCTTCCATCCGAAATCAGGGTTAAGATTTTCACCTCTTCCTCCCGCTTGGCCAAATGTTTCCCCACGAACCGCAGGGCAAGGCCGTCCCGGTTACATTGGCTGCTTCCCATCCCCTGAATCCTCAAATGGTCCTTCCCGTCCACGGAATCAAACTCAGCAAACGAATACATAGCCACCCCTTCCCGGTAACTCCCGTTAAAAAACACACTGCAAGTAGAATGCCCATAAACCGTAATGGGAATCGACAATGACCTGCAGAACTCATAGAGAACCAGAGCCGCCTTCCTTGCCTGTCCAATCCTGTCCTCAGTCGTCATAGAACCGGAATTGTCCACCAGGACGCCAAAAGCAACGGAAAATCCCTCCTCCGGCAAAATCCTCTTCTCAAAAATCTTCCCATCCTGCCGGTAAAGGTTCCCCCTGCTTAACCGTTTCCCCATGTAAAGGCCGGACATGACTCCCCCTTCCTTCCGGATCAGAATCTCCTCCACCGTCTGCCTCAAACGGCCGGCAGCCTTTTTAATTTCCGGTTCAATCGTTTTATATCCTATCTCCATATCAGGCGTAATCTCCAGTTCCCGGTAAACCCTGATAGGAACGCCTTTGTGGATTCCCTCAGGAGACAACTCCTCCGCCTCATCTTCCAAATGCTTCTTTAACTTTATCTCCGCCTGCTTTCCATAAGCCTCCTCTGCCGCTTTGTTCAGGATTTCCAAAAGATCCCTGCTGATCTCTCCGGTTCTGATACCGCCTCCCCGTCCAGGCAGGCCGACCTCTCCGCCCTGTTCTTCATTGCAATCATCCCCTTCACCCTGAGCAGCCAACTGCCCAAGCCGAAGCAGAATGATATGGGAAGGCACCTTTGAGCCTTCATTCCCATTCTCGCCGTTTTCTCCATTTTCGCCATTATCACTGTTTTCACCTTCTCCTTCTTTCTCCTTGCCTGCCTCTCCCTGGTCTTCCTGAGAGCCGCCGTCTTCCGCCTCTGAACGTTTTCCCTGGGAAGCCTTTTCCTGAGAACTATTTTCCTCCCCGGCATTTCTTCCCTGGCCATTCCCTTTCTGAGATTGTTCCTTCTCCTTTCCCTCATTCCGTCCGCTTTCACCCGGACTCTCGTTCCCCTCTTTTTCTGTCTGTCCATCCTGTTTCTCATTCTCTTCCTCCTGTCCTTCTCCTTCCTGCCCAGGCTCTTTTTCGGAATCCAGGCTGCCATCCCAGCCCTCTATGGTTTTGCGCTCTCTGCGCCATCCTCCATATGCGCCGGATAAAGAACTTAGTTTCAGGTTCTCATTTAAGTATTCCCTGGCTTTCTTCTCCTGCTCCTGCGGCGGCAGCTTCATAAAATCCTTTCCCAGATCAGCCCTTGCCCTTTGGATTGCCTTCTTGACATATTTCCATATCTTAAGCAGTAATTCATTGGCAGCCAGATACCGGATGTCCGGGTCGTCACTTCCCACCGCCTCGTCAATCGGGCTCCGACAGGCCGCAAGACAAGTCCGGTATTGCCTGTCATACGCCTTTTCCTCCTCTGTCTCACCGCTTCTGGCATACCGTAGAATCAAGTCGGTCATGATATCCAGACCATCGTTCTTTTCCGTCTTCCGGTCCGCAGCCGTGGGAATCTGCCCCAGAAGAGCCGCCGCATTCCTCTGAATAGACGTCCGGACGCTTCCCGGATACCTTTGGCACATTTTGCTCTCAATATACACATCCTCCAATATATTGTTCAGATTAGAAGCTGTCGTGCCAATGACAGACACTGCTGTCTTGTCCCTCCGTCTTATAAACTGCTTTAATTCCTCCGCCGCCCGTTTTTCCGCCGGCGTCTGCCCCTCTGGCGGCCTTGGGAAAATACGCCCCTGAGAGAACCCGTTTGTATAGATCGTCCTCCGGTCAAAATCCGAATAGCGGATATGGCCGCACTCATGGGCCGTCAAACCCTCATGGCTTGCCATTTTTTCCTTCCGTTCCCGAAACTGCTCCGTCACGATGTTGGCCGTGTTTAAATATATGGTTCTTCCGTCCGTGAGAGCAATCCCGGAATCTTCCTCCTTTGTGTAGGCAAGAACCAGGCCCACGGCCTGGTTCCCTCCCAATACTCTCGCAAATTTCCTTAAAGAATCCTGGTACGCCTTTGACAGAAACAATTCCTTATCTGTCATATGCTCCCGGACCTTTTTGACTTCTTTCCGCTTACTTTGTACTCCATTCATAGCTCTTCTCCCTTCTGCGTTGATGTTCCAGCTCTCTCCGTTTTTTATCATATGAATTTCTTCCGGCACATATAAAAACTGACTCTAACTACGCAGCCTTCACACCGCCAGCTCCGCTCTCCACCTCAAACTTGGTGAGTATCTGGGTCTTATAGATTTCCTCCCTCTCTTCCGCCTCCGGCGCCGCCTTGGCAACCACTGTCCTTTGGGCAGCACCGCAGATATCCTTCTGCACCAGGGAGGCCCATACCCAGTCCTCAAACTCCCGGTATCCGCACACCCCTCCGGTAATCATTTCCGTCCGGCAGTATTTCTGAATCTCACATACGGTCTCCGCCATTTTCTCCAAAGTCTTCCTCTCCATGCCAGCCACCCGTTTCATCACACGCTCCACCATGCCCTTTGCCGTCAGAGGTTCACAGTAGTGAATCATCCGCATTCTGGACAGCACCGACTCATTAAATCCGCGGCAGCCCTTATAGCCCATGTTGGTAGTCAGAAGAATCACGGTCTCCGGATTCCTTCTCACCACCTCCCCGCTTGTAAGGGTAATGGCCGCCCCATCGTCCAACAGCCCGTTGAGCTTCACCAGGGTTCCCGGCTTTGTGATCACCGAAGGCTCCTGAATCTCAATCACAGAAGGTCTCCTGCAGGCAGTGACAATACTGGATTCCACCAGCACATAATCCTTCTCCCCCTGGCCGTTCTGAAAACCAGTCTGGTATATGGTTGACAAAATCCTCTGAAACGCCTCTTCCTGACTAATCTCTTCCTCATAGTTTCCGCAGACACGCTCCAGGGCGGAAGCCGGGTCCATAACCATGTCCTCAAAGGTAGGCAGTTCCACCTCCGGCCTTATCTCTTTCCCCCCAATATTGGGAATCATGGTAGACACCAAGTCCGTCTCATCCGTCCCCTCACCGCAGGTAAAGAAATAGTAAGGCATTCCCAAAAGCTGGGCCACCATTTTGGCATTGGTCGTCTTTCCCGTTCCGGACTCCCCGGCGCTCATAAATACCCGCATGGGCGTGTGCAGCACTACATCCACAATCTCCGTCACCTCCACCGGAACCTGGTAGTTCTCCGGCAGGGCAGGAACCAGATCCTTCTCCCGTTCATCCAATGGGAATTTCCGGTTATACCCTGATTTCAAATCCCCGATAGTCCCGGAAGTTTTCACCGCCTCTTTGCTCTCCAGCACCTGGAACGTCCCGTAATCCGTCCTGGTTACCGCATAACGGCCGTTTTTCAGACGAACAGTAGGAATCACGGTCACATTACCCGCCGCGATCTCATCATTACGAAATGGGATTCCCGCCGCACCTAAGCTGTCCCGATTCTCCAATCTCCTGTACAGGTTGTCACAGCATAAAAAAGCACACTCCATGGCAAGGTCCATGTCCGGGAATCCTTTGTCCTTTTCTCTCACAAATGTCCGAAAGCTGTCCTCAAACTCCTGGTCATGAATAGGGCCTTGTACCATACTGCCATATGCCAAGAGCAGAAACATCTCCTTCCCACTGGCCCCGTTCTCCCCAATCCTGGGATATGGGGACAGTGCCTCTCCCTTCTTGACAGCAGCCCTCCAGTTTCCCTTTTTGGGGTCATAAATGAAAATCCGTATCTCATCCGCAGCCCCGGAAGAATTCACTGTCTCCACATAATACCGGCAGATCTGCCCATTTTCCGTCTCCACTCCCATAGCGCCTTTGCTTTTTCCGTTTATGATATCAGCCGCAAGAAGCATTCCCCGGAGCGTGACGCTGTTTAAAGTGGCCCGTCTTCCCCTTGTCATCTTGTTGTGGACAGACAGGCAGGATTCCTCCGTTGAATCCTTCTTTCCCCTTCTCAACACTTCCGTGTCAAAAGGAGCCGGCATGGAACGGGTAAATGTCCAGTTCTCCAGAATCTTCGTTTTTCCCATAGGTTCGTTTCTCCTTCTTTCTTCAATGTTACCAGAATAAAATTCCCTCTGTTATTCCTGTTATCCAGTCAGCAACTCCGCTGCAAGCAACGAGACATTAATCTTGCTGTGCTGCAGAGCAGCGGAGTATGTGACCCTCGCGGCATTCGTCAAATGCTCATGCAAGCATGGCACTTAGCCCATTGCTCGCGGAAATCATTCCAAGCTCATTACCTTTCCAAAAATCGGTCCCTTTTCTCTAAGCCGCCGCCGAAGGCACCGCCCCCAGCCTCTGCCGTTCCATTTCCTTTTGCAACCGCATAGCCAGAAGAGTATTTCGCTTTCCAGCGTCCGTGTTGGAGATCGCTATGGCAAGGGCCTGCCGGCTCCCCACCAAGTGGACTCTCATTTTCGCCCTGGTGACTCCGGTATAATACACATTCCGTTTCAGCATAGGATAAAAGCACTTCAAAACCGGAATAATTACCACCGGATACTCACCACCCTGGCTCTTATGGACACTGGTGGCATACGCATGGTCCAGCACAGCCAGTTCCTCCTCCTGATAGTTCCTTGCTATATCCCCGAAGCTGACGCTCATTTCCCTGCTTCCATCCGGCTGCATGGTAATCTCTGTCACCTGCCCGATATCGCCGTTGGAAATCTCCTCCGTGTTCTGGGTCTGCATAACCTTGTCCCCTACACGGTAAACTGCGGGACCGTACCGCCACTCCCCCTTGTCCAAAGCACCCGGATTGGCAATCTCCTGCAGCCTCCGGTTGAGGGCATTCACTCCCGCCTCCGTGTTGACTCTGAGAGGCGAAAGCACCTGAACCATGTCCGCATTCCCTCCAAAGTTCCCAAGTTCTTTCCTGTAAAGATCGCCAATGATCTGCGCCGCTTCCTTATCCTCCTCCGCCTTATGGAACTGAAAATCCTCCCCAAACAGCAAAGACTTCTGATTCCGGTTGATCAAATCCGCGTTTAAGATAATCCGGGAATCCTTGGCCTGCCGAAAGAACACGTCCAGCACCGTAAATGGAATCGCCCCGGAGGCAATCAGCTCCTTAAACACGCTCCCCGGCCCCACAGACGGAAGCTGGTCCACATCTCCCACCAGCACCAGCCTTGCGCCGCTTTTTATCCTGGAAAACAGGACGGCCGCCAGCCACATGTCTGCCATGGTAAATTCATCCGCAATCACCAGGTCTTCCTCCAGAATCTCATCCTCCGAAACTTCCTCATCCTCCCCCGTCAGATACAATGCCTTGTGAATGGTAAGGGCCGGATAGCCCGTACTCTCCGAAAGCCGTTTCCTGGCCCGTCCCGTGGGAGCACAGAGAAGAACCTGCTTCCCCTGCTCCTTCCTCTCAAATATTTTCAGGATCACTCCCAAAACCGTTGTCTTTCCCTTTCCGGGTCCGCCTGTGATAATGGAAACCTGGGACTGAAACACCATGCGCACCGCTTCCTTCTGTCTCTCAGCCAGCACAATGCCAAGCTCCGCCTGGACCTCCTCCAGCTCCCGTTCCACATCAAAACCATTTCCACTCTCCCTTAAAATTCGTACCAGGTTCCCGGCCGCTGTCTGCTCCGCCTCCCGGTTCTTATTGAGGAAAATGGCGTTTCCGTCTGCCTGCAGGGATTTCTCCTTCAGAACCATCTCATTTCCGGCCCGGATAATGGCAGAGCGTTCCACTCTCCCCTGTCCGAAGCCCTTGTTTAAGAGACGTTCCGCCTTTTGAATCACCGTCCCGCTGTCCAGATACAGATATCCTTCCTTCTGAGCCTCCTCCAGCACAAACCGGACTGCCGCCTTCACCCGTTCCGGTGCCTCCGGCAAAAACCCGGCGCCGGCCCTTGCGATTGGGTCAACGGTGAGAAACCCAAAGCCCTTAATCTCACAGAGCCGGTAGGGATTCTTCCGGATCAGTTCCACCGCCTCCAGGCCAAGATGCTCCTTGATCTTCTCCGCTTTCTTTGGAGTTACCTTATAGGGCGCAAGGTAGACCATTAACTCCCGAATCTCCCCGCTTTCCCCATAAGATTCCTTGATTGCCTCCAGCCTGGCTTCCGTAATTCCCTTAATCTCCAGCAGCCGTTCCGGCTCTTTGTCAAGAACCGCAAAAGTATTCTCCCCGAACCGGTCTACAATCTTTTCCGCCAGCACGGGCCCGATTCCCTTTACCATGGAAGACAGGTAACTGCTGATCCCTTGTTTGGTCTTTGGAAGAAGAACATGGAAACTTTCTACTTTTAGCTGCTTTCCAAACCGTTCCTTGTCCTCCCAGGTTCCTTCCAGTTTGATATCCACATGCTCCAGGTCAGGAAGCTCCATGCCTACTGCCGTAAAAGAGACCCATTTCCCCTGGTCCGCCTTAATTGCGGGCATTGGAATCTTCTCCCTTTCCCTTGTCCGGTAGACTGCCACCGTATACCCGTTTCCGGGGTTTTTGTAGTTCTGCCATTCATGCTGACACACAATCATCCTTCTGCCCTCCGTTCTTTCTTATTACGTTCCTCCCACTGTGGAAACGGCAGGCAACCCTCTACGTCGCCTGCCAGGTCGTTGGAGAACCCATTCCTCCTATACTACCCATGTGAGATACAGATATTTCCCCTGATCCTCTGCCATAAATCCTTCATCATTAAGGAGCTGGGTAAGGGTCTCCCTGTCAGCTTCGGAAAATCCCGGTATGGCCCCGGCTCTTCGGTAGCCTTTCCCGGTATGGAAGTTGCAGATCCCGTCTTTCCGTATCCAGAATTCACCAATTTCTTTCTTCATCAGCTTCATGGCAACCGCCATAATCTTATCCTTTCCCACTTCCTCATACCAGGCTGCTGTCCGGATGTCTCAGTCTCCGGTACCGTTTCCTGCATTTCCTCATCTAAGTCCTTTACAGGGTCAAAGGGCGTCTCCCTCCCATCCGGATTCACATTCCTAAATCCTGGGTCATACTCATATGGATATTCACTCTTTTCCTGCCTTTCTCCCTGGGCTTCCCCATTTCCCTGAACCAGCTTAAGCCTCCACTTCTCCTTCACAAAAAAGTGGTAGACAGCCAGCGGAACCACCAGGGCCATGCCCTGCACCAGAACCCCAAGGATTATGGGAGCCGCCAACTGGATGATTACCATGCCAAATACACATGCCAGAATCATGATTCTGGTCTTTCTTATCTTCTCTATACTCATAACGCTCTCCTTCTCTTTTATTGTTTTTCACTCTTGCAACCATGCCACACTTCGGCACAAATAGTCTATTTTCACTCTTGCAAATTAAAAACAGGGCTGGCAGAACAGATCCCTCCATTCTGCCAGCCCCATAAACCTGCTGTTGACTCTCCCCCTTTATCCCATCTTTTTTAATGGAAGGGAAGCCCCTCATCCTCAATCCCGTCAGGAATACTCATAAAGCCGTCACCATAGGCAGAGGCACCTCTCGCCGCTGTTCCTCTGGCTGCCCCAGACCTTCCGGCCGCTGCTGCTCCCGAAGCCGCCCCTCTGGCAGCGGTACGGTTCGCAGCCGTTCTCTGTCCGGCTGCTGCACTTCTGGCTCCCGCCTGTGCGCTCCCGTTTCCTCCTGCCTGTCCTGCTCCCTG
>CATKXR010000031.1 GCA_949840805.1 uncultured Lachnospiraceae bacterium | reverse complement strand
CCCGCAATAAAAATGTGCTGATCATCGGCGGCTCCGGCAGCGGAAAGACCCGCTTCTGGCTAAAGCCGAACCTGATGCAGTGTACCTCTAAGGATTTTCCGACCTCGTTCGTGGTCACTGATCCGAAAGGAAGTATCGTTTGCGAATGTGGAAAATTATTACAGCGCAACCAGTATCAGATCAAGATTTTAAATACGATCAATTTCAAAAAGAGTATGCACTATAACCCCTTCGCCTATATCCACAGCGAAAAGGATATTTTGAAGCTGGTGACAACGCTGATCGCCAACACCAAGGGCGAGCAGAAAGGCGGGGACGAGTTCTGGACGAAGGCGGAGACCCTTCTCTACTGCGCCCTGATCGGCTATATCCACTATGAGGCCCCGGTAGAGGAACAGAATTTCTCCACCCTGATCGAGTTCATCAATGCCATGGAAGTCCGGGAGGATGACGAGGAATTTAAGAACCCGGTTGACCTGATGTTTGAGGAGCTGGCAGAGCGGGAGCCGAACCACTTTGCCGTGCGCCAGTATGCCAAGTACCGCTTGGCGGCGGGCAAGACCGCAAAATCGATCCTTGTGAGCTGCGGCGCAAGGCTGGCCCCCTTCGACATCAAGGAGCTTCGGGAGCTGACCGCCTATGACGAACTGGAGCTGGATACCCTGGGCGACCAGAAAACGGCCCTGTTCATCATTATGAGCGACACGGACGACACCTTTAATTTCCTGATCTCCATGTGCTACACCCAGCTTTTCAACCTTCTGTGTGAAAAAGCGGATGATGTGTACGGCGGCAGGCTCCCCGTCCATGTTCGCTGCCTCATTGACGAGGCGGCCAATATCGGGCAGATCCCAAAGCTGGAAAAACTGGTGGCGACCATCCGCTCCCGTGAGATTTCCTGCTGTCTGGTCTTGCAGGCACAGAGCCAGCTCAAGGCACTTTATAAAGATAACTGCGACACGATTATCGGCAACATGGATGCCCGTATTTTCCTGGGCGGCTCGGAGCCTACGACATTAAAGGAGCTGAGTGCCGCCCTGGGAAAAGAGACCATAGATATGTATAACACCAGCGTCACAAAGGGGACGCAGGAAAGCCACGGGCAGAATTTTCAGAAGCTGGGGAAGGAACTGGCGTCCATTGATGAGCTGGCTGTCTTAGATGGCAGCAAATGTATCCTGCAGCTCCGTGGTGTAAGGCCATTTTTGTCGGACAAGTACGACATTACCAAACACCCCAACTATAAATACCTGTCTGATTTTGATAAGAAGAACGCTTTCAACATAGAGCGTTTTCTTTCCACCAAACTCAAACTGAAGCCGGGAGAAAAGTTTGAGGCATTCGAGATAGACACATCCGGCGGGGAGGCTGACCCCACTTAAAGACAGCAGGCCATGAATCCGGAAAAGCGAGCCTTCCATAAAAAATAAACTTTTTGGAGGACAAATTTTATGGCATTTTTTAACAGCGCAGTTGGAGTTTTGCAGACACTCGTAGTGGCACTTGGAGCCGGCCTTGGGATCTGGGGCGTGATCAACCTGCTGGAAGGTTACGGCAACGACAACCCTGGTGCAAAAAGTCAGGGTATGAAACAGTTGATGGCGGGCGGCGGAGTTGCCCTGATCGGGATCACCCTGGTTCCCATGCTCTCCGGGCTGTTCGGCTAATCGCCGGAAATTTTGCAACCTGTAAACCAAAACACATCTTCGGCCCTTCCCGCTCCCAGGCGGGAGGGGCCAGAAAGGAGGCAGACCGTTGGATTTCTTGAAGGATTTCCTCACGGAATGGCTGAAAGAGCTTTTAGTCGGCGGCATTGTCAACAACCTTTCCGGGATGTTCGACCAGGTAAACCAGAGGGTCGGGGAGATTGCCGGTCAGGTAGGCACGACCCCGCAGGCATGGAACAGCGGCGTGTACAACATGGTGCGCAGCCTTTCGGAGACCGTCATTGTCCCGATTGCCGGGGCAATCCTGGCTTTTGTTATGACACTGGAGCTGATCCAGCTCATTATTGATAAGAACAATCTCCACGATCTGGACACCTGGATGTTCCTGAAATGGATTTTCAAGACCGCCTCGGCCATCCTCATTGTCACCAACACCTGGAATATCGTCATGGGTGTGTTCGATGTGGCCCAGAGCGTGGTCAATAACGCGGCGGGTGTCATTATCTCGGACGCTTCGGTTGACATATCCAGCGTGGTGAACGACATGGAAACAAGGCTGATGGCCATGGACTTGGGGCCGCTGTTCGGCCTGTGGTTCCAGAGCCTTTTTGTGGGCATTACCATGTGGGCGCTGACCATCTGTATTTTTATTATTGTTTATGGCCGTATGGTGGAGATTTATTTAGTGACCTCCATCGCGCCGATCCCCATGGCGACCATGCTCAACCGGGAATGGGGGCAGATGGGCCAGAACTATCTCCGCTCCCTGTTCGCCCTGGGATTCCAGGCATTTTTGATCATTATCTGCGTGGGTATCTATGCGGTGCTGGTGCGGAATATCTCCGTTGCCAGCGACATCAGTACGGCCATCTGGACTTGCATGGGATATACCGTGCTGCTCTGCTTTACCCTGTTCAAGACGGGGAGCCTTGCAAAAGGTATCTGGAACGCCCATTAGAAGGAGGCAGGCACATGGAACCCTATCAGATCATTTATGCCGACCCGCCCTGGCGGTATGACCAGAAAAGCCTCCAGGGGGCGGCGGAAAAACACTATGCCACTATGAGTATGGAGGAGCTTTGCGGGCTGCCCGTTGAACGGATTGCCGCAAAGGACAGCCTCTTATTTTTATGGGCCACTTTCCCCCAGCTCCCCGCCGCGCTGCGTCTGATCTCCGCATGGGGATTCAAATATAAGACGGTGGCGTTTCTCTGGCTGAAAAAGAACCGCAGGGCGGATAGCTGGTTTTTCGGCCTGGGATTCTGGACAAGGGGAAATGCGGAGCTGTGCCTTTTGGCCACACGAGGACATCCCAAACGGAAGGCGGCCAATATCCACCAGTTTATTATTTCCCCCATTGAGGCGCACAGCAAGAAGCCGGATATTGTCCGGGATAAGATTGTCGCGCTTGCCGGTGACGTTCCCCGGATTGAGCTGTTTGCCCGCCAGGAGACACCGGGCTGGGATGTGTGGGGAAATGAAGTTGCCAATTCGATCCAGTTAAAACCAATATGACGAAGGAGGTGTATTCCCTATGGCCTATGTAAATGTCCCGAAAGACCTGAGCAGGTTAAAGACAAAAGTGATGTTCAACCTGACCGCCCGCCAGCTTGTATGCTTTGGCTGCGGCGCTCTGGTGGGCGTCCCCCTCTTTTTCCTGCTGAAACGGTATATCAGTACCAGCACAGCTACGCTCTGTATGGTGCTTATCATGCTCCCGTTCTTTCTGCTGGCCATGTATGAAAAGAACGGGCAGCCTTTGGAAAAAATCATCCACAATTATGTGCAGGTTCGGTTTGTCCGGCCCCGGCACAGACCCTACCGGACAGACAACTATTATGCCGTGTTAAAGCGGCAGTATCATTTGAATAAGGAGGTACAGCGTATTGTCCACAAGACAGACAGCACCAAAACGGAAGCTGACCCGCGCCGAGCGGGAGGAGATCGCCGCCGCTATCGAGCGGGCAAAGCAGACGGACAGGAATAAAAGATCGGCCCAGCAGTCCATCCCCTATGAGCGGATGTGGCCGGACGGTGTATGCCGTGTGACCGGCAGCTTTTACACCAAGACCGTCCAGTTTCAGGACATCAACTATCAATTATCCCAGAATGAAGATAAGAGCGCCATTTTTGACGCATGGTGTGATTTCCTCAATTACTTTGACAGCTCCATCCGGTTCCAGTTCTCTTTCCTGAACCTGGCGGCCGGCATGGAGAGCTTTGAGCAGAGCATATTTATCCCGCTAAAAAATGACGCTTTTGACAGTATCCGGGCCGAGTATGCCGAAATGCTAAAGAGCCAGCTTGCCAAGGGAAACAATGGCCTGATCAAGACCAAGTTCCTCACCTTCGGCATTGAGGCCGACAGCGTAAAGGCGGCAAAGCCCCGCCTGGAACGCATTGAGAATGACATTCTCAACAACTTTAAGCGGCTGGGCGTTTCTGCGATCTCTTTAAATGGGCTGGAACGGCTGCGGTTAATGCACTCCGTTTTCCATATGGACGACCAGAGCCGGTTTCAGTTCTCCTGGGACTGGCTGGTTCCCAGCGGCCTCTCCACCAGGGATTTTATTGCGCCCACTTCCTTTGAGTTTAAGGACGGGCGTTTTTTCCGTATGGGGGCAAAGTTCGGGGCCGCTTCTTTCTTACAGATCCTCGCGCCGGAGCTGAATGACCGGATGCTGGCGGATTTCCTGGATATGGAGAGCAGCCTGATCGTAAATATGCACATCCAGTCCGTAGACCAGGTGGCGGCCATCAAGACCGTCAAGCGCAAGATCACCGACCTGGACAAAATGAAGATCGAGGAACAGAAGAAGGCTGTCCGGGCCGGATATGACATGGACATCATCCCCTCCGACCTGGCGACCTACGGGACGGAGGCCAAGAACCTGTTGAAAGAGCTTCAGAGCCGGAATGAGCGGATGTTTTTAATGACCTTCCTTCTGGTGAACACCGCAGACACCAGGGCACAGCTTGACAACAATGTGTTCCAGGCTTCCAGTATCGCCCAGAAATATAACTGCCAGCTTGTGCGGCTGGACTACCAGCAGGAGGAAGGGCTGATGAGCAGCCTCCCCCTGGGCTTCAATCAGATCGAGATACAGCGGAGCCTCACCACTTCCAGCACGGCAATCTTCATTCCTTTCACCACCCAGGAGCTTTTCCAGTCCGGCGGCGAGGCTTTGTATTACGGGCTGAACGCCCTTTCCAACAACCTGATCATGGTAGACAGGAAGAAGCTGAAAAACCCAAACGGCCTGATCCTCGGCACGCCGGGCAGCGGCAAGTCCTTTTCCGCAAAGAGGGAAATGTCCAATGCTTTTCTGATCACCAATGACGATATTGCCATCTGCGATCCGGAGGGCGAGTATTTCCCCCTGGTGCAGCGGCTGGGCGGCCAGGTGATCCGCATTTCGCCCACCAGTACGGATTTTATCAATCCCATGGACATCAACCTGAACTATTCGGACGATGAAAACCCTCTGTCCCTGAAAGCAGATTTTATCCTGTCTCTGTGTGAGCTGGTGGTGAGCAGCAGGGACGGCCTCCAGCCGGTGGAAAAGACGGTGATCGACCGCTGTGTGCGCCTCATTTACCAGCCCTTCCTCAATGACCCCTGCCCGGAAAACATCCCGGTACTGGGAGACCTGTACAATGCCCTTTGGAGCCAGGAGGAAAAGGAGGCCCACCACATCGCCACGGCACTGGAGATCTATGTGTCCGGCTCCCTCAATGTGTTCAATCACAGAACCAATGTCAATGTAAATAACCGCATTGTCTGCTACGACATCAAGGAGCTGGGGAAACAGCTTAAAAAGCTGGGGATGCTCATAGTCCAGGATCAGGTGTGGGGCCGTGTGACCGAGAACCGGGCTGCCGGGAAGTCCACCCGCTACTACATGGACGAGATGCACCTGCTTCTCAAAGAGGAACAGACCGCCGCCTATTCGGTGGAGATCTGGAAAAGGTTCCGCAAATGGGGAGGCATTCCCACAGGTATCACGCAGAACGTCAAGGATCTCCTTGCCAGCCGTGAGGTGGAAAATATCTTTGAGAACTCGGACTTTGTATATATGCTCAACCAGGCCGGGGGAGACCGGCAGATTCTGGCCAAGCAGCTCAATATCAGCCCGCACCAGCTCTCCTATGTGACCCATTCCGGGGAAGGCGAGGGACTTCTGTTCTATGGAAATGTGATCCTGCCCTTCATTGACCGGTTCCCTAAAGACACCGAGCTGTATTCGGTCATGACAACCAAGCCCAATGAGGTAAAAAAGGAAGGGTGAAATTTTGACAAAGGGCGTATGGAAGGAGGGAAACGCCTATGAAAGTGAAGAACCCCCGGCTCCAGTTTACAGAGGCCGAAATGGAGGACTCCCGGCTAAAGGAGCATATCCGCCATGCGGAGAAAGCGGCAGACAAAGCGGAGGCGGCACGGGAGAAAATCCCGAAGAAAAAGAAGCAGAAACAGGTACAGCGGCGCACCATCGACCCGGCAACAGGGAAACAGACGGTGCGCCTGCATTTTGAGGAAGTGGAAAAGAAAGCCCCCGCCTCCCGTCTCCGTCATGGGGCCGCGGCGGTTCCGGGGCTGGCCCTCTCCGGCCAGGTACATAAGAAGATTGGTGAAACCGAAGGGGACAACGTAGGCGTGGAAAGCGCCCACAAGGTAGAAGAAGCTGCGGAGACCGTGGGGCGCATTGGAGAAAGTGCTTATCATTCCCACAGGCTGAAACCCTACCGGGCCGCTGCCAGGGCAGAAAAACGGCTGGAAAAGGCCAATATCAAGGCACTGTACCATAAGAGCCTTGCGGAAAATCCCCAGATTGCCAGCAATCCCCTCTCCCGGTGGCAGCAGAAACAGGCCATCAAGAAGCAGTATGCCGCTGCCAGGGCAGGGAAAAATGCCGCACAGACCGCAAAAAACGCCGGGAATACGGCCAGGGCTGCGAAAAAGGCAGCCAAAGAAACGAAAGAAGCCGCCGGATTTGTCTGGCGTCACCGCAAGGGATTTCTGGTGGTGATTGCCCTGCTCCTGGTGGTATGTATTTTTATGAACGGCCTTTCTTCCCTGATGATGCTGTTCCAGGGCGGGATGTCCAGCGTGGCTGGTTCCACCTATCCCAGCCGGGATTCTGATATGCTGGGGGCGGAGGCCGACTATGCCGGGATGGAGGCTGACCTTCAATATGAGCTTGACCATTATGAAAGCCTGCACAGCGGCTATGACGAGTATCACTATGAGCTGGACGGGATCGGGCATGACCCTTATGTGCTGATCTCCCTGCTTACCGCCTACTATCAGGGGGAATGGACGCTGGCGCAGGTGCAGGGGACGCTTGCCATGCTCTTTGAGCGGCAGTACACCCTCACCGAACGGGTGGAGGTGGAAACCCGCTACCGGACGGAGACTAGGACGGGAACCCGTACCCACACCGACCCGGAAACCGGAGAGGTCAGCTCCGAGGACTATGAGTATGAAGTGGAGGTTGCCTACGATTATTACATCTGCTATGTGACCCTCACCAACTTTGACCTGTCTCACCTGCCGGTCTATCTGATGAATGAGGATCAGGTCAGTATGTATGCGGTGTATATGGCAGCTCTGGGCAACCGGCCAGACTTGTTCCCGCAGGGGGAATACCCCAATGCTTCGGGGCGGGAGGACTATCTGGACTATGGTGTGCCGCCGGAGGCCCTAGAGGACGAACAATTTGCCGCCATGCTCCGGGAGGCCGAGAAATACCTGGGCTATCCTTATGTGTGGGGCGGCTCCAATCCCAGCACTTCCTTTGACTGCTCCGGTTTCGTGAGCTGGGTCATCAACCATTCCGGCTGGGATGTAGGGAGGCAGACCGCCAACGGGCTGTTGGGGCTTTGTACGCCGGTGTCCAGCTCCAATGCAAAACCCGGCGACCTGATCTTTTTCCAGGGAACCTATAACACCAGCGGGGCCTCCCATGTGGGAATCTATGTGGGGAATGGGATGATGATCCACTGCGGATCGCCTATCTCCTACGCCTCGGTCAACACACCGTACTGGCAGCAGCATTTTTACACATTTGCCAGACTGCCATAAGAAAGGAGTATAAAAATGGCACAGACACAAGCAGCAACAGAAAATCAGTTCCCAACGGAAACAATCGGAAGCCTTATGGCGGAGTGTGAGGGGCTGACACAGCAGATCAGCGAGGAAAAAGACAGGCTGGAACGCTTTATGCTGGAAACCGGCGGCGCAAGTGACGCTTCCGACCGCATACAGGAGAACATAGACAGCATGAAGGATCTGCTCACAGCGGCAGAGAACCGCCTGCAGGCACTGTTCGACGCACAGGAGCAGGAGGCTTTTGCGCCGGAGAGACCAGCCACGGACAGACCTGGGGCTGCCACAGAGCGGGCTTCCGTAAAAAAGAACCTTGCGGAAAAGAAGGCAGAGGCAGCAATAAGGAACCCTCCCGAAAAGGAAAAAGGGAAGAAGTCCCCAGGCAGGGATATGGAAAAATAACAGGAGGGATTTATTTATCATGAACGCAAAAATAAAAAAGCTCCGGGCCGATCTCGATAAGAATAAAGCCAAAATCTCCGAGCTTGCAAGCCGCAACAGGGAGATTGAGCGGCAGATCACGGAGCTTGAGAACAATGACATCCTGGAATTGGTGCATAGCCACAACTTGAATATCACCCAGCTTGCCGCACTGATCCAGACCATGAAAGCGAACCCCGCCGCTTTGTTGCGGGGAGAAATGGAGGAACCTGAACATGAAAAAAACGAAAATCCATATGCTGACGGTATTTCTGGCGGTGATGCTTAGCTTCACCGCCTTTTCCATGACTGCCTACGCTGGCGGCGGGCCGGAGGAAGAAGAAACCCTCCCGGAAGAAACGGAACCGACCACGGAGCCGGGGGAGCCTTTTTCCGGGGACAGCGACATCGTGACCCGCGACCTGCTCTATGACAAGGCCACCAACAAGCAATTCCTGACCATTGAGGACAGGGCGGGGAATGTCTTTTACCTGGTGATCGACTATGATGCGCCAGTGAACGAGGACGAGGAACAGTATAAAACCTATTTCCTCAATCCGGTAGATACGGACGATCTGGCGGCACTGGCCGAGGAAAGCGAGGAAAAGCCCGCAGCCTGTGTCTGCACGGAGCGGTGCGCCGCCGGTGCGGTCAACATGAACTGCCCGGTCTGCTCTGCCAATATGACCGAGTGTGCGGGACGTGAGCTGGAGCCGGAGCCGACCACAGCCCCGGAGGAAGAACCGGAACCGGAGCCGGAACCAGAGAAATCCGGCGGGGCAAAAGGAATCCTGGCTGTCCTGCTCCTGCTTGCCCTGGCTGGCGGCGGTGGGGCCTATGCCTATCTGAAATTCGTAAAGGACAAGAAAACGGCCAAACCTTCTGCCGACCTGGACGATTATGATTTTGAGGACGAGGAGGAAGGCGAGGACGAAGCCGAAGCGTCTGAAAACGCCGGGGAATTTGACGCCGGGGAGGACGGGGACGCGGAAAGCGAGGATGAATGACCTATTTCACTGACAATCCCTTAGAGCGGCTCATGCAGCAAAAGCCGGTGGGCGGGCAAAAGCCCCGCCCCAAGGCCCTGCCAAAGAACCACCGCTGTTATGGGTGTCCCAGCTATGGCAGGGACTGTGATGGCGTCTGCCGCCGTGACCTGATCATCCGCAAAAAACCGAAAGGAGAACCAAAATGAGCCAAACACTTGTGATCGCAGAGAAGCCCTCTGTGGCAAAATCCATCGCCGCTGTCCTGGGAGCCGGGAACCGGAAAGACGGTTATCTGGAAGGAGACGGCTATCTTGTCTCCTGGTGCGTGGGACATCTGGTAGAGCTGGCCGATGCCTCCGCTTACGGGGAACAGTATGCAAAATGGACGCTCTCCGACCTTCCGATTCTGCCGCAGAAATGGAAGTATACCGTATCCCCCGGCACGAAGAAACAGTTTGATATTTTAAAGCAGCTCATGGGCCGGGAGGATGTGGCCTCCATCGTGGAGGCCACGGACGCAGGCCGGGAGGGGGAGCTGATCTTCCGCCTGGTCTATGAACAGGCCCGGTGCAAAAAGAAAATCGAACGGCTGTGGATCTCTTCCATGGAGGATTCCGCTATCCGGGAGGGTTTTTCGCACCTGCAGCCCTCCACGGACTATGACAGCCTTTACCAGGCCGCCCTGTGCCGGGCAAGGGCCGACTGGCTGGTGGGGATCAATGCGACCCGGCTGTATTCCTGCCTCTATCACCGTACCTTAAACATTGGGCGGGTCATGACGCCAACGCTGGCCCTGATCGTTAAGCGGGAGGCGGATATTGCCGCCTTCCGGCCTGTGCCGTTCTATACGGTGGCACTGGCCCTTCCGGGATTCGCCGCTGCCGGGGAACGGCTGGAGGACGAAGCCCAGGCAAGAAATATCATGGAGGCTTGCGCCGCTGCGGAGGCGGCTGCCGTGAAAACGGTGGAGCGCAGGGAAAAGGCCGAAAAGCCCCCTGCCCTCTATGACCTGACCACCCTCCAGCGGGAGGCCAACCGTCTGTTGGGATTTACCGCCCAGCAGACCCTCGATTATCTGCAATCCCTGTATGAAAAGAAGCTCACCACTTATCCCCGGACGGACAGCCGCTACCTGACCTCCGATATGGCAGACAGCCTCCCGGTTCTGGTGAATGTGACTGCAAAGGCCATGCCCTTTGCCGCTGGCGTACCCATTAGCTGTGATCCCGGCCAGGTAATCAATGACAGCAAGGTAAGCGACCACCATGCCATTATCCCCACCAAAGGGATCAGGGAAACTGACCTTTCTTCCCTGCCTGCCGGGGAGCGTTCCCTTTTATCCCTTATCGCCGCAAGGCTCTTATGTGCGGTGGGACAGCCCCACGCCTTTGCGGAGACTGCCGTTTCCATGGAATGTGCCGGATATAATTTTAAAGCCAAAGGCCGGGCGGTGCTTCATCCCGGCTGGAAGGAGCTGGACGGACGCTACCGGGAAACGCTGAAAAGCAAGCCCGATCCTGACCGGGAAAAAGAAGAAAAGTCTCTGCCGCTGTTGGAGGAAGGCCAGGAGCTGGAAGTCATTTCCGCTTCGGTCAAGGAAGGGAAAACAAGCCCTCCGGGGCATTTTACGGAGGACACCCTGCTTTCGGCCATGGAGACAGCCGGGGCCGGGGAAATGCCGGAGGACGTGGAGCGGAAAGGCTTAGGGACACCGGCCACTCGCGCCGGGATTCTGGAAAAGCTCATTAAAGTTGGCTTTGTGGAACGCAAAAAGGTGAAAAAGGCCGTCCACCTGATACCGACCCAGGAGGGAGCGGCCCTGATCACGATCCTGCCGGAGCAGATCCAGTCCCCGTCCATGACTGCCGAGTGGGAACACCAGTTAAAGGAGATCGAGAAGGGAAAGACGGAGCCGGAGGCGTTCCTGGCGCAGATCGCCGCCATGTTAAAGGAGCTTTCCAAAAGCCGTGAAGTGGTGGAAAATGCGGACGCCCTGTTTCCGGTCAGCCGGGAAAGTGTCGGGAAATGCCCCCGGTGCGGCGGCCCTGTGGTGGAGATCAAAAAAGGCTTTGTGTGCGATAACCGGAGCTGCGGATTTGCCATCTGGAAGGAAAGCCGCTTTTTCACCGCCAAGAAAAAGAAGCTGACACCGGAGCTGGCCTCTGCGCTCTTAAAGGACGGGCGGGCAAAGCTCCCCGGCTGCTATTCGGAAAAGACCGGCAAGACCTATGACGCTGTTGTGGTTCTGGATGACGATGGCGGCCAGTATGTGAACTTCAAGCTGGAATTTGAAGGAGGGAAAGGCAAATGAGTGAAGAAAAAGAGAAAATGATCCGCTTCATAGACAGCCACTACAATCCCCTGTTTTATGTTCCGGATGGCGGAAATGTGGTACTGACCTTCTCGGACGGGGAGAAAGCGACCCGGCCCTGCAAGTTTCTGGACGAATACCACACCCAGGTGGGCTACAACGTGTACCACATCTGCCAGTTTGCCGAGCTGATGGAGCGGAACGGCACTTCCTACGCGCCGGAAAAGCCCATGCCCCTTCCCAAGATGTGTTACAGTACCCTGCCCGCCACCGGGGAGCTGATCCTGCTGATCCAGGGGGAAAAGGGCTACCGGAAATGTGACAATTCCGCGCCTTACCGGGAGCAGAATGAAATGACAGCGGCGCAGAAAAACCGGCGCATGGGCGTGACACCCCAGCAGGAGGCGGCCATGAGGGGCGGGGCCACACGGGGATGGTCTACCCCTGCGGCCCGAACCAGCAGCTATGACTTAAAGGGGAACCCGGCTGTCCCGGCAAGGGGAAGGACGCAGAAGTCCAGGGAGGCGGCGCGTTGAGATTATCCAGGTATGAACAGGAAACGGTTATCAATTATAACCAGGCAGAACAGACCGCCAGCGTCTACACCCATGACCCGAAGCTCTTAAAAAAGCTGGCACGTCTGACGGAGAAATACCCGGAGCAGATCCGGCAGGAACGGGAGAACACCTACACCGTGCCGAAAGCCTGTGTCCTGATCCGGGAGCCGTACAGCGAACAGCGCCGCGCCGCCGCCAGGGAGCGGGCAAAAACGGCGGGTATCCGGCCCCCGGACAGGGGCGCAGGCTCCAAACCATAACAAAAGCTGCGCCCCGGTACAGAAATGACCGTTTCTGTGCCGGGGCGTTTTTTCTTTGGAAACCAAGTCCCATTTTTTATTTAATTCAATAGGAAGGAGTTGTAATAATGGCAGACCAGAAACAGAGCAACAAGGAACGGCTGCAGGAGATCACTGCGGGCATTGAGCAGGGAATCAAGGAGCTGTTTGAAAGCGAGAAATACAGGAATTATCTCCGCACCATGTCCCGGTTCCACACCTATTCCACCAACAATATCATGCTGATCCATATGCAGATGCCCCATGCCAGCCATGTAGCCGGATTTAACAAGTGGAAAAACCAGTTTGGCCGCCATGTAAAGAAGGGGGAACGGAGCATTAAGATCATCGCCCCGACCCCGTTCAAGAAAAAGGTGGAGGAGATCAAGCGTGACCCGGACACCAAGGCCCCGGTGCTGGATCAGGACGGGAAAGCGATTTGGGAAGAAAAAGAGATACAGATTCCCATGTTTAAAATCGTATCGGTTTTTGACGTGTCCCAGACAGAGGGAAAGCCCCTGCCCCAGCTTGCCAGCGATTTAAAAGGGAATGTACAGAATTATGAGATTTTCATGGAGGCCCTGCGGCGGTCATCCCCGGTTCCCATGAAGATAGCCCCGATCCGGGACAGTGCAGACGGTTTTTTCAGCGCAGATACCCAGAGCATTACGATTCGGGAAGGGATGAGCGAGGTGCAGACGGTTTCTGCCGCTGTCCATGAGATCACCCATGCCAAGCTCCACAATTATGAGAAGGAACGTCTTGCCGCTGCCAGGGGGGATGAAACGAAGGAACCGCCCAGGCCCAAAGACCGGCGCACCGAGGAAGTGGAGGCCGAAAGCGTCTCCTACTCGGTCTGCCAGTATTACGGTATTGAGACCGGGGAAAACAGCTTCGGTTATATCGCAAGCTGGAGCAAGGGGAAGGAGCTGCCGGAGCTGAAAGCCAGCCTGGACACCATCAACAAGACTGCCAGCAGCTTGATCCATGACATAGATACCCACTTTGTGGAAATCTGCAAGGAGCGGGGGATTGACCTGGCTGTGCAGACAGAGCAGGCGATTCAGGGAGAACCGGTACAGAAGGAAACGGTACAAGAAGAACCAGAGCAGAAGGAACCCGCACAGACAGAAATGGCACAGGAGCAATCCGGTCAGGAAACGCCGCCCGTTTCGGAGCCGCAAACCCAGGAGCAGGCAGATACGCAGATACCGGAATCCGCCACGCCGGAGCCGAAAGTGGCAACTGCGCCAGAGATTTCCCCGGATGTGACGGAGCAATCCGGGCCGGAGCCGCTGCGCTATTATGTGGCGGAGTGCATGGAATTTCCCGATATGGGCGAACACCATGAGAACCTTTCCCTTGCTGACGCAATCCGGCTCTACAACGCAATCCCCGCAGAGCGCATGAACGGCGTAAAGGGAATCGGCTTTGAGCTGCCGGAGGACGGAAGTCTCTACGGCGGGGCCTCCTATCCCATTCTGGAAGGAGATACCATTGACGTGGATATGGTCTATCTCATTCAGGAATTTAAAGACAATCCGCTGATCCGGAAAGCCGTTGACGACCTGATCGCCGCCATGCCGGAGGTGGAAGTGATCCGCCCGGAGCCTGGAAAGCAACCGGAACCGGAACACCCTGCCCCGGAACCGACAGAAACGCCTTACCGCTACTATATCACGCAGGACGCTCTCGACACCGGGACATACCCGCTCATGGAAGGCGTTCATATCCAGGAGGAACCCCGGATCACGGACTATGAAAACGGGGCTGTCCAGGCATACGGCTTTATCGAGTACCCCCAGCCGCTTACCCGTGGGCAGATCGCCGCAAGCGGCCTTCTCCCTGCGGATTCTGCTTTTATGCAGGAAGAAAAGCTCTGTGTGCTGGACGATTCCGTTTATCTCCATATCCAGTCCAGCGAAAACGGCTGGGACTATACGCTTTATGATGTAGATTCCCTGAAAGAGCTGGACGGAGGGCAGCTTGACGCGCCGGACATCATGCTCTCCACAGCGGTACTTCGTATCTGTGATCTCCACGACCTCGGCACACAGTCCATCAAGTATGCGCCCCTTGCCATGATCGACACCTTGCAGGAGGCGGCACTCAATGCCACGCAGGAGGCGGTTCAGGAGCTGGGGGAACATTTTGACCGGGAAGATTCTGCGCCTCATGATACCACGCTGGATCAGTACCCCATGCCGGATGCGGGCCGTACCATGGAAGAACTGGAAACTGACCACGGCTATCTGGACGGGGATATGCTGCCCCTCTCCAGAGACCGGGCCATGGAGCTTCTGGAACAGGATTTTACCATCTATGCCATTGTGGACAGAGGCAGCGCGGAAATGGTTTTTGACCGGGAAGATTTAGAGGAACAGCCTGCCGGGATGATGTTCACCGTCCCCCGTGAGGAATGGGAACAGAGCAAAGAATTTGACCACCAGGTACAAGACCGGCTGAACCATCAGGAGGAACGGGAGGCGTCTTTCCTGGCGCATAGTGGGGATTGTTTCGCCATCTATCAAGTTAAGGACGAGGATTCCCAGGGAGTGCGCTTTATGGGGATGGACTGGCTGGAATCCAAGGGGCTTACAGCGGAACGCGCCAACTATGACCTGATCTATACCGGTGAGCTTTCCGCAGACCATGGCGGCAGCACGGCCCGGCAACTGGAATCCTTGTATGAACAGTTTAATATCCACTATCCGGCAGACTACCACAGCCCCTCTTTAAGTGTCAGCGACATTGTTGCCATAAAGCAAAACGGCGTGTTATCCTGCCATTACTGTGACCGCATTGGTTTTCAGGAGCTGGCCGGATTTCTGGAAAAGGAGAACCCGCTGAAAAATGCGGAAATGGCGCTTGAGGACGATTATGGCATGATTGACGGTATCATCAACAACGGCCCCAGAGACCAGCCCACGGTGGCCGAGCTGGAACGGCAGGCCCGGTCAGGGCAGCCTATTTCCCTGATGGCCCTGGCCGAAGCCACCCACCGGGAAGAACGGGAAAAGAAAAGATCGGTTGTAGAGCAGCTTAAAAACCAGCCCAAAAAGGAGCATAAAAAGACAGCGCCGAAAAAGAGCGCGGAAAGGGAGATCTGATATGGGAAACTTTACATTTGAGGAAGTCAATCTGATGTGCATTTACAATACCGGAACGAAGGAGGGACTGATGGACGCATTAAGGGAAATGCGCGGCTATCTGGAACCGGACGAGGCGGAGCTTCTTGCCCTCACGGATTCCACGCTGGAAAAGCTCTCCCCCATGAGCGGAGCGGAGTTTGAGGCTTTGGAGCTGTACCCGGATTTTGACGAAAAGGAGGACGAAAATGCCGAGTAAATTACAGAACTATACGGCGATGGCCGAGTATGAAGCGTCCCGGCTGACCAGCAGCTTTCAGCAGTGGACGGCGTTTCTCACTACCGCCTCCCGCCTGTATAAATATCCCTTCCCGGAGCAGCTCATGATCTTTGCCCAGCGGCCCGATGCGACGGCCTGTGCAGACTATGACCTCTGGAACAAGACCATGCGGCGGTATGTGCGGCGCGGCTCCAAGGGGATCGCACTCATTGACGACAGCGGGGACAGACCCAGGCTCCGCTATGTCTTTGATGTTTCAGACACCGGCGGGCGTGAAAACGCCCGCCGCCTCCAGCTCTGGCAGTATCAGCCGGAGCATGAGGCTACGGTCACGGCGGCACTGGAAAATGCCTACGGGATCTCCGGAGCCTCCGGTCTTGCCGACCAGTTGGAGAAGGTGGCCGCCCGCCTTGCAGACGAATACTGGCAGGAACACCGGCGCGACCTGATGGACATCGTTGACGGCAGTTTTCTGGAGGAGTATGATGACCTTAATATCGAAGTAGCATTTAAGAGCGCGGCAACGGTAAGCATTACCTTTTCCCTGATGTCCCGCTGTGGCATGGAGCCGGAAAACTACTTTGAGCATGAGGACTTTTTAAGTATCTTTGATTTCAATACCCCCGCCGTTGTCAATGCACTCGGCACGGCGGTCAGCCAGTCCAGCGGACAGGTGCTGCGGCAGATTGGCGTAACCATCAAGCACTACGAATATGAAAGGAGCATGGCAAATGAGCGAGCTGACTTACACGCAGAGCGGGGATTATCTGTTCCCGAACCTGGTATTGGAGGAAACGGAAACAACGCAGCCCCTGGGCAAATACGGCAGGATGCGGAAAACTTATCTGAAGGAACACCGCCCGATCCTTTACAACAACCTTCTGCTGTCCGGGAAACTGACGGAACATCTGGCGGAGATCGACACGGCAGCGAACCGGAGGCTGGAACAGCTCATGCCGGAGCTGATGAAAACAGCGGGCGTGACGGAGAGCCTGAAAGCAGCCGATCCGATGGAGTGGGTGGGGCTGGCCAACAACTGCAAGACCCAGGCCGAGGAAATGATACAGACGGAACTTATATACAACTGACCTTACCCCTGTTCCCCTCTGAACAGGAACAGATCAGAGCGATTGATGAAGCAGAGAGTGTGAAAATGCCCTCTGCTTTTTCTATGCCTGAAAAGGATGGAAAGACACCACAGGAGGAAGAAAAACCGGTACATGAAGCACCGGAACAGACACTGGCTCCGCAATCTCCCTCCCCGGAAGTCACACGCCCTTCCGACCCGCAGGCGGCCATTGACGCTGCCCTCGTGGAGTGGAACGGCAGCCTTGCCAGCAAACAGGCGGTAGCCTATTACATGAGAACTCATGCCCGCGATAAGGACACGGCGGCATGGCTGAGAAAGGAATACGGCGATGACCTCCCGGCCTTTCCGGTTCCCGAAGCCGGTACAGACTTGCCATGGCCCAGGGTACAGCGCCGGATCGCCCAGCTTATCAAGGAAGAGCGCTTTATCACCCCGGAGGAAAAAGCACAGCCCGGACAGGATTGGGAAAACCGCTACGTTGTCATGGAAAGCCAGGATTCCTACATGGAACCAGGGCGCGGCTCCTATGCGATCTGGGACAATCTGAACCAGGAATATGTCTTTGGGGATAACAACTGGATCAGGTCATTTTATGATGAAGCCTCCGCTGCGGAATTTATGCGGGAGCTGGAACGCCAGGAAACGGCTCCTCCCGATCTGTCCGGCCAGACCATGACCCGTGAAGGAGATACCATTACCATCGGGAACGGCGAGGCCATCCATGAGATCGACCTTACCGTGACGGACGAGGAATGGGAACAGATCAAGGAGGCGATACCGGAAAGCCCTGCGGCTCCGGCCACGGCCCGCGATCCCCTTGCCCCGGCTTACCAGGCGGGCGATACGGTCTATCTGGATGATAAAGCCTTTACGATCACGGAAGTCGGGATGTTCGATATTCATTTGAACGACCCTTCCCTGCGTTTTCCAGTTTCCAGAGCAGAGGGAAAAGAACAGTTTGAGCGGCTGCTGCGGCAGGATTCCCGCAACGGCTATATCACCGAGTATCTGCCCGCCAATCTGAAAGAAACCAATGATGATCTGCGGGAGGTGCTGACTGCGGGCCTTTTTACCGGGCAGGACAAAGAATATATTTCCGGATGGCTCCGCTCCGGCGAGGGTAATACCCGGATCGCCAAACGGCTTTCCGAGACCTTTGCGGGCCGGGCCGAGACTATGGAGCTTGTGACCGGCGAACCTGCTGACTATTTTACTTCCACTACCGGCATAGAGGTAGAAATACACGATAAGTTTTCTTCCCGGCGTTCTGCGTCCTGGGAGCAGGTCGCGCCGGTTCTCCGCGCCCTGTACCAGCAGGAGCTTGACGGATTTTCCCATGAGCCGGTGCAGAGGGAGGAAACCCGCCTGGAGGGGGAACCATCCTATCAGGTGGGAGACAAAGTGGTTCTTCCCTATCCATTCCGGGAAATCTCCGGCACGATTGGGTATATTGGCGAGATAGATGTGCGGATCGACACCGGCCCCTATGCCTGGAGCCATGAAATGGTGAACCGGGAACAGTTTGAGGAATTTCTGCGCCGGGACGGGCGTAATGCACACTTATTCCAGTCCCCTGTCCCGGAACAGACGCAGACGGAGATCACGGCGGAGCCTGTGACCATCTATCCGGGGGATAAAAACAACCTGCCCTATGATATTGTGGTGGAACGGCTCCATTTTGAGGAACCGGAGCATACGCCGCCCGAACCGGCCCCGGCCACCGGGAATTTCCATATCACGGACGACCATCTGGGGGAAGGCGGGCAGAAAGCCAAGTTCCGCATGAACATGGACGCCATCCGAACCTTAAAGGAGATCGAGGCCCAGGGCCGCACGGCAACCCCTGCGGAGCAGGAAATCCTCTCCCGCTATGTAGGCTGGGGCGGCCTTGCCGATGCCTTTGACGAGAGAAAACCGGCCTGGGCCAATGAGTTTAAGGAGCTTTCCGCGCTCCTCTCCCCGGAGGAATATGCCTCTGCACGTTCTTCCACGCTGAACGCCCACTATACCAGCCCTACGGTCATCCGGGCGATCTATGAAGCGGTGGGGAACATGGGCTTTACTGCTGGGAATATTCTGGAACCTTCCTGCGGCGTGGGGAACTTTTTCGGCCTTCTGCCGGAGAGCATGGAGGCCAGCAAACTTTACGGCGTGGAGCTGGATTCTGTCAGCGGGAGGATCGCAAAGCAGCTCTATCCCCAGGCAGACATTACGGTGGGCGGCTTTGAGACCACTGACCGGAGGGATTTTTACGATCTGGCCGTAGGCAACGTGCCGTTCGGCCAGTACAAAGTGCCTGACCGGGCCTATGACAGGCTGGGCTTTTCCATCCACGACTATTTTTTTGCCAAAGCCTTAGACCAGGTACGGCCCGGAGGCGTGGTGGCTTTTGTCACTTCCCGGTACACCCTGGATAAACAGTCCCCGGAGGTACGGCGTTATCTGGCGGAGCGGGCCGACCTTTTAGGAGCGATCCGGCTGCCAAACAATGCGTTTAAGGCCAATGCCGGTACGGAGGTAGTTTCGGATATTTTATTCCTTCAGAAACGTGACAGCCCTGTTATTGCGGAGCCGGATTGGGTACACCTGGGGGAAAATGCGGACGGATTTGCCATCAACCGCTATTTTATCGACCACCCGGAAATGATCCTGGGGCGGCAGACTTCGGAAAGCACCCAGTATGGCAGGCAGGATTTTACCGTTGCCCCCATAGAAAGCCTCTCCCTTGCCGACCAGCTCCATGACGCGGTGAAATATATCCGGGGACAGTACCAGGAGGCCCGTCTGCCGGAGCTTCGTGAGGGGGAGGAAATCGACACGTCCATTCCCGCCGACCCCAATGTGAAAAATTTCTCCTATGCCATTGTGGACGGGGAAGTTTACTTCCGGGAGAACAGCCGCATGGTAAAGCCGGACTTAAACGCCACCGCTACGGAGCGCGTAAAAGGTCTGGTGGAGCTTAGGGACTGTGTGCAGCAACTGATCGCTTACCAGATGGATAACTACACGGACGATGTGATCCTCCGCCAGCAGGCAGAATTAAACCGCCTCTATGACGCTTTTTCGGAGAAATACGGCCTGATCAACAGCCGGGGAAATGCCCTGGCCTTTGCCGATGACAGCTCCTATTACCTGCTCTGCTCCCTGGAAGTGCTGGACGAGGAAGGACAGTTTGAGCGCAAGGCGGATATGTTCAGCAAACGTACCATCAAGCAGCACACCGCCGTTACCAGCGTGGACACCGCCAGCGAAGCCCTGTCCGTCTCCATCTCGGAGAAAGCCTGCGTGGATATGGAATATATGTCGGCCCTGACCGGGAAGGACGAGGAAACCCTGGCGGCGGAGCTGCGGGGCGTGGTATTTTTAGATTTTACGCCGGAACCGGGAGGCCCTCACATTTACCGTACCGCCGATGATTTCCTCTCCGGCAATGTCCGGGAGAAGCTCCATAAATACCAGCGGATCATGGAAGGGATGACCCCGGACGATCCCCTCTATATGACGGTCAAGACCAACGTGGAGGCATTACAGGCAGCCCAGCCCAAAGACCTGGACGCTTCGGAGATTGATGTGCGCCTGGGGGCAACCTGGGTAGATAAAGAATACGTCCAGCAATTCATGTATGAGCTGCTTGACACGCCTTATAATTTAAAGTCCGTGATCGGGGTCAACTATTCCTCCTTCACCGCTGAATGGAACATCACCGGCAAAAACGCAGTCTCTTACAACAATATTGCCGCCTATACCACCTATGGGACAGACCGGGCCAACGCTTACCGTATCCTGGAGGACAGCCTGAACCTCCGGGACGTGCGGATTTATGACACGGAGCATGACCCGGACGGGAAGGAACGCCGTGTCCTCAACCAGAAGGAGACTACCCTGGCCCAGCAGAAACAGCAGGCCATCAAGGAGGCATTTCAGGACTGGATCTGGCGAGACCCGTACCGCAGGCAGACTTTGGTGCAGAAATATAATGAGCTGTTCAACGCCAACCGGCTCCGGGAGTATGACGGGAGCCATATCACCTTTGGCGGCATTAACCCGGAGATCCGCCTGCGGCCCCACCAGCTTAACGCCATCGCCCATGTCCTTTACGGCGGCAACACGCTTTTAGCCCATGAAGTGGGCGCGGGCAAGACTTTTGAGATGGTGGCCTCCGCCATGGAGAGCAAGCGTCTGGGCCTGTGCCAGAAATCTCTCTTTGTCGTACCGAACCATCTGACGGAGCAGTGGGCCTCTGAATTTCTGCGGCTCTATCCAAGCGCCAATATCCTTGTGGCAACCAAAAAAGATTTTGAAACCCGGAACCGGAAAAAATTCTGCTCCCGTATCTCCACCGGCGACTATGATGCGGTGATTATCGGACACAGCCAGTTTGAGCGTATTCCCGTATCTGTGGAGCGGCAGGAACGGCTTTTGCAGGAGCAGATCTGGGAGATCGAGGACGGGCTGGCGGAGCTGAAAAACAGCCGTGCGGAAAATTTCACCATCAAGCAGCTTGAAAAGACAAAGAAATCCTTAGAGGCCCGGCTGGATAAGCTGCACAAGAATGAAAGGAAGGATGATGTCGTTACCTTTGAGCAGTTGGGCGTTGACCGTCTTTTTGTGGACGAGGCGCACGGCTATAAGAACCTTTTTTTATACACGAAAATGCGGAACGTGGCGGGCATTTCCACTACGGAGGCGCAGAAATCTTCGGATATGCTTTTAAAGTGCCGCTATCTGGACGAATTGACCGGGGGCAAGGGCGTGGTGTTCGCCACCGGGACGCCGGTCAGCAATTCCATGACCGAGCTTTACACCATGATGCGCTATCTCCAGCATGATATGCTGCAAAGAAACCACTTAACCCATTTCGATAACTGGGCCAGCATTTTCGGGGAAACCACCACCGCCATCGAGCTGGCCCCGGAAGGGAACGGCTACCGGGCGCGAACCCGTTTCGCCAAGTTTTTCAACCTGCCGGAGCTGATGAACATCTGGAAGGAGGCTGCCGACATCAAGACCGCCGACCAGTTAAACCTCCCCACGCCGGAGGTGGAATACCATAATGAAGTGGCCCACCCTACGGAACACCAGCAGGCCATGGTGCAGGAGCTTTCCGAGCGGGCTGCAGAAGTCCATTCCGGGAAGGTGGAGCCATGGAAAGACAATATGCTCAAGATCACCAGTGACGGGCGCAAGCTGGGACTTGACCAGCGGATCTTAAACCCTCTCCTGCCGGACGACCCAAACAGCAAGGTCAATCAGTGCGTGGAAAATATCGCGCAGATCTGGCAGGACGGGCAGACGGAGAAGCTGACCCAGCTCGTGTTCTGTGATATTTCGACACCGAAAGGGACAGCGGGCCGGAAGGTGGCAAAGTCCCCTGGAAAGCTGGACAGCCCGGAGCTTCATGCCCTGGAGACCCTGACCGAACCGGCAGACGGGGAAAAACCCTTTTCCATTTACTATGACATCCGCGACAAGCTGATTGCAAAAGGCATACCGGAAACGGAGATCGCCTTTATCCATGACGCCAACACGGAGGCCCGGAAGAAGGAGCTGTTTGCCAAAGTACGCAGCGGCCAGGTGCGTGTCCTGATGGGCAGCACTTTTAAGATGGGCGCGGGAATGAACGTCCAGGATCGGCTTATCGCCCTTCATGACCTGGACTGCCCCTGGCGGCCCGGAGATCTGGAACAAAGAAAAGGGCGTATTGTCCGGCAGGGGAACAAGAATAAGACCGTCCATATCTACCGGTATGTGACGGAGGGAACCTTCGACAGCTACCTCTGGCAGACTGTGGAAAACAAGCAGAAATTCATTTCCCAGATCATGACCTCAAAATCGCCGGTGCGCTCCTGTGAGGACATTGACGAGACCGCCCTCTCCTATGCGGAGATCAAGGCACTGTGCGCGGGCGACCCAAGGATCAAGGAAAAAATGGATCTGGATATTGAAGTGTCGCGGCTGAAGCTCTTAAAGGCCAACCACCAGAGCCAGCAATACCGGCTGGAGGACAGTCTGCTGAAATATTTCCCGGAGCAGATCGAGCAGAACAAAGGATTTATCACCGGACTAAAGCAGGATATGGAGACCCTGGCCGCCCACCAGCCCCCGGAAGGGGAGTTTGCCGGGATGGTGATCCGGGGAGATACCCTGACGGACAAGGACAATGCCGGGGCCGCCATTTTAGAAGCCTGCAAGGAGCTGAAAAGCGGGGACACGGTGGAGATCGGCAGCTACCGGGGCCTGAACATGAGCCTCTCTTATAATGGCTTTCGTGTGGATTTGATCTTAAAAGGAGCCATGACCCACCAGGCGGAATTGGGAACCGATGCCCGCGGCAACTTAACCCGTATCGACCATGCGCTGGAGGCCGTACCGGGACGCCTAAATTCCGTGCAGGCCCAGCTTGACAACCTGTACCAACAGCAGGCGGCGGCCAAAGCGGAGCTGGGGAAACCCTTCCTTCAGGAGACGGAGCTTCAGGAAAAGAGCGCCCGCCTTGCCCAGCTCAATGCCCTTCTGGACATAGACACCAAATGCCCTGTGCCGCAGGTCTCAAAGCGGCAGGCAAAGGCAGAGCGGCCCTCTGTCCTGGATAAATTGAAATCATCGTCACCGCCTGTCCGCACCATGCCGGACAAGGCCCACAAAAAAGAAACGGAGGTAAGATAACATGACCAACGAAGAAAAGAATACGGCCCTTTATGAAAAAGTATTCGCGGAGCAGGAAACCTACCGGAAATGGCTGCTGGAGCAGCCGCCGGAAGAAATCTTAAAGCACTCCTATGAATATGTTGTGCGGGAGGATATACTCCTGTCTTTGGAATACCACGATCTGACGAATGCCCAGGCCGAGGCCCTCTTAAAATCCCCCGGCCCCCTGGGGGACATCTTCAAAGAATTTGAACAGAGGGAAACGGACTACATGGATACGGTCTTTGATACGGTGGTCTGCCGGGCCAATGCCGTCATAAAAGCAGAAGCCAGACAACAGCCCACGGCCCTCCCCGGCATGGATGACCGGAAAGGCCATTCCCAGCCTCTTGACAATGACAAAGACCGGAGCCGAACAGACAAAAAGCCCCGCCAGTCCGTGCGGGAGAATCTCCAAAAAGCGGCGGCAAAGCAGGCACCAGGCACGGAGAAAAAGAAGAAACCGGAACGGGAGGTGCGCTGATGGCCCACCGGAAACGGACAGTGCAGCTTCACTTCATGGTGACGGAGCATGAGCGGGAACTGATCCGCCAGAAGATGGCCCAGCTCGGCACGAACAACCTGGGGGTATATCTCCGCAAGATGGCCGTGGACGGATATATCGTGAAGCTGGATCTGCCGGAGCTTTCCGAACTGCTCTCCCTCCTGCGGCGCACCAGCAACAACATCAACCAGGTGGCCCGCCGTGCGCATGAAACCGGGAATCTTTACGACACGGATTTGGAGGACATTCTCCAAAAACAGAAGGAGCTTTGGGACGGGGTGAATGAGATATTGTCCCGTCTTGGCGGGATTCCATAAATGGGGCTTAGACCCCCAAAACGGAGGGAGAACGGCCGGAATCCGGGCTGCGCTCCCTCTGTTTTTTCTTTTGCCCCACGGCGGCAACCTTGCAGGCAGAAAAGAAGGCCGCTAAAATGTAGGCAGCAATTCAGGAAGGAGGTAACACAGGACATGAGCTTTGAACAGGTCTTAGAAATCTTTCGGGATTATATGGATATGGATAAAGAGCTGGAAGTGGTGAAAACGAAAAAGGGGTATCTGCGGATCATATGGTACGACAATCTCCCCTACTGTGAGGACGGGTATCTCTGCCAGACCCCGGAGGAACTGTTTGACCGGCTTCTGGAGGACTGCCAGAGTTTCCATGAAAACCGCCTGACAAAAGGCTGCCGGGAGCTGACCCCGGAAGATACGAAAAAGGCGGAGGAACTGTGCAGGCCCTATCTGGAAAAATGGAAGGAGGCCAAAAGAAAATGAAGATTGTTTTAAAGAGGCCAGCCGGGGGAGGCTGGCTTTTCCTGTGGAGGAAACGAAGGGAAGGAGGTATGATCCATGGCAACCACACGCCTTATCCCCATGCACAAGATTAAGAATCAATCCGTGGCCTATACGGTTCAGGAGCGGATTGATTATGCGACCAATCCGGATAAGACGCTGGGAACGGAATTAGTGACCGCCTATGGCTGCGATCCGGCCACCGCCGCCAATGAAATGCTGCTGACCAAACGGGCCTATGCCGATTACACCGGCAGGGAGATCCCGGAGAATGATGTATTGCTCTATCAGATCCGCCAGTCCTTCAAGCCGGGAGAGATCACTCCGGAGCTGGCGCAGAAGATCGGCTATGAACTGGCCATGAGCTGGACGAAGGGAAAGCACCAGTTTGTCGTAGCTACCCATATCGACCACGCCCATATCCATACGCACATCATTTATAATTCCACCTGCATGGACGGAAAGCATAAGTACCGGAACTTTCTCGGTTCCAGCTTTGCCCTGCGCCGGGCCAGCGACAAGCTGTGCCTGGAAAATAACCTTTCGGTTGTGGAGAATCCCAAGACCGGAAAGACCCATTACGGGAAATGGCTGGGGGATAAAAAGGCCCCTTCCTTCCAGGATAAGCTCCGGCTGGCCATTGACGCGGCTCTGGCAGAGAAGCCGAAGGACTATCAGGCGTTTTTAAAGCTGATGGCGGATGCCGGGTACGAATACAAGGCCGGGAAACAGCCAGCCTTTAAGGGGCCGGGGCAGAAAAAATTTACAAGGCTGCGTTCCCTGAAAGAAGGATATTCCGAAGGGGATATTCTCGCTGTCATTGTGGGAGAAAAGCAACTCTCCCCCGAACGGAAGAAAGCAAAGAAAATCCAGAGCCAGCATATCAATCTGCTGGTGGATATTCAGGCCAAACTTGCGGAGGGAAAAGGAGCCGGATATGCAAGGTGGGCGCAGGGATTTAACCTGAAACAGATGGCGCAGACCCTGAACTTCCTGACGGAGCATAAGCTGCTGGACTATGGGACGCTCTGCAAAAAGACAGACGAGGTTACGGCCCGGTTCCATGTGCTGTCCGGCCAGATCAAGGCGGCGGATGCGCGAATGGCGGAGCTGAACACTCTGCGGAAACATATCATCAACTATGCCAAGACCCGCGAGGTCTATGTGGCATACCGGAAGGCCGGGTACTCCAAGAAATTCCTGGCGGAGCATGAGGGGGATATTCTGCTCCATAAGGCGGCGAAGAAAGCCTTTGACGAGATGGGGATCAAGAAGCTGCCAACGGTGAAAAGTATCCAGGCAGAGTATGCCGGGCTGCTGGCGGAAAAGAAAAAGCTGTACCCGGAATACTCCGCTGTCCGGCAGGAAATGAAAGACCTGCAGATGGCGAAGGCCAATGTTGCACGGCTGCTGGGATATGAGGAAAAGGAAAAAGAGAAGGAGAAAGAAAACAGGGAAACACCGGAGAAGGAAAAAGAGACAGCGAACCGCACTGATCCGCTTTTATGACAGGAAGGAAAGGGATGGATTCAGCAGCCTTCGGCGCAGTGGGAATGTGTATAACCGGCCATCTTATGGAGCTGTGGGAAACGCTGTTTGCAGGCTGTGGGAAAGTTCTTTTTACTTTTCCATGGGCTGTGAACGGCGTTTTCCATGGCGGAATGGCCGGTTATGCACATTTCCACTGTGCAATTTTTGAGTATGGCAGATATTTTTCCATCTATGTTTTTTAAGTTTGGTGTTTTTGTTCGCCTATTAAATGGACAGTTATCTGTAATGGATAACTGTCCGATAAACTGAAGCCGGTATGTTTGTTTGATGAAGCCAATAGTAGACTCTCTAATTTTATATAGATTCTCCAATTTTATTTAAAGAAAAGTCATCACTTTCTTTGCATATAATAAATAACTGATAAGGAGGTTTGATTTTATGAGCACTTAATTTATACGAAGCAATTATGATGTCTAGTAGTTTCTGCTGTGAAAGTGATTCATCTCCCATATAAGTAACACCTGACCCTAAAATGGATATACATACGTTTTTTTGCCCGTAATATGTATCAATCTCTTTCCACAGCAGAGACAGACAATCAAGGAAGTCATCACGGGTCATTTCACCTCTTCCGTTTTCGTTTAATTTTGCAAATGACATCAATAAAAAATCATTGTATGGTACTAACTTACCAGATTCATACCTGGTCTTACTTTGAAATTTTGACTTACTTCTCATCGGTTTCAAATGTGCTTTATCAATCAAAAGTTGCATTTCTTGTGTAGAAATAGGATGGCTTTGCAAAAACTGTCCACAAATAGAGTCTGCATTTACATCAGATGGAGCAGGGCCTACACTTGTTGTAAAACATTCGTCAAATGAAATTACCTTTTTGTAATCATGTTTTTGCAATAAATCTCCATATTCAATTTGAATACGGTAATTCTTACCTTTTATAGTAACTTCCTTTCTAGTTTGCAAGTACCATTGGTATAATACTGCTGATATTATAAACACAATAATATATGTTAAGATACGATTGAGTATAATATGCACTTCTTCGGATACATTTATTGGCAGTTTATATTGGCTGAAACATTTTTCTGGAATAAAAGTGAAGATTATAGTTATTGCACTCAATGCCCATGCACTGCATATCTTTAAATATTTATACATATCCAAGTGCCTTCTTTATGTAATCATAGTTTCCAACCTTTTGACCAAAATTATTTATTATCCAAAATGGTTGTGCATTTAATCCATATTCCTTCATATAGAAAGGTAGCCAGTTTGCTTCCTTGCGTAATGAATTATAGACAACAATGATGGGCTTTCCGCTTTTTTTCGCTTGCTCAAACTCGTGTCTGAGGTAAGAATAATTATTTATATTCCCAACATTAGATTCTCCGGAAGGAACAGTCGATGATACACGACAAGGTTTAGAGCCATTGGCATTTTGTTTATATGGCGTACATCGACATTCTGCTTGACTGTTGTTTTCACGCGAGCAAGCACTACCAGCCTCCCGTGATGCAGTTCTATCACCAATGACAATAATAACAGCCGATGACGCATTTATTTGTTGGTTGAATTCACGTTTCAAATCGCAAATACGACAATCGGGATCTTTGGAAACACTACCTGAAACCACTTTAGCCATATCAACAAAATCTACTTTATGAAGATTATCATTACCCCACTTATTAAGTAAGTTGACAACATCGCGGTCTCCGCTGTTTTCTGAATAATCTGCGCTAATATAAACTCGTTTACTCATAATGCTTTATCTCCTACACGATTTTACTTTAATTTGTTTATTATATCATGTTTATAGGTATTGTACAATTATTTTTGCAAAATCGACAAGGTAAACGGATAAAATCATAGGATATAAACACTTTTTTGAAAAGGGAGTCATTTAGTAGGCCAGCGGCCTATCAGAAGCGTTCCAGGGGAACGCGCAGCCAGCTCCGGCACGGAGCTGTTCGGGGGATTGGGGGCCTCCCCCAACAAGCGGTTTTGCGGAGCAAAACGGCAGAGTGTGTACCACTCTGCCTTGCTTGCCAGTTTTATCCCGAAATTGTATAGCTTCCGGCAAAACAGTGATCTGGCAGTTGCTTCGATTGAAAACATTCCCTATGTAGCAACTTGACAATCATATATAGTCGATTTAAAATAATAGCTGTTGTTTGGCTTCACAGAAATAGAAAATTACATATTATCATCGGAGGACTGGCTACCGCAGTAGCACGGCAGATAAATTATCTGTTCAGTCAGACAAGATGTCGGGTGCGCCCGGTTATTGAAAAATAACCAGGCGCATTTTAATATGTTGTCGTAAATTTTATGGTTCATATGAGAAGTAGTGCTGGAGCCAGAGCAATCATTATAATGAAGGAGTGACTGACAAATATGGAAAAAATAATTTTAACAGGCGACCGCCCCACAGGGAGGCTTCATGTAGGACACTATGTAGGTTCACTGAAAGAGCGTGTCCGGCTCCAAAATTCCGGGCTGTATGATAAAATTTTTATTATGATTGCTGATGCCCAGGCGCTGACTGACAATGCAGAACATCCGGAAAAGGTGAGAGAAAATATTTTGGAAGTAGCTCTGGACTATTTGGGGTGCGGGATTGACCCGGAAAAATCAACAATTTTTATTCAGTCTATGATACCGGAATTAACGGAACTCACGTTTTACTACATGAACCTGGTCACAGTATCCCGTGTGCAAAGAAATCCAACGGTGAAGTCCGAGATTCAAATGCGGAATTTTGAAGCCAGTATACCGGTCGGTTTCTTCTGCTATCCAATCAGCCAGGCAGCGGATATTACTGCTTTCCAGGCAACGGATGTACCTGCCGGTGAAGATCAAATGCCTATGTTGGAACAATGCAAAGAAATTGTCCACAAGTTCAATACAGTGTATGGTGACACCCTTACGGAACCGGAAATCGTTCTGCCGGATAACAGTGCCTGTCTGCGGTTGCCTGGTATTGACGGCAAAGCGAAAATGAGTAAATCATTGGGAAACTGTATTTATCTTTCTGACGAGCCGGACGAGATCAAACGGAAAATAATGTCCATGTTTACTGACCCTAATCATCTCGCTGTCAGCGATCCGGGAACTGTGGAGGGCAACCCGGTGTTTACCTATTTGGACGCTTTCTGCCGCACTGAATATTTTTCTGGATACCTTCCAGAGTATCATGATCTCGATGAACTGAAAGACCATTACAGGCGGGGCGGTTTGGGTGATGTGAAAATCAAAAAATTTCTGAACAATGTTATACAGTCAGAACTTGCTCCCATACGGGAACGGCGCAGGATGTGGGAAAAGCGTATCCCGGAAGTTTGTGAGATTCTTCGACATGGTAGTGAAACAGCACAGATGGCAGCAGCCAGGACACTCCATGATGTGCGGGCTGCTATGCGTATCAACTATTTTGAGGACACCTCCTGGGTGGAAAATCATATAAGAGGTGCAATATGAGTATGACAAAAAAGGAGATATTTCAGTTATTGGACAGCCGGGGAGTTTCCTATAAAGAAGTTACCCATGAGGCAGTTTATACAATCGAGGAAATAGACCATCTTGGACTGGATAGCACTGATAATATTGCAAAAAACTTATTTGTGCGGGATGACAAAAAGAGACAATACTTTCTGTTGGTTTTGAAAAAAGAAAAGCGGGTGGATTTAAAGCTGCTGCAAACACAGCAAAATACCCGCAGGCTGTCCTTTGCGTCTGAAACCGATTTAAACAAGGTGCTTGGGTTATCAAAAGGAGAGGTCACGCCTCTTGGCGTCTTGAATGACCATGAACATCGGGTAACGGTACTGATTGATGTGGAGTTTAAAGGCGGGGAGATAGGGATTCATCCGAATGACAATACGGCAACGATATGGATTCAGGCAGAGGAATTATTCTGTCTTATAGAGCAGCTTGGAAATTCTGTAGAATGGGCAGTATTATAAATAATTCAGGATAATCAGAATACAAAAATGTGGAGGTGTCAATATGAGTGCGGAGCGTTATCTGATCGGAGAGGTCAGCAAACTTACCGGCCTTTCAAAAGATACAATACATTTCTATGTCAATAAGGGGCTTTTGACGCCGGACTATATTGATGAAAATAATGGCTACCGCTACTATTCCAGGTGGAATCTGTGGCAGCTTGATATTATCACAATTTGCCGCAAGCTGAGTGTCCCGCTTGATTTAATAAAGAGGATTTTGGATTCTCACGACAACGCAAAGATTACAAAACTGTTGTTGGAATACAGAAGCAAGGCATTACAGCTTAGTTCCTATTACCAGCAAGTGGCCGATGATATTCTTTGGTATGATGAAGAAAACCAGCGTATCCAAAGCAAAGACAAGCCCAAGGAAATCTGTTTAAAAGAATTTGAAGCGGAAACAGTGGTTGCCGGCGTCTTAAAACAGGATCAGATCTGGTATCACGCCAATCTCCTGGAGGCTGCCAAAGAAGAATTGCAGCAGACACAGACGATCCGCCGAAAATACGGCTATATGATTGATATGGAGAAAATGAAGGAAGGGAAATTCATCAAGCGGAGGGAGTATCTGAAAACGGGAGAACATGATTACAGTCATGTCGCCCCTGAAAATCTGTATATCCTGCCAAAAGGAAAGTATGCGGTATTTATCTTGCATATAACGGAAGAAAACGCGGACTTTGGCCCTCTCTTCCAGTGGCTGAAAGAATATCATTATGAGACGGATATTGTCTTTGCGGAAGAAATTGGCCTTCAGCTTTTTGATTATCCTGAATATGATTGCGAAATTAAGGCTCATCTCGTAGAACAGAATCTGTGAAATAAGAATCGCCCTGAAAAATTCCGGGGCGATTTTTATTTTCCCTATTGACCGTGTAGTTACTACACGGTTTATAATACGAAAGTTGACAAAAGAATGGAAGGAGTATCCTGGTATGGTATCGAATATGGAAAAAACACCGATTCCCAAATTGCTGCTCACGATGTCGCCGCCTGTTATGCTTGCATTACTGATCCAGTCGATTTATAACGTGGTGGACAGTTACTTTGTTTCTATTTATTCCCAAGCCGGACTTACTGCTGTCTCGCTGATCTATCCGATTCAGCTTTTAATGACCGCCGTTGCTACGGGAACCGGTGCGGGAATCAACATTTTGATCTCTCGGATGGATGGAACAGGCGAAAAAGCAAAGCAATCCGATATTGTGCGGAATGGATTTCTGTTAGGGATTTTGAATGGTCTGGTGTTTACGGTATTTGGCTTGTTGGCGATGAAAGGATATTATGCCTTATCTTCAAACCAGGAGGCTGTGCGGGAGGCCGGGATCGCTTATACGAGAATTGTCTTTTTGTTTGCTCCAGGTCTTTTTATTGAGGCAAACTGCACAAAGATGTTACAGGCAAAGGGAAATATGGTAATTCCTATGGTAGCGCAGGTTGTGGGCGCTCTTGTGAACCTTGTGCTTGACCCCATTTTTATTTTTGGAATGTTTGGTTTGCCTGCTACCGGAACGGCCGGAGCTGCTATTGCTACCGTGATCGGCCAATGGCTGGCAATGCTGATCGTGTTGATTGGTGTCTGCCGTACCTATGATGTGCGGAAAGGAAAGCTAGACAAAAGGATATGTCTGCAAATTTATAAAGAGGGACTTCCGTCTATTGTCATGCAGTCTTTATACACACTATATATTGTAGGGCTGAACTTGATTTTAAAGCAGCTCACGGAGGATGCGGTTACTGTTTTGGGAATTTATTATAAGGTGCAGGCATTTTTCTTTATTCCGCTTATGGGATTGCAGCAGGTTATCTTGCCGATCATCAGTTATAACTATGGAGCGAAGCAGGAGAAAAGGATTCGGGATACTCTAAAATATTCCATAGGTATTTCCTGTACGGTTATGCTGGTGGGAATGGCGGTATTTATGCTGATCCCCGACAGACTGGTAGGTATCTTTTCAAAGGAGCCTGCCGTGCTTGCCATTGGATGCCGGGCATTTCGGACAATCTGCTGTAATTTTCTCCCGGCCGGAATTGCCATGATGTTTGTGGTATATTTTCAGGGAATCGAGCGCAGGAGCGCTAGCATTTTTGTAACTGTATTACGCCAGGTTATTCTTTTGGTTCCTCTGGCATGGCTGCTGCACTTCTGGGGACTTGATTATGTGTGGCTCACATTCCCTATTACAGAAGTGATTGCTACGGGATGTTGTATTGCTCTCTATATGAAACAGAAGAAACAACCGGAAAAAATTTGACACTATAAAGATGGGAGGAATGAATAGGTAACCTGACAGCAATTTTGAAATACTAAATAAACAATCTATCATCGGAGGACTGGCCGCCGCAGCGGTACGGCAGGGAAACTTGTTCAGTCAGAGAAGATGTCGGGTGCGCCCGGTTATTGAAAAATAGCCAGGGCGTTTTTAATTTTAACAATGATTTAGAACAGGAGGATTACTAAAAATGGATTCAAAAGCAAAGGTTGAATTACTGGAGGCACGTCTGAAAAAACTTCTCGCAAGTGAAAAGGATAATCAGGGAGTATGTCGAAGAATCCGGCGTGAAATAAGGAACCTGAAAAAAGGATAGGGCGGGGAGGTTTTCAATGTGGAGAACTGTAAACAAGGCAGATCTGTTTTGCTGTTTTATGTGGAAAATTCTCTGTACATGATTTCTGTCAAGGATATTGTGACCATAATACCATTGCCGGAACAGATAACCAATGTGCCTCATTCGCCAGAATATATCTGCGGTATTTGCAGTATTAAGGGCGAAAATTTTACCCTTGTGGATTTAAACAGGCTACTAAAAGTACATTCCTCTGTGGAAGCACCAGAAGTAGATTGCGGGGTGATTATTGCTTTAGAGTGCAATGTTGCGCTGCGTGTAACGGGAATCATAGGAGTGGAACCATTAAAGGATTTTTTTCACCTTCAAGGCGGTATTGTCGTAAATCGCCTTATTAAGAATTATTATAAGCCCAGTGAAACAATGTGGGGATATGAGCTTTTAAAAGGTGAAAATGAAATTGCTTTTGAATTGGATGTTTCCCAAATGGAGGATTTTCGTCAGTTAGAGTAATACTGTGCTTTAAGCTATGGAGGTATTGTATGGAGAAAAAAGATGATATACATATGCGCTGTTTAGTCTATCAAAAGCTCTTTAAAGAGATGGATTATGTATACCGCAATACAGCGAAAATATGCGGATTATCCGAATGTGCTTTTTGGGTATTGTACTCTCTTAGGGTAGACGACGGGGAGCCGACACAAAGCGAATTGGCATTTGCCTTACATCAACCAAAGCAGACTATCAACTCCGCATTGAAACAGTTAAAGGCCAGAGGATTCCTGCGGCTGAATCACAATAATGGACGGAGACACAAACCTATTGAACTAACAGAGCCAGGAATAAACTTTGCGGAAAGGACGGTTGATAAAGTGATTTCAGCAGAAGTTTCCGCATTATCCCATATGAGTGATTCAGAACAACAGATGCTTTTACAATTATTTTCTGAACATACCAATCTGTTAAAGAGCCATGTTCAAGATATTTTACGAGGAGGAAAAGGATGAATATTGTAACAATCAGCCGTGAATTTGGCAGCGGCGGACGGGAACTTGGAAAACGGTTAGCGGATGAACTCGGTGTTTCCTGCTATGATGATGAAATTATTGAAATGGTTGCCGAGCGGCATGGACTGTCCAAAGATTATGCGGCTCATATGTCGGAAAAGAATTTCCGGGTTCTCTATCCCTCGACAATCGGGTGCAGATTTGCCGGATTCACACATCAGATGCACCCGACAACACATCAGTCGGTGCAGTTTGCGGTTGCCCAGCAGCAGGTTATCAAAGAACTGGCCGGTCAGGGGAACTGTGTTGTCGTAGGACGGTGCGCGGATGTGATTCTAAGGGAACTGACCCCCTTAAACCTGTTTGTATATGCAACCCAGGAATCAAAACTGGCCCGTTGTATGAGCAGAATGAAAGAGGATGAACACTATTCCCCCAGGGAGATCGTTCTTATGATGAAGCGGATTGATAAGGAGCGCACGGCATACAGAGAACTGTTAAGTGATGATGACTGGGGCAACAAGGAATCTTATCACCTGTGTATCAATACATCAAACAAAGAAATTAAAAAACTCATTCCAGGACTTGCGGCATATGTCAAATGCTGGTTTGGAGAATAAATCAGGAGCAAAGAAGTATGACGAAACAAAGAATGACAACTAATGAGCGAAACAATCTGATTAAGTATGTAGTCCCTGCGGCACTGGCCAACACTTGCTTTTTCCTTTTTTCTGTAGTGGACGGTATTTTTGTTGGCCGTGGTGTGGGAACCCAGGCTTTGGGGGCTGTCAATCTGGCGCTGCCTTTTGTCCTGATTGCTGAAGCCCTTAATTCACTGGTTACTATCGGCGGTGTTACCATAGTGGCGATTCGCTTGGGACGTGGTGATAAAGAAGGTGCTGAAAGTGCTTTTATGCATTCTTTTCTGGTAATTTTGCTGGTAGGTGTGCTGATTACCATAGGCGGAACCTGCTTTACCCGTCCGGCTGTTCGGCTGTTGGGAGCCAGGGAAAGTTATGCCGCATTGGTTGAGGAATATTTATTCTGGTGGGCAATTTTTGGGATTCCCTCTTCCTTAAATGTCAATCTGATGGGATTCTGCCGTAATGACGGTTCTTCCGGGCGTGTGGCTGTGGGGACAGGTGTGGCAACGGTGCTGAATATCTTTCTGGACTGGCTGTTTGTATTCCCTCTCAAAATGGGATTGATGGGTGCGGCTGTGGCTACCGGTATTTCCCAGACAGTCAGTTTGTTCATCATAATGAGCCATTTCCTGATGAAGCAGGGAAGTTTAAGTTTCCGGCGTGTTCCGATCAGCCTCAATTTGTTCCGCAAAATAGCTTTTCGAGGTCTGCCGGAGGCTATTGCACAGATTTCACCTCCGATTACAACCCTCTGCACCAATTATGTGCTGCTGGCCGGATATGGGGATATAGGGATCAATGCTTATTCGGTAATCTCTTATGTTTCCTCTTTCACCCAGGCAATCTTTTTTGGGGCGTCAGAAGGATTGCAGCCCTTATTTGGGCAATCTTATGGGGCAAAAGAGGAAAGGGATTTGAAGTTCTACCTGCGGGCCGGTATCTATATTAGCGCAATCGGAAGTATGGTATGTTTTGCGGGTTATCTTTTCCTGGGTTCACAACTATGCAGGTTGTTTGGAGCTGATCCGGAAACTACGGGCTTTGCCGTAGAACAGATGTGGAAGTGCTGCTGGGGGCTTATAATTGCCAGTGTGAATACGTTGCTGTCAGCTTATTTTTACTCCACAAAGCGCTCCCGTGAGGCGATTATCCTGAACATAGTGCGGGGGCTGATTGCCAATACTGCCGTTATTCTCATTCTCCCTAGGCTTTTGGGCAGAGGAATCATCTGGCATACGCTTGGTATCTATGAGCTGATTGTATTGGTAATTGCATTTGGATTACTAAAGTATTCGGAACGGAATGGAATCAAATACAAATAGGAAGGTGGTAATTATGGGAAAAAATATTTTGGTTATGACAGGCAGCCCGCGGCGGCATGGAAATAGCGATCTGCTGGCTGATGCCTTTATCCGTGGAGCAAAAGAAGCGGGACATCATGCAGAAAAATACGAGGCTGCATTTGCAAAAATCTCCGGCTGCCGTGCTTGTGATACTTGTTGGAGCAAAGGGGTTCCCTGTTCATTTAATGATGATTTTAATGGGAAATTTATCTCGCTTTTACAGCAGGCAGATGTGATTGCGATTTCTGCACCAGTATACTTTTATGCTTTTCCTTCCAGTATTCAGGCAACAATGGAAAAAGTGTACTCATTGTTGGGAGAAAACAGTCCTATAAAAGTGAAAATTTCCGAAGCAGTATTGTTGATGTGTGCGGGAGAAAATGAACCGGAAGTATTTAACGGAGCCGTGGCAACTTATCAACAATTATGCCGGGGTATGAGGTGGAATGACAGCGGTATGGTATTGGCGTCTGGTATTTTAGAAAAGGGTACGATTGTAAAGACCCATTACCTGAAACAGGCGGAAGAATTAGGGCGGAGACTTATTTGAGTTAAAAAATATTTGTATATTGTGGGAAAAAACGCTGCAATCAACATCATATTGTCTACACAGAATAAACCGGCAGCTACAAATTTTCTTGTCTGCCGGTTTATTTGGATTCTTGCTGTTCGACAGCCGACTGATAGTGCCTGCTGATAAACTGGTCTGCCATACAGTCCAGAGTTTTTAAGAGAATTGCTCGTTCATCCTCTGTACAGGCCAGGAGCTTTCCCATAAGGTGCTGTACTTCCTTTTCTACTGCCGGAACATCCGCATAAAACAGCTCGTTAGGCGCAATGCCTAACCGGTTGATATAGGATGCCAGTATATCAAAAGACGGATTTTTCCTGCCCTTCTCTATATCCTGCAGATGGCGGAGGCCCCTTCCGGTCTGTTCCGCAAGCTCCTGTTGGGTCAGGCCACATTCTTCCCTGGCTTCCTTGATGCGCTGGCCCATATGCAAAAACATATCTTCCTGCATGATTGCTCACCTCTACTACATTCTATCGTGCGGGTTGAAATGTTACTACTACCCACTTGCGCGTATAGATATGTGCTTATCATGCGCCTTTAGAAAACTGAATATACAAAATAGCCCTGATAAAAGGCCAACAAAAAAAACGGCTTTTTACGGCAGGGCATATTTGCGTTACCGCCTGTGACAGCCGTTGAAGGAGCTGTTCGTGGGCGGTTATTTATTTCATTTTCTCTATGGATTTAAGGTTGGTGATTACTTAAAAAAATCACCGGTTTGCCCGTAGACCACTGCACGAAAGAAAACGCACGATTAAACATATATAAGACGTATAATAAGGCGGTATTGCTGAAAAAGTACGCCAGATGGTCATTACGACTGTCTGGCGTTTTTCTTTGTCGAATTTTGCCGGATTTCGCTGTTTACCCAAGGTGTCGCGGCCCGCCAGCCTCCATTTCAAATCGTTACCCATCAACCTGCGAACTGAAATGGAGGAAAACATGACAAAGATCAACCTGCGGGAGCATTATCCCAATTTCTATAAAAATGACTGTATCATCGAAGTCCCTGACGAAGTGGCGGCTATCATGCTGGAGTATGACCGTCTGGAGGCCGCATACCGCCGCCGTACATATTACCATAACGCGCACTATTCACTGGATCGCGGCGATGGCATTGAGTATGACGCCCTGTTTGTAGCCATGACCCCCTGTGAGATTTATGAGCGCAAGGTGACAATGGAGCAGCTCCACGCGGCGATTGCCACTCTGCCGGACAAGCAGGCCAAGCGGATCAACGCCTACTATTTCATGGGGCTTAACATGGCCACTATCGCCAAAAGCGAGGGCGTCAGCATCAGGGCTGTCAGCGATTCCATCCAGCACGGCCTTCGGAACATGGAGAAATATTTGAAAAAAGTCCTGTAACAGACTTCAAAAAAGGCCGTTTTTTCTCACGGTTATTAGAAGGACACGCTTTTCCCGTGACCTCATGGCCTTTGAAAACTGAATATACGGTATTACAGGCACGAAACCCGCGTGAGTAGCGGCATAAGGCCCGGCGCGATGATGGCAGCTTGCAGGAGGTGATGAAACCAGGCTGCCGGAGCGATAAACGGAGCTTTAGACCCGGACTGGCAATCCGGGCGCGATGACAGCGCGGGGGTTAAAGATACTTTCTCACGACCTCCCACAGACTTGAGGGGGAACCCTGCGGCATACGAGTAAAACGGTGTTTGCGGAGTTATGACAGCCCTGCCAGGGGCGGCCTGTAATATCCCCTCCCGCCGGGGATGCGTGGCAAATACGGCGGGTAATCGCAACAAAAAATAAAAAGGCAGCCACACCGGAGCCATGCCACTATGTTATAGCGGTCCCAACCTTACCGGTGCGGCTGTCCTTGTTTTTATCGAATAGAGACAACCTGTATTTTCATACATTGACATATAGGCTGTATTGAGGAGGTGCGACTATGGAAAACCAGGCCGCATTAAATAACCCGTCCACCTCTTACAAAGAGGTCAGGATCGGGAATACCATATACCGTGTGACCAGCTTCTTCTCCGGCGAAAAGGATCTGGGAAAAACTTTGGAGCAGCTCGCTGTCAGGCGGGCTATGGCAGAGTTCTCCCCGCCCCCTGCCGCCTGTGCCGGCCACGCCACTTAACCATGAAAATAACCTCTTGGCCATCCGCATCCTTGCGTGGCGGTGGTGTTTTGGGTATCATATTCCTGCAGGGTAAAACCTGCGGAGCCATCACGCCGCATGAGGTATGAAACTGAGATTGTCGGGAGGTAAAATAAAGATGATTGACAAAACATACGATGTCGGCATTTACTGCCGCCTTTCCAATGACGATGAGCGGGACGGGGAATCCGTCAGCATTGAAAACCAGAAACTTCTCCTCCAGAATTATGTGCGCCAGCGCGGCTGGAACGAAGTTGATGTGTATATTGACGATGGATATTCCGGTACGAACTTCAACCGGCCCGGCGTAAAGCGGCTGATCGAAGATGCAAAGGCGAAACGTATCAACCTGATCCTGGTGAAAGACCTGTCCAGGTTCGGGAGAAATTACATAGAGTTCGGGCAGTACACGGACTATCTTTTCCCCTCCATCGGCTGCCGGTTTATCGCCCTGAATAACGGGATCGACACCATGAGCGATAACGGAAGTACGGACGTTATGTGCTTTTTAAACTTATTTAACGAATTTTACAGCCGGGACACCAGCAAGAAAGTTAAGGCGGTTAAAAAAGCCTGCGCTGAAAACGGGAAATTCATGGGGACTTACCCAGCTTACGGCTACAGGCGTGACCCAGAGGATAAGCACCACCTTGTCATTGACGAAGATACGGCCCCTGTCGTGCGCCGCATTTTCGCCATGAGAGCATCCGGCATGGGATTCCATGCAATCGCGGTGATACTCAACGAGGAAGGCATACAGTCCCCCGGCACGTTATATTACCAGAGGAAAGGGCAGAACGACCCCCGCCGTGTCAACCACCAATGGGCGGATGCCACGGTGAAAAACCTTATCCGCAACGAAGTCTATATTGGCAACATGGTACAGGGCAAGACCGGAACCATGTCCTATAAATCCCGCAAGCTGGTCAGCAAGCCGGAGGACGAATGGATTCGTGTGGAAGGTACGCATGAGGCGATCATTTCCCAGGAAGTATGGGATACGGTGGTCAGCATAGACCAGAAACGTGTACGGAAAAAGAAAACCTCTGACGGATATAAAAGCATTTTTACCGGCCTTATCTACTGTGCCGACTGTGGATTCAAAATGCGTAACCACACAGAGAAATTCACCTATAAGGATGGCAGTCCGGGGCGGTACAGCTCCTTTATCTGCGGCAATTACGCCCGGAGCGGGAAAAGCGCCTGCACTGTCCACACCATCTATGAAAATGTGCTGGAACAGCTTGTGCTTGCGGACATCCGGGAAAAGGCCCGGTTTGCAGAGCATGACCCGCAGCGGCTGGCACAGCAGATCCTCCGGCTGAAAGAAAAAGAAGCCCGCACCCGCCTTTCCTCTTACGAGCAGGAACTGAAAACAGCGGTGGCACGGATTTCAGAGCTGGAACGCCTGATGCAGAACCTCTATGAAGATAAATGCGCCGGGACGATCCCGCAGACCGTATTCCAGACGCTGATGAAAAAATATGAATCAGAACGTGCGGAAAAAGCCGGGGCTGTCCCCGAACTGGAACGGAAGGTAAAATCACACCTGGAGAACCGGCAGGATGCCGACCACTGGACAGAGGTGATCCGGCGCTATACCGAGATCACGGAGCTGGACGAAACCATCCTCTTTGAGCTTGTGGAACGGATTGAGGTCGGGGACACAAAGAAAGTAAACGGCCTTCGGGTATGTGACATTAAGGTGTATTACCGGTATGTCGGGAATGTAGACGATGCACTGAACCAGGAAAGGCGGGATCACTATGAAAAAGCTGTATAAGGTCGGTATCTACTGCCGCCTGAGCGTGGAGGATGCCGCCAATTCTGCAAAGGCAAAGAATTATATCCCCGGTGATGAATCAGTGAGTATCGAGAACCAGTATGAAATCCTCTCCAAGTTTGTCATGCTCAACGGCTGGGTGGAGGCAAAGACCTACCGGGACGATGGGTACAGCGGGGGCAACTTCCAAAGGCCCGGTTTCCGGGAAATGCTGGAAGATGCCAGGAGCGGCCTGATCAACCTGATCCTTGTAAAAGACCTCTCCCGCCTGGGACGTGACTTTGTGGAGGTAGGGCGTTATACCGATGTCGTATTCCCCTCCCTGGGCTGCCGGTTTGTGTCTGTCCTGGACTGCCTTGACAGCGAAGGTGACAACACGGATATGCTGCATTTCCGCAGCCTGATGAACGACTACCACCTGAAGGATCTAAGCAACAAAATAAAATCCGTCCTCCATGCCAAAAAGAAAAGCGGCCAGTACCTCGGCGCATTTGCCCCTTACGGCTACCGGAAATGTGAGGACGATAAACACAAGCTCCTTATTGACGAAGAAGCGGCTGCCATTGTACGGAGGATATTTGAAATGAGGCGTTCCGGCATTTCCTATGGAAAGATCGCCGCCACACTCAATCAGGAGGGAATCCTCTCTCCCCGCTGGCATTGGGAGACACACTACGGGAAAGGCTCCTGCAAATATGCCAAAACATGGGCCTATGCCACGATCAGGAATATCCTGCGAGATAAAGTGTACCTCGGAACGCTTACACAGAACCGCACCGGCTCCCGCTCCTACAAAGACGGAACCCAGATACAGAAACCGGAGACGGAATGGATCACCCATGAGGACGCACACGAAGCGATCATTTCCTCCGAATTATGGGAGGCGGTACAAGAAATAAACCGTGTTGCAAAACTCCGCAGTGTGGACAATGCAGCACCAACGCCAGCCCTGTTCACCGGCAAGCTGACTTGTGCAGACTGTGGCCATCCGCTTGTAGCCAACCGCGAAACACAGCATAGAAAAAATGGGACAGTAAAAAAATACACTTCCTATTATTGCTCACGGTTTGCCACCACCGGACACAGCGTCTGCTCCTGGCACCGGATTTATGAGATCACGCTAAAGAATCTTGTGCTGGACGAGATCAAGGCCCATGCCAGGGCTGTTACGGTAGATGAAAACGCCGTGCTGGACAAGCTGAAAAAACAGGCGTCCGCTGAAAGTGCTGCCAAGAGGGAAACCACCCAGCAGGAGATCGGAAGGCTGCGGCGGCGTGTACAGGAGCTGGAACACATGACAGCAAAGCTCTATGAGGATAAGGTCAGCGGCACAATCTCCGGAGCCACCTTCTCCTTGCTGATCGAGAAAAGCGAGCAGGAACGAATCCAGAAATCCGAACAGCTTGACGCGCTTCTTGCCGAAGCGGACAAAGCCAGACAGGATATGGAGGACATTCAGAAGTGGGCTTCTATCATAAAAAAATATCTGGATTTGCAGGAGCTTGACCGGGAAACGGTTGATGAACTGATCGACCATATCGAGATCGGTGAACGAACCGTCATAGACGGCCAGAAACAGCAGGACATTAAAATCTTTTACCGCTTTGTCGGGGAAGTATGAACGGAGGGAACATGGAAAGAAAAAGATTACGGGCAGTTATTTACTGTCGTGTTGGAAACGAAAATCAAGTTGATGGGGGCATGGCCTTAACAACGCAGAATGTCTTGCTCCGCCACCAGGCGGATCGTGAGAACATTGATATTGTCGGTGAGGTTCAGGTTTGCGAAAAAGGAATCACCCTGAACCGTCCCGGCTGGCATGAGGCCCTGAACCTTGCCGCAAAAAGCAAAGCGGATGCCATCTTCGTCACCAAGTATGACCGTGTGGCGCGGGGTTCTTCATTATTGGAGCAGGCTATCGCTGATATGGACAAGCGCGGCCTCAAACTTCATACCGGCATGGAGAAATTCCCCGTTTTGAAAGGCCGCAGGAAATAAAAACGCAACTCGCAGACTAAACACATTATCCCTTGCAGGGACGTAAACGAAAAGCGATTGATAAATGTATATCTGTCGAAAAAGAGAGAATTAGCAGAACACCTTTCCCAAATAATCTATGTTCTTCATGATATTCTTAAGGGGAATCAGGTAAGACAACTGAGCCGGGGTAGCTGTCAATGTATCAAAACCGTCTGTAACCGCAATAAACCGGACATTCAGAAAGGGAAACACATGCTCAATATAATGTCCTGCTTCCAGATAATTTCTTCCGAAACGTGACAAGTCCTTTACCACAATACAGTTGATCCGCCCGCTTCTCACCTCATCCATCATCTGCTCAAATCCACTTCTCTTAAAATTCGCCCCTGTCTTTCCGTCATCCGTAAACGTGGAAATCAGGCGGAAATCAGGCTTGTTTTTAATAAAATCCTTCAACAAGGCAAACTGATTCTCAATGGATTCACTGTTCCTGTCCTCCGCCTCTTTATCCGATAATCTCAAATAGAATCCCACCTGATAACCAATGGTTTTACTAAAACTTTCGCTGGTTTGAACGCTGCCTTCCTTTCTGCTTTTTCTGGCCATCACAGTCCTCCCCTTTATGCTCATGACTTTGATACTCTTTATATATTGCTGCGGTTTGCAAAACCAGTTCATAATCGTATTGGAATCGAAACACGATCTTTATACGGCCTTTTTCAAAAACCTTTATCTTCTCCACCATCTTTAAAATAATGTCCCTGGACAGGGAACAGAGATTCTGGCACTGTAAAAAAGATTCCATCCATTCATTCTTCCGGATATTTTCTATGTTGCACAATTCCTGCTCTTCCTTCAGGCGGGCCTTCTTTTTCTCCAATTCACCCATCTGCTTTGTATAGATTTGTTTCAGTTCAAAATACTCCTCCTTATCAATCACGCCATCCGTCAAATCCTCATATAAAGAAACCTTTAAGTTTTGTACCCGGACAAGCTCTTCATTCATTTTTAACATCCGGATGTCAAGCTTTTTCGTCTCCTGTCTGAAGCGGGGCGTGTTTTCCAGGATTGTCAACACCTGTTTTAAATTGATTAATGCGGAAATATGGCTATTTAAAGCAATCAGGACCGCCTTTTCCAGCTCCTCTTCACGAATCATATGGCTGGTACAGCATTTGTCCTTTTTATAACCAGAACACATATAATAAGGATATTTTCTTGGTTTTCCCTCTGAATCCTTTCCGGCGCTTACCAGTTTCCGAACCATAGAGGCCCTGCAGTCTCCACATTCCAATATCCCCGAAAATAAATACACCCTTGCTTTTCCCGGAGCTATCCGGGTATCCATTTTGATCAGGTTCTGTACGGTCTGAAAGTCTCCTTCTGTGATAATGGCTTCATGCATATTCCTGACAATCGTCCATTCATCCGGATTCTTTTCAATTACCTTTTTTACTTTGTGGTTGGGGGTGGTCTTTTTCCCCTGGACTACCCATCCCAGATAAGTCTGATTCGATAAAATCCGCCCTATGGCAACCGGACTCCACATAGCTTGCTTTTCCACATGAAATCCACTTTGATACCGAAGGCCAAGAGACCGTTTATACTCTGCAGGCGATAAAATTCCTTGTTCATTTAGTTTCTCCGCTATCTTTTCATTGCTCATGCCAGAGATCCGCCATTTGAAAATATCCCTCACCACAGCAGCCGCATACTCATCCACCACTAACTGATTTTTATTTTCAGGATTCTTTTTGTATCCATAGGCAGCAAAGGAACCGATAAACTCTCCTCTCTTCCGTTTTATTTCAAACTGGCTCCTTACTTTTACGGAGAGATCCCTGCTGTAGGAATCATTCATCAGGTTTTTAAAGGGCAGCATAATACTGTCCTCCACATCATTTCCTTTTGCGCTGTCATAATTGTCATTTACCGCAATAAAGCGCACGCCCAAATAAGGGAAGATTTTTTGAACAAACCTTCCCACCTCAATGTAATTCCGTCCAAAGCGCGATAAATCCTTGACAATAATACAGTTTGTCTTTCCCGCCTTAACATCTTCCATCATCTGCAAAAAAGCAGGCCGCCGAAAATCCACGCCGCTAAAACCGTCGTCCACTCTCTCCTCACAGAGAATGATCTCCGGTTTGTCCTTCACAAAATCTTCTATTAAACTTCTCTGGTTGCTGATGCTGTTGCTTTCTCCTTTGCCCGAAACGGCAAGATCTCCATCGTCATTTGAAATCCGATAATATGGGGTGGCGTAATAGACAGTCTCCGAAACATCTCCCAATGCATACCCTTCGGACGGGTGTCCGCCCTGCGCCGAGCGACAAGACATGCTTTCTAAATAACCACGCAAAACACTCACTCTCCTGGCATATTCAATTACGTTCTAATGCAACGCTGTACTAATTTATCTGGCTTTCAATAAATTCTTTCAGGCAATCATTAATGGATTTATCAGTATTGCTATACTCAACCTGGACAATCAGTTTCCCACAACGGAAAAAATAAGGATTTTTGATCTGCCTCACAAATTCCATCATTCGTTCTTCGATTGGTAAATCCGTATTTATTTTCACGTTCTCTATATATTCTAATGTATCCGGCCTAATTGTCCTTATATCAAAATTTTTTAAATCTGCCGTATGAACTGCTGCGCCCATAGCATCCCTCCGTCAGACTCTCTATCGCTATAGAACACGTTTGTGCCATATATCTGAATATAGGAAGCCTGTTTTCTTTATATATATACAAACAGCACTTTGTCCTATTCTCTTCAAAACAAATCTTTTTACCGTATTCCCGCGTTTTTTCCTCTATAGTTGCCTTTTTGCGATTACTTGTAACTTATATCGCCATTTATATATATGTTATATAATACGTCGATAGTCTTTTCAAAATTTTATAAAATTTTATTGATTTTTTTTCCGCTATGATGTTAATATCTAATAAAGCACCTATTCCATTAGTGGAAAGGCAATGAATTATTGATTTCCTGGAAAATGAAATAACCAAAAATGCCGACTACATTATCGGCATGAACGACGATTCCAGGGAGCCTGAATATTTCGATGAGGAAAAACAAACTAAAGGAGGCCATCATTATGGCACTTGCGAATACCAACCATTACACAATTGAAGATATCTATGCCTTACCAGAAGGCCAACGCGCCGAATTGATAGACGGACAGATCTATAATATGGCTCCACCAAGCACTATTCATCAAAGGCTTGTTTTCAGACTGTCTTCTGTCATTGATAACTATATACAGCAAAAAAAAGGAAACTGTGAAGTGTTCATCTCTCCTTTTGCAGTATTTTTAAATAAGGATAATAAAAATTATGTTGAACCAGACGTTTCTGTTGTTTGTGATAAAGACAAAATAGACGACAGGGGATGTAATGGCGCCCCTGACTGGATAATTGAGATCACATCCCCTTCAACTCCTCACAGGGATTATGGCATTAAGCTCTTTAAATACCGTACATCAGGTGTTAGAGAGTATTGGATCGTAAATCCTTTAACACAGATCGTCACGGTTTACGACTTGGAAAATGAGATAGGCACAAACCAGTATACCTTTAATGACAGTATTCCTGCATGCATCTACAATGATTTGGCCATCCGGATTTCTGATTTGTTATAACAGACTGTGTTGATGGTTTGCCAGAAATTTGCCTGTATTCGGTATAAGCAAATCCGGCAAACCATCTTATTTGTGTTACAACATTTATCCGTCCTCACTATCGGAGCTGCTTACAAATTGGCTTTACAAACTGAAATTTATTGCTCCTTTATCATTATAAAATTTGTGAGAAAAACTCCTTGTCTTTCTACTTGTTGCTCTTTAACAACCTTATATCCTCTTTTCTCAAAAAAAGGTTTTGCTGTAATAGAAGCATGAGTGACAATATTCTTTTGAACTGCCTTTTCCAAACAATTGCAAATAGCGGTAGCAACTCCTTTTCCTTGATACTCTAAATGAATATACAAGCGGTCAAGATAGCCGGACTTATCTATATCTCCAAATCCTATGATAATGCCACTATCAACCGCAACAATACTGAAATGTTCTTGAAATGACTGATCCCACTTTTTCAAATCGGCTTGCCCTGTTGCCCATACATCCAGCTGTTCTTTACTATAATCTTTGGCATTTATTGTGTGAACAGTATTATAAAAAAGTTCTGCTAATTCCTTACAATCTGATGATTGATACTCCCTGATAAACATTCTATATCTACCTCCAAATTCCGATTGTGATTTGATGATTTTAAGGGAAACAAAATCATCTGCTTTTGATGAATTTACGGCGCCCTTAGCTATTTTCAGGGGCTTTTTGTAGTATTATTGATCTTTAATGGAGTAGAAGTCTTTGGGGTTTACTGCGCTTTGGCGGCCATAAGGGTCAATACAGGAGCCGGAGGAGCTGGTGAACCAGATCCGGTCGCCGTAGGCGTAGTGGACCATCATATTGGTGTAGGAACTGAAAGCCTTTACGGATTTAACACACTGATGCCAGCCGATACCTCCGGCATCCAGGCTGTAGTTAGCCACGATAAGGGCTTCCTGGATGGTACAAGGATTATAAGGGGAGAGGGTATTTTGGCTGCTAGACTTCATCAGACCCAGGCCGGTCATAAAGTCCATGCCCGGTCTTGCCCAATCGGCAACCTCGCCCGAGTCGGTGAAGCTGTCAAGCTTGGAGGCGTAGACGGTATACCTGGTGTCAGAGTTATTTTTTACATACATCAGCGCCTGATAAAAGAACGCGGCCATTGTCTGGCGGTCTGCAATACCGTTGGGATCGAAGGCAGTGGAGCCGTTTCCTGTGATACCCGCTGCATAGGCTTTCAGGGCGTATAGGTTGTCCGTGTCCGTCAGGCTCCCGACGGGAGCGGGAGTAATGGCCCTGCCCGTCATTTTCTCCGTCATCTTCACCGCGATGGATGCAAGTTGGAGCCGGGTAATATTTATCGTGTAGTCCTGGCCCAGGAGCTCTTTGTCGATAAGATTGTGATTGGATGCATCCTGTACTCTCTTTTTGGATTCGTCGCTGGTCTTGGCGGTGACAAATTTATCGGCAGCTATGGCGAAGGTATGGTGAGGGCCGTCTTTTTCAGGGGTGGCTTTGATCGCATTGTTGTAAACAGGGCCGCCCGGAGTCCAGGTCTTATTGTGGCCCTCGTTGCCGCTTCTCAGCTGGCTCTGCCGGTTGTCAATTCCACAATATCTGCAGGCGTAGAGATAGACCCGGTCTCCGCTTTCATTGATGCCCAGAAAGTGCTCGTCGGAGACGACTTTCTGGTTATAGACATGTGCCGTGTACTGGCCGTTGTCCTGATGCATGTCGGCAGGACTGTTTTCATAGTAGAAGGTGTGATTGGGGTTATTCTCGCACAGGCCGCACCTGGAACAGGAGTAGTAAAACAATTCGTCGATCTGGCAGCTTCCTCTATTGTAGAGGCGGTCAGGAGTGACGATCCTGGCAGTGTAGCTGTGGTTGGTACACCAGTCCCTGGCGGCAGAGACGCCTTTCCTGGCAGCGGCGTATACGTCGTCTCCAGAGTAAAGCATTACCCGGCAGCCTGGAACGCCGCAGCCTTCGGTGTAGGTCGGGCCGTTGGGATAGAGGGAATCAGGGATAAAGAGGATGTGATCATAGGTAGCAAAACGGTCCCTGTCGCCGCCCCAGTCGGCTGCGTAAGATTCCCTGCCAATGTTGTCCAAAATTCCCTGGATGTCGCACTTGGGACTGAGCCAGAATTCCTTTACGTTGATCTCTTCTGCCAGAGAGAAGTCAATTTTGCGGTAGAGATCATAGACTACCCGGGTGATCCGGTAAGTATTAAAGGTATCATGATAGTATTGGTGAATCCTGGGGAGGTCCTTATTGGTTATCACCTCGCCATCAAGGGTGTAGAGAGTGTCTTCCAGGACATTGCTGATACGGGAGCCTCGCTCCTCAATTGTCCAGCCCGACCATTGTCTCCATTGACTGATCCTTGCCATATCCACGTTATCCTCGCTGACGACAACCGTGAGAGGCTGGCCCAGAGGGTAGTTGGCATCGGCTTGGGCCAGGGACCATCGGCGTGTCACCTCATCCGCGTGGGCTTTCTCTTCCCTGGCCTCCTGTCTGGCCCGCTTCTCCGACTCTTCCCTGGCCTTGTCCTCTGCCACCTGGGCATTGCTTTTGAGAACCGGGAAGGTGTAGGATGCGGTGATGCTCCGGTTATCGTCGGTCAGGCTGACAATGACAGCGGCTTTTTTGTTGATGAGGGCCCGGTTGTCCTTGAAGTAAAAATTTTTCTTCTCTCCTCTGAAGTCCTGGCTGATCTCTTCGGTGACAGTGACGGTATAAGCCACGCCCGCCTTGAAACAGCCGTTTTGGTCCAGCTCGCCGGACCACTCCACCCTGGACACAACGGTGGCGGGTTTAGCTTTGGGCTTGTTATAGTTGTTGTTGTTATTGGACGTGCCTGTCATGACGGGCCTGTTTCCCTCGACGGGTTCCTCCACCATCACGCTGCTGGTATATGCGTGTGTCGCCGCCAGGACGGGGACAGCAGGAATCAGAGAGAATATCATGGAAAGGGTTAGTAGAAAACGAAAAAAATGTTTTGTCACAGCGTATCTCCTTCTTATTTTTAATATTGTATAAGTAATTGCGAAACTCAAAACTTTACGGAATATTCCCGACAATTTTAACTTTCACAGCTACCTCTTAAGAGTGCTCAAATACCCAGCAACTGGCGCTTTTTTTGCGGCGAATTCCTCTTGAGTAATAATTCCGCTATCCATCAGCGTCTTATATTTCTGAATTTCCGTCACGGCGTCCGCCGGGGCGGAGGAGATACCAGGAGCCTGCGGGGAATATCCGGAGAGACAGATCCGCCGGATTTCCACAGATAGGACATAGCTTCTTATTTCCACCAAATAATCCCATGATAAACTCCTCCTTAAAATATCAAAGCGGCAGCTATTAACGTGTAATAATATTATAAACATCGTTTATATAAATGGGCCAGCCGCTGCATGAATCGCATTGGAAATGTTCTGAATCGACAACCGATAGCCCCATTCATAAACTATTGTATTCAAAAGTACCTGGGATCGGAATCCATAACCTGTGACATGGATGATGGATGGCTTGTGTTTTGCTCGGATAACGGAAAGACATAAGGACAGGCACATAATCACGTCCTAAGAAATGCGCCTCCTTTGCAGGCGGTATGATTCGGCTGCTGGATATCCGGCCGGTCTCTGGCGGCGAAGCATGTCCCTTTTGAGGAGGTGTGTGCTTTGGTAGTTTAGAGTTATTATGTTATAATCCAACTTCCGCCCCTAAAATGATTTCAAATATTTCTGAAGCCTATCCACAAACTGTCCAACATGTATCCCATCTACAAAAGAATGATGAGCCTGGACGGATACAGGCATGACGATCTTACCATCCTTCTCATAATACTTCCCCCAGTCAAACAAAGGCGTCGCATTATCCTTTTTCCCAGAATTGGTATGTGAGATATGCGTATAGGTAATCCAGGGCATAGGCGAACACTGGAACACATCATTTCCAAGAGGACCTGTAAAATATTCCTTCTGCTCCCTTGCAATTCTTCCCGCTGTTTCCACATATTCCTGAATACTGCCCCGCAGCGGCACATTAACCACTTTGAACAACCCCGTATCCTGATTCAGATAAGTAAACGCAGTATCAATATGGTCAAAAAGAACCACCTTCCCGTCCAGGAAACGATACCGGAACGCTTCCATCTCATCTGCACATGTACAAACCGCATACACAAATGCAAGCGTAAAAGAGAGATTCTGCGCCTTCACCTTCCGCCGGAAATTTGTGATATCCGCCTCAAATGTCACACAGAAAGCAGGCTCCACGCTTCCCCTGAAAACCATACAGTGCATGGCTCTCTCCCAATTTTTTTCGTCTATCACCTGATAAGTATTCATTCCAGATCCTCTCTTTCCATTTCCACTCATTTCACTTTCTTTTGGCAAATTTCTCTTATGCGTATTCATATGCTTCCCGAATATACGGCCTCAAAGCCTCAAAAGTCTCTTCCCACATACTTCGGCCCAGGGCAATACCAGTCTCATGATAAATATGCGGCTCTGTTTCCGACCTTGACCAGACATTCCGGCATATCGATCTCCAATCCTCATATTTTGCATTTCCAAGAATAATATCTTCTGTCTCCATCCTGCCTTCATCCCTCATAAACACCCCATCACAGCCAGACCGCCCAGTCTCCGTAATCAAAAGTCCCGCTCCCATGACGCAGTTTCCCGCTTTCCTTCAATCCCTGGAAAGCATCCCTCATACAACCGATGATCTCCGGCTGGATATCCAGGGAATGGTGCGCTGGAAACACTCTTTCCACAGGAAGAAGCGCCATCTTTTCCAGTGAGGAAAGATAAGCTCCCGGATCTGTAGATGGATAATACGCAAACAAGGTATCCTTGTAGATCAGATCCCCTGTAAAAAGATATCCACGCTCCGATTCCCAAAAGCACATATGCCCCGGTGAATGTCCCGGCGTATGAAACACCTTTATCATCCTCCCGCCAATGTCAATCTCTTCCCCGCCGTGCAGAACCACGGACGGCCTCCCCTGGAACATCTCATAGCTGCCCGCATCATAACCTTCCGGCAGTTCACAACGGTCAACTACCATGCCCCTGACCGTTTCCATAGACAAAGGGAACCTTCCCGACAGCCACCCCAGTTCCTCTTCATGGGCATAGAAATCCGGAAAATATTTATGCCCTCCGATATGATCCCAATGAATATGCGTGGCAACAGCCGTAACCGGCTGGTCTGTCAGCTTCACCACCTCGTCATAAATATTACAGATCCCAAGCCCCGTATCAATCAGCAGGCTCCGCCCGGAACCATTCAGCAGATAACAATGTGTTTCCTCCCAATGCCGGTATTCGCTGATGATATAAGTATCCTCATCTATCCTGTCAACAGTAAACCATTTATCCATCTGTTCCCTCCTGAAAATCTTTATCCTGCATCTGCCTGTCTCCTGCTTTTCAAATCCTTTGCCATACACAATGATTCCGGCATATCCTCATACGGGCCATAATTCGGAATTACCTGAAAACCCAGCCTTTTATATACAGCGCAGGATTCAACCAATAACTCCCCGGTTTCCAGGATCATTTTCTTATATCCCAATTCTATAGCCCATTCCATCAACAGGGAAACAAGCCTGCTCCCTATGCCCCGTCCCTGATATTCCGTATGTACAAACACCCGCTTCAATTCTATCGTTTCATCATCATATCTTCTGATGGCTCCGCCGCCAATTACCCGATTCCTTTCATATACAACGATTGCTTCCTTAATTTCATCCAACTGGTTATATTTTTTGTATTTGTCTCTTTCTATCTTTTTCCCGACACGTCTGTCCAGATCCATATCAAGAAGCCTGCAGTTTTCTATAAAATCTTTAT
>CATKXR010000030.1 GCA_949840805.1 uncultured Lachnospiraceae bacterium | reverse complement strand
TCCAGTTTGACTCCCCGGAAACCTGGTCAGCGTTTTTACGCCGCATCCGGACCGTCATGCATTTCACCCCGGAAGGGATAAAAACCCAGCACATAGAACCCCTGCCGGAAGGTTTCTTCCGTTTAGCGGACGGGGAAGGGGCGCCTTTTCCATGACGTTAAAAGAGATTCTTACGGCCTTAAATTTTGAAGGCCACATCTCCCTCCGCTTAAAAGGCTCCCACGGGTATAGCCACCTTGGCGGTGGGGAAACGCAAAAAATAGGTTCGAGGTATGGCAGCCACAAGATAGAAAAGACAGTAATAATAGATAATATATTAGTAATTTATTTACGATAAAAGAGAGAACCCGGATCCCGGAACCAATGAAAGGAACCGGGAAACAGGTGATAAAAAACCCCACAAAACGCAACTGATTCGTTAAACCAAACTTTCGCAAATAGTTGCCAGACGGGGCGCGTCCGACGGGAAAAGGAATGTCCGCGCCCCGGCAACTACCGTTCCACTTTCGCGAAAGTGATAGTTTAACGAATAGTTGGAAGGCTTTTTCCCTTATTATTCCATTTCCCCTTCAAACACGACTCCAAACTGTCCAAACACATCTTTGCAAACAGGAATATTATAAAAGCCAGTCTCTTCCAGCACTTTAATTTCCTCCTTTTTCAGGACAGTCTTTTCCTGCGGGGCTTTTATTCGTTCCTGATAAATACGTGCCGCAATTTCAATCCTTCGGGCGTCCATGGAACATTTCACCTCATAATAGGCCATCGCCTCATCAAATGGCATCATCTGGGCTGTCAGAAGGTGTCCGCCGTGGTCAAACCAATCCTCATAATTGTCGCGGCTGAGAATCAGGCCTTTTTCTTCCCAAAACCCGGTTGTCACAAAAGGCAGACTTTTCTGTCCGGCCGTAGCTTCAAAAAGTATGGATAAAGCCTGGGCAGCGTCACGTATCTCCTCAGGCGCTCCTTTATAATGAGATCTGGCATACTGCTCTGAAAGGATCAGCCGGGAACGCAGGCTTTTCCGGTCATCAAACATGCCCAGAAGCAATTCGTTTTCTTCAGAAAAAACAAGTGCCGCTTTGCTTCCTTCTTCGTTTTGGGTCATATAGATATCTCCGAACCACGCATTTTCCATCAAAGTAAACGGATACTCTGCCAACATGACCGCATGGACGCATGAGGCAAGTATACATCCCTCCCACAATGCCTTGCTGTCTATGGCAAGCTTATTAACGGATCTCTCATCAAAACTGCTCATTTTTCCTGCTTTTTCCTCCTGCGGCTGATTATGGCTGTTGTATATAGTATTATTTATATACTGGTACTACCACATCATTTGATACTGCTTCCATGCATTTACGCGGATCATCCAGATTACAGGGTTTGTTGCCATGGCATGTGCCAGGAAGTTCATCCGGCGCTTCCCCCTTTTTTTTATTCCTATGGTAGGTGACACAAACAAAAAGCTGATAACCCGATTCTTTTAAAGGTTCGTTTGTCTTTGGCTTAAATGTCTCTCTGTCAGGTATCTCATCATTTTTCCCCACAGCGGTGATGCATGGGCAGCCTGGCCCGTTGTCACCTCTTCTGCTGTTATCGCCAAGCATCAGGACCGCAGCATTACAAAACCGGTTGCATCCGCCCTTTGCTTTCACCTGAATATGGTCAACTGACCACATTTCACTCCTATGGCCTTTTGCATAAGGGATCAAATCGATTGGATCAAAATCCAATTCTCCCTTTCTCGTGCGATAAGTATCTGACTTCAGCGTAAGTTTGTTCCTCACCAGATTGGCCCGTACAACCATAGATCTCTGGAAATCAGTAAATACAGCCGTATTGTACAAGGATTGCCTTAATTTATTCATTTGCTGCGTGATATAAGGATCACTCATTTTAGGCAGAACCAGCACAACATTGTTTTTTCCGCCTGCAGAACGGAGATTGGCGAAAAATTTATTGAATCTGATTTTTTTTTCATGAGTCTTGTTATAGTCTAAAATATTATTATTTCTGCCTATAAATGCTGTCCATAAATTTTTCAGCTTCTTTTCATCCGTTATTCCCTGGTCTCCGTCAAAAGCGATAAAACCCATTGCCTGTTTTTTGTTTTTGCCATGGCTCCATATATCACTTCCATAAGCCCGGCGTTTTCTGCAACGCTCGAATACATTGCAAGGACACAATCCCTTTGCGTTACAGTCAGGCGGATTCTGTAGTGCCATATTGGTTGACGATGCGTCAGTCGTCGTCATGCATATCGCCTCCAATCTGCTCAATCCGCTCCAGGCCTAAATTCAGGCACTCTCGCCGCAAAAGGCCTTCCGCCAGGGCAAGATTGATCACATATGATACTTTTTTATAATTGGGAACCGTAAAAATCGGAGTCAGCCCCATGGGGCGTACTGCACTGACCGACCCGTCCGGACGAAACCTTGCGTTCTCCACCGATTGCTCTCTGGGATGGAAGGCCCAGTAATCAGGGGTATCCTGCCCTTCTATCACACACGGAATGAAATCCATGTTTCTCAGATACTGCTCTAACAGCTCTTTGAACCGATCGCTGATCAATGGACAGGGATGAAGAGTAAAATCCGGTGCTTCGCCTTTTCTTGTCATGGTACAGATCAGGATATCTTTGTCATGGTTTATAATCCTGAACCTGCATCCTTCCTCAAACGGTTTTAGTAAAAAATAATCCATCTGCCCTTCTCCTCACTTTCGGCACATCAAAAGTCACAAAATTGTATCTGGCTTTTCTGCCGCTCATCTAACTGATAATAATTTTTATGGCTGTCGTTGAATACTGCCCCCTCTAAATCTGCCTCCGAAAAATCGGCACACTCTATGGCGCTGAACCGAAAATCAGCATTTTTTAAGCGGCATCCAATAAAGCTGGCCCATTCATTGTCCGGCCTGCGCCAGATATCATCATGAAACTTGCACGAACTGTACGTGCCGTCAAAAACCGACCCTTCCATATCAGCCCCGTCAAACCTGGAACCTGGAACCCAGGTGTCTCTGAAACAAACTTCTTTCATGCTGCTGCCACAAAACCATGCCCCTGTCAGATTTGCATCTGTAAAATTGCATTTGTCCAGATTGCAATTTCTGAAATCACATCCGGTCAGGTCAAACCCGGAAAAATCCCATCCGGAAAAATCCCAACCCCGGTAGTCGCGAAAACGGAATTCGTCTTCTTCCCCTTTTTCAAACCATTTCTTCATCTCCTCCCGCTCCATGGCAGGCAGATAACGGCGGCATACGGAGCCATATCCCATATATTCACAGATTCTTACACGGAACTGGTCTGTGATACCCATTCCCTGGGTCGTAAATCCCATAATCGCCCTCCGGCATGCCATATCGACATAATTCCAAAAAGAATCTGCCATGGAACACATACAAATCTCCAAGATACGCGCCGGAAGCTTTGACCGGTATTTTTTGGCGACAACGGCCGTCTTCTGCATCATATCTTCATAAAATGAAAAGATCTCCCCTGCGTCAATCTCTCCTGCCTGGGTCTGGCTTAAGTCTGCATACCACCCTGTCCCGTAAACGAGGATCGGCACACGGTAATCATGCTCCGTCAGTCTGGTGCGCAGCATGGTGATTTCCATATACTCCACATCCGGATATCCTTCTGCCTGCATCTGCCGCACCCGTTCACATGCCTTGCTTATCGATTCTCTGTAGGAATCCGATAGTTTTTCCATATGTGAAAAATAATAAGCATTGACTGCAATCAAAGCCTCGTTTTTTATTCTCCTGAATTCTTTTCTGAAATTTACATCCATAAATTTTCCTCTGATACCTCTTTATGTAACTGGAACAACTACGTTTTTCCACTGTCTTAATTTTCTTTAATCTTTGATGCCTTAAGATCCATAGACCCGTCCAGTTTTATGGAGCTGGATTTACAAGAGATTCCCACCTCCGACTTGGCGCTGATTTTAACCTTCTTGTCCGAAGCCTGGGACATATCCTCCTTGGAAGAAAAGGTCATCTTTTTCTGGCTGGCCACGGTCATATCTTCTTCCGATCTGGCAACAAATTCCTTTTCCGTCTCCATCCCAAGCTTTTCCGTAGCAGTAAACGTCATCTCCTTGCCGCTGAACAAAGTCATCTCGCTTCCGGCTGAAACATCGATTCCCGCGCCGGCCCTGGCGTCAATTCTCTTTCCCGCCTGAATTCCGCATCCCGCGCCTGCGTTCATCAGAATATTCGTCCCTGCAGACAGGGAAATATGGCCTGCCGCCGTCACGTCAATACTGGACAAAGTATTTACCAGGATTCCATGCTGGGAAAATACTTCGATTCCGCCATCCTGGTTAAGCCTTATATAAAGTCCCCCGGTCTTTGCCGTTATCAGAATCTCATCCTCACTGATCTTTATCTCCTTGTCATGGGGAGTCCTTAAATATTTGACATTGGGATCCCCTGTCCGGTCGCTGTCAGCCTGACGATAGGAGGACAACGCCACAGCCAGGCTCTCGTCTTCCGTGGGAAAATGGATATTGACAACATCCTCCACTTCCGGCATAAGATAAAGTCCCGTATGGTTTTCCGCGCTATAAGGGGTAATGTAAGGAAATGCATAGGCCGCCGCCGTATCCTGGCTTTCATCCACACAGAGCAGGACCTTTACCGTGTCATGGTTTACTTCCAGCACCTGTCCGGCCAGCGTCAGCCCGGTGATATGCTGATTATAGGCAACAGGGGCTTTCAGTCCGTTCTCCGTACACAGCACATAGCGGCATGTGAGCACCGCGTCAGCCAGATGAATCTGAGCCTCCCTCACAAACAAGGTATTTCCGCCGTAATCCACCGTATCGCCAATTGAAAGTACGCTGTCGTCTGCCGTCACGATATATTCCAGGGAATCCTCTGAGGAGACGTCCACGCCGGCCCCGGAATGCCTGCGGTAGCGCCTGATGTTCTTTCCCACTGAAAAACGGTAGGAAAGAAGGCTTCCTTTCTGGTTTCCCTTTGGTATTCCAAAATAAAACTTCGGCTCTTCCACAGAGGGAAGAAGCACGGAATAATTATGAGAAGCGATCCTCTTTAAAAATTCCCAGTTGGTTTCCCGGTACTGAAGTAAAATGTTGTTGACGGATAAAGGGGATGCTTCCATGCTCAATGACAGGCCGTTCTCTCCCGCCATCAAATCTCCGATCTGCTGATAATTCATGCCGGCATCCTGAAAAGAACGTGACATCACATCCGTGTCTGCTTTTATGCTGAAGGAAACGGCCCATACCTCCAGATAATAGACCTGTCCCTCAAAGGAAGCCCTGATGTCTTGCACAAGTCCGCTGAAAATCACTCCGTCCTGATCGGAAACCGTAACCACAGTGGAATCATCCGTATCCATCACGCCGGAATCACCGTTTTCCTTAGGTATAATGCCTTTTAGATACATGGCTGCATGCTGGTTTAAAGACTGTTCCACTTTCATCTCCACAATGCCTTCCACGGCAAACGGACTGACATCCAGCCTGGTCACGTCAATTATCATCTTCCTCCTCCTCTTCTTCTTTTTCTTCCTTGTCCTGCCTTTCGATCAGGTCCGCCATCCATGCGATAAAATCTTCATCTCCATATTCCATACAGACTCTCCCTTCTGAGGAACTGGCTCGAAATAACCTGTGATCTAAATGTTATGCTGTTTGCAGTCATTCCAAAAGGTCCGCCTGGTCTGTCCCTCTTCTCCTGCGGACCCTGCATAAGTTATTTCACAACAGTTTCTTACCATATTCCCTGCCCTTTTACTGCCCGTCCTTCTGAATCTTAATAATCCCGCCTCCGCAAGAACAGATCGCCATAGAGTCGCTCATCAAAGCCGGCATGCCTCCCACAAGCACATTGGTTTTCCCCTTCAGCCAGGTGGTGACGACCGGTGTACAAGGAACGGGCGGTGCCATTTTGGCGCAGGTTCCAAAAGGCTTGATATTTACCATGGGCTTGCAGTCCATGATATTGGCTTTTGCCTTTCCGTTAATCTCCACCCGGTTCACGGGCAGTACCGTCAGGGTAGAAGGAGCCGCTCCCAGGACACATTTTAATGTGGCTCCGTTTACAACATAATTTTTCCCCATAGCAATATCCTCCTCAGTCAATTATCGTTTTGCCGCCCGTTCCTCTGGGCTTTTGCCGTTTTTCTCCTCCGGATACAAGTCTGGCGTAAAGCCTTTTCAATCCCTGATACAAGTAATCATTGTCCCGGTTGTCATGGGAATTTTGCTCTCTCAAATCCTGTTCTCTCGCCGCCAGATAACATTGTATCAGTTCCGCCGACAAGTAAGGGCTGTTCAGGCAGGCAACGCCAAAAGATAAATCCAGAGGTTCCGCTTTTGGAGAACGTAAGACGCCCTTTCCATATAACCGGAGAATAAAAGGTGCCAAAGTGCTTCCCCCTTCACAGGCATATGGAATATAAACAGGATTTAAGGTGTTAAACTCCGTTGTGAGATCATTGAAATCCTTATACTCCTCACGGGTCCTGAGCCTGGCTCCCTGTTCCAGAAGAAACCTTCCCAGCTCATACTCCCCTTCTCCAAGAACCCTGACAGGCTCCAGAGACAGTCCCCAGCAATCCGTTTTAAAATCCGGTGAAATACTGCCTTCCTGCTTTCTTAAAACCACCTGGACCACCTGCCCGTACAGATCGAACTTCAGACGGACTTCCTCCTTCATGAAGAAAAAAGAAGGGCCATGTTTTAAAATCCCCGGGCCTGCCACAATCTCCTTTCCGTCCCCATGGATGGGAAACCCGGCAATGACTCCGTCTCCGTACTCACGAAAAAGAAGAGAAAAGAAATCCGGGGCATAATCCCGAATTAAATCCAGAGAATCCCTCTTAAGAATACGTCCTTCTTCAAATATAGGGAAAACCTGCTTTACTTCCATGACAACCTCCAGGAAAACATTTTTGTACAGCATTGATCTATTTCAGGGCAGTTCCTTACAACAATCCGCAAAAATAGTCCATGCTTTTATCGTCAAAAAGAAAACGGCTTACCCTTCCTGTACTTAAAATGCCTTGTCTTCTGGCAGCCGGGAGCACGCAGAAATCCCAGTTCTCTTCCCTGTACACAAAAAGCCGGATCTCTTCCTCCCCGATGGAATCAAAGTCTCCCTGCAGCGTTTGAAACATGGGATAAGCGCGAAACAAAGCATCATAGGAAATATTTTCAAATAAATGGATATCCAGGTCAACCACCCGTGTGCCGACCTCATGTTTCAATCGGTCATAAATGGTAAATTCCATCTTTCTGGTGGCACTGTGGCGCTTTACAAAGCCAAAAACATCCCCGTCCGGCTGTCTTCCCGAAATAATCCAGATCGTAGAACCGTCATGAGTTTTTACGGTGACATAGAAAGAAATCTCAGCCTCTTCTTCTGTGATTTCCGGAATGATCCGTCCGTTCTTTTTCATCTGTCCGCGCAGAATCACTCCTTCTAACGCCCGAAGCTTCAGTCCCTCATCCTTTCCCCGCTTTGTCCTGGCCCTGCGCCCCACCGCAAATTCCCGCAAAGCATCGCGAAATACGGGAATCTGGCAGCTCATGCCCGTAAACTTAATCCGGTATCCCATCAAAATGCCGTCCTCATTGCACAGCGGCTCAATAAAACTTTTGACAATCCGGTAAATTTCCGGAGCCATGACAAGCTCTAAGGCTTCTTTATGAATCGGAAATTCCAGACGATACTCCAAAATCCCGCCTGGCGTCACAACATGGACCATGGAAAATTCCGCAAACCGGTCAGGCAGAGTAATCATACTTACCGGGTCCCCCGAGAAAAAGACATTCTTCAAACCTTCGGCTAAAAACCACAGCCTGTAAAAATTCTGACGCTTATAGGCCCCTGTGACTTCCGGATTTCCAAAACGGGTGGGAACCGTCTGTTCCGCCTGTTCATACAAATCATAAAAATATTCGTAAACCTCTTTCGTCCCTCCATACTTATCCACACATGAATAGGATTCCAGCAGTTTTTCGTCAAAAATCTCCCGGGCGGACCCGGTCACTGCCATCATTATTCGGATTTTCAGGTACATAAAAATCAGACAGGTCAGTCTGTTTCCGCCAAACCCGCTGTCTCCATTCAGATAACGCACTTTCATCCGCACTTTGTAAGCCACATTGGTATTCTCGGCATCGTAGCCGCAGAATACAAGGGAAGACGAACCTGCCCCACAGTGAAATATCAGCTCCTCTATCGATTCTTCCTTTTTATAATCCTCACCCCGGATCATATTCTGATAGGCGCAGTTTACCGATTCCGAGCGGACGCCTTCCACCTGATAATCAGGCAGAATATCCTGCAGCCGCTTAAGAGCCAGGCCTTCTCTCTTTTCCGGCATCAGAAAACATAGCTTTGTATAATTTCTTCCATGTTCTCCCTTTGCCGTATCGATAATATACCGAAAAAACCGGTTTAAAAGCATATCCGAGGAAATCAACGCCGCATTCCCGTCCTGATCGCGCACATCCAGCATCCTCTCCTCATACAAAAACAACTTCAGATTATGAAAAAACGTCATCCCTTCTCCGTAACCGCTCCGTTTGATCAGCCGAAGGGCTTCATATCCAAAAGAAAATTCCACGTTTCCATCTTCGCAGCGCTTTACCGCAGCAGCGCTGGGACACAGCCGGCTCCCGTTCCGGAAACGGACTTCCAGGATTCCGTCAAAATCTGTATGGCCGGGGTCCGATGACCCTGCGGTGGTATTTCCCGCCCCAAAATCGATGACTAAAGGTTCTGAGGAGTCCCTGACTTCCTCAACGGAAAGAACAGGAAGACTGGCCATAGCGGCAATGATGCCACGCTCTCCGGTCATGCTGCACTTCTGGCTGTTGTAAGCCTGCAGAACCTTCAGGCTGGAGGCTGCGTCAAATAATAAAATCCTCAGATCATGATAAATGCCGGCCGTAAGGGAAGCGGACACACGTCCGGGCGAAAGGGCCATGGCCTCTCCCCGGACTTCAAATACTGCCAGGATCTCTCCCCCTTCATCCGAAATCGTTCCTATAAAATACTCACCGGAAAATCCATGCTTTATCAGGACGTCTTCTGCCTCTGATATCGGCACGCCTTTTTTAATCTCTATTTTATTCGGCACTTCCAGCTTTTCGGCAGCCATGACCGCCATGATTGACAAATCTTTCACAATTCCGACGGACTCCTCCCAAAATCCGTCAGCCAGCGACTTCTCCTCCCTGCCTCTGTAGCGGTACAAAAGTTCAATCAATGCTTCCCTGTCCAGCCTTTTCGGGTCTATGCCGGCAGATCTTGTCATAATCCTTTCTTTGACACAGATATCACGAAGCATAAAAGTTCCCATATCCCTCAGCTCGTCCAATGTGTAACGCCGGCCGTCGTTTTCCCTTCCGTTTTTATACAGCCTGTACCTGTACGACACCCCTTAGAATCCTCCTTTTAAAACAACACGAAATTACCGATGACCGTCTCCTGGCATTCCACAATCCCCGGAGGGATATCCCAGAATACCCGGCATCTTCTCCCTGCCTGTAAAAAGATACTTTGAAGGGAAGATACCCTCCTCTCGTCCGCAGGAGAAGACTCCTGATTCAGAATAAGCACAATGCTGCCGTCTTCCCTGGCATTGATCCAGGAATTCTTATAGAAACCACCCAGAATATCGCAAAAACAACGTTCATAATCTCCTGTCCTGCACAGTCTCAGATAAACATATGCAATCCTGCGGATTTCCTTATCCGTAAAATCCTTAAGCAAAACTTCCGTTCCAAAGGCTCCTCCCAGAATATCCTCCTCCAGAAATCTCACATAAAACGCTTCCAGATCCATGCCGGAAAAGGCATCTGTCTTCCACAGATGATGAAGAATCAAATCACATAAATATCTGGTCAGCTCCGGAATCCTGCCTGGCCTGATCATATGGCCGAATATGGCCTCATAGCTGTAATAGGGATTGACTGCTATCTTTCCCTCAACGGGGCCAAATGGCGTATACGCATTTTTCACTGTGGCTTCCCCGTAAGGAGAGCTGGTATCCGCCACGTCAAAAAACAGATCATTTTCCCGGATATCGTTTTCCCTGGCCTCCAGAGCAGCCTGCCATAGCCGTTTCATGCCTTCCTCCTTTTCCTAAGGATGAAAATTCTTTTTTTCCGCAAAATCCTGCAGGTCATGTGTCCGGTCTCTCCCCGAAGGATAATTCTCCGGTGACAAGAAACTGAGGGTAGCAGCCCTGAACTTCTTCTACCAGAAAGGAAACCTGATCCTCTGCCAGAAAGCTGTTTTTCTTCACATGGAATCTTAAGAGAAGGCCTTCCCGCCCCTCAGAAACATATTGATAACGGCTGCCCTGCCCTTTGATGCTGCCCTGCCCGCCTTCTTCTATCCCCACAAGCTCCAGTCCGTCAGAGGCCTCATAACTGGTCACGATCCGGCTGATCTCAGCCCTGGTTCTGATCCTGCACACAGCGTTATCCGCCTGCCGGTCAATATGGCGCATCCTCCTATAGTTGGATGTAAGAGGATAGTGGGGAACCTTAATATCTCTGTGGACGGCAATCCGATATAAATCAAAATCCCTCTGCATCTTCTCTTCCGATATGATCTCCAGTCCGTCATCGCTCATAAACACATTTTTGACGGGCTGTTCCGTTCTGACCACATAACCGTCCTGCCAAAAAGGAAGTCTGAGAGTATGGCGGAAGTTCCGTTCATCAATGGCCGGAACAGGAAAGACCGTGCATTTAAGGCTTATGGGTTCCACATTCCAGAGAGGAATTAAACCTATGCCAACGGGGATATCGCCGGACTGGAACCGGACAGACCGGATGGCTGTATCCGGGTCAAAATCCCTGCAGAAAACATCCCCAAACCTGTCCACATAAGGCAGATAGGGCGTTCTCCAAAAGATTCCGTTTTCGTAAAAAATATTCTGCAGTTCCTGGATTTTCTTTTGGAACCGCCTGCACGGACGAATCCGGGCGGTGATCGGAATATCTCCCTCATCCGTCTCCACGATCAACTCCTGGCTGTTTTTAAATATTTCTTCCATCCTGCTTTTCGAACATGGGCAGAAAACGGTGGCAATGCTCCCTTCTGCATGTCCGTCATCCATAGAAAACAGAAAATCATTTACAATCGGGACATCCCCTTCTGCCGCTACGGCTCCATATAAATAGAAACGTTCCGATACGTCCCGGAGTTCCTTGTTAAGGCTCTGTTTCAGCTCATTGAGGGCATTTTCATTATACCGGACCACCTCTTCAAATGCCTTGCTGATATCCCGGTACATGGAGCGGTCCAAACCGCCGCTTAAGGCTTTTAACCGTTCATAGATAAAATTTTCATCCATCCGTATTCCCTCCGGTTTCTCCCTGGGATTCCTCCGTAAGCCTCTTTAAGCTTTCTATGATTCGTTCCGTACTGACAGCCGCATTTGAATTCTCATATTTTCTGTAGAGCTCGTCGATTTCCCGGTATGCTTTTATGGCCGTTTCAAAGTCCTGTCTGGCCGTGGCACGCAAAGCGTCATCTAAAAGCCGTCCCACTTCCTGATCGAAAGAGACCTGTTTGTCTCCGGTTTCTACGGCCTCAGCGGATGTCTCCCCGGGGCCGGAAGCAGAAGACGTCTTCCCGGGACCTGAGACAGAAGGCGTCTTTCCAGGTTCAGAAGAAGGACTCTCCCCGGGGCTGGAAGCGGCGATCGTTTCCCCCGGCCCGATGGCAGATTTATCATCTTTTGCGGCCTTAGGCGTCTCCGGTTCCGCGGCCTTTTTTGTCTCTTCTGTTTTTTCAGGCTCATCCGTATCCGGCGTCATCTGTTTTTGGAGAGACAGAATAATGGACTTCGTTTCTTCGGCGCCGGCCTCATCCCCCATCTCAAGACACGCCTCCTGTATCTTTTCATACAGCATAAGAGCCGTTTTTATGTCTCCTGCCACAAGGGCATCCAACGCGGCGCTTTTATCCCCGTCAATGGTCTCAGTTGCCAGCTCGTTGATCTCTTTGGCCTGTTTCTGGAGCGATAAAATAATCTGAGTGGTCTCTTCCGCCTTTTCGTTATCCTCCATGGCGATATAGGAATCCCTTATTTTTCTATACTGTTCCAGAGCGGTTTCAAAATCTCCCTCCAGGATCGCATCCAGCGCAGCCGTTTTATCTGCGTCAATAATGACCTCATCCCTGGCCTTGGCCCTCTCGTCTTTTGCCTCCTGGTCAGCCTGTTCCTTTACCCGCAAAAGGGCCAGCTGCACTTCTTTTAAACGCTCCGGATCATCCACAATCCGAAGCATGGCTTCCGCCCGCTTATACAGGATGCCGGCAGTCTCCACATCTCCCGCCGCTTCTTTTAAAGAAGCGCTCTCCATATAGCTGTCTATCTCCATTCCGGTGCCTGCCAGCTTCAGTTTTTGTTCTGCCGCATTGGCTAATGGGGTCAGTTCCTCATATTTTTCCGCCAGCTTTAAAACATTTTTATATTCGTCCCTTGCCTGGGTATAGTTTCTTGCATCGTAAGATTTGCCTGCATTATCCGCCATGACGCTGATGTTAATCTTTTCGGAGAGCAGCCGCTCTTTTTCAAGCCGCTCCTCATTTTTGTCAAGTTTTTTGCTCTCTTCCTGCGCCTTCTCATATTCCTGTTTTGCCAGCAGGCTGTTCAGATTCGCCATATACTGGTCGCCTGTGTCCTCATATACGGCTGTTGTGCTGCGTATCTCCTGCTGCCTGCGGCGTTTTGCCCGTATGCAGAAGGCAAGAATTGTCCCGCCGACTGCCAGGATCAGTAAAATAACAAGAGACCAAATCCATATTTTCTTTTTTAAAGCCGTATTTTCCTTATACGCTTTCTTGATCTCCACGGCAGCCAGGCAGCAGCATGGAATACCGTCAACGCCTGCCCTGAGATAGAGTTCCTGCAAATCCTCCAGAAATTCCTTTACCGACTGGATAGACTCATAAGCATCCAGGATCTCCACCCGGTTTATCCGGTTCCAGAATCCTTCTGTGGCTGCCAGAAGCATATCCCCGTCTTCTAACCGCACCTTTCCCGATACGGTGACGCTTCCATTGCCTCCCAGGTAATGATAGAGGTTTCTGGTTTCCTCCTTAGGATCCTCTCCATCCCCGGATATCTGTTGTTCATCTGCCATCGTCTGGTAGACCGTATGGGTAACGCTCTGATGATAAATGCCTGCGTTCCGAAACGCATACAGCATCACATTGCCGCAGACGCCATAACGGAATCTGGTATAATCGGAAACCAGCAGAAGAATTCCCGCCTTCAGCCGGATTCTGACACTCTGTTCTCTCAAGCGTCTGTGGGCCTTTTTCAGACATGCCCGGATCCGTCCTGCCGTCATGCCCGGTTTTTGCACAAATGCCTCGATAGCCGTATCCACCGCCAGTTTGGCGCTCTCAAACCCGCCGTCCCCGTCATAGCCTTCCGCCACTGCCATACAATAGTACCGGTCCATTTCCACAAAACCATAATAAGTTCCGTTTTGTCCGTTCAATCCTGCTTCTGATACAAATGTGGTTGTGAACTGGCTGTTCGATTTTCTCATATGGCTCCCTCATACCTCCATCCGCGGAAAAAGCGGTGCGGATTACGCCACAATCACCGCCAATGCGCTTCTTTGGTCCTTTAAATTCCTGCGGTTGACCGCTTCAATCATATTCTGCGCCTTTTGATAGGGATTGCCTCTCCCTGCCAAAAGCTTCTCTATGTCGATTTCTGTCAGCGCCTGCCATATGCCCTGGCTGCACAGCAGCGTGGTGACGCCCCTTCTGTCAAGCTGCCCGGCTTCCTCCTGTTCTACGGTCAGCCTCCTGCCGCTGCAGCTTACCAGGGACAGATCGCCTACGTTGCGGTAAAACATACGGTTTCCGATAAAACAGGCGGCCAGGGCAGACACCCTTGGCTGCCGTCCCTTATACATCCTTTCGTTCAGAAGAGCCGCCGCGCGGGCAAACTGCAGTCTTAGCTGGCCGTCCATATCTTCTAAGGACCCGATGCCCTTTGCGATTGTCTCACACGTCAAAATCGCGGCATATGCCCCTGTCACACTGTCAATGGTGCCGTCGGCAAGGACCGCAAGGAAGCCGTCTCCGACCTGTTTTGTGATAAAATATGTATTTTGTGTCAGATTGCTGCCTATGGTCTGGGCATTACCATAACGTCGTCTATTCATCTTCCTCTTCCCATTCAAAATTCGCCCCGCACAAAGGAATATACAAAAGCTTGCTTTTCCCTAATTCTATCTGGTCAAAGGCTTCAAGCTGGGTAGGGGCATAGACAGCCTCCCCGTTTAAGTAAACCAGCCCCTGTGCGTCTCCGGGAAGCAGGAATGTGGCTCTCTTTTTTGCGTCATAAGAAACGATTGCGTGATTTTTATAGGAAATATTATTGTCGCCCAGAATCCGTATATCCATCTCCGGGCTTCTGCCAATAAAATTCTTCTCTGCAATCATCCGGTAATCCTTGCCCTTAGACGGCCCCTCAATACAGACAAGCCACCCGACCACAGGATGCATCACCTCCAGCTCCTCCAGATAGGTGGTATCTTTGAGAATGCCATCCACATCCTCGCCCTTTTTTCTGGCTATGTTGACGGCCGTACTGCAATAGGGACAGATGGTTCCATACCGTTTTTCGCTAAATAAATGTCCGTTTTCACATCTGATTAAACCCATGTCAACCCCCGAACCAAAAATATTGAATGACAACAGCCGTTTTGTGATAACCCGTCCAATGCAGAATGATAATATTTATGTCGAATTCTCCGCCCTGTGAACTGCTGCCGTTCCGTTACGAATGATAATTTTCTCATAAGAAATATATATAATATCGCCGCATTGAATCCGGTACGGAATATTCCTCCGAAGCTTGTATACCGTATCCCCGCCCTTCTGCCGCAGTCCCACCATACCGTTATTTGCCCTTGCGCAGATATACCAGTATGCCCCGTAACGAACCAGGGACGCATGCTCCTCCTGGATGGAACCGGCATAGGCCGAATCGGAAAAGTCAATATTCACCAGATTTGAAGGCGTAGATTTCCCAATCAGCAATTCTCTTTGTTTTCCCAACTCATACTCATCCCGGACTTCTCCCTGGCCGTCTAAAACCAGGGCCTTCATCCGGACCCGTTTTTTCAGGAATTCCACAATATGAAAAACAGCGAGACAGATCACAATCCCCCACAAGGCAATCACGGAAATCACCAGGAAAAGGATCACCGTATTCGGATCCGCCATATGGCCCTCCCATCTTTCCTTACACTTTAGGAGAGAATCCATAAGACCAAATTCTCTCCCAAATTGCCAAACAGTTATAAAATTCTTTCATTATTAGCCCTGATATGTGAAATCCGGCCGTATGGTTTACTCGACTACGATGTCTGCCAGACGATCTTTCTTCTGTCTTACTACCAGGGTAAACCTCTTCTCCTGGTCCGCATTTTCCTCTTTGTAGGAAACCGGGAAAGCGTGGCTGAATTTGTATTTGGTGGTTACGTCATTGTGGGTATAAGAAACTTCCACTGCCTTGTAGCAGTCTGCACTGTTGGAAGCCACTAAAGACCACTCCAGCATCTTCTTCGATTCGTCCCCAAGAATCTTCTTGGTAGAATCCATGTTGAGCACTCCCTGGATTACCAGAGTGCAGTAAATGTCTGCAGAACGCGCATAGGAACGCTCGTCAATGACAGAAGTAAATTCTACATAGGAGATGCCTTCCGTGATTTCCGCGATATCCGCAATTTTCAGGCTGTTTGCCTGTACTGTCGCTAATGCCATTTGAATCCCCTTCCTTCTTTTTTTAATGATTTTTATTACTTTGCCGAATTTCTTAAACAGGGCTAACAATCCTTTGTCCCAACCTATTCGTTCTCTGTAATATTGATGGTAAAGCTTTCCGATACACCCTTGGATTCAATGCGGATATCACACTGCCCCTCCGCGATGTTCTCCAGCTCCACCCGTTCCCCTTCCCGAATGATGGAATTATCCCAGGTTCCAAACTTCATCCACTCGCTGATCTGCCCGCTTGGTTCAAAGTAAGCGCGGATGTTGCGTTCATCCTTGTTGTGCAATTGAGCCGCCATCATCCGTTCAATGTAAGTGCGCCTGGTAGTCTGGAATACGCTCCGGTATGTCCTGCGGTCCATATGCATGCTTCTGGCGCTCATAACCGTGATGCCGCTGATTACCTTCCCGTCTAAGGTATAGTTGTCAGAAGAGAATACAAAGCCGAATTTGCTCTGGTCAATCTCTTCCTTCACGTCATTGGTAAATCCGGATATCTCCTTTGCAAATACAATCGGAAGCCGAAGCGCGTTTTCATCCTCTTCCAGGTCAAACCTTACTCCCGGAAAATCCGGATACACTTTCTTTAAATAGGTCTTTAAGAAATTGGGACACTGGCATGCCGCCACGGTTCCAGCCGCCACAAATTCCGCTCCCACATAAACGCCCTTCATCCAGAATTTCACATCATTCTCAAGGCCCTTGGGGAACTCTACGGCTCCCGACTCGTTGATCTTAGCGCCTCTGGAAGTGACGACCCTGGACTTGTCTTCCGGCACTACCGTCATATTGGGGAAGCAGGCAATGGCATATTCATCATAGGGATTGCCTGCGATCTCTTCCGCTTTCTCCATATAAGAGGAAGCGCCATCCGTGGCCATGTGGGAAAAAGTGCTCTCCTCCCCAGTCTCAAACCCGAAAAATGTCTGAATCTTGTACTTTTTAATCCCGTCCAGAAGATTCTGCAGCGTATCGATGGAGGAATAGAAAATCATGTCGTCATCATCGTAATCGCCGGAATATCCCCATTTCTCTGCAAAATCCACCGTCATTTCCATCGTATAATCATCCAGGGAAGTCTCCCGCTGCAGTTCTATCCTGGGTACAATGCCGAACCAGATCGTATCCGTGTAGTCCGTCTTGTTGTTCACGGTTTCCAGATACAGCTTAAGCTTATCCATATTCTGGGATTCCACCAGCTCCTCGATGGGAAGATTCGTCACCAGCAGGGACGGCGCCATCCCCTTGATCTTCGGAGTATAAGCGTCAAAGAACGCCTTCACTCCCAGAATCCTCTCAAAAACAGGCTTGGCCACTTTGATAAAATCCTTCTGCCAGGTGTTGTAAAGGGCGCTGTAATTGTTAAACAGCTCCACCTTTTTCCCGGTCTCCATCACGGCCAGTTTGGAGGACATCTTATTGGTAAACGCAGAGACCACAAGCTCCTGCATCAGAGAAGAAACCTTCTCCATGCCGGTCTCCTCTTCCTCCTCCCGGAATCCCACAGCGCTGCGCCGGCGCTGCTCGATCATGTCATACCGTTCTTCAATCTCAGACACTAAAAGCTCTGTGGCCTTGTCGTCCATTTCCAGAAGGGGAACTTCCTCATCCGGGCGGAAAGCCAGGCTTTTCATCTCGCCGTCCCCGTCAAAATATGGAAGAGCCGGGGCCGGAGTCCCGCCGCCCTTGCGGCCTGCGGCCTCGATCGCCACCAGATTCTCCCGGATGGTCCCGATCATAAGGGCAATCTGGGTGGGAAATTCATTATAATAATTTTCCGTCTCATTGATTTTTTTGGAGAGCATTTTCAAGCGTTTCAGCTTGGCCGGCGAATCGCTTTCCAGCTTCATGCTTTCCTTGGCCAGATAATTGACATCCTTATTGAGGCGCTTCATATCCTTAAGGGTCTTCTGAGGGGACAGCATCTCCAGCATGGACTCATAATTAAAGGTCACATTAGGCTTATTGGAGCTTCTCTTCTCATCGATCAGACGTATAAAGGTTTTCAGGAAATTATTATTCTTGTTAATCACAATTTCTTTCACAAACTGCGCGGGAATCCCCATCGGGCGTTCCAGCGTATAGACCATCCGCTTGCTCTCCGCGTCAAAATAACTGTAAATCGTGGGAGCAAATTTCTTTAAAAATTCGTCAAAGCTGTGTACCAGCAGATGGCTGTGGATTTCCTTGATCTTTTCATCCGTCAGGCTTTTGCCTGTGGGCTCGATTCCCGCCATGAGATTGATCAGATCAAAACGCTCCGGATTGATTACGTCAAATAGAATCGTTCGGTTGGTTTGTTTAATAATTTTCATGCTTTTGTCCCTCTGGCTTCTTTATTCTATTCTGTTGACTTGTGATATACAAAAACAGAGATATCTCCGCCTGGATTGTGATAAGTTACATATTTCTTGCATTTTCGACATTAATTTTGGGAATATTTTAACATTCGAAATATTATCAAGTCAACGGAATTTTCCAGATATTACCAGATATTCTGTATTATAAACCAGTTATGTGCCGCAATTTTTACACATTTTACCAATTGCTTTATACGCATTTTTATATGCATATAAGGCAATTAAAATGGATTATCCTTGCAATATATTCTTGCAACATCACATGACGAATAAGCATTTTTCTTTTTGCTTTTTCATTTTTCTATTGACAAAAATCCGAAAACGGATTATCATATTCTTTGACTTTAAATCCGATTTCGGACAAGAGGAGGTTTTCATATGAACCTGAAACAAGGAAGAGAACTGAAAGAATTTAATCGGCTGTATAGGGAATTAGATGATATCTACCATGAAATTGCGTTAAAATCCGGCCTGTCAGACAGCGCGTTTCTTATTCTCTATACGATTGCCGAATTTGGAAATGAGTGTTCCCAGAAAGAAATTGCAGATTATTATTCCATAAGCCGCAAAACCATTAATTCTTCTATTAAAAAACTGCAGGCGGAGGGAATCCTGACTCTGAAAACAGGCCATAAACAGGAACGTTATCTGTCGCTGACTCCTGCCGGCGAGGCGCTGGTGGAAAAATGCATTGTACCCGTCGTGAAGATGGAAAATGACATTTTCTCGGAAATGGAGCCAAACGAACGGAACGAACTTCTGCGTCTGACTGAAAAATATATTGAATGTTACCGCCGGAAATTGTACCCGTAATCCGGGCAGCCGAAAAAGGCTTATGCATGGATATGCATGGAAAGGAACAGACTATGAGAATCCAATTATCCGATCATTTTACATATAAACGCCTGCTTCGGTTTACGGCGTCTCCTGTCCTTATGATGGTCTGTATCTCTCTGTACAGTATTGTAGATGGATTTTTTGTTTCCAACTTTGTCGGTAAAACGCCCTTTGCCGCCGTCAATCTTGTCATGCCTGTTACCATGGCTGTGGGAACCGTAGGTTTTATGATCGGCGCTGGCGGCAACGCGGTTATTTCCATAACCCTGGGAGAAAAGAAAAAAGAACTGGCAAACCAGTATTTCTCCATGCTGGTATATGCCTCTTCTTTTCTCAGCGTCCTTCTCTCCTGCATCGGCGTCGTCCTTATGCCGCAGATTGCCGATGCTTTGGGGGCGGACGGGGAATTAAGAGGCTATTGTATCGTTTATGGCAGGATTTTATTTGCATCCCAGCTTCCGTTTGTCCTCCAGAACGTGTTCCAGCAATTTCTCATCGCTGCGGAAAAACCGGAATTAAGCTTAAAAATATCCGTTTTGGCAGGCGTTACCAACATGGTGCTGGATTTTTTCTTTATTGTTGTTTTCCGATGGGGGATTGCCGGGGCCGCGCTTGCCACTGCGCTGGGGCAGGTAGCCGGAAGCCTGATCCCACTCATCTATTTTCTAAGGGAAAACGACAGCCTGCTCCGGCTTACAAAAGCTCCCTTCCGACCCAGGATTTTTGCGGTTACGTGTGCCAACGGATCATCGGAAATGGTTTCCAACCTCTCTACGTCGGTCATCAATATCCTGTACAATTTTCAGCTCATGCGGCTGGCCGGTGAAAATGGCATAGCGGCTTATGGTATCATCATGTATGTTAATTTTATTTTTATGGCGATCTTCATAGGCTACGCTTCCGGCAGCGCGCCGGTTGTCAGCTTCCATTATGGCGCAAACAACCGGGACGAACTGAAAAACCTGTACCGGAAAAGCCTGATTCTCATGGGCGGCACAGGCATTGTTATGACAATATTGGCAGAACTGGCAGCAGGCCCCCTTGTAAAAATATTTGCCGGCTATGATGAAACGCTGTATCTCATGACCCGCAGGGGATTTCGCCTTTATTCCCTCTCCTTTTTCATGATGGGGATAAATGTCTGGGGTTCCTCGTTTTTTACCGCGCTGAACAACGGGGCAATATCAGCGGCGATCTCTTTTTTGCGGACATTCCTGTTTCAGACCGCTGCTGTCCTTGCGCTGCCGTTGTGGATTGGTATTGACGGTATCTGGCTGGCTATCGTTGTAGCGGAACTTTTTACAGTTTTTATCACGGCTTTCTTCCTGGCCGGCAAACGAAAAGACTATCATTATGGGTGACGGGGGGACGGCTGCCTTCCCCTAATTGCTTTGCTCTGCCGCCCTTACTCTCCCGTCTTCGTCCACCGTTACCCCAAAGGCTTTGCTGTATTCGTTAAGCCTTTGGATGATAAGGCGCTTCCTGTCTCCCTCCGCCACGGTGGGACAATAATCATTCCGGTGCTCCACGGAACTGAGCGTACAGGGGATCAGGGTCAGATGAGCTTCCTTTGCGGCAGTCCCCGCTTCCCCGTCTTCTATCTCAAATCTGGCCTGGGCGATCATGGTATTCTTGTCTTTTGGATTCCGGTTTCCCCCAAAGCAGAAATTCCCCAGGCTGTAAATAATGTATTTCCCGTTATAGTATTCCACCCCCTGAAGCACATGGGGATGACAGCCTACCACCAGGTCTGCGCCCCAGTCAATGCATTTATGGCCCAGCTCCAGTTGGTATCCGGTGGCATTGTAGGTAGATTCAATCCCCCAGTGGCAGCAGGCCAGGATCAGGTCCGCCTCCTGCTGCCTCAGCTTCTCTATCCCGTTCTGCACATAAGTCTCTACTTTTCTTCCGCCGTAGATCACATCCACAGAGATGATCCCGATCTTTATCCCGTTCTCTGTCTCAAAGATCCCTACATTGTCGTCATAGGCATAGGGAAGCCTGATGCTCTCAAAGGCAGCTACCGTATCTGCCACCCCCTGGGCGCCATAATCAATCCGATGGTTATTGCCAAAGCTGACGGCATCGATCCCGGCCTCCGGAAGAATATGGATGTACTCTGGCTTTCCCTTGATGTTAAACGCCTTTTCCACCCGGTTATTGGAATTGGTCAGGACACCCTCAAAATTGACCAAAGTCATATGGTCGGCCTCAAAAATATGTTTCACATTTTTAAAAAACCAGGAAGGACCCTGCCGGTCATACATCTCCCGGAAAGTTCCCTCATACCCATGGATGGAAAGATTTCCAAGAGAGCAGTCCCCGGCCAGGGAGATCACCACTTCTTTTTTTGTGGATTCTGCCTTTTCCTCTGTTTCATCGGTGGCTGGCTCCTCGGCTGCAGGTTCTTCGGTTGCAGTTTCATCGGTGGCTGACTCTTTGGCTGTGGCTTCATCGATTGAAGGTTCTTCGGTTGTGGTCTCCTCGGCTGTAGTCTCTTCGGCTGCAGTCTCCTGTTTTCTGTCTGAATCTGATTTCCCGACCAGAATGACCCTTGACAAAGTTTCCGTATTTTCCCGGGAAGCTTCAGAGGATTCTTCCATGCTTTCTGTGCTTTCCGCCGCCGTTTCGTCAGTTTTCACCTCATAAGGCCCATATCCGCCGGACAGAAGCGCTATGGCTGTCACTCCTGCTGCAAATAACCCTTTTTTCCATTTTTTCATTTCAGATGCTCCTCCTTGTCCATAACGCAATTTTACCACTGTTTTCTGGAAATTGAAACTATCTTTCTTAAAAAATGGCGGTTATACTTTGTTCCATAACACCGTTTTATTATCGCCACGGACTGAAAGAAGCACCCGGACGGCGCAAGGCCATTCGGATGCTGATATCGACATTATAAGCCGTCAGGCGGAAAAGCACTCTATGCATAGATATCAAGATATTTCCTGGTATCTGGTGAATTTTGAAATGCCTTTTTTACATTAAGCTCATCATTCCCGGTTTCTTGGGTACGTTTCTTTTTCTGTTGTCTTAACTGCTGGATTTGTTTTTCAATTTCTTGAATTTGCTTCTCAATCTTTTTCTTTTGTTCCTCGTCTTTGCGCTGAACTGCTTTTTGCCGTTCTACGTTTAGCTTTTGCAGTTGCTGTTCTAACGACTTTATTTTTGCGTCAGTGCCAGCGCTTTGATTTGGCCGGGTATTTGCAGACGGATAGCTTGAACCGATAGCAGGAATATCCATAAAATCACCTCCTGATTGGAGTATAAAGTTTTTTTAGTGTAAATCAATAGGTTTGTCCTGAAATGTTCTCTGGATGTAATGAAATGTCCAACAGCACATTCAAAGAAAAACGTTGTCCCACTTTTTCTGTCAGTGTAACGCCATGATATTTTTCCGCAACCGATTTGATATTGGAAAGCCCTGTTCCCGCCGGGGGCAGCGGTTCATCAGAACAGGTGTTTTCAAACGCCAGCATATAAAAATCACCCTGCTGTTTTCCTTGGATACGGATTAACTTCGTCCCCTTAGCAGATTGACACGCATTGATTGCGTTATCCAACGCATTTGCAAAAATCACACACAAATCAAAATCATCCATCCCGCAGGGCCTTGGCAGGAGCAGTGAAACCTCTGCTGTAATTTCTTTTGCCAGTCCCAGCTTTTCACTTAACAAAATATCTACCACCGGATTACCTGTTTGATATGGAAAGGATAGGGAAGACGAAACCGTTTTCAGCTTGTTCAAGTATGCTTTGCTTTCATCCAGTTCTCCATTATTTAACAGCCCATTCAGTACAGACAAATGATTAGCAATATCATGGCGAAAGGCTTTTGTTTGTTCGTAGCGTATTTGTGCCTCGGCAATATAGATTTTTTGGGCTTGGGCCGCTTGCGCCAGAGATTGCAGCTCTGCCTGGGTTTGAAAACTATGGCAAATGTGTTGGTATGCATACAGTGTGCAAAGCAACGCCACCAGCCCCAGGATTTGCATGAGTAATAACGCACAGTGCTTCCCGGTATCCCCCAATGAAAGGGACACAGGAAGAACACTGTATGAGGTTTGCAGAATATACAGTTCAGCGGCAAAGAAAAACAGCCCTGGAAATAGCAGCAAACCGACATACGGCGTTTGATGATCTTCTGTCAGAGACAGAAATTTCAATACCGCGCCACAACAACAGGCGCAGATTGCAAAAACAGTCAGCGTTGCTAAAAGAACTAACAGATACAGCAGTGTTTTCCCGACCATACGGGGGAATAGTATTATCTCTACCGAATTGATGATACCGAAAGAAAGCTGAGAAATATAAACTGCCAAAATTGCAGCGATCCAAGATACAGATTGCCGGTTACGCAAAGCCAGACGGCTCACACTGTATAATAGAAACAGCTCCGCACCGATGGCCAACTCATCGGGAAAGCCGAATGTAGTGAAAAACCATTGTATGGTACAGAGCAGAAAAAAGTAGCTGGCAAAGTGCCATATTTTCTGTTTCTTCCCGGTCAGACAACTGACAAAAACAATGTGTATTATACTTTGCCCAAACAGGCAAAGGCCGTCAAGGCATAGGCTGAAATAATCCATATCAGAAATTCCTCTCTTTAATATAACGCAAAAGAGCCTGCGTCAAATCTCGTTCACGCAATCTGGAAACAGGGATGGTATCCCGCTGTGGCAATATGACTTGTCCGGCGTTACATCCACGCACATACTCAAGATTGACGAGATAACTTCTGTGGCACCTGAAAAAACGTCCGTCAACACGCTGCTCCAAATCATCCAATTTGCCATAGTAGTCGATAATTTTTCCATCACTTTGGTGAATATATATTTTTCTGCCCTGCACTTCGCAATACACGATTTCGGCTAACAGAATAACATCACAGGAAGTTCCTCTCTGGACAACAATGCTTTTTGTCTCTCTCTGCTGTATAGATTTGATCATCCTGTCCATTGTTCTCTTGAAATGGCCACTATCTAATGGTTTGATTAAATAGTCAAATGCCTCCACTTCAAAAGCGTCAAATACACACTCTTTCAGAACCGTCACGAAAATCAACAGGCAGTGTTTTTTATGCTGCCGCAATATTTTAGCGGTTTCCAGCCCATTTGGCTGCTCCATTTGAATGTCAAGGAAAATCACATCAAAGTCACAACCGCTCTCTAAAAGGGAACGTCCGTCTGAATAGCTATTGACACAGTATGATGTAATATGCTTCCCATTCATGTACTCTGAAAGCTGATTTTTGATTTCTTGTGCCATAACCGGCTCGTCGTCACAGATTGCGAATTTTATCATTTTCATCACCACACTTTATTGTCAGAATATCAGATATGGAGCAAAAAGGCAATCCCAGTGTCATAGAATGTCTTAGATTTGTAATGACCTGCTGCCTGATATACCGTAGGTGCCGCTGTCCCCACACCCTACCGGCTGAAGAAAAGCCGGCAGAGCAAAGCAGGGGAGCCTGTAATCCCCCTGCATTTCATAGGTCCCGCCCTCTCCCATACAAAAATCCTCTTCCGGAATCTGCTTCCCAAAGAGGATTTTTGTACATAAAGGACTGTCCTGCCCCGGTGTTTTTCACCTGGTTTTCCCGCAGTTACCGATCAATCCGGAATCCTGCATAGGCATTCATCCCGTGCTCATGGATATCCAGTCCGTCAATCTGTTCCTGATCCGTCACCCGAAGCCCCAGCGTCTTGTCGATCGCCTTGAACACCAAAAACATGGTCACTCCCGTCCAGGCCAGCACGCCTGCCACGCCTGTAAACTGAGTCAGAAGCAGGGAGACGCCGCCTCCGTAAAACAACCCCGTATATTCGCTTGCCGGGGCTGAGGTGGTGGCAAACAGGCCCACGGCAATTGTTCCCCATATTCCGTTGCAGAAATGGACGGCCACCGCTCCCACCGGATCATCCACATGGATCACATAATCGCAGAACCACACGCCAAACACCACCAATATGCCGGACACGATTCCCACAACAAACGCTCCCATGGCATCCATCACATCACAGCCCGCCGTGATTCCAACCAGGCCGGCCAGAGACGCATTCAGGCACATGGACACATCCGGTTTCCCATATTTGAGCCAGGTAAAAATCATACAGGTAACGGTAGCCACTGCCGGTGCAATGGTGGTCGTGGCAAAGATAGAAGCAAGCTGAGGCCCGCTGGTGGCAGCCGCTCCGTTAAACCCGTACCATCCGAACCAAAGGATAAAGCATCCCAGGGAGCCGATTACCACATTATGTCCGGGAATGGCGTTGGGACTTTTATCCTTATTATATTTTCCAAGACGAGGCCCTTCCATCCACGCGCCGATCAGCGCGGAAAATCCCCCTACCATGTGAATTGCGCAGGAACCGGCAAAATCATGAAATCCCATGGCTGACAGCCATCCGCCACCCCAGATCCAGTGAGCCTCCACCGGGTAAACCACCGCAGAGATAATGGCGGAATATACGCAGTAGGACAAAAACTTGGTACGCTCCGCCATGGCGCCGGACACAATAGTGGCCGCCGTGGCGCAGAACACCAGATTGAACACAAAATTGGACCAGTCAAAATGTGCATAATCTGTGATAATCCCCAGGGTAGGCAGCCCTATAAGCCCTCCCAAGGCATCTTCTCCCAGAAGAATCCCAAATCCAAGAAACATGAAAACCACTGTGCCGATACAAAAGTCCATCAGATTCTTCATGATGATATTTCCGGCATTTTTCGCCCGGGTAAAACCGGTTTCCACCATGGCAAATCCGGCCTGCATAAAAAAGACCAGAGCCGCCCCGATCAGATACCAGATTCCAAATACCTCACTTAAGATTTCTTCCATAACCATATCCTCCTCGATTTTGATTACTGCCCGTCATTTCCGGAAAAATCTTTCAAATCCAAAAGGGAGATAACCGCCAGGCTGGCAGCTATCTCCCTCGATAACCAGGATTTTTTGTTATTTTCCGGATGTGTGATCTTCCTTTTGTTACTGTTCTGTCACCATGGATGCCCTTATGGGAACCATGGAAAATATTTTTACAAGGCGCCCTCTCCCCGCTCTCCCGTGCGGATCCGGACTGCGTCCTGAACGTCGTAGATAAAGATCTTTCCATCCCCGTAATTTCCCGTATTGATCTCCTCTATCACCCGCTCTACGATCTTCTCACATATCTCCTCACACACCACGGTCTCCACCTTCACCTTAGGCAGCAGATTGACTGTGTACTCGGTTCCCCGGTACATCTGCTTATACCCTTTCTGATTCCCATAGCCCATAATGTTGCTGATCATAATGCCGTTGGCTTTGCAGTCTTCCAGAATCCCCTTTAAATCCTCCAGCTTTTCCGGCTTTATGATGATCTCCAGCTTCTTCATAGTGACACATCCTCCTTTTCCTGGATAATCTGACGATGCCTGCATAATGCTCTTATCCTGGCTCACATGGCCTGCCGTGTAAGCGGCCCGGACGGCTCGGACACATATTCCCTCTGCCCGATCATGATACATGATGATGGCAGGGACATAAGCCTTATGAAGCAAAAAAAGAACGGGAACATTTTCCTCCTGAAAACGCCCTCGTTCTTTAATACGCTTCATTATAGCCCTTTTCTTCGAAATGTCAAATATATTTTTTTGACGGAAGGATTGATATTTTTATGACATTTTGATGAAAAAGCGGGCGGATGTTGTCGTTTTTAACAAAAATGCAAAGCAGCAGGCACATATTATAATCCATTTTCTTGAGAGTTTTGCCTATAGATTACCCCCCCTCCTATTGTCTGCTGCTCATTTTCTGGAATGTCTTGGCCACTTTTGGGATAAACACGGTTTTATACATTTTTTCAGCCTCAAGTTTAACTTTCTGATATTCTGTATACCAGTCAATGTCAAATTTCTCATACTTTGACTCATTTTCCTCCTACTGATTTTCAAGGCTCTTGATCAATTCCAAATTATAATTTTCATATTCATTTAAAACAGAATTACTAAATTGATCTGCTGATATATATCCATGATACCAGGATTGATTACTGAAATATCGGCTCAAGTCTTTCGATTGGAATAATCTTCCATGACGGGCAAATATTTCATTTCGTGCTAATCGTAGCATACTTTTATCTAGTCCTTTCAGATCTTCTTTTGATAGATATTTGGAACTGCTATCTGGCAAGATATACATCTGTTTTTCTTTATCATTTCTCATTTCAACCATTCTGCTCTCAATAGTTTTTATTAAATCCAGATTGTATTTTTCATACGAATTTAAAACAGAATCATCAAATTCATCTTCTAACAGATACCCATGATACCAGGACTGTTTGCTGAAATATTCCTTTAAATCTTCCGACTGAAACAGCCTTCCATGACGGGCAAAAACTTCGTTTCTTGCCAATCGTAAGATTTCTTGATCTAATCCGTCCAAATCTTTTTCAGACAAATATCTGGAACTAACTTCAGGTAAAATATATAAATAATTTTCCTCCTTTTTCATATCGTTAAATTTTGTTTCTTTTTTATCCTTTGGTTTTTCCAGGTTTTCTGTTGTTTCACTTGATAATCCTTCGGTTGGTGTTTCCGATTGGGGATCTGATAGTATCTCCAGCAGTACCCCTGATGATGTATCTGAAAGTGTCTCTGACGTACTCTCTGGCAATGCTTTTGCTAATGTCTCTGACATACCAGTTTCCCTATCTTTAATTCTTTTTTGATCTTCTGTATTTTCCGTAATAAAATCGCTGCTTCTTTTGATATTATAAGCAATTCCCATTACTATCACCACCAAAATTACTGGAATTACAGATTTTTTGATTACTCTCCCAGCCTTGCCTTTCTTCATCGAATCAGAAGTCTTTGATGCTGAATTGGTTATCTTTACATATAGCTTTTCCAACTCCTTTGACCAAGTATCTTGTTCACTGGAAATCGTAATCAGCAGTTCTCTCCATGAAGCTATTTTCTGCTTTAATCTCTCTCCTGTTGCCAGAAGCTCCTTCTTTTTTTGGATTATTGCTTCCTTCTCCTGATTCAAACACACAGCCGCACACGCTTTAACATAATCCCTTGTATAATCCGCCCATGCTTTTTTGAGATTGTTTTCTATACAGGCAATATATTCTTCTGAATACTCCATCCATTCAGAATTATTCACAGGAAATACCGGAAGCGTTTGAATGTTCATTTTCCCCTCAATATCACCCCTTGATGGCGTATACATATCCTTTTGCTTCACCAACTCATGATATCCGGCCTTCTGTCCCCACATCTGATTCCATTGTTCGATTACTGTGGTATTAAAAAATTCTATAATCTCCTTTGATACAACCTGACCGATAAAATCATCGTATTTCTCAATCAACAGTTCTTTGTATTTATTCTCGATTTCTGCCAGAGAATCAAATCTTTCCTTATAATACGCCTGTTGATTATCAATTTCCCGCTCAATATGATCAAAAATTCCATCACCTTGATAGAACAGCTGCTCATAGATAGTTCTTTCTGAACGTTTACTCTTATCATCATTTGCCAGGATATTTCCCAATACATCCACATATTGTTTTAGTAATTTTTTGTCATCTGACAAATCCAATAATGACATAATATCATTAAAATCAATATATTTTTCCGGATAATAAATCTTATCCTCCAGGCTATTTAAGAGGGAAACCATCTCTTCATTTTCTGTTATATCATTGCTTTCTAAAGCCAATAACCGCATGTTTAGATCTTCGCAGACAGACTGCTGCACTTTCATATAACGCTGTCCAAGCTCAAAGAATAAACCTAAATTGTCAGGCTGTATCATCTTATCTGATGAAAATATTTTTTTCCAAAGGCGTAATATTTTTCCTTTGTTTATCTCTTTGGCAGGAATTGCATTTTTTATGGCACTCAATTCATTGAAGCAGCTTTCCTTAAGCCCATTTTCTTTAACTATCTCCCGTAATTTATCAATCTCAAAAACAAGTTGTCTGTAAATTTTTCCCACTCCTTTTTAACAGCAGTATCCATTTAAAAATACTGCTGCTAAATTTTTAGTTATATTCAGTTCATTTTAAAGTATTCTTCAACTAAAGCTCTGTCAATCTCCAGCTTTTCCTCTCCATCCACACGATCCCTTTGTCGGAAATATGCATCTTCCTTTAATTGATTGTAGATACTCACAATATCTGCCCCTGACGGACGTATCTGCTTCTGCTCATTTGACTTTTCCTTTTCTTCCACAGATTTTGATCGATTTCTTTGGCACCTATCTCTTAGATTATCATAAATATTATCAACAAGGTCTTTCTCCACCAATCTCATCCGATCGTCCTTTTCAATGATCTGGGCAAGCATCCTTTTTCCCTCTGCTTCTTCTGGATTATCCAAAAGCATATGTTCATCAATTCTTCCCTTTCGTATCACTGCTTCATCCAGATATTGATACCAGTTGGTCGCTGCCATCAAAAGTACCTTGCTTTGAGGCGAACGGATACCTGTTCGTGAGTCCTTGTCTTCTCCTTTTTCTTCTCCTAATGCCAGATAATCTAATAAAGTACCCCGCACCACTTGATTTAGGTTTTGTATTCCGGCCAAAGAATCAAATTCGTCAAAAAACAAAAGAACTCCATCATATTTACTACAGGTTTTCGACAGTCTGAGTGCCTGATCAAAAATCATCTGAAGATTATCCAGCTGACTGGCTATGGAATTAGCGGTAAAATCTTTACTTAAAACTTTAATAAAATAAAAGTTATTCTCCTTTGCCGTTGCTTCTGCCAATATTGTCTTAGCATTTCCCGGAGGTCCATACAGCAATACGCCTCTGCTCACAGACACGCCATAGTTTCTGGCCTGAAGTTTTTTGTCCTCATTGCTTTTGATAAAAGCAGCCTGTCTGGAAATTTTTTCCTTGATCTTATGGTATCCTATAATATCTGCATAAGTTTTATTAATCTCGCCAGGTTCCTTCACCTCTACAGAAACACTTCTCTGCAGATCCTCAATAAGCTTTATTTCGTTATCTTCCAGAACTCGTAAAAATTGCCTCCGGCTTTTTTCATCATCACCGAGATTTTGAATACTTCCAAATTCTGTATCTTTAATATTTTCCTTGAGCTTCTTTACAAAATTATCAATGTCACGCCCCGACATATTGATAGTCTTGGTTTCAATCTCACTGCGATAAAATTTGTTGCTTAAAGTAAAATTATATTTTTTCAGCTTACTGTCGAAAATCTTAATTCGATTCTCGGCACTCGGTAAATCAATCAGGATTCTCTCCGACAGTCTGCTCTGAACGGCAGCGTCAATAATATTGGGCCTGTTAGTAGCAGCAATGACGAATATTTTTTCCTTTCCGGAAGTCATGCCATCCACTTCCTGCAAAAACTGATTGACCATATCAAGATTATAGCTGTCACTTCCCGCCATTCCTATATCTCTTCCAGGAAATACGGTATCCGCTTCATCAATAAACATAACCGTTGGCGCATTCGCCCTGGCTTCATCAAAAATTCTTTTTACCTTTCCACTTGACTGTCCCACATATTCTCCCTTTAAGTCTGACAAAGTGGGGGCCATAAAGAAACAGTTTCTTTCATTTGCGATAGCCTTTACAATCTGCGTCTTTCCTGTGCCGGGAGGACCGGTGAGAATAATCCCTTTTCTATATTCTCTTGTATCATCATGCTCCATAAATGCATCAACAGCATTTAAAATTTTTCTTTTTGTATCTTCTTCAATGATAACATCATCCAGCAAAACCTTTTCTGCCGTTATTTTCTCAACGGCAATTTCAAAATCTGTTTTGTCAATATGAGCACTTCTTTTATCCATCACAATCGTATCAAATATTTGGATGGCTTCCTGAAGATTTTTCTTACCAGAGGCAACCGCATGAGCAATATCATTCAGTTCATCCAGCAAATTTTCCTGTATTGGGTCATAAAACTCCGTGCATCTGAAAAACTTCCTCAGAAATGCCAGCTTTACTTCTTCCGCCGATGGATTTCCTATAAATATCACATTGCTTCCCTTTGACTCAAAACTATATTTTTTTAAAAGATCCATATCTTCCAGAGACACAACCACATAGGCATTTTCAATCTTGATAAAATCTTTTAATATTTTAATGTACTCTAAAGAATCATTATTGTTAGAGGAGTATAATTTTGCCAACCATTCAAATCCGTCAAAAAACATAACCACTTTTTTTCTGGTATCTGATATTTCCTTCGCTCTGTTTTTTACTATATTGATGTGATTTACTATATTAGTTCCGCTCGACTGCATATCTGTCCGCAGATTTTCCGCCTGTGATGACCTGCCGGAGCGATTCGGAACATCATCCATTTCATCATCGCCCCCCATATCATCCTCTACTTCTTTTGGTTCCAGATACTCTGTCGTCACTTCTATTGGATTCTCGCCACTGATTTGAAAAACCTTTACACCATCCACATTTGCCGTGATAAAGTATTCACAATCACACTCTTTTTTCTGCGCAAAAAATGACCTGAGCGTTTCCTCAAACGAATATACTCCCTCATAGATTCCCTCTAAAAAACAGTCATTGATCCCGGCACCATATAAAAAGAATGTCCGTTTTCCCTGATCCAATCCTTTTGACAGAGGAACCTTTATTCTGTGCTTATACATATCCTGTTTACCTCTCTCCCGGAATCGCTTTGATACAATTTGCCATTGCTGACAGTGCATTCTGATATGCAGAATCAGATTCATTTTTATCTAATGCCTTTGCAATTTCTTCCAATTCCACTTTCAGATGATTTTTTGTCTCCACAAGCTTTCTCTGTTTGCTTTTTAAGCTTTCAACTTCCCGTTCCAGATCTTCTATATCAGCTTCCAAATCATGCTTACATTCATATTCCATTTGCTCTAGTTCTTTTCTCAGCTGTTCTTTTCTTTCTCTCTTTTCCGTCAACTCTCCTCTTGATGCATATAATTCCTGTAAGGTACTTTCCTGTTGAGATATTTCTGCTGTCAATCGTTCTAATTCTCTCTGATAGCTATTATACTCACTACTATTGGAATAACTGCTTTCCTTTATTTCTCTAACCGTCTCCTTAAAAGAAGAAAGTACCTCCTTGTTCCAATCATAAATGTGAAGAAAATCCACAGGAGCCTTTTCACGCTTAATAATCAAATGCTTTACAATATCCCGAGACAATGGATACAGTTTTACCAAAGACGAAAAAACTTTCTGTCTCTTGGTTTCATCCAACTCCGAAAATTCATTGTATAAGGTCGCCACCTGTTCCTTCCGCAAAAAATACATCAGCTGGGAAACTTCCTCATATGGATCTCGATTTCTCTGAAATATCCCCTCCAAAAATTCTTCCTCTGCCAGACTTTCTATCAATTCTTTTAAATTAGGTTCTCTCATTGTCTTTTTAACCGCCTTATCGCAATTTTTATTCGCCGTTTGATCTCTTATCCATGTGACGGCTGTGTCTGAAATGCTTCTGTTTCCTGATAACCGGAATCTTTCTTTTGCTCTCTTCTGTTCAGAACATTCCCGCCGTTTATCATATCTACCTTTTCGATATAAATCCCCTTATCATCCAGTGCTTTGCAGATATCCTCCCATTTCGACGGACAGTTTCCCTGTGTCTGATGGTCAATATCAATTTTTACTTCTCCGCTGTCGTCAATAAATACCTGTGTGAAATCTATCACATCTCCTCCGGGATTCTTTGCCGAAATTTTCCAACCATTTTTTACACTTCCATTTATCTTAAAAGCTCCTGTCTCAAATCCCATCTGCCTCATGACACTACGGATATCCTTTGCGACATAAAAATTCTCAATCAGATGTTCCTGATGCATGGAAGCATACTCTGCTGCCTGTCGAATGAGATCCTGATTCTGCTGCGCCTGTTTTTCTGCCTCATCAAAACGTTCTGCCTGCAAATGTTCCTCTGCCTGCCTCAGACCCGACTGGATTCTGCCGATCATTTCCTGCTTTTCACTGAAATCTGCAAGATACTCCAACAATTCAATTTTTCTCGCCCCTTCTTTATTCTTGGCATAGTCCACCGGGTCATAAAAGAAATTATTTTCTGGTTTCAAAAGCTGACGATTCCCCCTGATCGCCTCCTCCGCCTTTTCCTTATTTTCAAGAAATTTCTCATAGCAAATATCTAGGTGATTCTTAAACAGGCCGATCTGCTCACTCATTGCCGCTACTCTTTTTGTAATCTCTTCCTCCGATAAGCTTTCAAAAGCTGCACATTTTTGTCTCAGTTCTTTATATTCGTTGCCAAGGAATTTCTCCGCCAAATCACTGTCAATGTTCCCCATTGCCTTATGAATATAATCCCTTGCCTCCGATGCCCTTTTATGCAACTCAGCAAGCCGGTTTGCTCTTTCCTCCAACTGTTTGTAGGCAGAACACACCTGTGATATTTGTTTTTCCAGATTTTGATATTGAATTAATTCTTTATTGCTCAACTGAGCCCTTTGGTTCATCTCTGTAACAAGACTGTTTTTTTCCATTGCTATTTGCTTATAAGTCTGCAATAGCTTATTCGCATCCTGATATTCTTCATCGCAATACCAGTCTTTATTTCGGATCCGCTCCCGAATCCGTTCTGCTTCTTCATCTGCTTTCCGAAGATCCAGTTCCAATTTCTGTTGCTTTTTTTGAAATGTATCAATAGCCTTTTCATAATTCACAGGCCTGCTGGACTTACACAGAGAATCAAACTGGTTTTTGAGCTGCTTCGCCTCCTTGGGAAATTCAGACAGGCACACCTTGCTAATCTCCAGCTTCTGCCCCGCAATCCGGCTGTTAATTTCCGAAATTTTCTTTTGATTCGTTCTCAGAATCTCTTCTGCTGTGGAAATATTCTTTAAATAATTGGCATTTCCGGCATTTCGCGCATCCTTCCCCCTTGCCAAAAGACCATTCACCTCAGTGGATTTTCTTCCGCTCATTTATCTTACCTCTCCTACTTTTTTAATGAATTCATGATAAAAATTTTTAGGAGGAATCCCTATCATATATGTTTCCTCATCCGTTCTCACATCAAACTCTATCTCCCGACTTTTCGCCTCATAAATCTGTCTGGCAAACGATCGATACTTCTCCGTAAAAAAGTAAATATTTTGATTGTCCGAACCACGATACATACTGCCTGTATCCAATGACTCTATATATTCTCCATCAATAAAGATATCAATCTTTTGCAAAAAATCTTTCAGGGTCGTCTCTCCCAACCGCCTTTTCAACTCCTTCATGGTGTAACCGGAATAGAGCATAAGATCAAGCCTCGTATCTCTGCGAATTCTGTCAACCAGTTCTTGAAGTGGCTCAAACTGCAAAAAGGGCTCTCCCCCGCTTATTGTGACACCCTGAATCCCTTTGGAGTTTGTGATTTCTGAAAATATATCCTCTACAGAAACAAGGCTGCCTCCCTGTTCCGCCTGTCCATCAGGATTGATGCAGTTGTGGCATTTCTTTTTGCAGCCTTGAAACCATATGACAAATCTTTTTCCCGGACCCAGCACTTCTGTACTGTCTATGTAATGACTGATCCTCACTAAAGAATTCATATTTAACTTCCCTGAACAAGAGCCATCTTTAAATAAGTAGTAGCATCCCTCATAATGGCCGGAACATAGACTCCCTCCACGGTTCGGAAAATCTTTCCCCGGTTAAACATATCAGACATACTGTTCTTGTCAAATTTTGATTTTTTTTCGGGGAACTGCAGAAAATCATAAGGTACATCAAACAGCTCTCGATAATATTGATTTAAAGCATTGATAAATTCTATCTCCTCCTCTGATAAAAACCTCTTATAATTCTGTTTGTAGCCTTCTAAAAATTCATACAAAATCGGCAAAAATGTTGTCTGATTTCCCAGTAAACCTACAAATGTTATAACACTATTAACATCTTCTCCATTCAAATCCTTATCCATGCCATAAATTTCAATCATATTATTAAGTGATTCACATTTGTACATACATCTCATCAGATTCTGATAGCATTGTGTATCCTCATCCCAATTTCCAAAACGTTCATGATAAGCTTCCTTTTCCTTCTTTTCTTTTTGAAGCTCATTTTTTGTCTGATCGTAGATATTTGTCAAATCCTCATGTTCTTTTTTCAAAGTCTCATGTGCCTGTTGAATGGATTGAAAATCTGCTTTTGTGTAATTCAATATCTGTTTTTTCTCTGCCAGTTCCTGTGATAGAGATTCTATCTTTTCTTTGGCAGCACTTAACTCTTTTTCTGTACTCTCTAATTGACTGCTTATATGTTCTGCCTTTGTCCGGGTTTCCAATAGTTCCTCTGACTTTTTTATTAGATCTCTGCGGAAACCTTCTTTTGATTCTTGCAGAAACACGATCTGTTTTTGTGCATCCTCCTTTTGTTGTGTCAAAGAATCTGCTTTTTCTTTATATTCTTCTTTTTCCTTTGTCAAAGAATCTATTTGGACATTTGCAATTGCCAGTTCCTTCTCTAAATTTGCTGTTTGCTTCGTTAAATTTTCATTTTTTTCTGTACTTTCATTTAGTAATTTCGTTAAATTTGTGTTCTCATTGTTAATCTGCACAAGCTTATTCGCATTGGTGTCCAATCGAATTTTCAGATCATTATTATTGTTTTTTAATTCTGTTATACTCTTTATTAATTTCTCCTTTTCCTCTTCCAGATCTTTATAATTCTGCTCCACTGATTGCAGCTTCTGAATCTTCATTTCCAATCTGGCAACTTTTCCACTGATTTCCTCGATTTGATCTGATAAAGCACTAATTTTAGAATCTCTGGTATTTCTAGGATCTATCTGTCCGAAAATTGTTTCTTCTATGGAAACAAGCCGTCTCCATAATCCTAAATTTCTTAATGCTTTATCTACTTTATTTTCCAGGTCTCCCATATTAAATCCTCCTTCTTTCCTATGACGGAAAATTTTAAGTACTCCTTTCAACAATATTATTTATATCCCCCCTAAGTAAATACTATAAAGAAACGGTAAATATTCTTGATGCATCTTCAGGATCTTCCCCTTTTGCACAGACACAGTAGCAAATCTCATCTGCATCCTGAATTTTAATATACAAATATTTGTAGATATCATCCTCATCAATCTCATCAAGCAAAACAGATTTTAACTTTGTATCATCCGCATCTCTAATCAAAGTCTCACTGTAATAAACTCTGCTCTCTTCGGAATTAATCCTTCCATATCTTACCCAACCTTTTTCCGGATTTACTTTATCGATAAGCATTTCAAACGCATTATTTCCGCGATTAATCGCCCCGACATACCAATTAAATGGTGCATTGCTTTCTCCCTTTTGAATATAAGAATCATCTACAAAATAATCACTGAGCTTCAACTGTCCAAATGCAACTGCTGTTTTCGGTGTCAGTGCCACTTGTTTTGGCCTGCTTCCTAGCACATCTCCTCCTTTATTTTTCCGGGTATTCATAAATTCATCATTCGTTTCATCTACCAGCAAAATCTCATTTTCATCAAACTCTCTCTCCATAATATGTTCTAAGATTTTATTGCGAGAACTATTTCCAGCTTTAAAGATACAAACATCCCTCAATTGAAAATCTGCTATTCCACACTTTTCAAGCGCTTCTCTCTTACTTTCAAAGGTTCTCTGCATGCTCTCTTTAAAATTTGTAACCGTATCTGCAAGCAGCTTTTCCAGCTTATTATTCAATTCTTTCTCATCAAAAGAAACCTCAATCATGATTTCTTTATCATCAAGATCCAAAAAAACCACTTGCTCGGTACCTGTAATCTGACCTTCTAAATATTGACTACCCGAAGCATTAGCAGCGCCGGTTCCTGTCGTGTTTTTTCTCTTTACCGGATGAAACTGAGAGCCTTCGTTATTTGGCAGAACAATCTTTCTGTTCGCTGCCGACAATCCTCCGCTTTCAAAAATCCGTCTCGTAACTCTCTCATTCATCTTCCTTACATTCGATTTTGCACTGGCTGTCTGATTGAATAATATCTCCGGGCAATTATCAGGAAGAACCTCACTCGATGGTTTTTCAAAAGGAATCCGCTTATCCACAAACTCCTTTACATTCGTGGGAGATGTATATACCCAGTAGGATAATTGTCTGATCAACAGCTCGCCTCCCATATTGCTGTCTCCATCCACACCCAGAATATAAATATTGCTGCTGTTGGCATCATCCGGATCCTGCGCAAAAATACCAAAGGAATAGTCCAGAGTTCCGCCTCCAAAATCATATACCGCAAAAGGTCTGGCTACCGGATTGTTCCTGTCGATGGTCAGATATTTACCACACACCGAACCAATATATGCCACCGGTTCAGGATACTTTGTCTCGATCCTGAATACAGGTCTTCCCTTTCCATCCGCAGCATCTCTGAGGGGCAAAGGGATCGAACGCTTTAAACCATATTCCAGAGAAGCACATAATTTCTTTCTGACACGATCATTGAATTTTACCGGATAGGTAATCTGGAATCTCGTGTATATTTTGTTCTTTTCCACCCGGTTGATCGCTCTGCCCAAAATATACCCATAAAGTGCCACGACATCCAGCTTTTCATCATCCTGCTGCTCATAAGAATCCACCAACCGTATGGTCTTTTTATCCTGATGAATAAGCGGTCTCACGGTCAGCTGAATATCCTCTGACATCATCTTGGGAATCATCTTGATCTCTGTAATAATGGCATTTAACTCTTTATCACTAACCTCATTTAAACACTCCTTTACCGAATATCCAAAATCAAATTGTACTTTCTTTTCTTCCCTTTCCTCCTCGTCCAAATCCCCCTTCAGGATAAATGGGAAATTTTTATTTTCCTTACGCCATTGTTCATAGATCTCCTTCCATCGGTAAATCATGACACAGGTAGGATTTTCATAAATATTGATATCTTCTCTCCCATCTTCTATCGCTGAGAGCGTCAGAAGCTCTATACCATTTTCACCTTCCACTGCAACACAGGAGGAGGATGTTCCAAAATCAATGGATACCACCTTTCTTTGCAGAGGCCTGCACAATACCTTTTCTGAATTATAATAAGTATTATTTAACAGCAGCTCCACAGGAAATGCGTAAGTAATATCATTGTTCTCTCTATTCTTTGACCTGAAACTCACCTCCAAAAATCCTGAAAATAATATGGCTTGTTTTTCATGATCAAACTCTTTTCCCAGCTTATTAGTATCCACAAAAGCATATAATTCATAGCTTCTTCCTTCTCCATGCCTTTTGTCTATCCGTATATCCTCCATCCGAATCTCCGGAATCTGATCGTTTTCCTTTCTGTCAAAATATAAGACAGCAGTGATTTCCCAGTCATCATCTTTCTCTGCCAAATCGGTTAAGATAAATTTCAGTTTCCGGATTCCATGATAGGCCCACAGACCATTGTCAGAAGATGTCAAAACATTTTTTGATATTTCCGGAAATCCGAACATTTCAGAGTCTGTGATATCGGTATATACTGCTTTAGGCATCGTTTCCTCAAATTCAAAGTCTATCTCACTTCTCCTGATCTCATCGGCTTTCACCTTTTCCTCGTCCGACTTAATGCCGGCATCATCATCCTTGCAGCTCCGTAATAAAGAGATCTCATATTCCTTACTGTTGCTCTCGCTGTGATAAGAAACCCTTTTATATCCTGACGGAATCAGATAGGGCTGCATTTTCTTACTGTTTCTGTAAACCACCTTACTTCCATCTGCTGCCTCGCATACAATCTCAATGATACCTGTTTCTCTGTAGCTCATTTGTCCATTACCTCCTTATCATCCCCTGTTGTACTGAATATTCAACATCAATCGTATCATAAATATGTTCGATGATTCCCGCACTCTGAATCCGAACTTTGCTCTCCTCCAAACATTGACGGATATCACGGGTACTCTTGATAAACTTTTGCAGTGCCTCAATATATTTTCTTTTAAAATCCAGATCCAAGTTACATCTTTTCGATATCTCATCTGTATATTTTGTCATACATTCCTTATCCGCATCACCTCCGGACAACAAATCGAAAACGACAGCATCATGAAACAAAACGTAGTAATACTCCCTCGGAATCTCACTAACCTTTCTCACCATATCTTTGATGTAATCGTCCTCCCGGCTTTCCCGGCTCAGTTTTGAAATGATGCTGACAGAATTCAGTACTTTTTGAGAAGACACGCCTAATTGCCGGGACAATATTTCTATACGCACTACCTCTTCTGCCGACAGATATCGATCCAGAAGACTTTTTCCTATCAGAATATCTATGTATACTTCCCTCACCTTTAAGGATTCATTTCGCATCGGATGTCTGCAATTAATCAGTTTAACATCTCTTTTCAGCAACTGAAGTTCAAAAAACAATTTCTGGAATTCATCTGAAAAGTCGTGGTCATCTGATATCATCATTCCATTCTGTCCATAGATTCGGTTGCTGTCTATAAAGGACTCTTCAATATTTATTCTGAGATAATCGCCATTATCGTCTCTGTATGTGGAGAGCAATTCATCTCTGGTCAGCAAATACATATAATGAGCATCCTTAAAGCAGGCCAATATATCACCCATTGCCAAATCCGAAAAAATCTCCTTTCGTATTTGATCTGCATCTTCCATCATTTGCTGCTTTTTTGAAAAATCAAAATATGTCGTAAGCGAATCTCTGTCTGATTTAAAGAAGCCCTTATGCTTTTTTCCTTCATTACTGTATTTTTTTATAACATGCTCCAATATAATATCTGATGTTTTAAATCCGGGAGAGAAAAAATAGGGTGATCCGGATTGAGATAATATTTCAACACTTGGCTCTAATTGTCGTTCTCGTCTTTCATCAATAGCCGGATAAAAAATAATGTCATCCTTTGTTGCGTCATTCACTTCCTTATACCTCCCAATATTTTCTGATTATTATGTTGTGTTCACAAATTTTGATTATCTGAAAATTAACAGGTTCTTGACCTTTGTTCCACATAAAATTTATTATACCACCCGCTCTATAATTTGCAAAGTATAAATTAGCATATATAAATTATTAAATTGTTGATTTTTGTAAAGCAACTACATTTTTTGCATATGATTATTTATACTTTGTTTACTTTCCCTCAATCACTGATAGAATAGAAATATTTAGCATATAGGAGATCACCCATGAAATCACAATACGAACTCTACTACAAGCAGCTCGGACTCAACATCGCCTATTACCGCAAGCTTCGCAATCTCACCCAGATGGATCTTGCCGAGTTTACCGATCTTAGCCGAACCCATATTTCCAACATAGAAGCTCCCAACATGCAGACCCACATTTCCTTAGACACCATCTTTTCCATCGCCGAGGTATTGCAGATTCCCGCCAAAGAGCTTCTGGATTTTCGGATTATGGATGAAAACAATTAAAATGCATACAGCCCTTCTCCTAAATTGGTTTTAAGGAATCCTGGTAATACTGATAAAAATATTCAGGTACATCCCCCCTCCTCCTTTCCCAAGACAGGGGGGGTATATTTACATGTCCATTTATCCTTTCCGGCTTGCCGTCTCACATCTATCTTTTGCCATACTTTCTGCCTCATAAATCTCTGTTTCTTCCATCTTCTCACTCATCTTCCCAATTCTTTTCCTTATTCATATCTCCAGCTTCGTCAGCAAAAATCTTTCTTCCTCCCCGCTCAGCACCTCTCCTCTGATCATCTTGCCGGCGACTTCTCTTGCTTTTCCACAGCTCATGGCCTTGAGTACAGAATAGAAGCCCTCCAGCCTCTCAACCGTATCCGCCACCTGGCGAAACATTTGCGGCTTCATCTCAGACATCTGTTCCCTCTGGTCGCAGATGCATCCCAGCGCCAGAATACAGCTGATCAGTTCCTCCTTATTCAGATTTCCTGTGCGGATGGCGTCGCACAGACGGCCTGCAGCTTGTTCCTGTGCCTGAGAAGACGGCTCACGGCCTTCTTCCCTGCGCAGGGCGATGCCCATAGCATGGGCGCTGAACTGGATATTGTTTGACTGGCTTTTTGCAGCCTTGCGAATATCTTTTTCCAGCTCCTCCTGCAGCCACTTGATGTCGGTACACGTCCTGCCGTGAGTATACAGGCAGGCCTGCAAATATGCCGGCGTCTCATGGATTGGAGAGAGTCGGGTGAGCTGCCTTGTATCTCCGCAGATGCTTAAGGTGTAGATTGCCTGGATATTGGTGGAGACCCGGCGGCCGGACGGGGAAAGGCCATGGAGGGCCGAAGCGATTTGGTTCATGCATACTCTCGCCAGCGCTTTCTTCTGGGAATGGTTCCAGGCTGGCCCGATCCGTCTGGCTATGGTGAAAATCCTCATCTTCGCTTCTTCGCTTGGCGTACTGGCAAGCTTGTCTAAGATCACTTCGGCAAACTCCTCCTTGTTGCCTGCGTTGCAGATGCTGTTGGATCCTGCGCTGATTCTTTTGGCGATTTTGCTCTTTTCCGCCGTATCTTTGCATTTTTCGTAGTTTTGGCACAGTTGAACCAGGTTGTTGATTTCTGCTTTTGGTTCCAGTATGCTTCCCTCCGGGGCAATGCATTTGCCTTTCGCCTTGGTCTGTTCCCGATTGTCCACGGCAATCTCCACATATCCTGTTTCCAGCTGGTTTTGTCCTTCACGATCCACACTGGTCCAGGCTCTCATGGCAATCACCTTATTGCTCCCCATGGCAATCTCAAAGGCCACAAATGTCTCGTCCTTATAGCTCTTTTTAAATGAGATATTGCCGTTGGCAATGGTTCGGTAGGAGCCGTCCAGATTCCGGCTTTTGATGGGGATGGCGATCTGTTTCTGTCCCGGTTCTATCTTAAATCCGGTCATCACCGGCGAGGTGTAGGGAAGCTGCGCCCCTGTGGGGATGATCGGATGTACGGCGCCGTTTTTTACGCCCAGATACAGGCTGTCATTGAGGATCCGGCTTCCCCACTCAATGGCAGGCGGCTCTGCCGTCTGCTTCGAAGGCTTTATGGTTAATGCCCTCAATCCTTTTTTTTCTTCCATCGCCTGGCTGGAGGAGGAAGCCGTCTCTCCCATAAGCCTCATGTCATCCTGCATCTGATCGTATTTATGTAAATAATAATGATATACGGCCGCCCCTCTTGCCACTGCCTGGTCAGGATCCAGGGCGACGATGGGATCCATGCCGAAAAATTTCTTCAGACGTTCCGTCACCATATAAAATTTGGACATTCCGCCGTTTACAATCACTCCGTCCACGGTCACGCATCCTCCCAGCTTCCTGGATGCCTTATATAAAACGTCAAGGATGGGATAAATGATATTTCTGGTCTGGGATATCTGGTCCACGCGCCGGTAATCTTCCATCGTCAATTCCGGGGCCATGAAATCCTCCAGGATTTTCTCCACTTCCTCACCGGTAAAGGTGTCGTCATAAGAGTATCCGATTCCTCCCATGTTTCCTCCGGTTGTCAGAAGGATTTCCTCCTCCTCATCATCCCATCCCGAGCGATAGCTCTCTCCGTGGCGCTCGTTTAAGTCCAGCTTCATCAGTTCCGCATAGACCCTCATCTGCGCCATAATAACCTCTTTTTTCTGGCGCAGATTCTGTACCACTTCCGGATGTCTGGAATATTGTCTCAGATACCGCTCATACATGGCTTCTGCGATTTTTTCGTCAAAATCATCTCCTCCCAGAAGCGTATACCGGTTTGTGGCAATCTCATCCACCTTCAGTACCTGATCCATCCCTTCCCTTCTTCGAATTTCATGCATGGTGATATCCAGGGTTCCTCCCCCTAAGTCAAACACCAGCACACGCTTTTTTTCCGTCAAGTCGAGGATACGACTTGAGACCTCGCCGTTCTGGATCTGATTGATCAGATCATAGATCACAGCATTTGGTTCTGACAGAAGGACTGGCCTCTCGGTTCCGTCAGCATTTCTCACCTTGATTCCTGCAAGGCTGGCTGCATCCAGCGTGGCCTTGCACATGGCGGAATCAAAGTTTGCCGGGACTGTGATCACAGCGTCCGTGATCTGGCACCGGTAGATTTCCGATACTTCCCTCAGCATATGTTTCAATATCTCAGAAGATATCTGAGCCGGACTTCTGTCAGGGATATCCTCAGACAGTCCCTTTGCCTCGGCATTTCCCATCTGGCTTTTGATGGATCTGGCCACCAGATGAGGGCGAAGCGGGTATTGTCTCTTGGCAAAATCCCCCACCAGCGGTTCATAATTCTTTTCCTGCCTGTAGTAAACACAGGAAGGCAGGGTCGGATGTTTCACCTGGGTAAGCTTTGACTCGCCGCAGGACCCGATGAACATCTCAGCAGACCGACGGATATCCACCACCTTGCTCACAATATCACCATTCAATTTCTCATTGATCGTGGCCAGCACGGAATTTGTTGTCCCCAGATCAATCCCCACACACAGATCATTATGTTCCCTGCTATCTTTCTTTATCATCATTCTTCCTCCTTCACCTTTGGTCTTGATATCTGCAGCTCCTTATCCCGATAGAGCCAGCCCGGGGAAACCACCCGGACCTGCTTTTTTTCTTCCGGAGTCTGAAAAGGTGTTCCCTCATAATTGCAAAATTCCACATCAGCGGCTGTCACCTCGCGGGTGCTCCCGATCTTCATGATCGGCTCGATATGGCTGTCCCGGACAAACTGTATCAGCTTTTTGACCATGATCAGAAGCCCATTGATCTCAATCGGCAATTCAAAATCACTCCTTCTCAACTCCTCCACCCCTTTTCGCACTACCAGCAGTTCATCCAGAATACAGCCGTATTTTTCCGAATTGAGGCGGGCAAAAAAATCGGTCAGTTCCTTAGCCTTGCCTTCCGCCAACTGCTCCTCAAATTCCTCCTGCAGATCCTGAAGCATCCGGTTGTTCCGGTCCAGCATATTTTCCAGGTGGTCGATTCTCCCAATCGCCTGTCCATAAGTATATTTTCTCTCTGTCCTTCCCTTTCCCTCGCCGTATCTTCCGTCCCGGTACAGAGGAAATCCATAGACCTCCCCGATGGCATCCGAGATATCATAGATCAAATACCGGGCCATGGTATCGCCTAACAGAAAGAGTTTTTCCTTATCGCCGTACAAGTCCATCTCCGGATATTTTTCATAAATGACAATCGCCGCCAGACGCTCCTGCATTTTGTGCCGTCTCTTGTTTTCAAGAAAGGATTCCTTTCTCTTTTTTTCATATTGCTCAAAACTCTCTTTTTGGCCGGCAATCGCCCCGGAAAAATATTCTGCCATCTCACCTGCCCACCGGAACATCTCCCTGCGTTCCGTTTGATTTGACATCCTGCGGTTTCTGAAAATCTCAATGACCTCATATCCGGAAAGCTCGCAGCGGTACGTCTGATTCATGATTTCCGCGTATTTTCTCGGTTCCAGATTAAGGTCCTGGCAGAGGACGGCAAACAGGCGGTTCTCCATCACAATGTCCTCCTTGACCGGCCCTCCTCTTCTGGCCTTTTGCAGCACGGCCTCATGAATTTTTTCCAGAGCCTCCTTTATTTTCGGTTCCTTCACATTGATCATATCGGTCTCCTCATTTATCATTTATAATTGATACAGTTCCCTCTCCTCGGCAAACAAAAACTGGGTCCGGCACTCTGGGTCGTTCATCAGAACCTGCTCGATCGTCTGGCCTGACGGTGAGATCTCCCCGGCACAATGGACGATCACGGCCTGCCTTGGATTCAGCTGTTTTAAAAATTTCTTCATCTCCGGAAAATCCTCATGGAGACAGAAATCCACATTCACCTTCTGATAATCTTTGCATCTGCCAGATGTTCCATTGGAGGTGACGTAGATATGGTGTCCCTGGGGCATCTGCACTCCCATGATCCGGTCTCTGCTGCTTAAAACCGGCACGGAAAGCTGTTCCATCCTGGCTGCAATCTCCATCACCGACGGGTCAATGTACACTGGAATCTGCCATACATTCCACTCGTTCAGCGCTCTGATAAACTCAATTCCCTTGCTTAACTGCGGCACCCGGCACATTACCGGCAGTTTACTCTGCTGTGCCAGGGCAAGTACCTCCTGTGCCGTCTTCGACAGACAATCAGCCCGCTTGGCATACTGGGGCTGCCGTGCATGAAGCCCGCACAGAATCACCGTATCCACCGCCAGACCATCCGGTATCATGCATCCGTCCGTCAATGGTGTTCCTTCCAGGGAATAGTCTCCCGTGTAGAGGATCTTTCTTTTTCCGCAGGTAAACAGCATCATCATTGCCCCCGGAATATGGCCTGCCGGCAAAAAAGTTACCTGATATCTGCCAAAGTCCATTTTCTGCAGATAGCTGACCGTGGTGATCTGATCCAGCCGGTATCGGGTCTCTAATCTTTTGTCTTCCAATCTCTGTTCTTTCCTGTTTCGTCCGCCCTTTCCTGGTCCTTGCTCCTTTTTCGCCACTATGGACAGATACGGCCTGTCATAGAGCTGGTAGGACGACAAAAGCGCAGTCAGCTCCGTCATATAGATCTCCGCCATGCTGGCCATGTTCATCAGTTCTGGCAGATAGCCCACATGATCGGCATGTGCATGGGAAATATAGATCTGTTGAATCTGTCCTACACTCTGCAGAAACGGCGTTGTCACCAGGGAATGCAGATCCGGCTCAAACACCAGCCCCTTCTCCTTCCCTGTCCCCGCATCCAGGATCAGGTTGCATTCTCCCAGCCGCAGATAATAACAACTGGCCCCGACCCGCTGTCCGCCGCCAAGAGGCATAAAGTAAATATCCGGTTCCATCTCTCCCTCCTCTGTTTCTTTTTGTCTTGCCTCCTCACTTCTGCCATTTTAGCAAAATCCCCCAAAAGATTTGTAAAAACCATTTTTTGGTTCCTTTCCCACAGATCAAACGTACACATGCTTTCAAAACATTCTTCCAGCAAAGCGGAACCGTTGAGATATACCCGTGAGCGGCTCCAGCCAAACTGCCTGGCACAAGATTCTGCAAACAAAAAAGCAGGCTCTTTGCCTGCCTTTTTGTCTCACCTCTTAAATTCAATATTCTCATGCTGATACCTGGCCCAAAACCATTCCAGCTCTTCTGCGAATCCTTTCAGCTCCCTTGCCAGCTCATCCTCCCGTTCCAGAATCGGCTTGACTTTTTCATAGATATCCATGATATCATCCACATTCCGGCTGGTGACGGTACCATGGAGGACTTTGGCGACCATAGACCGCATCCTTTCCCCGTTCTCCTTTTCCATGCTTTCCCTGATGTCCTGCCACCTTCTTAAAACATTTTGTTCCACTAATGCAATAATGGCGGCCATGTACATTGCGAAGCCCTCTCTTTCCCACTGGATTTCCAGCAGCTTTTCCCCATATTTCAGCAACTTGTTCTGTACCAGCCATTGGTTTTTTTGAACCTCCTCCTGGCCCTCTATGCTGCCGTAATGACCGGCCATCATGTCATACATTTCCAGGATCCGTTCTCCCGCCTGCTGCCATTTCTTTTGCCGGATATAACAATTGATCTGATCGGAAGCCGCCTGCTCATACGGTTCAAATCCGCTGTAGGGAAATTGATTCCGAATCGGATCCAGGATCCTGAACAGCCTGTCATAGCAAACTTCCTCCATATTATCCTGATCTGCATAGTGACAATCGCTGGCCGCTTCCTTCCACAGCTCAATCTGTGTTTCCTTTGGCTTTCCCTCTGCATCCCGCTCTGCCAGAAGCAGATAATTGCACTTTCTTCGCTCCTCCCATACCTGGTCATAATCATACTCGCTGCAGTTGGAGTAACATTTGACAATGGTCTTATGGATCCGGCTGTACAGATACTCATCCTGGAGTCCGCTCTGCTCATAGGTCTCCCCTGCCCGGAGAGCCCAGGCAAGGGCTTCCTCCTCCTGCTGCGGATAGATGTCTGAGAGGGCATCTCCATAACCAATCATCATCCTCATCTGCTGGCGGATATACTCTGGCCTTTCCCCACACAGCTCCCGGATATAATCCAGAAATGGTATGGTATTCTCTGCTTCATATCTGTTCTCTGCACGATCCAGAAATGCGAAGGCCATTTCCATCTTATCCTCCGCTCTTTCCTGACAGTCAGCCAATTCGATAAGGAATCCGGTAATCTCTTTTGAAAACTTCTCATTTTCCGGAAGCCTGGAAAACCAGCGGATACACTCTTTCCAATACCTCTCCTTTTCTTCAGGAAAAACCTCCATCTGTAAAAGCCGGTAATTGGCTGCAATCAGCCACTTTGAATAGTACGCAGAACCCTCCCCCTCTGCCTGTTCTTGATTATAACGAATCAATTCCTTACTGTATTGTCTGGCTTCCTCTTGCCTGCCATCCTCCATAAGCAGGTCGATCAGCTCACAGCACACATAACTGGTATAGGTGGCATAGGGATTGCCCTCCTGTTTGCACCTGCGGTCGATTTCCAGCACGTACTCCAAAGATTCGATTGCCGCCTTGCGGTCCCCCATTTCCAGATACATATGGGCGCACTGGCGCAGTGCGATTTCATAGGGCTCGCTGCCTTCCTGCCAGGCCCTCTGATAATATTCTATCGCCTTTTCGTATTCCCCCCGGTCTCTTGCCGCCTCTGCCAGGTCTCCCAGATCCGCCTGGGTGGAGCTGATATAGATCGTCCGATCCTCCGGGTCCCGCAGGCTTTCAAGGATCTGCTGATACTCATAAGCAGTCTCCGTACTGCCATAGTATTCACAGCGGTACATAGCCGTATAGTCGCTGGTATTATAAAACTCCTGGATTCTTCCAACCCATCTTCTCTTTTCCTCCAAAGAAAGATCGGATTCCAGCAGATAGCCCTTCCCGTCCTCAAACAGACTCACCGCAAAATCCAGAATTTTGTCCAGATAGTCCTTCCTTTCATGCAAAACCATCAAATCCATATGGTTGGTCAGGATTGCGTCCATCTCCCATCCCAGCTCCACACAGAATATCCCCAGGTAGGCGCCGTCCTCCCGATATCCCCGGGCACAGGCATAAGACTCCTCAGCCAGACGGCATATCTCTGTGCATTTCTCCTCCCAGTACTCATCTTCGTCAAAATCTTCTTCTTCCATCATCCGGTCAAACTTATCATTTGCCTGCCCGGCGGTCCACATTTCCATCCGGTAAATCCGCTGCATCAGATCCCCCGTCTCCTTCACCGGCTTTTGCAGGCAGATCTTCTTCGCCCGCTCCCGATATTTGTCCTTGTCCCTGATTTTCTCGCAATAGCATACACACAGTTCCCCATAGGCAAGGTTTTCCCCTTGTATCCTGCCGATAAAGCCATTCAGCAGCCTTTTTTGCACCTGCTTCTCCACACGGCTGGACAAATTCTGCTGCAGATAACCGGTCATTGCCTCCACAATGTGTGGACAATTCTCCGCCGACGGCTGCATATGATTGTATACCAGATCTAAAATGATCTGATGCAGCGATAGCTTGTCCGAATCCTTATCATACTCCATCCATCCACGTCGAATAAGGCTCCCCAGCTCATCTTCCTGATTCTCTATGGCACAGTACTGGCAAAACCGTTCTCTGGCGATCCGGACAGGTCCAAGCAGCGACATGCTGCACATCAGTTCTCTCTGCCCGGCGGAAAATCCGGACAAATCAAACAGGGCCAGCAGATGACGGTTGATGCTCTCGGCCCTCAGCCGCCGGTCCTTCCTGTGCCGGATGCCGATATCTTCCGTGCTGGTAATCCCTTCCTTCTCCATCAGGCTGTCCAGCAGAACCCTCGGTCTTTCCCTGGTGGTCCGCAGATATTTGGCCATCAGCTCCACCGTCATGGTATGCCGGTCCACAAGCTCAATCACATGCCGGATCTGGGCCCGTTCCTCCCGGTCATATTCCTCTGTATTGTAGACGCCGAACAGCCGCAGAAGATCTTCCATCTCTCCCAGGCTCCCCACATCCATCTGTGGGTAATCATAATCCCGGAAATCCTCCCGCGTGGTGATCAAAAACCGGCACGGACATTCCAGCAGATCTTCCAGATTGTCGTCACAGTCCACATCAAAGTTATCCAGAATCACCAGATCCTCCGGTGAAACCACGGTCTTTAAGACCATGAGTTTTCTCATAAAGTATTGTTCGCTGCTCTCCCCCTCCTCCTGTTCTATCCCGTGGATATGCAGGTCATTACTGCATACCGTCTCCGCCACAGAATCCACAAACGGGAGGAACACCATCTTCCGGTATTGGCTGGCGTTTTCGCAGGCATATCTTTTGGCCAGCTCCGTCTTTCCGATCCCTCCGATTCCTGACAAAAAAAGCACCTGCCGGCCGGAACCAAAGGCTTCCCGGATCTGGGCAAGCTCTCTCTCACGGCCCACAAAGCAGGCGGAGTGGTAGGAAAAACTGTGGTATAAAAAGATATTTTCTATATCAGAAATCCGAATCAGTTCCTCCAGCGCCGGAATCAGGTTATCGATATTTTTGTACCGGCAGGAAATCGATGAGGCTATCGTCCGATGCAGAAATTCACTTAGCTTCCGAAACAAATCCGGCTGGTAGCGCTCATCCTTTATCTTCATTTGTGCAAAATCATAGCTGGCCCCCAGCGCACCGTCCAGCGCCGTCGGCGTCCGTCCGAACAACTGGTCAAACACCACCGCGCCGATGGAGTAGATATCCGTCGCCTCGCAGATCTTATTCTTATATCCCCGTACCAGCTCCGGCGCCGCATAGCCGTCCGAAAAGGAGATCCGGATCGCTGTCCCCTCTGCAAGCTCTGCCTTCTCCACCAGGGAATCAAAGTCAAAAAGCACCATATGCTCCTTTGTCTCCGGAATCAGAAAGATATTTTCCGGCTTAATATCCAGATGGAGCACCCCATGGTCGTGATATTTCTTGATAATTCTGGCCAACGCCAGCATGCGTACAAACAGCGATTGAAGATTCTCATCTGTGACCGAGCGATAATCTTTTCCCTCCACGCATGAGATCACTGAATACCAGGTGTGATTGCAGGCAAATAAATCCACCGCATCCATTGTGGAATTGATCAGTCCCAACGTATTCTTCAGAGCCACGTTTTTCCCATACGCCCTCTCAAATTTTTTCCGGGCGTCTGCAAAGGACTCCTCAAAAGCAGGCGATACCTCCAATCCTCCGTCCGGTTTTCTTCCAATATTGAGGTGATAAGGGTAACATTCCTTCAGCCGAACCAGATGGCGATGGCCTGCCGTATCCTCATAGGCCGCGCTGTACACAATGCAGCTTGCGCCTCTGCCCACTTCCTCGACGACGGTATATTGAGTATGCTCCCCCGACGCAACAACCGCTCCCTTAGCCAGCGCCTTTCTGTCATCTATCATATGCATCTTCCTCCCGTTTCCCGGCTGCAGTTCTGTTTTCTTATGGTAAACCTCCATGCCTGCCATCGACACCGCCGCGCATAAAACAGGGAAGGTTCTGTTTCATAGTAAGGAACCGCTACGGTTCACGTATGTTCACACCAACTGCCGGGACAACATCCTCCCGCTAAAATCATGTCGAAATTTTTCTCTCTTTGTAGTATAATAAAAAAATCGTAACAGTTCCGATCACCCTGCTACGAACATCAACCCCTTAAAAAACAGGAGGACCCATCATGTCAGGCATCTTTACCAAATACAGTGACGACAGCATCTGGTCTGTGGATTCCGATGATCCGGATCTGACCAGGGCGTTGAATTATTTAAATAATCCAGAAAATTTCCGTTCCTTCTCCTCCGGCCTCACCAGCCTGATCTCCAAATACGGCTACGACGGCGCCCCGGAGGACACAGACGCCAGAACCGGCTTTCTTCTGGAAAAGCTGGCCTCAATCGGGATATCTTTGACAAAGGCCACGGTCTTCTCCTGGTTCACAGACAAGCACCGCCCGGCCTTATCTGCCAACAGCAGGACGCTCCTGTTCCAGGTATGTTTTTCTTTATCCGCCTCCCTTGAAGACGTGCGGTGGTTTTTCAGCCATGTTTATTTTGATAAAGCGCTGAACTGCCATACCATTCAGGAGGCCGTCTATTACTACTGTTTCACCCGCCGGCTGCCCTACCGCCATGCCCTGGACTTAATCTCGCGCATAGATGCCATGCCCTGCCCCGACGGCTCCGGCCATGCCGTCGTCTTTACCAAGGATATCATCCGTCAGCTGGACAGCTGCACCACAGAGGAAGAACTGCTCACCTTTTTCCAAAAGAACAAGCATGTTTTCAGCCAATGGAACCGGACAGCCCTGAAATATATCGAATTTTATGTCTCCCTTATCCAGGGAAAGGAATCGGACAAGGCGATGATCCGTGCAGCCAAAGCCGGCAGAACCTTTCTCCCAGACGAACTCCGTCCATGCGGTCTGGTGATACAGGAATATCTGCTCTCCGCCAGCAATGGGTGCTTTGGCTATATCTCCGGAAAGAGTATCCGTTCCATCGATTTCATGCTGGAACAGATGATCACCATCAGCTCCGGGCTTCCGAAACAGACACAGATCCCCGCCGTTGTCAGACAGAATTTTCCCAGCAAAAAAACATTTTCGGACATTCTCAACAAGTCGGAGCTGTCCACCTCCTACGACTCCATCCGGAAATGCCTGATCCTGCTGAAGTTCTATCATTTCTGGGTCAATCTGTTGTTAAACCCGGATCTGGCTGCGGACAATCCCTTCGATATCTACCGGGATGAGACTAATGCGCTCCTTGCCGAATGCGGCTATGACGACCTCTTTGCAGGGAATCCCTATGACTGGCTCTTTTTATGGGCCTCTACTTCCGGGAATCCGCTGAATACGCTGAGACAGGCCATTCACAGTATTGAGGATGCATGAGGGATGTCTTTTGCTGATTCCTGCCGCTATCGTACCACATGCAGCATTTGAATTTGTAATTTTCTTTTTTGCAGGCGGCAAAGGTATGAATTGCACTGCCTGAAGATCAGTTACATAGCGGGCTATGTAGCTGATCTTCACCTATAACCGTTCCTGGCTACTTTCTTCTCACAGCTTAACAGATATCTCTGGCAATTTTTAATATTCTGTTTATTTATGCATCTCTTCCTTCAGCCATTCTTCAAAATTGCCTTGTGGATTCCATTCAAAATATATGATCTTCATATTTTCACAAACTGTTTTCGTATTGGGATGATCTGTCCCAAGCCTGCACACGGAAATATTATATGCTTTAAGGCAATATGATAATGCAATTCTGTATTTTTTCTTGCTAGCATACACTACTGCCAAGTTATTATAGCTTATGGCAATATCTGGATGATTCTCTCCCAATACCTCTTCTTTGATAAGCAGGCTTTTTTTATAGAGTTCTTCGGCTTCCTTGTATTTCCCCTGATTTTTATACA
>CATKXR010000029.1 GCA_949840805.1 uncultured Lachnospiraceae bacterium | reverse complement strand
TCGGCTGTTTTATGGGGGCAACGCCTTCCATATAAGTGTGCCAGTAACGTAGCAGGAGAAGAAGGACAGAACGTTTGAAGACCCTCTTTTCACGTCGGCACTTAGGCTGTGTCTTTTACAGCCTTAGGAACTGTCTCGAAATAACTTACCATTAGTCCGCAGGATTTTTCTTCGAGAGTGCTGCTCAAAAATCAGGCGCATAGTGGGCTATGTAACTGATTTTTGAGCAGCACTCTCGGAGAAAAAGACAAGGAATATGGTAAGTTATTTCGAGACAGTTCCTTAGTACCGCTACGTGAAAAACGGAGTGAGAACGTGTCTGAAAACGTTCTGTCCTTCTTCTCCTGCGGACCTTTTGGAAGAATCTTTCCCTAACAATATTGGCCTATAGATAGTGCTGCACGAAAAGGTATACCCTTCGCGGCACCCCATAAAGCATACCCTTCGGACAGGCATGCCCCGTTCATCCTTGCAAAAGACAAAATCATTTCCGGCCAGTCCCAAACACCTGCTCATGAAGCTTTTTACCGGTAGGAGTGGCGGCCAGGCCTCCTTCTGCCGTTTCCTTTAAAGAGGAGGACATGGAGTCCCCTACCTTTTTCATGGCCCAGATCACTTCATCTGCGGGGATGGCGCTTTCAATCCCGGCCAGGGCCAGCTCGGCGGCGACAAAGGCGCCTGCGGTCCCGGAGGCGTTGCGTTTGATACAGGGAATCTCCACCAAACCGGCTACCGGGTCACAGACCAGGCCCAGGATATTTTTTAAGGCAATCGCTACGGCATGGGAGACCATCTGCGGGCTGCCCCCGGCCAATTCCGTGATGGCGGCGGCAGCCATGGCAGAAGCGGAACCGCATTCGGCTTGGCATCCTCCCTGCGCCCCGGCCAGGCTGGCGTTGTTGGCAATGACCATTCCGATTGCTGAGGCGGTAAACATGGCCATAACACAATCCGGGACAGAGCAGCCTCTTTCCGCTTCCATGGTCAGCAGGGCGGCAGGAAGGATGCCGCAGCTTCCCGCTGTCGGAGCCGCTACGATACGTCCCATGGCGGCATTCAGCTCAGAGACTGCCAGAGCCCGGTACAGGGCTCCGGAAAGCAGGGAACCTGTCAGGCTGCGTCCGTCTTCGGATACCCGGCGCAGCTTGCAGGCGCTGCCTCCTGTCAGGCCGCTGGCGCTTTTTAAGCCAGGGTCACAGCCAGGCTGAATACAGCTTGCCATGACCTGATAAGTCTCCTGCATGTGGGCGAATATCTCTTTTTCCGGAAGTTCCATCTGCTGTGCCTGCTGTTTTAAAACCAGCCCGGAGATGGTTGTCTGGTATTTCAAGGCTTCTGAAACAAGCTCGGCAACAGAGTGGTAATTAAAGTCGAATTCCATAATATAAAAACTCCTTTTTAGAACGGCAGCAGCATTGTGCTGGAGAAAATGTTGGGCAACTGGGAAATGGCATGGTTCTGCTCCTGGCTTATCTGTCCGTCCGTTTCGATGGTCATGACAGCCTGTCCGCCTTTCTGGTTCCGGGCCAGGCGGAAATTGCAGATGTTGATGCCGGCCCCGGCCATGACTTCTGTAACTGCGGCGATGGTTCCGGGAGCATCCTGGTGCAGGATAATCAGGGTAGTATGCTGGCCGGTAATGGAGACCGGCATATGGTTTACTTCCGTAATATGGATATTTCCTCCTCCGATGCTGCTGCCTTGAAGGGATACCGTGTGGCCGGAAGCATCGGACAGGGAGATTCTGGCCGTATTGGGATGGGCTCCGTCAATGTCTCCTGTGATGATTTCCACAAATAGTCCCTGCTGCCTGGCGATCTCCGGCGCCTGGCGGATTCTGGAATCATCGGTCCGCATTCCCAGGATACCGCCGATTAACGCTTTGTCTGTACCATGGCCTTTATAGGTCTTGGCAAAGGAACCATGAAGGAGTATAACTGCCTTTTCCGGTTCTTTTCCAAGAAGAGCCCGGGTAATCAGACCGATCCGGACAGCCCCGGCAGTGTGGGAGCTGGAAGGGCCGATCATAACAGGCCCCAGGATATCAAATACATTCATGATACAGTCCTTTCTGTTGTTATACTCGTGAGCATGTTTATTTGCCAAATGATTCGGTGTATTTATGGAAAGATGGGAACTGTGCTGGCAAATCATTTGGCTCACGGGTATATGTCCGCAAGCATATTTCTGAACAATTCCTTATGGTCTATTGTACCTGAAATATGGAGAAAATGCAAAATGATAATTTGACTTTTTTATAATGGACAAAAACAGAAACCTACGTTACAATAGACATAACATGTTAATTTTTGTAAAGATGAAGGAGGTATTTTTATGAAACTGAAGAAACGTCTGCTGGCAGTTGTCCTTAGCGGGATCCTGCTTTGCCCTGCAACCGCTTATGCCGCCCAGCCTCAGTCTGCGCAGACCCTGTATGACCAGGTTCAGGAAAAGAGCGAATCTATTACGGACATGAATGCATTCTATGATTTTAATATCAGGCTTGGAGGCTCTGTGCTGAAAGAATTGAGAATGGATGATATTGATATGAGGCTGGAGATGAATGTCAAGATGAATCATATCAAGGATCCGGATCAGCTCCGCTACATGGCATACTGCAGGCTGACGGACCCGTGGGATGACCAGATGACATTCAGTATGCATTATCTGGACGGATACATGTATATGGATATGATGGGAGAGAAGATGAAGACTCCCCTGCCCGTGAGCAGTATGATGGAGCAGAGCAGGGCTGCCACAAGCGCCTTTGATATCCCCGCGGATATTATAACGAATCTGAAAATGTGGGACGAGGACGAGAACAGGGTGGTAGGATTTACCATTGACGAGAATATGATGAATGAATTTATCCAACAAATATTAAGTTCCGCCGGGATGTCGGACATGACAGACGGAACCAATATGACCATGAGCAACATGAAGGGAGAATATGTTGTGAATCCCGACGGGGATCTGGTCAAGGTGCGTATGAACATGGATCTGTCTATAGAAGTGGAGGGAGAGACTCTTACCATGTCTATGGACGGGGATGTGGGCATCGCGGATCCCGGACAGCCGGTGGAGGTTCCGGTTCCCAATATTGCCGAGTATGAGGAAGCATATTAAGTCTTTGGAATGACAAAGTGAATTTCGTCCGTTTTTCGGACGGCCCTTAAGATCAGGTATTGTCTGAGAGAATGTAAAATGGGTTGCCGTTTGCCGGCCTGCCGGCGGACGGCAGCCCATTTGCGATTGTTTTTATTGAAAAATATTACGTTTCTCGTTATAATAAAACGGAATCCGGCTCAGGGAAAAGGGGAATTTTAAAATATGGAACAAGAAATGACGGAAAACGGAAAACAGATATATGTAGTGGGGATGGGACCCGGCGGCGCGCGGCAGATGACATTTGAGGCCAGGCAGGTTTTGGAACAGTGTGAGGTAATCGTGGGATACACGGTTTATGTAGACCTGCTTAAGGAGATATTTCCGGATAAAGAATACCTGGATACCCCTATGCGCCAGGAGGTGAAGCGATGCCGGATGGCCTTTGAGGAGGCCGAAAAGGGAAGAAAAGCGGCTATGGTGTGCAGCGGGGATGCCGGGGTGTACGGCATGTCAGGGCTGATGCTTGAGATTGGGGAGGAATATCCGGATATTTCCGTGGAGGTGGTTCCAGGGGTGACGGCGGCCCTGGCCGGAAGCGCCCTTTTGGGGGCTCCTCTTGTCCACGATTTTGCGGTGATCAGCCTGAGTGATCTTCTGACGCCCTGGGAGACCATTGAAAAAAGGCTCCGGTATGCTGCCATGGCAGACCTGGCAATCTGCATTTACAATCCATCCAGCAAAAAAAGGGCGGATTATCTTTCACGGGCCTGTGACATTCTCCTGGAGGTTTTGGAGAGGGAGAGGGTGTGCGGCCTGGCATCCCGTATCGGGCGGGAAGGAGAGCAGTGCCAGGTCCTTACGCTGGGAGAACTGAAAGGCCGGCAGGTTGACATGTTTACCACAGTGTTTATCGGAAATTCCCAGACAAGGGAGACAGGCGGGCGGATGGTGACTCCCAGGGGCTACCAGATTGGAGGAAGAGGATAAAAGATGGAAGAATATTACCGTCAGCAACTTGAGTGTCTTTGTAAAAATGTGCGTCCGGCAGATAAAGGAGCAATGGAGGCAAGCCGTACCCGCTGGGATGGGATTGCAAAGCCCATCGGGGGGCTGGGGCTTTTGGAGGAGATGGTCACGAAGATTGCCGGGATTGCGGGAGAAGAGGAGATTTGCCTGGAGCGGAAGGGTGTGGTGGTATTCTGCGCGGATAATGGCGTGGTGGAAGAAGGAGTGACCCAGACGGACAGCAGCGTGACGGCAGTGGTGACGGCGAATCTTGCCAGGGGAACAGCAAGCGTCAACCGGATGGCGTCAGTGGCCGGGGCAGATGTGATCCCGGTGGATATAGGGGTGGCGCAGGAAGTGGCGGAGCCGGGGATACGTGTCTGCAAGATCGCCCGGGGGACGGCGAATCTTCACAAGGAGCCTGCCATGACCATGGAACAGGCATTGGCGGGAATCCATGAGGGGATCCGGATTGCGGCGGGAATGAAGGATGCCGGGTATCATATTCTGGCAGTAGGGGAGATGGGGATCGGAAATACCACGACCGGGAGCGCCGTTGCCAGCGTGATGCTGGGGGCGGAACCGGAGCTGGTGACAGGAAAAGGGGCCGGCCTTTCGGAAGACGGGTTTATAAGAAAGCGGCAGGTGATCCGGGAGGCGATTGAGCTTCACCATCCGGACCCGGAGGACCCGGTTGCCGTTTTGGCGGCATTGGGGGGCTTTGATATCGCCGGCATGTGCGGTTTGATGCTGGGAGGAGCCATTTACCATATTCCGGTGGTGCTGGACGGGATGATTTCCATATCGGCAGCGCTGCTTGCCCGGCAGCTCTGTCCGTTGGTGACGGACTATCTGCTGGCTTCCCATGTGGGACGGGAACCGGCCTGCAGGCTGGGGCTAAAAAAACTGGGACTGGAGCCGCCGGTACACGGAAGGCTGGCGTTGGGAGAAGGCACCGGGGCAGTCCTTTTATTTCCTCTTCTTGATATGGCGGAGGCAGTATATGGACAGAACAGGACTTTTGAAGATATCCGGATAAAGGCTTACGAAAAATATTAGCGGCAGAAATGCAAGGAACAGGTACGGACTTTAATCGTCGGGGCCGGAGAAGGAGTGAGGACAAGGCTATGGTATATTTTATAGGGGCAGGACCCGGAGATCCGGAGCTGATCACGGTGAAGGGAAAACGGCGGATAGAGGAAGCGGATATTATTATTTATGCAGGATCTCTGGTAAATCCCCAGGTGTTTGCAGGGGCAAGGCCGGAAGCCAGGATTTATAACAGCGCCTCCATGACATTGTCCCAGGTAGTCTCCATAATGGAGCAGGGGGAAAAGGAAGGAAAGAGTACTGCGAGAATCCATACCGGAGACCCGTCTCTCTACGGAGCGGTCCGGGAGCAGATGGCAGAGCTTGAGCGGTTGGGAATCGGATATGAGGTGATTCCGGGGGTCAGTTCCTTTCTGGCGGCAGCCGCGTCCATGAAAAGGGAGTATACCCTGCCAGGGGTGAGCCAGACCGTGATCCTGACCAGGATGGAGGGACGGACGCCGGTGCCGGAAAAAGAGCGGATTGAAAAGCTGGCAGGCCACGGGGCTTCGATGGTGATTTTTCTGAGCGTGGGGCGGATTGAGGAGCTCTGCACACGTCTGCAAAAGGGCGGATACAGGCCGGATACACCGGCGGCGGTGGTTTACAAAGCCTCCTGGACGGAGGAAAAGATCGTCAGGGGGACGTTGGCGGATGTGGCTGAAAAGGTTATAAAGGCAGGGATTGAAAAGACGGCCCTGGTGGCAGTGGGGGAGTTTTTGGGGGATTCTTTTGAATTGTCCAGGTTGTATGACGAAGGATTCAGCCATGGGTATCGGCAGGCGATGCCGGATGGGGGAGCTGAGTTGATATGAGAGAAAGGGCCGGAGAAGAGATCACAGGAGAAGAAAAGATGAATATGCCAAGCGACTTACAAAAAATACCAGGTGTAGGGGCAAACATGGAACAGCACCTGCAGAATATCGGAATCCGGTGCATTGCGGATCTGGTCGGGAAGGATCCGGAAGAATTATACCGCATGGACTGCCTGAAGAAAGGATTTCAGGATGACCGGTGCGTGCTTTATGTATTCCGCTGTGCAGTGTATTTTGCGGAGAATAAAGAACATGAACCGGAAAAGTTGAAATGGTGGTATTGGAAGGACAAGGAGGATACAGGATGCGGGCAAAAAAAATCATGATTCAGGGAACCATGTCCAATTCCGGAAAAAGTTTTCTGACGGCCGCCTTGTGCCGGATATTCGTACAGGACGGATACCGGACGGCTCCCTTCAAATCCCAGAACATGGCGCTGAATTCTTATATAACGGAGGAAGGCCTGGAGATCGGCCGCGCCCAGGCCATGCAGGCGGAGGCGGCAAAGATACGGCCGTCTGCGGATATGAATCCCATTCTTTTAAAGCCCACCAGCCAGATGGGCAGCCAGGTCATTGTCCGCGGGGAAGTGGCAGGCAACTGGAAAGCCATGGATTATTACCGCAGGAAGGCAGAGTTTATCCCTGTGATCCGGCAGGCATTTGCCAGGCTGGAGGAGCAGTATGATGTGATCGTGCTGGAGGGGGCAGGCAGTCCGGCCGAGATAAACCTGCGGGAAAATGATATTGTGAACATGGGCATGGCAGAGATGGCAGAAGCGCCGGTCCTGCTGGTGGGGGATATTGACAGGGGAGGCGTGTTTGCCTCCCTTTACGGGACGGTCATGCTTTTAGAGCCGGATGAGAGAGCCAGGATCAAAGGTCTGGTGATCAACAAGTTCCGGGGAGATATGAAGCTTCTGGAGCCGGGGCTGAAGATGATTGAAGAACGGCTGAAAATCCCGGTAGTGGGAGTGATTCCCATGGAGAGTATCGATCTGGATGATGAGGACAGTTTGTCGGACAGGCTGAACCAGGCCGGGAGCGGAGGATTGAAGGAGGGGAAAGCCTGGCCGGAAAGGAAGTTTAAGCAGGGGAAGCAGGAACCGGAGGCAATTCTGGATATTGCTGTAATCCGTTTCCCCCACATTTCCAATTTTACGGATTTTAACTGTTTAGAAAGAAGGCCGGGAGTATCTCTTCGCTATGTAGATCACGTGCTCTGCCTGGGTTCTCCGGATCTTGTGATTCTGCCCGGCACAAAAAATACCATGGCGGATTTGGCATGGCTGCGGGAGAGCAAAATGGAGTCAGCGGTTCTGGAACTGACAGAGGAAAAGAAGGCAAAGGTGATCGGAATCTGTGGAGGATACCAGATGCTCGGCAGGTGGCTCCGGGACCCGGAAGGGGCGGAAGGGGAGGCGGGAGGCTGTATGAAAGGTATGGGGCTCCTGCCCGTAGAGACTGTATTTTCCAGGGAAAAGACACGCACCCGGATCCGGGCTACACTAACAGAAGAGAGCAGGATGTTCTCCGGGTATTCGGGGGAAGCCGTCGAAGGTTATGAGATCCATATGGGGCAGACAATGCTGGCAGAGGACCAGGAGGAAACGGAAACAGCCAGGTGTGACAGGGCAGTTTCCGTTATTCGATTGTCTGACGGTCGTCCGGACGGAATGGAGGGGGCTGATGGCCGGGTATTGGGAAGCTATCTCCATGGCCTTTTTGACAATGGGGCGCTGACAGAGGCCCTGCTTGAAAATCTGGCGCGGCAGAAAGGGCCGGACTTTGCCCGGGTATGGACATCCGGGCGGGAAAGGAGAGAAGAGTCTGCAGAGGAATATAAGGAGAAGCAATATGACAAGCTTGCAGATCTGGTAAGACGTTCTCTGGATATGGAAATAATTTATGAAATCCTGGAAAGTGGCGGCGGTTCCTCAGATAATCCCGTACAATAACGCATTACAGACAGCGGCGGCAATATTGCTTCCGCCTTTTCTGCCCTTTGCCACGATGTGGGGAACTTTTGAGGCACACACCAGTTCTTTGGATTCCACTACATTGACAAATCCTACGGGGGTTGCTATTACAAGGTCTGGCAGGACTTTTCCTTCTTCAATCAGTTCACAAAGGCGGATCAATGCCGTAGGGGCATTTCCGATAGCAAAGATCAAAGGCCCCTTTAATGACGCCGCTTTTTCCATGCTGACAGCAGCTCGGGTGACGCCGCGGTTTTTCGCTTCCAGGGCTACGGATTCCTCTGCCATGAAGCAGCGCACCAGGCCGCCTAAGCGGCTTAAAGCCTTTTTGTTGATTCCCGCCGCCGCCATGCTGGTGTCGGTAATGATCACGGCGCCTTTTTTCAGGGCGTCTCTGCCATGTTTAACGGCATCTGGAGAAAAATACAGATTAGATGCGTAATCGAAGTCTGCGGAGGTATGGATACAACGCTTCACCACTGCCAATTCTTCAGGAGTCCAGTCTCCGGCAGGCATTTCCTGTTCGATGATTTCCATGCTTCGCTGTTCTATCTCATCGGGGCGTATCCATTTTATATGTTCGAGCATTTTATTTCTCCTGTAAAGCATTCGCTTTTGTCTGCATATTTTCCCTGTATAGTTTGGTCATTGGTCTATCTTAACATAATGCCTGCGGATTGGCAAGAACGGGATGACTGTTTTTACATCTTGTTTTTGTACAAAATACACAATGATAATCGTATAAAATGCACAAAAAGTAAAAAGACGTAATAAATCGGTTGAAAATGTTAAATTCCCATGATACAATACTACAAAATTGAATCGGCTTGTTACTGTTAAATCAGGCAATACCAAACGGAATGGTTTCAGATTTTATGATCGGAGACTGTTTTTGTTTGGTTTTTTTATTGATTTTTTCCGGGGGGGGGGCAAAAAGGATGGTTGTGAGAAAAATTCTTAATAATAATGTGATTACTTCTAACGGTGAGGACGGGCAGGAGATCATCATTGTCGGAAACGGAATCGGGTGGAAGCAAAAGGCCGGGGAGCCGGTGGATGAGTCAAAGATCGATAAGATCTTCCGGATGGATACGGTTTCATCCACGGCAAGGCTGAAACAATTGTTTTTACAGGTAAGGGTGGAATCCATTCAGGCAAGTTCAGAGATTATAGAGTATGCGCTGGAGTACCTGGGGAAGGATTTGAAGAAAAATGTATATATCACCCTTACGGACCATATCGATTTTGCCCTGGAGCGTTTTGAGAAGGGGCTGAATTTCCAAAATGCCCTTTACTGGGAAATACAGAAGATTTATTATAAGGAATTTGAGGTCGGAAAGTATGCCCTGGATGTGGTGGAGAAGCATATGGAGATACGTCTTCCTGATGATGAGGCGGCGTCCATAGCCATGCATTTAGTCAGTGCGGAATATGACGGGAATATGGCCCATACGGAAGCGATGATGGGGATTGTGAAGAAGGCATTGGAGATCGTCCAGGTATTTATGGGAGGAAAACTGGACGAAGAGACTCTGGACTATCATCGGTTTATCACCCACCTTCTGTTCTTTGCCCAGAGGGTGGTGGAGAAGAAATCACTGGAATCCAAAGGTGATTTTCTGACTAACGTGATTCGGGAACAGTATCCGGGAGAGGTCCGATGCGGAAGGAAGATCTGTGATTATGTCCAGGATAAATACGGGGTCGAGATCGGAGAGGAGGAGGTCACTTTCCTGGCAGTACATATTGTCCGGGTGACAGCCGGGAGAGGAGATACCGGAAAGATATAAAAAAGTAAAAGTTCGGGAGGGAGCCTTTAAAGAGCTTCTTTTCCGAAAAATAAAAAGGAGGATAAAACAATGGCAGAACCAATCAGGGATTATGCAAAACTTGCGCGGGACATTATCGCCACCGTGGGAGGGGAGGAAAACATTGTAAGCGCGGCCAGATGTGCCACCCGGCTGCGCCTGGTGTTAAAGGAGACGCCGGCAGATGCCCATGAGAAGATTTCCGCTATGCCTGCGGTCATCACAGTAGTAGAAAAGGGCGGGCAGTTCCAGGTGGTGATCGGAACCCATGTGGGGGATGTGTTTGATGTGGTATCCAAAGAGCTGAAGCTGGATACCAAGCAAGGAGGGGAACCGGAAGTTAAACAGAGCTTTGTCAACCAGGTGATTGCTACCATGTCGGCGGTATTTGCCCCTTTTGTGTACATTCTGGCGGCGGCAGGGCTGATTCAGGGTTCTCTGATTATTATCACCCAGTTTTTTCCGGCGTTTGCCAATACCGGCACTTACGAGGTGATCAGCTTTATTTCCTGGACGCCGTTCACCTTTTTGCCGATTTTTATTGCCATAACCGCGTCCAAGCATTTTAACTGCAACACTTATATTGCGGTGGCCTGCTGCTGTGCCCTGGTGAATTCGTCCTGGGGCGATATGGCGGCGAGGATTGCGTCAGGGGAGAAGATTCAGTTTTTGATTTTTAACCTGGCATCCACCACCTATACCTCCACCGTGCTGCCGCCGCTATTTTTGGTGCTGGTTCTGGCATACCTGGAGCGTTTCCTCCAGAAAAAACTGCCGGATGTGATCAAGGCGCTGGCTACGCCGTTCCTCTGTATGGTGATCATGGTGCCGGCCACGATTCTTGTGATCGGGCCGCTGTCAGAAGTAGTTGCAAACGGAATTGCAAGCGGTTATAATTTCCTGTACAACAATGTTCCGGCCGTGGCGGCCCTTATTATCGGCGGTTTCTGGCAGGTGGTGGTTATCTTTGGCGTACACTGGGGGGTAACGCCTATGGTCATGGCCAATTTCAACAATTATGGCTGCGATTCCTTCCAGGCATTCCAGACCATCGCCGTGGTCTCCCAGGCTGCGGCAGCATTCGGCGTGTTTATCAAGAGCCGGAATAAGGAATTTAAAAGAGTGGCGTTTTCTGCAGGCCTGACCGGTATTTTCGGCATTACGGAGCCGGCCATTTACGGAGTCAATTTAAGGCTGAAAAAGCCCTTTATCTGTGGATGTGTTTCCGGCGCGGTCGGCGCGCTGGTGCTCTGCTTTTTCCATTCCATGTACTATGTGTACGCCGGTCTTCCGGGTATGCTGACCGTAGTAAACGCCATCAGCCCTGACAATCCCATGTCCTTTATCGGTGAGCTGATCGGGTGTGCCGTGGCGGTCGCGGGCTCGATTGTGCTGATTCAGTTTGTAGGTTTTGATGACCCGGGAGCACCGGCAGCGGCGGTATCCGGCCCAGGTTTTACGGCAGGCAATGATTCGGCCGGTAAAGAAGAGGCAGCTCGGGGCAGCGGCGCTTTTGAAAGCAAGACTTCGGCGGTTTCTGAAATTACCATATACAGCCCTATGAACGGCGAAGTAAAGGCTTTGAGTGAAGTAGACGACCCGACCTTTTCCAGCGGTATTCTGGGACAGGGAATGGCGGTCATTCCTGCGGACGGAAATCTGTACGCGCCCATAGACGGGACGGTGGCTTCCATTTTCGGCACCAAGCATGCTTTGGGGATGGTGGATGCCAACGGCATGGAGCTGCTGATGCACATTGGACTGGAGACGGTGACTTTGAATGGAAAATATTTTGAGACCCATGTCAATGTGGATGATAAGGTTAAGAAGGGCGATCTTTTGATTACTTTTAATTTAGAAGAGATCAAAAAGGATTTTGATACCATCACCCCGATCATGGTCAGCAATATGGACCGGTTCTCCGGTGTGGATCCGGTGAAAGCAGAGGGAAACATAAAGGTCGGGGAAGTATTGATGATTGCCAGAAGATGAACAGGAAAGGAGAACAGATATGAGTTTGCCAAAAGATTTTTTATGGGGCGGCGCTGTGGCTGCCCACCAGTTGGAAGGAGGATGGCAGGAAGGAGGCAAAGGCCCCAGTGTCAGTGACGTGCTTACGGCAGGGGCCCACGGAGTTCTGCGCCGGATTACAGACGGAGTACTGGAAGGGGAAAGCTATCCAAACCATGATGCCATTGATTTTTACCATACCTTCCGGGAAGATATTGCTTTGTTCGGGGAGATGGGCTTTAAATGCTTCCGGACCTCCATCGCCTGGACCAGGATTTTTCCAAAGGGAGATGAAGAAAAGCCCAATGAAGCCGGGCTGCAGTTTTATGATGAGATGTTTGACGAGCTGCATAAATATGGGATTGAGCCGGTGATTACCTTAAGCCATTTCGAGATGCCTTATCACCTGGCAAAAGAGTATGGCGGCTGGATGAACCGGAAGGTCGTTGATTTCTTTGTGAAATACGCGGTCACGGTCATGGAGCGTTATAAGGATAAGGTAAAATACTGGATGACTTTTAATGAGATCAACAACCAGAGCAATACATCCGCCGATATTTTCGGATGGACCTGTTCCGGTGTCCAGTATTCGAAATTTGAGGATCCGAAGAAGGCCATGTACCAGGCAGTACACCATGAGCTTGTGGCTTCCGCCATGGTGGTAAAGGAAGGCCATAAGATCAACCCGGACTTTAAGATCGGCTGCATGTGTTCTTTTGTCCCCTTTTATCCGTATTCCTGCAATCCGGATGATGTGATGACCGCGGTTGAGAGCATGCATGAGAGATTTTATTTTGCGGATGTCCATTGCCGGGGACATTATCCGGCTTTTGCAAAGAAGCAGTGGGAGAGGGAAGGCAACAGGCCGGTGATGGAGCCGGGGGACGAAGCGGTTCTGGCGGAGGGAAAGGTGGATTACCTGGGATTCAGCTATTATATGTCCAATGCGGTCCAGGCGAAGGCACAGACCGATACTGCAGCCACGATGGACGGCAGTTCGCCGAACTCTGTGAAGAATCCTTATGTAAAGGCTTCTGACTGGGGCTGGCAGATAGACCCGGTGGGCCTTCGGTACTCTCTGGCAACCCTGTACGAGCGCTATGAGATCCCCCTGTTTATTGTGGAAAATGGTTTTGGCGCCATAGATGAGCTGAAGGAGGATAAGACCTGTGATGACGATTACCGGATCGCTTATCTGAAAGCCCATGTTGAGGAAATGAAAAAAGCCGTGGAGATCGACGGTGTGGACCTGATGGGGTATACGCCCTGGGGCTGCATCGACCTGGTTTCCTTTACTACCGGCGAGCTGCGCAAACGGTATGGCTTTATCTATGTGGATAAGAATGATGATGGCACGGGAAGCAGAAACCGTTATAAAAAGAAATCTTTTGACTGGTATCAAAAGGTGATTGCCTCCAATGGTGAGGAACTATGAAAAAATTTTCCCATGTAATCGAAGCTCCTCAAGGGCTTCATGCGCGGACCGCAGGGAAGATTGCGGCAGCCGCCATGGACTATAAAAGCTCTGTACTGGTGGGATTTCGGGGGAAAAAGGCACAGGCCAGGGATCTGATCGGGCTGATGGGGCTTTATGCGGAGGAAGGAGACTGCCTGGAGGTAGAGATCTCTGGTGAGGACGAGGCAGAGGCCTGTGGGAAGATGAAGGCAGTGATGGAGGAGAATCTTTGAGGGTTTTTTGTGAAATGTTTTTGGGCGGATGTACATTAAAAGGTACGTCCGCCGTTTTTTTGTTTCAAAATTTTGCTATGTTTCCGAAAATTGCATAACAAGACGCACGCCGAATTCTCTCGCATACATATCTGTGTGATCTTCAACATTCTTAAAGGTTTCTAACAGGAAATCATCCCAGAGTTGTTACTGTTCGCGTAAGGACCGCCTGGCCGGTTACCCGGACACCCCTAACATATGCCCTTCGGGCGGGTGTTCGGCTTGTGTCAAACGATAAGGGATACAAAAAGTAAAAAAGCAGAAAGAAGCATCCTATATAATTCTTGACAATCCGGGGGGGTAGTATAATAAAACACACATATTTAGAAGAATCTGTTTGAAGAGTCTGTTTGCATCAAAGCATCAGAACGCATCCAGACAGAAGGAGGAAAAGAAACAATGAAACAAGAAACAAGGAGTAAGAATGTGATATGGGCCGCAATGGCAATATCCGTTTTTATGGCCATGCCGTCCTTTGCCTCAGGCGGGGCGGAAAGTGGAAGCATCCAGATGCAGGCAGAAACGGCAGGCATAATGCCGGTCAATGAAAGTGATTTTATTGTTTCCGGCAATAATTCGGTTACCATTAACAATGCAGACAACAGTGTGATTACCAACTGGGCCAGAATCGGTTATCCTTTGGATCAACAGGTCGTCCACTCTTTTATCAGCGGTGATTCCTTAGTCACAGCCAGGGGAATTACTTTGGGAAATACGAAAAATGATGTAAGGGAAAAGTACGGGAACGCGGAATCACAAGCCTATGCCAGTGCTTCTGATCCATGGTATCAGATTATGGTGGCTAATGAAAACAGCGATGCCTCATCCCTTGCCGTATCCGCTTCTGTAATGGAATATTTTACAAAGCCTTATGGACTTCGTTTCTATTTTGACCAGCAGGATAAGCTGACTGGGATTGTTTATTTCAGGGATTTGGCCAGAAACGAGGAAAGCGCGGCGCCCGTGCTGTTGAATGAGGGGTATTATTGCTATGTTACTACAGATATTTATGATAGCGGCAGCCAGAGCATGATCCATCAGGGAGAGGTTGTTTTAGATAATAACAGAGAACTTTATAATGCGGCGCTGGAGAAGGACCGCTATCCTTTTGGGCTTATGGCAGACCCGGTTACAGATATGAAAATAGCAAAGGTGACGGACAGTGCCTTCACGGCATATTATGAACAAACTCCAGAAATGGAATCATATTTTGATGAGAATACGGCATGGGCTGTATCTTTTTACAGGGACAATGATAAATGGAAACCGGCTGATTCGGGCTGTTATTGGATAATCCGTGACAGTGATACCTTTACCTATTATGAAAACTATGACAAGATTGACTGGGAAACCGGTGCGATAACCGGACATTATACAGAAGCCAGGACTTATAAGAGGATTCCGTGACAAGCAAGGATATTTTGAAGATATGCGGCGGCAGGCAGGATGCTTTTTTATAGGATTTTTTGTTTAATGGTATAAAAATTGAAAGATAAAGGAAGATAAAACAGGAGAGGAGGAAAGGAATCTATGAGAGAAAAGAAATTGGTGGCCATTCTGGTGGCGGCGTGCCTGACAGCCGGATTTGCGGAGACGGCGTTTGCGCAGCCGGCCGGGCAGGATGAAGGAGAGCGGAAGGGACGGTTGGTTAAAATTGAGTATTATAGTGCGGATTATAAGACAGGGGAGCTGGTTTTAAAAGAGATGGACAAAATTGAATATGACACAAAGGGGAATCCATCGAGGCTCCTCCTTAAGCTTGGCCCCTCCGGTGAGATCGTATCCCGTGTCAATTATGTCGGTAGTACAGGCAATGGTTCAAGTTCGAGCAGAATCGAAACGGTCGTCTGTGATGAAAAGGGCCGTCCAGTTGAAGCACAGCTTCAGTTGCAATCTGGTTTAGAGCAGTATGACGTCATACAAAAAACGGCCTATTTCTATAATGAAGAGGGAAAGTATAGCGGGAAACAGGAGAAAATTGAAGCCCGTGGGACAGAAGAAGAAACAACGATGGAATATAACGAAAGCGGCTGGAAGAGTGTGCTCCGATCCCCCAAAATTTCAGAGTGGGTATGGGAATATCTGTATGATGGAAACGGGAGCTATATTTGTGTGAAAAGTATAGTAAATGGAAAGACTGATATAGATGTAATCGATATTCAATATGATGAGGCAGGCCGTTTTAGCCGTTATATGACCAAGTCTTCCTATCGGGAATTCACTTATGACTATAAGGCATTCACCTATGACGCGCAGGGACGGCTTATCGGGGGAGAAGAGGGAATTATGGATGCAGTAACCGGCGCATGTACAGGCGGGATGCGTTACCACTATACCTATGATACATATGGGAACCTGACAGAAGTAATCAGGGAAGACAGGGATGGCAATATCGATAGAAAAACAGTTTTCTCTTATGACTATAACGCTGGAACACCTGCACCAGAGGCTATAAAAACACTTCGCTGCTATCCGAAGTTGGATGATTTGGTTTCAATGGTACGAAGCTGGTTCTACTAAACCAATGAAATTTTCAGAAAGACGTCCTGTTAAAAGGGGCGTCTTTTTGTGGTATGGCGGGAATGCCAGTGTTCTGTGGCAAAAGTCCACATAGGCATAGCCGCCAACGAACATTAATGTGGATCCCAAGTTTTATACCATGATGTGCGGGCGGGAAAAGTCCAATGCCCGATGGAAAAGGAGGAGTACAGGGAGCTTGCAGAAAAGCAGATTCGGTATATGGCTGGCCAGGCAAAGGATTATCCGGCAGGCCACGGTATGTTCCTGCTTGCGAAGCTGATCTATGATAACCCACTGGAGCATATTGTGATTTCCCTGAAAAACCGTCAGGATTTGGAGAAAATAGAGAAAAGGCTGCCTTTATTGGCGAATGTAATGGTGGTTTCGGAAAGCGCCAGGTATCCGCTGGTTCATGACAGGACTACTTTTTATGTGTGCAGGAATCATAATTGTCTTGCGCCGGCTAATGAAATCTGATGGTTATTGTTTGGGTGGGGGGATTGTGGGAGGTTCGCCTGGCCAAGTTACGTTATCAGCTATCCTGTGAATGGTAGCATTTATTTGATTTTGGATAAATGTGTCAGGAAAAAGGCTTGCTATTGTTTGGTTCGGGGCTTATACTGGTACTGGCTTGCAAAAATCGAGGGGGATTTATACTCGCGAGCATACTTATTTGCCAAATGATTGGCTGTTTTTATCGAAATAATGAGAATATGTTGGCAAATCATTTGGCTCACGGGTATATTTACCGGAATTTAAGCATGGCAGTGCCAGGAATGGAAGAAGGCCTGGAATCTTCAAGCAGGGGGTGTTGGGATGCCATTGAAAGGACAGCAAACGATAAAAAATGGGGATATGGTTCCGGCCGGGGACTGTGAGGGGGCTGGACAAAAGGGGGGAGAGTTGTGGGACAGCCTGTTTATTGCTTTTTCCATGTATTCCCGGATTCCGGTTCCCAGGACAGAATGGAGCAGCGAGGGGATGAGATATGCCCTTTGTTTTTTTCCGCTGGTAGGCGTGGCAGTCGGAATGATAATGGGAGGATTTTTTTACTTTGCCGGATGGCAGGGGATGGGGGAGACGGCTTTTTGCTGTATCGGTACGGCGCTTCCGATCATCCTTACAGGCGGGATCCATATGGACGGTTTTTTGGATGTGGTGGATGCGAGAAGTTCCTGCCTGCCCAGAGAGCGGAAGCTGGAGATCTTGAAGGATCCTCATACCGGGGCATTTGCCATAATCGGGGGCGGTGTCTATCTTATTTTATATCTGGCTGCGTTTAGCGGGCTGAAGGATGGAGGCTTTCCGGCGGCGGCCGGTGTTTATGTAATGGAGCGGGCTCTGAGCGGCTGGTCGGTCGTGTCTTTTCCTAAAGCGAAAAAGGACGGGCTGGCCAGTACTTTTGCGGGTGAGGCGAAAAAGAAGGCCGTGCAGGTTTCCATGGTTTTGTGGGGGATGGCGGCGGCAGTTTTTCTGGTCTTTGCAGGAGGGATCCTCGCAGGGGGGCTTTCCGTGGCGGCGGCATTTTTGATCTTTTGGCAGTACAGGCGGATGGCGGTAAAGGAGTTCGGAGGGATCACAGGGGATCTGGCAGGATATTTTCTGCAGTTGTGCGAGCTGGGGATGATGATGGTGTTGTCATTGCTGTTGTGAAGGATTCGTAGGACATGAAAAATCAGAGGTGGCAGGGAAGAATGATTTTGATAATCGGCGGAATGTGCCAGGGAAAAGGAAAGCTGGCCAGAGAGCTTTCCGGAATGGACGAGGAGGCATTTGCCTGTAATCTGGCAGACGGATGTTGTGACCGGCCGGAAACGGCATGGGAGAAACGGTTTTTAACCGGGTTTCATGGGTGGGTTTACCGGCTGCTGGAAGAGGGGGCGGATACGGAAGCGTTTGTAAAACGGGTGCTGGCGGCAGAACCGGAGATCGTGACGATGGACGAGGTGGGCTGCGGGATTGTGCCGATGGAACGTAAGGAGCGGGATTACCGAGAGGCGGCGGGCCGTGCCGGGCAGATGCTTGCGGGTCACGCAGGGCAGGTGTACCGGGTGGTGTGCGGGATTCCGGTGAAGATTAAAGGGTAGGGCAAAAGATGGAACTGGCAGCGGCGGGGATTGGCTTTTTATTGGATCTGTGGATGGGAGATCCGGAAGAATGGTGGCATCCGGTCCGGGGGATCGGATGGATGGTGGACAGGCTGGAGCGGCTTTTGCGGCGGTGTTTTCCCAAAAGCTCGGCAGGGGAAATGGCGGCAGGCGGGATTATGGCATTGGTTGTGCTGGCTGCAACGGCCGGGGCAGCCGGAGGTCTTTTGGGAGCGGCCCGCCGCATTCATCCGGCTCTGGGTTTCTTATTGATGTGTGTGATGGACTGGCAGCTTTTGGCGGCAAAGTCCCTTAAGACGGAGAGCATGAAGGTGTATGACGCCCTGGAAGAAGGGGACGTGGAGAAGGCGAGACAGGCGGTCTCCCGCATTGTAGGGCGGGATACCAGGCCGCTGTCAGAGGAGGGGATCATCAAGGCGGCAGTGGAGACCGTGGCGGAGAATACATCCGATGGGGTGATCGCCCCGCTTTTTTACCTGATGGTTTTTGGGCCGATGTGGGGATTTGCTTATAAGGCAGTAAATACTATGGATTCCATGGTGGGGTATCAAAATGAACGATATCGGTACTTTGGAAGGATTCCGGCCAGGCTGGACGACCTGGTTAATCTGGTTCCGGCCAGGCTGGCCGCTTTTTTTCTGATTGGCGCGGCCTGGGCGCTTCCTGGTTTTAACGGGAAAGAGGCGTGGCGGATCTGGCGCCGGGACAGGCGTTGTCATAAAAGCCCCAATTCCGCCCAGGGGGAGGCGGCATGTGCCGGGGCCCTGGGAGTGGAACTGGCCGGCCCTGCCTGGTATTTTGGCGTGCTGGAGGAGAAGCCGGTGATTGGGAGCGGGGGAAGGAAGGCAGTGGCAGAGGATATTGCGCGGGTGAACCGGCTGATGACGGGAAGCGCATGGTTCGGGCTGGCAGCCGTGGGACTGGCCTGCTGTATTCTTTCAGGGCAGTGGCATATTTGAAAAGTGATATAAATATTTTTTAAAATTAAGTACATACTATTCTTGATATTTGAAATATCGATGTACCTGGCCTGTCCGGCCCGGCATCAAACAAACCTATCAAGGAGGTATGCATTTATTATGACAAAGCTTGATTGTACGGTTACAAACTGCCTGCATAATGCAGATAACTGCTGTTGTAAACAGGCTATTATCGTGGACGGCCATGATGCCCATGACTGTTCGGAGACCTGCTGCGGCAGTTTTGATGAAAATCGGGAAGGCGCCTTTAAAAATGTCTTTAAGACGCCGGAGAGCCGTCTGGAGATCGATTGTGAAGCCGTAAATTGTATTTACAATGAGGGACGTCACTGCCAGGCAGAGCATATCAATGTGAGCGGCGATGGCGCCAACCGGTCTGAGCATACTCAGTGCGCCACGTTTAAGGAGCGCTGACAGCAGCTTGAAAGTAACCGGCCGGATGTTTTTCCTGCAAGGTTATATTTTGAGTATGCAGGCGATTGAATATGCAGGCAATGCCGGGCGTATTCCGGAAGCAGCATTGCTTCCGGTACATAGGCGGTTATGATTTGCCCGGGGCCGCCCGGGCCGCGTTATCATCTGCCCTGCAAATGGCAGCCGCGGGCAGTACGGCAGGCAAAAAGAAAAATAAAAATTGTGGAAAAAAGTATTTATGTTTTTTTGAAAGCTGCCGATATTAGGAAATGTAAGGCAATAAAATGTGAATAATGAAGCTGAAGCTGCATGAAAGCTTTACGTAACCCTCCAGTGCATGGGCCCGGACCGGGGGGGTAGAACAAGGAAGTCCTACCCCGAATGGTTTTGAGAACATCACAAGGAGGGTAATTTTATGATTATTCAACATAATATAGCAGCCATTAACTCTTACAGGAACTTAGGCATCAACCAGAGCGGACTGAACAAGAACTTGGAGAAACTGTCATCCGGTTATAAGATCAACCGTGCGGGCGACGACGCGGCAGGCCTGGCGATTTCCGAGAGCATGAGATCCCAGATCAACGGCTTAAACCAGGCTGCGAAGAACGCGCAGGATGCGATCGGATTGATTCAGACGGCAGAAGGTGCTTTGACCGAGGTTCACTCCATGTTACAGCGTCTTACCACCCTGGCTTCCCAGTCTGCAAACGGTACGTACAATACCGTGGCAAGAGGGAATCTGCAGAGTGAGGTTTCCGAATTGCTGAAGGAAATTGACCGTATTGCGAATAATACGGACTTTAACGGGATTAAGCCGTTGGCAGACGCCGGAAGCGCCGGAAAGATGACATTCCAGATTGGCCCGAGCTCTGCTGAGACAATTACCGTGAGCAGCCAGGCTATGACAGTAGAAGGGATTCAGGCTGCGATTTGGAAGGATCTTGCTGGAAACGGCAAGGTAGTGAATTATAGTTTGGGCGGGCAGGATGTACAGGTAACTTTAACAGATGGTGTGGCGCGTAAAACAGAAGACGACAAAGCGTACCGCCAGCAGTTCATGACCGCCAGTGGAGCTATCGGGATTGATTTTAGTAAAATTAAGGATACAGCATCCACAATAAAGGTTAAACATCCGAAGGATGGCCTGACTGACTATACAGATGATAAGGTCAAATTAGGCGGCAGCAATATGGCATCTGCATTGCTTCCTTCTATGAATATTTCTGGAAGCAGCACCCTGGTGGCAAATGCAGCTATCGATACCATCAACCAGGCAATCAACGCCGTCTCCAGCTACCGTGCAAAACTCGGTGCTGCCCAGAACAGGCTTGAGCATACGGTCAACAACCTGAAGGTGACTTCCGAGAACATCACTTCCGCAGAGAGCCGGATCCGTGATACGGATATGGCGGATGAAATTACGGCTTTTACGAAGAATAACATTCTTCTGCAGGCATCCCAGTCCATGCTGTCCCAGTCCAATTCTGTGCCGCAGAGCATTTTAAGTCTGCTGCAGTAATCGGGAAGAATTTTCCCTTTGCAGAAGGTATGGTGTGGAAGTTTGTTAAAGCTGCCTGTTAAAACCAAATGAAATAGAGCTCTTTATTCCCGGCAGGGCGTGCCAGATGGTGTGTCCCTGCCAGGATTTTTATGGGAAAGAGGATCCTGGACGGCCCCCAAGGAAATCATTATTAAGAACATTTCTCTTTTTCATCTTCCAGATACGAAGAAAATCTGCAGAATTTATCTGCTAAATCATTGAAAATTTCCTCGTCTCATGCTATACTTTTTTTATCTTTTAATCAAGGATTCCGGTGAATTCTCACCACATGTTCCTTATTCAATTATACTTTATTTTTATGGAGGTATCTCTGCCTATGGCAAGAGAAAGAATTACACAAAACACACAAGCAAATGCCCTTCCCCTCACCTATGATCCCTTTTTCAAACGCATTTTTCACCCCGACTTTCACCCGGATCGTCTGTCCCGGCTGGTATCCAGTATCTTGGGAATTTCCGTCAAGATTCTCCGCCTGCTTCCCAATGAGGATAGCATCATCGATGGGGGAACGCTCTTGATCATGGATCTTTTAGGGGAGCTTACAGACGGTTCCCTGATTGATATCGAGATTCAGAAGCAGGGGTATGCCTTTCCGGCAGAAAGGATCTCCTGTTACTCCTCGGACCTGGTTATGCGCCAGTATGCCAGAGTTAAGGGGATTCGGGGAAAAGCTTTTACCTATCGGGACATCAAAAAGGTGTATGTGATTGTGTTTTTTGAAAAAAGCACCAAGGCGTTTCATCAGATCCCTGGCGCCTGCCTACACTATGGAAAGACGGTTTTCAACACAGGCCTGGGTCTTGAGCTTTTGCAGGAATATTGCCTCATAGCCCTTGACGTTTTCCGGAAATTCCCGTATCCTAGAGTCAGGGATGAACAGGCTGCATGGCTGTCACTTTTGACTACGGAAAATTTAGCAGATGCCAAGAGGCTGGTTTCTGAATACCCGTGGCTGGAAGAGATTTATGAGGAAACCGCCATGCTGCGCCAAAAACCGGAGGAGGTGTTGGGGATGTTTTCGGAAGCATTAAGGATACTGGATCATAACACGGTCAAATACATGATTGAGGAGCTTCAGAAGGAGTTGGAGGAAAAGTCGGCTATTCTTGAGGAAAAAGATGCTGTGATTGCTGCTGCCGCAAAGGAAAAAGATGCTGTGATTGCTGCTGCCGCAAAGGAAAAGGATGCTGCCATTGCTGCCATTACAAAAGAAAAGGATGCCGAGCTTGCCGTTCTCAGGCAACAATTAGAGTATTATAGAAAGTCACAATAGAGGGGGAGGGGAAGCGGGATATTTTTTCTATAATTTTTGACTGTTTTTTTAAATTCTTATACCATATGCACATTGAAACGTTTTTCCGGCAGTATTATAATGGTTACGGTTTACGGGGAAGGGAAAAAAGGGAGGATTGGCATTATGAACCGGGATTTGACGAAAGGAAAGCCGGAACAGGTATTGTGGGAATTCTGCCTGCCGCTGTTTGGCAGCATTCTGTTCCAGCAGCTTTATAATATTGCAGACAGCCTGGTAGCCGGAAAGTTCGTGGGGGAGAATGCCCTTGCGGCAGTAGGGAACAGCTATGAGGTCACGCTGATTTTTATTGCCTTTGCCTTTGGGTGCAATATGGGGTGTTCGGTGGTCGTCTCCCAGCTTTTTGGCGCGAAGAAGTATAAAGAGATGAAGACCGCGGTCAGCACGGCCATGATTTCGAGCGGGGCAATCTGCGTCTGCCTGATGGCGGCAGGGCTCCTTGGATGTGGCCTGCTTTTGAAAATGATCCGCACTCCGGAGGAGATCATGGCGGATTCCCGGCTCTATCTGGATATCTATGTGTGGGGACTGCCCTTTTTGTTCTTTTATAATATTGCCACGGGGATTTTCTCCGCTCTGGGAGATTCCCGGACGCCTTTTCTGTTTCTGGCTGTTTCTTCTGTGTCCAACATTATCGTGGACATTTTGTTTGTGACCGCATTTCATATGGGGGTGGCCGGGGTGGCATGGGCGACTTTTCTTTGCCAGGGGGTCAGCGCGGCGCTGGCTGTGTGGGCCGTGTTCCGACGGCTTCGGACAGTGAGGACGGAGGGAAAGGCGAAATGGTTTTCCCGGAATATCCTGAACCGGATTCTGGCCATCTCGATACCCAGTACCTTGCAGCAGAGCTTTATTTCCGTGGGGAATATCATTATACAGGGCGTAATCAATGGTTTTGGCCCGGGGGTAATTGCCGGGTACTCTGCGGCGGTGAAGCTGAATAACCTGGTGGTTACTTCCTTTACTACCCTGGGGAATGGAATCTCCAACTATACGGCCCAGAATTTGGGGGCGGGGGAAAAGGAACGTATCCGGCAGGGATTTAAGGCGGGGACGAAAATGGTCTGGATCCTGTGCGTACCTCTTGCGGCGCTGTACTTTTTTGGCGGAAGATACCTTTTGTATTTGTTTATGGATTCGCCTCAGGGGACGGCCATTGGAACCGGGATCTTGTTTTTGCGGATCTTGTCTCCCTTCTATTTTGTGATTTCGGCCAAGCTGGTGGCGGACGGTGTGCTCAGAGGTGCAGGGCTCATGAAAAAGTTTATGGCGGCTACCTCCGTGGATCTGGCATTGCGGGTTGTGCTTGCCATTGCGTTTTCCAGGGTGATGGGATCCGTCGGAATCTGGTGCGCCTGGCCGGTGGGCTGGTCGGTGTCAACGGCGCTCTCCATCTCATTTTACAGGAAGGAATACAGGGCTACTGTTCACGGCCCGGTTGATCACCACACTGATCAACCGGGAGGATGCACGTAATGGCCGGAACCATTGAAAATGCTATAGATTGGAAAAAACAGTCTGATAAATGCTTGCAAATCCGGTCAGGGAGACGATGATGACCATAACCGGGACGACAAAACGGATTAGGAACAGCCAGGGCTTGGCTAACGGGAATTTTTTGCCGTTCTGGCAGATCTCGTCTACAAGCAGGGCCGGGTTCCATTTCCATCCGATGTAGTAACACATAAAGATGCCTCCTAAAGGCAGGAAAACATTGTCTGTCAGCATACATACGAAATCAAAAAGATTATAGTTAAGCACCGACACTTCCGCCAAGGGGCCGAAGGACAGGGAGCTGGGGATGCCGAGAAGGAAAATGGCGCCGGACAGAAGAAGGACGGATTTTCTGCGGCTCCAGTGCCAGCTTCCCATCACATAGGATACGGATACCTCAAGGAGCGCCACCGCGCTGGTTACGGCTGCAAAAAATACCAGCAGGAAGAACAGGGCGGCGAACAGAGGGCCTCCTGCCATGGCTTCAAACACCTTGGGGAGGGTGACAAAGATCAGCCCGGGGCCCGAGGCCGGCTCAAGGCCGCAGGCAAACACGGCGGGAAAAATGGCAATGCCGGCCAGCACAGCCATACACGTATCCAGAAGGGCAACCTGGACACAGCCTTTGGGAATGTCCGCGTCTTTGTTCAGATAGCTTCCGTAGGTGATGGTGATTCCCATGCACAGGCTCAGGGAATAAAAGACCTGCCCTAATGCGGCGCTGACGGAATGAAGGTCAAAATCTCCGAGTTTCGGGGAGAAAATAAAGGCAAGCCCTTCCATGGCTCCCGGCATGGTGACGCCCCGGAGGATGATGGCCAGGAGGATAATAAAAAGGGCGGGCATCATGAATTTGCTGGCTTTTTCGATGCCGCTGACGCCGAAATAGCAGATCAGCCCGGTCATCAGCATAAAAAGGAAGAACCACACGAGAGGTTCTACAGGACTTCCGATGAAGGCGTTAAAGTCTTCCGGAGCCCTGCCGGTGAAGGTATAGGAGACGAAGTACTTGATGATCCATCCGCCGATGACCGCATAGTAGGACAAAATAAAAAAGGCAGCCAGCACGCCGAAGAAGCCGGCAATCCGGGCCCGCGGATGGACGGTGTCGTAGGCCAGGACCGGATTGTGGCCGGTCTTGCGGCCCAGTGACATTTCCGTAATCATGACCGGAATGCCTAATACCAAAGTGAAGAAAAGATAAGTGACCAGGAAAGGAAACCCGCCGTTGCGCCCCATCAGATAGGGAAATTTCCAAAGGTTGCCCAGTCCGATAGCAGCGCCGGCAGTAGCCAGGATGAAGCCCATCCTGCTTGCCCATTTGTTCGTTGATTTCATATTCGATATTACCCCCTGAAGTATTTTTGTAAATGTAAATATTTGGTGTTTCAAAACGGTTCCTTACCGGATATCAGCCAGGTGCGGGCAGGCTCTTTTGCCTTGCCCGCATAGCCGGCCGCAGGCCGTATGGGAAGCCCTCAGGAAAGCCCGAGCAATTCCCGCACGACTTCTCCCGCGATCAAAAGGCCTGCTGCCGGAGGCACAAAGGACATGCTTCCCGGAACGGGGCGTCTGGCAGAAGAATCCTCGTCCTCATGGCCCTCAAGGGAAGGGATCGGATTTACCGGCGGTTCTTTTGAATAGAGGACCTTTAAATGCCCGATTCCCATTTTCTTAAGCTCCCGGCGCATGACGCGGCATAGAGGACAGACGGAAGTCCTGGAAATGTCCGTGATCTCAAACAGCTCCCCGTGAAACTTATTGCCGGTGCCCATGGAAGAGATCAGCGGGATCTTATGGTCACAGGCAAAACGGGCGATGGCAAGCTTTGCCGCCACCGTGTCGATGGCATCAATCATATAATCCGGGGAACCTATGGCGTCCATCAGTCCCGGAAGGGTCTCAGGCAGCACAAAAGCCTGGAAAATCTGCACCCGGGCAGCCGGATTGATATCCAGGATCCGTTCCTTCATCACCTGTACCTTGGGAAGCCCCAGGGTACTGTGGCTGGCAATGCTCTGGCGGTTGATGTTGGTAAGGGAGACCACATCATGATCGATCAGGATTAAATGCCCGATACCGCAGCGTGCCAGCGCTTCAATACAGTGCGAGCCAACGCCCCCAACGCCGAACACGGCGATGGAGGCGCCCGCAAGATACTGCTGTTTTTCGGTTCCGATTAACCGTTCTGTTCTGGAAAATTCATTCATGGATTCTGTGCTCCTTGAATTTTATTCGTCGGTCATGTTCACATAAGGTTGTCGTGAGGCCGTTTTTTCTGTTCCTCAACCAGATCTGCCAAGGTTACGCTGTCTACCACCTGGTCAATGGCGTCCTTTAACTGCTGCCAGACAGTCAGCGCCGCGCAGTGGGAAGCGCGTTCACACTGGTTTACTTCGTCGTCCAGACAGGAAACCGGGGAGAGACTGCCTTCGGTCTGCCGTAAGATCATGCCTACCGTATACTCCTCTGGTTTCCGGGTCAGCATATAGCCGCCCTGGGCGCCTCGGCTGCTGCGGACGTATCCGGCACGATGCAGCAAAGTTACGATCTGTTCCAGGTACTTGTCGGAAATGCCCTGACGGGCAGCTACCTGGCTGATCTTGGTACACCGATCCAGGTTCATACCAAACTCAATCATCATGCGCAGGGCGTACCGCCCCTTGGTAGAAATTTTCATACTTCCACTCTCCTTATCCGATGGGCAAGTTAATGTGGCAGTTTACATTATCATTGTACAAAAAAATCCGACAAAAGTAAACAGTATCCTTCACGGAGGAGAGTTGTTTTTATTGATTATCCGGCAAATTATACTTGCGGGTATATGGCAGCGTCACCGGCTTTCGTAATCCCTGAGGGAGGAGACCGCCTCACAGGACATGGGAAGGAGGACGGCCATGTTGAAGACGGTCATAAGACCGACTCCCACATCTCCTAAGTCCCATACAAAGGTATAGGCCGCAAGGCCGCCCACGAAGAGCATGACAAGGGCAAGGACTTTGTAGAGAGTCTGGGACAGCCAGTTGTCGCCGAATAAGTATGCCACATTGGAGCGGGCATAGAACAGGATCCCGATGAATGTGGAGTAGCTGAACAGCCATAAGGTTACGGCGATAAAGATCACCCCGAAGCTGCCAAGATGGTGTCCCATGGCTGTCTGGAGCAGATCCATGCCTCCTAAGCCTGCGGTGAGTTCTTCCGGGGCCAGCAGCATGATCATGGCGGAACAACTGCAGATCACAATGGTGTCGATAAATACGCCGAAAGCCTGCAGAAGCCCTTCTTTGGCGGGATGGCTGATGTCGGCGGCAGCGGCCGCGCAGGGGGCGGAGCCAGAGCCGGCCTCATTGGAGAACAGCCCCCGTTTTACCCCGTTCATGATGACCGCCCCCAAGCCGCCGGCGGCGGCCTGCCGGATTCCGAAGGCTTCCGAGAAGATCCGCCCCAACACCCCGGGGAGGAGGGGAAGATTTTTGGCGATAATGAACAGGGTGATGAAAAAATAACAGCCTGCCATGATGGGGACAATAATATCCAAAACCTTCACCGTAGCATTTTTCCGCAGCACGATGACAGCGGCAAGGATGACCAGGAGGACGGTGGAGTAAAGGGGCGGAATCCGGAAAGCATTCTCAAATGCAGAAGATACGGAGTTGCTGATCACCTGGCTGATCCCGCACCAGCAGATCAGGCCGGAAAGGGCAAAAAGCACGGCAGTCAGGCTTCGCCCGGACCCGGCTTTGTCTTTCTTTTTCCGGCTGATATAGTGATGGATATAGTAGGCAGGCCCGCCCCGGTATCCGCCGTAGAGCGGATCCTTCTCCTTGTATAGCTGTGCCAGAGTGGCTTCCATAAAAGCGGTGGAGGAGCCGATGAGGGCAGTGACCCACATCCAGAACACAGCCCCCGCGCCGCCGGCGGAAATGGCGGCCACCACGCCGACCAGATTGCCCATGCCCACCCTGGTGGCAGTGGATACGATCAAAGCCTGAAGGCCGGTAATGGCGTCTGTGGAGGCGCCTGTCTTTTTTTCCAGGGCGGCTTTCAGCATGTCAGGAAAGAGGCGCACGGGCAGAAAGCGGGTGCGGACGGTAAAATAGACGCCGGACGGGATCAGGATCAGCACCAGGAGAGAAAGACCGGCGCTTCCTCCTCCCGGCAGCGGAATCGTGACCAGGTCGCCCCACAGCAGATTGTAGACAGCAGTAATGATATTCATTTGGAAACCTCCCGTTTTGTCATATGAATTTTTCTCAATTGATTATTTCTGGGTTATAGTATATAATAGACAAATATATTTGTAAAATTCATAGTCATGATAAGTATGATTGAATATTTAGATGGATCTGGCGGCAGGCTTTTCGGAATCTTGAGGAAAAAGGGGCGGCCGGAGAGAAGGCAGGTGGGGACGGGGCATGGATCTGAAGAATCTGAATACGTTTATCCAGGTGGCGGAGATGAGCAGTTTTACAAAGGCCGCAAAGCTGCTGGGATATTCCCAGTCTACAATCTCCTTTCAGATCAGGCAGTTGGAGGAGGAGTGGGGAATCCAGTTGTTTGAGCGGATCAGCCACAATATAGTATTGACGGAAAAAGGCAGGGAGATGCTGCGGTATGCCCATAAAATCAGACGGCTCGCCCAGGAGATGGAGACGGCGGTCCGTTCTGAGGCCAGGGTGGGAGGGCATATCCGCCTTGCTATGGCGGATTCACTGTGCAGGCCTCTTTTGTGGGAAAATTTTGAGGAGTTCCGCAGAAGCTGCCCGGACATTACGCTGAAGATCCGGGCCGTGGGGACCGAGGAAATGTTTCGGCTGCTGGACCACAATGAGGTGGATCTTGTACTGACTTTGGATAAACATATCTACAATATGGAATACGTGATCGCCCAGGAGGAGAAATTTGATGTGCATTTTGTGGCGGCGGCCGGTTCCGTATGGGCGGGGAAAAAGGGGATTTTTGTCGGAGAGATGATGGAGGAGCCGTTTATCCTGACAGAAAAAGGGATGAGCTACCGGAGGCTGATGGATGAAAGGCTGGCAGCCCTGTCTTTGGAGGTGATCCCTGTCCTGGAGATCGGGAATACGGACCTGATCTGCCGGATGGTAGAGCAGGGACTTGGGATTTCCTTTCTCCCCGACTATGCCACGGCGGATTCCGTGAGAGCAGGGCGCATGGTGTACCTGGATGTGGCCGACTGCCAGGTGGAGGTATGGAAGCAGGTGTTGTACCACCGGGATAAGTGGGTGTCCCCGTCCATGGAGCGGGTGATGGAATTTTGCATGGGAAGGGAAAGAAAGGGGAGAGGAGATGAAACTGCCGGAGGCATTTCTGGAAAGGATGAAAAATCTGCTGGGGGAGGAATATGATTCCTGGCTGGACTCTTACAGGCAGCTCCCGGCTACGGGTTTTCGGATAAACCCGGCAAAGGTCAGCCGGGAGGAATGGGAGAGAATCTGCCCGTGGGAGGTGAGAAGAGTCCCGTGGAACGAGTACGGTTATTACTGTGACGGCAGTCTGCGCCCGGCAAAGGACGTCTATTATTATGGAGGGCTTTATTACATCCAGGAGCCAAGCGCCATGGCGCCGGCGGCAGTCCTTGGGGTGCAGCCGGGACAGAGAGTCCTTGATTTGTGCGCGGCGCCGGGCGGGAAAAGCACGGAGCTGGGAGCCAGGCTTTCGGGAAGGGGATTTTTGGCAGCTAACGATATCAGCGTGTCCAGGGCAAAGGCCCTCTTGAAAAATATCGAGATGGCAGGGATTGGAAATGCCTGTGTGACGGCTGAGGAGCCAGAACGGCTGGCGGAGGCCTTTGGAGAATTTTTTGACAAGATCCTGGTGGACGCTCCCTGTTCCGGGGAAGGGATGTTCCGGAAGGAACCGGAGCTGATTAAAAGCTGGACGGAGCGGGGGCCGGAATATTATGTGCCTGTCCAGAGGAATATCTTAAAGCAGGCGGTAAGGATGCTGAAGCCGGGGGGCGAGATGGTTTATTCGACCTGTACTTTTTGTGAAGAAGAGGATGAAGGTGCCATAGACTGGATCTTAAAAAATGAACCGGCCATGGAACTGGTTCCTCTGGAGACACAGGACGGCGTATGCGGCGGCGTGGACGGGAAACCGGTGCTCCGGCTGTTTCCCCACAGGATAGAAGGGGAAGGGCATTTTGTGGCCTTGCTGAGGAAGAAGAAAGAGGGAGAATGCGTTCCCGGCGGGGGGACGCGGGCGGAACCGGAGGAGAAAAGCGGAGAAGGAAAGTGGCTGGAGGAAGAAAGTGATTTCTTAGAATGGGAAAAGCTGCTGGCAAAGCCTTTGGACCGGAAGCGGCTCATGGTGCAGAAGGGGCAGGTGTATGTGCTGCCGGAAGGATTTGACCGGGAGCTGCGTCTGCGTTTTCTGCGCACGGGGCTTTTGGCGGGAACTGTGAAAAAGGGCAGGTTTGAGCCGTCCCAGGCTATGGCTATGGCGCTTGGCAAGGGGGAATTTGCCAGAAGCATTTCCCTGAAACGGGAGGATGAACGGGCAGTCCGCTATCTGAAGGGGGAAAGCATTTTTTTAAAAGAGGACGAGAAGGTTTTGAAAGGCTGGGCGCTGGTCTGTGTGGACGGGTTTCCGTTGGGCTGGGCAAAGGCCGGGGAAAACGGGCTTAAGAACAAATATTATCCGGGATGGCGGTGGCAGTGATGGGAAAGAAAATCCGGTTGGACAAGTTCCTGGCAGATATGGGAAAAGGAAGCCGTTCCCAGATAAAAGAGGCCGGGAAAAAGGGACGGATATGGGTGAACGGGCAGGCGGAGAAAAAGCCGGAGAGAAAAATCGACCCGGAGACAGACCAGGTGTGTCTGGACGGGCAGGTTGTGGCCTACCGGCAGTGGGAATATTTTATGCTCAACAAGCCCAAAGGCGTGGTCTCCGCCACAGAGGACAGGCAGTATAAAACGGTGGTGGAGCTTTTGGGGGAGGACGGGAGAAAAGGCCTGTTCCCGGTGGGAAGGCTGGACCTGGATACGGAAGGGCTGCTTTTGCTGACCAATGACGGGGAGCTGGCCCACCGGCTCTTATCGCCCAAAAGGCATGTGGATAAGAAATATTATGCCCGGGTGTCGGGAATTCTGCCGGAGGACGCGGTATGGCGGATGGCGCAGGGAATGGAGCTTGAAGACGGGACGAAAGTGATGCCGGGGCGGCTGGAGATCCTTGGAGAGGGCGGGAGCGCGGCAGGCGGCGGGGAAAAAGGACCCGGCAGGAAGGAAGAGGAGAAGACGGGGGAGACAGAAGTTTTCCTGACCATCCAGGAGGGAAAATTCCATCAGGTCAAGAGGATGTTCGAGGTGTTAGGGTGCAGGGTGGAGTATCTAAAAAGGGTGTCTTTTGGAAATCTGGTATTGGAGGATACGCTGCTGCCGGGACAGTACCGGCGGCTGTCGGAGGATGAGACAGAGGGACTTAGAAAAGCCGGGGGATGATGATGGAGAAAAAAGAAAGAAACGACGGACAGAAGGTGCGGCAGGAGCTTTTGCAGAAAGACGCAGTGATTTTTGACCTGGACGGGACTCTGGTAGATTCCATGTGGATGTGGAAGGCGATTGATATTGAATATCTGGGCAGGCACGGCCATGAGTACCCGCCTTTTTTGCAGAAGGACATCGAAGGCATGAGCTTTTCAGAGACGGCCGTGTATTTTAAACGGAAGTTCGGGATCCCGGATTCCGTGGAGGAGATCAAACAGACATGGATCGAGATGAGCATTGAGAAGTACCGGACAGAGGTGCCTTTAAAAGACGGGGCGAAATGGTTTTTGGAGTATTTAAAAGAATCCGGGATCCGGGCCGGCATCGCCACCAGCAACGGCAGGGAGATGGTGGATGCGGTTTTGCACAGCCTGGGGATTTCGGAATATTTTCAGGTTATCGCGACCGCGTGTGAGGTGTCGGCGGGGAAGCCGGCTCCGGATATTTATCTTCATGTGGCCAGGCGCCTTAGGGCAGAGCCGGGAAAGTGCATGGTGTTTGAAGATGTGCCGGCGGGAATTGCGGCAGGAAAGGCGGCGGGCATGACGGTGTGCGCCGTGGAGGACGAGTATTCCGCCCATATGAGGGAAGAGAAGATGGCGCTGGCAGACTATTATATCGAAGGGTATGGGCAGCTGCGGCAGGAGGTCTTTTGAAAAATCCACGAGAAGCAGCTGCCCTTCAATCAGAGCCTTTTTATGATTGGTTGTCTGAAAGATTTTTTGCGCTTGCGATCAGATAGTGCCTGGCATTGGCGGAGGTCGTCTGCCTTGCCCTTCCAAGGAGCGCTTCTTTTTTCATTTCTTTAAAAATATCTTTGAAATCCTGCCCGTCATCCGTCAGCTCCAAGAGCTGTAAGGCCATCTGGTACTGTTCTTGTGCCAGGCAGGCCCTGATCTTTTCCGTCAGCTTTTCCCGGCCGATCAGTTCCCTTAAGACAGCCTGATATTCCCTGTCGCTCACGGGAAGCAGGCCAGCGGCATTTCCGTCGAACCAGCCTACATATCCGCAGTAAATGCTTTTTACCGACCACTCCACAGTGCCGTAAAACTCTCCCAGATAATCCTTGTCCAGATATTTTTCAGGGAGTTTTACCTGCTCCACAGTCTCGCTCATGGTCAGTCCTTTATTCATGCAGTCCAGGGTCTTTAAAAGCACATATTCGATGGCATCCCGGAAGGTACGGAGCTGGTCCTGCACCAGCGCCTTTTCTGTCAGCGGCCTGGTATGTCCCGGAAGCAGGGCTTTTGCCTCATAAGACAGGATCAGATCCAGGGCTTCCACCCATGCGGCAATATCCCGGTACTGGGTTCCCCGGATTGCGTAGAGATTGGGCCAGCAGCCATAATAATTGTCGCCGGTGCAGATTACCTGGTCTTCGCTTAGCCAGACAAAGATCTGGTCGTCCGTTTCACCTGGCGCGCTGACCATTTTCAGTTTCACGCCGTCAATGTCACGTTCCACTTCATTTTCCCGGTAAAGGGTAGTCGGGGGCAGGACATCAAAACCGCCTTTTCCCACCGCCTTTCCCTCACGGATGCCGATCCCCTGGCTGATCGCTTCCTCATCCGTCAGTTCATAGCCAAACTGGTATGCGCCTCTCTTGTTCAGCACATCATTTAAACGGTCAAAGTATTTTAACATGGGCTTTTTTGGCGCAAATGCAATGACTTCCTCCACGGTATCCCGAAAAACGCCTGCTCCTCCCCGATGGTCAGGATGGCCGTGGGTATAGATGATCGTCCGTACCGGTTTATCCGTGAGGCGTCCCAGTTCTGCCTTCAAATCCTCCGCGTAGCCCGGGCAGTCCAGGGCATCAATCAGAATCACCGATGTATTCCCCACAACGGCAGTTGCATTGCTGTGTCCGTATCCCAGAAAATGATAGATGCGGCTGTTTATTTTTGTCAAAGTCTTCTGGTAGTTTTTTTCTGTGAAATCTTTTAATTTCTGTTCTCCAGTCATTTTAGTGATCCTCCTTTTCCTGGTGAGTGCAGCTCATAATAAAATATATACTGCTGCAGCACCCCTTGTATCTTATGGTAACAGGACGGAAACCCGTCAGGGTAGTGGCCCTGCAGCGCCTGCCGGATGTGGGTATCCACCGGAAACGCCTCAAAATGCCGCAGGGCAAAGAGGCAGATGCAGTCAGCCACCTTTTCCCCGACTCCGTACAGCTTTAAAAGCTCCTGCCTGGCTTCCTGGCAGGGGAGCCGGCGAAGCCTGGAAAGGTCTGTGGTCCCTTCTGCGATATTCCTTGCCGCCCGTACCACGTATTTGCTCCGGTAGCCTAAGTTGCATGCCATCAGGGAGTCTTCGTCTAAACCGGCAAGGGCTTCCGGACGGGGAAATGCCTGATAAGAGATTCCGAAATCCGTATACATGGTCTCTCCGTAATGCCGGCAGATATTTTCGATGCACCGGCGGATCCGTGTGATATTGTTCTGCTGGGAGATCAGGAAGGACACGATGGTCTCCCATAAGTCCTGATGCAGAATGCGGATTCCAAAGCCATGGCGGGCGGCCTGGGACAAATAGGAGTCTTCGGGAAGAATCTGCCGGATATAGGCGCCGTAATCCCCGTCCAGATGGAAATAGTCTTTCCAGAAATCTTCAAATTCCTCGTTTTCACAATAAAAAATACAATCCTCTCCCTGCTGGGAGATCTCTATGCGGCGGCTTCCGGCAAGGACAAGGAACCGGCTGTCAGCCTGGCTTTGCTTCAGGGAAGGCTCCGTGCAGGAATTGCTGTCCTCATGACATGATGAAAGCCGGGACATACGAAAGCACTGTCCCGACCGGCAAATCTGGTCAAGGCTGAAGTGAGGGATGGTCTTTTTTATCATGAAGGGATCCTCTCTTTTGCAGGTGGTTTCAGATGCTCTTATTGTATCGGAAAAACCGGGACCATGCAAGCTTTAATTAAAGAAGCGTCCGTTATTTTCAGGGAAAAACCGCCGATATTTTAGATATTGAAGAAGACGGGAAACAGGGACTGGATATCAGGAAAGGAAGGAGTATATGGGGATCGGATTTTATTCGCGGCCATTGATCGCACAGGACAGGACCAATTGGTATTATGACGCAGAGGCAGGACAGACTGTGGCAGATGAGACAGAAGGGCAGAATGAACTTGAGGTGATGAGCGTCAAATTCAACGAGATCATGAAGGACAGAGTTTCCACACAGCTTAATGTGATTTTAGCGAAGGGGGAGCGTGCATTTACAGGCGAGATGCTGGGGCTTCCTGATTTGGACGGCAAAAGGATTCTGGATATAAGGGTGTAGGGAGCGGGATGACCGTGATCTTTCAGGAATTTTGGAAACCAGGATGCAGGAATGCAAAAACGAGAGGCATTCCTGCATCCTGGTTTTGCGTCTCACAGCAAAAAGGGGGCCGGGCGGGTATTGTGAGACGGCTGTGGATAAGTGCCTAAGTATATCCATACCGGAACACATGGCGCCGATTTCTTCAGGTAACGGTTGATGGTATAGAAAAAACAGAGTATAATACCGGAAAAGATTGTTATTTCAGGAGGAATAAAGTATATGAGGGCATGGGTTCTGCACGGCATTGGAGATATTCGTTTGGAGACGGCAGGAGAGCCGGAACTGGCAGAAGGGGAGGTGCTGGTAAAGGTTAAGGCGGCGGGTATCTGCGGCTCCGATATTCCGAGAATTTACAAGACAGGCGCCTATTCTTATCCTTTAATACCGGGCCATGAGTTTTCTGGTGTCGTGACGGCTGTCGGCGGAAGGGTGAATGGCCAAAACCCGGCAGGACCGGCGGCGCCGGCAGGCGCAAAAGAAATTTCTGGCATAGACGGGTCGGAGGGCTGGCTGGGCCAGAGGGTCGGCGTTTTTCCGCTGATTCCCTGCGGCAAATGTATGCCTTGCCGGAAAAAGCAGTATGAAATGTGCCGCAGTTACAGTTACCTGGGTTCCCGCCGGGACGGAGGATTTGCAGAGTATGTGGCGGTGCCGTCAAAAAACCTGATCCGGCTTCCTGACGGAGTGAGTTTTGAGGCAGCTGCCATGCTGGAGCCTATGGCGGTGGCAGTCCATGCGATGAGGGGGATGATGCCGGCCCCGTCAGACCGGGTAGTGGTGTGCGGGCTTGGGACCATCGGGCTTTTGCTTGTGATGTTTTTGCGGGAGGCGGGGATTGATAAGATTCTCGTCATTGGCAATAAGGATTTTCAGAAGCAGATGGTTTTGAAGATGGGAGTGGGGGAGGATTCTTACTGCGACAGCAGAGAAATGGACGTGAGAAAATGGGTCGCCGGCCATACGGACGGTATGGGGGCGGACGTGTTTTTTGAATGTGTGGGGAAAACGGATACCTACAGCCTTGGCGTGGAACTGGCTGCCCCGTCCGGGCGCATCTGCCTGGTGGGGAACCCCGGTTCGGACATGGAGCTGGAAAAGCAGGTGTACTGGAAGATCCTGCGGAACCAGCTTGTTGTAAAGGGAACCTGGAATTCTTCTTTTACTCATGAGGCGAGGGACGACTGGCATTATGTGATGGAGAGGATTTCAGGAAACCGTGTCGTCCCGGAGGAACTGATCTCCCACAGGCCGGGATTTGAGGAGCTGGAGAAGGGGCTTTGTGTGATGAGGGATAAAACGGAGGATTATGTTAAGGTGATGGGGGTTTTTTGAGATGTTTGTGAATCATTACGAAAGAGGGTAATGAATTTCAGATGGAAACAGTAAAAGATTGGTAATAAGTTATGACTACGTGTTCTTTTGGTATGGAAAGGAAATTTCTATGAAATTCATACATGTATCAGATCTCCACATTGGAAAACGGGTCAATGAGTTTTCCATGCTGGAGGACCAGCGGTATATACTGCGGCAGATTTTGATGATTGCAAGACAGGAGCAGGCGGATGCCGTGCTGGTGGCAGGGGATATCTATGACAAGCCGATTCCTCCGGCGGAGGCGGTGCAGTTGTTTGATGAGTTTTTAACCCGTCTGGCAGAAATGGACATACCGGTATTTGCGGTCAGCGGGAACCATGATTCGGCGGAGAGAGTGGCTTTTGGGGCGCGGCTGATGAGCAGGCAGAACGTGTATCTGTCGCCGGTGTATGACGGGAATGTGACAGGGATATCCATGACGGATGAATACGGGGAAGTCATGGTATACCTGCTGCCTTTTGTGAAACCTGCCCTGATACGCCATGTGTTTGAGGATGAGGAGCCGGCTGATTACCAGGAGGCGGTGCGGATAGCGGTGGAACATATGGAAATAGATCCTCAGAAGCGGAATGTGCTGGTGGCCCATCAGTTTGTGACAGGGGCGTTCCGATGCGAGTCGGAGGAGGTTTTGGTGGGAGGGCTGGACAATGTGGATGTGTCGGTGTTTGACCCTTTTGATTATGTGGCCTTGGGACATATCCACAGTCCCCAGCATGTAGGGCGGGAGACGGTCCGGTACTGCGGGACTCCTTTAAAATATTCTTTTTCCGAGACGGAGCAGGAGAAATCCGTGACGGTGGCGGAGCTTGGGGAAAAGGGCAGGACAGAGATTCGGACGCTGGCCCTGCGGCCGCTGCGGGATATGAGGCGGATCCGGGGGACGTATCTGGAGGTGACTGCCCTTGATTTTTACAAGGATACCAACCAGGAAGATTATGTGCAGGTGACGCTGACGGACGAGGAGGATGTGCCGGACGGGCTGCAGAAGCTTCGGGTAATCTACCCCAACCTGATGAGGCTGGAATATGATAACAAACGTACCCGGGACAGCCGAAAGGTGGCCGGGGCCTGTGAAGTGGAACAAAAGACGGAACTGGAATTGTTTGAGGAGTTTTACGGCCTGCAGAATAATCAGCCGATGAGTGAAAAGCAGAGGGATTTTGTGGGGCGCCTGATCCGGGCCGTCCAGGAAAAAGGATAGGGCGGGGAGTGAGAATATGAAACCAGAAAAACTGATTATAAGCGGGTTTGGCCCCTATGGGGGGAAGCAGGAGATTGATTTTGGAAAATTTGGCGGGCAGGGGCTTTTTCTGATCACAGGAGACACAGGGGCAGGGAAAACCACGATTTTTGACGCCATTGCCTTCGCCTTATATGGGGAAGCCAGCGGGCAGGTGAGGGAGGCAGGGATGTTCCGCAGCAAATACGCACCGGAGAATGTGCCTACCTTTGTGGAACTGGAGTTTGAGTATCAGGGGAAGACTTACCGTGTCACCAGGAATCCGGAATACATGCGTCCCAAGGGCAGGGGAAGCGGAATGACGATGCAGAAGGCAGAAGCCGTGCTTGAATTTCCTGACGGGCGGCCGCCGGTGACGAAGACGCGGGAAGTGACCAGGGCGGTGGAGGAGCTGATCGGCCTGGATTACCGTCAGTTTACCCAGATTGCCATGATTGCCCAGGGGGATTTCCAGAAGCTTCTGCTGGCGGGAACTGCAGAGCGCAGCGAGATATTCCGGCGGATTTTCCACACAGGGCTGTACCAGGAAGTGCAGAATCGGCTGAGGGAAGCCGCAAAAGAGCGATGGAAGGCTTATGATGAGATCCGCAGAAGTATTATCCAGTACATGAACGGGGTGATGTGCGAAGAGTGTCCCGAATCGGAAGATTATGACGGGGAGAGGATTCTTCGGATCGGCACGGAACTGAGTCAGCTTAAAAAAGAGCGGTTTGAGGGAAAAGTAGAAAGGGGATTAGAGCTTCTCGAAGAGCTGCTGCAGTGCGATGAGGCGTTGCTTGGCCGGATGGATGAGAATCTGGAAGGCCTGGAGAAAAAGATTCAGCAGGAAGACCGTCTGCTGGGAAAAGCCGAACACAACAAAAAGATCCGGGAGGAATTGGAAAAGGCAGAAAAGGACCTGGAGAAGGCCCTTCCGGAGCTGGAGAAGGCGAAGGACGCAAGGGAGGCTGCCTTAAGGCAGGAAGGAGAGGAAAAACGTCTGGAACTGCTGATTCAGGAAAATAAGGCCAATGCAGAGAAGTTTATGGAGCTTCAGACATTGCTTGGACAGATGGAGGAAAAGGCCAGAGAGGCAGCCAGACAGCGTGAAACAGGCCAAAAGGCCGCTGCCGCTGCCGAGAAGCTGAAAGAGACGAGGAAAATCCAGAGAGAGGAGCAGGACGGCCTTCGGGATGCCGGCGCGGAACAGGAAAGGCTTGACAACCAAAGGAAAAACTTATGTGAAAAGAGCGAAGAGCTGAACGGGCTTTTAAAACGAAGGGACGAGCTTAAGCGGCAGCAGGCGGATGTCCGGAAAGTGAGAGAGGAAAAACAAAAACAGGCGGACTGCCTGGGTAAGGAGCTGGAGATGCTCCAAAAGCAGGAAGAACTTCTGGCGGACCGGGATGTACGTCTTGAGGCTTTGTCCGGGCGGGAGCGGGAGCTTAAGCGGCAGCAGGACGGATTGGCAAGGTGCCTGGAAGAGTTTGGGGAAGCAGAGAAGCGCGAGAAAAAGGAACGGGCGGACGCGGAAAAATATTCTGTTGAGGAAGAGAAGCTTAAGGAAGAATCCCGGCTGCTTATGCAGAAGATGAAAGAGTGGGAGACGGCTGAAAAAGAGGAGTTGGAGTGCCGCCACCAGTTGGAAGAATGGAAAAGAACCGAGGAGGAATTCGATAAGAAAGAAAAGCGGCTGAAGAGGTTTGAAAAAAAGCATGGAAAAAGCCAGGAGGATTATAAGGCGGCTTCTGAAGAATGGGAGCGGCTGAGAGAAGAATTCCACAACCTGGAAAAGCGGTTTTTTGACGGCCAGGCCGGGCTTTTGGCAAAGGGTCTGAAGGAAGGGGAAAAATGTCCGGTATGTGGTTCTGTCCATCACCCGGTACTGGCGCCGCTGTCCGGGGAGGTTCCGGAAAAGGAGGAACTGGATGAGAAAAAGAAGGCATTGTCTTTAGCGGAGGCAAAAGTGCAGCAGCTCAGTGCGGATGTCCGGCATTTGCGGGAGCAGACGGAGGAGGAATGGCTGGGAATCCGGCAGGAGACATGGGCGGTCCGGGATGTTTTTGGGGGCAAAGAATCCGATGACCCTGAGAGAGAGACGCCTGCCGGCCGGGAGAAAATGCAGGAAGAGCTGGCGTTTTTGAGACGCAGCCTGAAAGAACGGCTCCAAAAGGCCGGCGAACAGCTAGAGCAGGCGGAAAAAAGGAAACAGAGCTACCAGGATGGGGAGAAAAAGGCGAAGAAACTGGAGAAAAGCCTGGAAAACGTAAGAGAAAAGCTCAGGAAGTCCCAGGATGTCGTGAATGCCTTAGCCGGCAGCAGGGAGACTTTGGGGCAGCAGCTTGTGTCGGGAATCCGTGAGGCGGAGACAGCGCTTTATGCGGCGGGGGAAACGCTTCAGGCGGCAGGGGAGACACTCCAGGCGGAGGAGACGCTTCGGATGACGGGGGAAACGCTTCAGGCGGCGGGGGAGACACTCCAGACGGGGGAGATGCCCCAGGCGGGGGAGACACTCCAGACGATAGGAGAGACGTTTCGGACGGCAGAGACGCTTAAGACAGAGGCACAACTTATTTTGCTGGGAGAGAGACTTCCGGAAAGGACGGAAGGTCCTTCGTCATGGAAGGATGCCGCACAGAAGGTTCTTCTCCGCCTTGAAGAGATGATAAAATTAATTTCCCTTAAAAAAAGCAAAACCTGTGAGGAGCTTGAAACGCGCCGCCGATACCAGGAGGAAGCGAAGAAGAAAAAGGACGGGCTTGAGGAATGCAGGGAGATTATCCGGGAGAAGAAGAGCCGCCTGGAGGTTTTGGAAAATCAGGGCGAGGAAGACAAAAAAAGGCTGCGGCAGGGATTGAGGCTTAAGGGGACAGGGGCGGATTCTTCCGAAAATACAAAACAGCTTTCCGATGACGAGCTGTATGAGGCCGGAGCCAGGGCTGCAAAGCTTTTAGAGGAGATGATGGCCCAGGCAGAGGAAGCGATGAGGAAAAATCAAAAGCGCCTGGAAAGAAAAAACATTTTGGAACAGGAAATTCCCAAAACAGAAAAGGAGCTTGAGAATCAGGAAGAGATTGTTTCCAGGGTGAAGCTTGCCCTGGCAGGGCTGGATGGGGAACAGAAGCATTTGGAGAGGAAAAAGGAACAGCTTTTGGAGACCCTGGGGGACAAAACGGGAGAAAAACTGGCTCAGGAGATTGCAGAAAACCAGGAAAAGCTGTCCGCGCTCCAAAAGGAAAGAGAAAGGGCAGAGAAAGCATTTTCGGAATGCCGGCAGCAGGCGGCCCAGATACAGGCCAGAATCCAGGCTCTCAAAGGGCAGGAGCAGGATACAACCTCTTTAAAGGAAGAAGAAATCACGGCACGGAAACGGACGTGGATGGAGCAAAAGGCCGGGCTTTCCAGGAAAAAAGAGGAGCGCTATGCAATTTACAGGAAAAATCAGGGAATATTTGACAGTGTGCGGGGAAGCTGGAAGGAACTGGCGGAAGTGGAGCAGGAGTATGTGTGGGTGAAGGCTTTGTCAGATACGGCAAACGGAGCCTTGTCCGGCAAGCAGAAGATTGAGCTGGAAACATATATTCAGATGGCGTATTTTGACCGGATTATAAGGCGGGCAAACCTGCGTTTTCTGACAATGAGCGGCGGCCAGTATGAGTTAAAACGGCAGGAGAGCGGGGACAATAAAAAGGAAAAGGCTGGGCTGGAGCTGAATGTGATTGACCACTATAACGGCACGGAGCGAAGCGTGAAAACATTGTCCGGAGGAGAGTCTTTCCAGGCATCCCTTTCCCTGGCCCTGGGGCTGTCGGATGAGATTCAGCACAGCGCCGGAGGAATCCGTCTGGATACCATGTTTGTGGACGAGGGCTTCGGGTCACTGGACGAGGAGGCGCTGAACCAGGCTATGAAAGCCCTGGGCGGGCTGACAGAAGGAAGCCGGATGGTAGGGATTATTTCCCATGTGGCGGAGCTTAAGGAGAGGATTGAGAAGAAGATTCTTGTGACAAAGAATAAAAGCGGAGCCGAGATCGGAAGCCGCGCTAAGGTGGTTGGGTGATGAATGCGGTTCATCGTGATATATTCAAGGCAATTCACGAAGGAAAATGGATGACAATTGAATATCGTAACCGGCAGGGGCAGATTACCAGGTATTGGATCGGGATCCTTAATCTTGACATGGCAAAAAGGACGCTGGAGGTGGAGGGGCTTCATCTGAGAAAATATTCTCTTGAGAAGTATGACCGGATCTACATTGATTCCATATTGTCTTCCCAGGTGTTAGACGGCTCGTTTTGTCCGGTCAATGAGGCTTTGGTGCGGGATATCCATGATAATCCCTCTAAGTATAAAGCATTGTTCGGACATGTGGCGAATCTGAAGGTGCTGGATTATCTGGAGGATTGCTATAAGATGGATGCGGTCCCCTATAAAAAGGATTTTGCCCTGGTCCGCTACCTGGACCGGGACAGTTTCCGGGGGAACGTGTATCCCCTTGACGATGAACAGTTTAAGAAGATTGTGAAGACCTTTCAAATCAGGGCGCAGGCAGGCAAAGGCCGGCAGTCCGGCCGGAGCCAGGACGGGGACGGCCTGCCAGGAATGGGAATTGGCAATCCTCAGGAAAAACGGATATCCCTCCAGCAGCTTGCCATAAACGTGATGAGCATCCACACGAGGAAGGGGCTGTATGTACTGGCCTACCGCAGGCTCAACCTGGACGTAAAGCATCGGTGCCTCCGGTCGTCGGAAGACATCACTGTCTGTACGGAGTTTACCGTAGACGGGACAAAGGAGAGCATACGGCGTTATCTGGACGCGGAGGATTTTGAGCTTCTTAAGGATTTTGAGTCCAACCAGGAAAAGATAAAGGACGCCATTACAAACTACAATTACAGGATACTGGGAGTGGACGATATGCCCTATGTCATTGGGCTGGGGCTTGATATTATGCTTGACCTGCGCCGGGAGTACAATGCTATTTTGAAAATGTATGAGGATGAGAGGGCAACGGTTCCTGTCCGGGCATTTTTCGGAGATCTGCTGGACCGTCCCCGGAGCCGCAGGATGGTGCCGATCATCCTCTTGGACAAAAAGGCCAATTTGGACCAGCTTTTGTCCATCAGCCACGCTATGAAGTATCCTCTGGCATACGTCCAGGGGCCGCCGGGGACGGGAAAAACCAACACCATCATCAATACCATCATCACGGCGTTTTTCAATGAAAAGACCTTGCTGTTTGTGGCCTACAATAATCATCCGATCGACGGGGTGGCGGAAAAGCTGGCAGGCCTTACCTTCGAGGGGAAGCCCATTCCGTTTCCCGTGATCCGTCTGGGAAATACGGGAAAGCTCCGCAGGGCGCTGAAAACCATGCGGACACTGTATGGGCAGGTCAGGGATATTCCTGTCAATGACCAGGCTTTGAGCCGGAACAGGAAAAGCCATGCGGGGCAGACAAAAAGGCTGGGGGATCTGCTGCGCCGGTATGAGGATGTGCTGGAATTAAAGGAGCGCAGCGAGACCATCGGCAGGCTTTTGGAGTACAGCCGGGGGCGGAACCGTTCTATGCAGATGCTGCCTTTTGAGACGGATCTGGGCGGACGCCAGCTCCAGCAGGTACAGCGCCAGATGGCAAAGCTGGGAGAGATCACAGACCAGGATGCCCTGGCCCTGATGACGGAGGATCCGGAAGAACTGAAGCAGTATTTGTACTATGCCTCCGTGAAATGCATTCAGCGTCTTGACGAGCCGGACTGCGAGCGGCTGCGGGATATTCTGTTCATAGAAGATGAAGATGAGCGCCTGGAAGCTTTTTCCATGTATTTGAGGGACGGGGACCATCTGAAAGTTTTTCTGCGCGTTTTTCCCATAGTAGCCACCACTTGTATCTCCGCCGCCCGCCTTGGACCGCCGGAGCCTTATTTTGACATGACGGTCATGGACGAAGCCAGCCAGTGCAATACTGCCGTGGGCCTGGTGCCGGTCATCCGCGGGAGAAGCCTGATGTTGGTGGGAGACCCCCAGCAGTTAAATCCTGTGATTCTGCTGGACCAGGTGAGCAACTACCGCCTGCGGAAAAAGTATGGGGTTCCGGAAGAATACGATTACCGGAAAAATTCCCTGTATAAGACGTTTCTTGCCTGCGATTCGGTCAGCGACGAAGTGCTTTTGCGCTATCACTACCGATGCAACAAAAAGATAATAGATTTTAACAATAAAAAATATTATAATTCCCGGCTCCTCATCCGATCCGAAAGCGCCCAGGCCGAACCTCTGATCTATATGGATATGGAGGACGGGAGGACCGGATGCAAGAACGCGGCCCCGGCCGAGGTGGAAGCCATCCTGCAGTATGCCATGAAAAATAAGGATAAGTCCATTGGCGTCATCACTCCTTTTGTGAGCCAGAAGTATGCCATCGAGAGAGAGCTTGGCAGGAAGGGGCTGGAAAACGTGGCCTGCGGTACGGTCCATGCCTTTCAGGGGGATGAGAAGGATGTGGTGCTTTTTTCCACCGCCATTACGGACAGCACTCATCCCGGGACTTACGAATGGCTGAAAAACAATAAGGAGCTGATCAATGTGGCCACTTCCCGGGCGCGTGAACAATTGATCGTGCTGGGAAGCAGCAAAAATTTTGAACGCCTTCACGGAAAAGACGGGGACGACGACCTTTACGACCTGGTCCGTTACGTCCGCTCCAACGGCACTTCCCAGGTGTCGCAAAAAAGTGCGGATTCCCGCGCTTTAGGAATCATGCCTTTTTCCGAAGACATTGAAGAGACATTTTTGAGGACCTTAAACCATGCCCTGGAAAATATCTGGATGTCCCAGAACCGTTTTCTGGTGAAGCAGAAGGTGGAGGTGGCCGGGGTACTGGGGGAGGAGAGCGAAAGCGACCTTTTCTATTCGGGAAAATTTGATATTGTGGTCTATGAGCAGTCGGGTCCCCGCGGCATGGAGAAGAGCTCTCCCGTGTTGGCAGTAGAATTGGACGGGAAAGAACATTTTGAAGATAAAGTGGTCATGGAGAGGGACGAAAGGAAGAAAAAGATCTGCCAGGCACACCAGATTGAGCTGATCCGGGTGGAAAATTGTTATGCCAGGCGTTATCAGTATATTAAGGGGGTGCTGGAGGCCTATTTTAAGGTGCGCCATTAAAGAGGGGCAGGGTGTTAATTTTTGGTGGACATTTCATAAGATTCCCGGTACAATAGATAGGCAGAAGGGGGAGATTGCATGATTGACCTGCATGGCCAGATTTCGGCTGCATTTGTGAAAAAAAGCCGGTTTACGGGGAGTTTTCAGGGAATGCGCTATCTGCTGCAGAAAGCGGAGAGAGCAGTAAAAGGGGCAGAAGGGGAGCAGGACAAGGCAGAAAAAGCGGCGGAGACGGTACTGGAGGTGGTGATCTGGCCGGAACCGTTCAGTTTTGAAAAGACAGAGGACGAAAAAAAGCATGGAAGGGATTTTCCTTTAAGTGAAGAAGGGCTTTGGGAAGCGGTGGACTGGCTGAATGAGGAATTTCTGGCCGGGCATTTTTGACGGGGCGGCTTTTGATGTGCAGGAGAGGCTGGCAGATCATTTGGGCCGCAGATAGAAACGGGCAAGACGGAAGGCGGAGGATGGAGCGATGAATATAAAGCAGGTTACGAGTATTTATTTCAGTCCTACAGGAAATACAAAGACAGCGGCGGAACTGATCGCCGGGCAGATTGCCGGGCAGCAGGCACAGTTGGATTTAACGGATCCGGGGAGGCGCCCGGATTACCATTTTCTGGAAAACGAAGCAGTGCTTGTTGGGGTGCCGGTCTACGGGGGACGGGTTCCGGCCGCGGCCGCAGAGCGCTTAAAAAAGCTCCATGGCCGCAAGACCGCGGCAATCCTGATGGTGACTTACGGGAACCGCGCCTATGAGGACGCCCTTCTGGAGCTGAAGCTGATTTTGCAGAGGCAGGGTTTTCGGCCGGTGGCAGCGGCGGCAGTGCCGGCGGAACATAACATTGTCCGCAGCATTGCCCAGGGAAGGCCGGACAAGGCGGACAGGAAAAAGCTGAAACAGTTTGGGAGAGAGGTGGGAAGAAGGTTCTGGGAGCTGGAGAGCAACTATCGGATCGGGGATCTGAAGGTGCCGGGCAACAGGCCTTTTCGGAAGTTCCATGGAGTGCCTTTGAAGATCAAGGCAGGGCCTTCCTGCAAGGGATGCGGGCAATGCATCCGCAAATGTCCTGTGCAGGCCATCTCGCGGACGGATCCCAAAGTGACGGATTCCGACAGATGTATTGCCTGTATGCGCTGTGTCAGGCAATGCCCGTCGGAAGCACGCAGGATCAATGCCGTGGTTTTGCTGGCTGTGAAGCAGAAGCTAAAAAAGGTGTGCGCGGAGAGGAAGGAAGCGGAGTTTTTTATGGTGTAGGCGTTGTGTGATAAGGGGAATCCGGAAGGGGATACTTTTTCTGTTTCTGCAGGGAAAGTTTTTTGTAAAGGATAAAGACTATGAAAATAAGGAAACATTTCTATTTTTCCGGGCGGGTCCAGGGCGTGGGTTTCCGTTTTCAGGCATGCCGGATCGCCCGGTCGTTAGGGCTGACCGGCTATGTGCAGAACCTTTGGGACGGCCGGGTAGAGTTGGAGGCGCAGGGGGAGGAGACCGTCATATGGGACATGGTGTCAGCCCTTCACAGACAGCCCTACATCCAGATTGAAGACATGGAAGTGGCGGACAGGCCGTTGAAGGAAGACCGGGGATTTCAGATGGCCAATTAAAACTGCGGGCCGAGACGGCCTGTGAGAACAACAGTCCATGATAACAAGGAGGAGCAGCCATGACCTATAAGGAAGTATTAGAGAATGCAAGGACCTGCCTGGGACCTTACTGCAAGGGGTGTCAGGTATGCAACGGGCGTGCCTGTAGAAATCAGATACCAGGGCCCGGGGCAAAGGGGGACGGCGACACGGCCATCCGCAATTACGATAAATGGAAAGAGATCCGTGTCCTGATGGATACTCTGTGTGAAAACCTTCCGGTGGACACCAGATGCCGTCTGTTCGGGAAAGAATTTTCCTATCCGTTTTTTGCCGGGCCGGTGGGAGCGGTCAGGCTCCATTACGGAGATAAATACAGTGATGCCGGATATAATGAGGTTCTGGTTCCGTCCTGCGAGCGGATGGGAATTGCGGCCTTCACCGGTGACGGGACGGATCCTGAGGTGATGGAGGCGGCTGCGGCTGCCATTAAAAAGGCAGGCGGCATGGGGGTTCCTACAGTGAAGCCCTGGAATTTTGAGACGGTTCGGGAAAAGCTGAAGCTGGTGAAAGAATCCGGCGCTTTTGCAGTGGCCATGGACATAGACGCGGCAGGCCTTCCCTTTTTAAAGAATATGGATCCGCCTGCCGGAAGCAAGACGGCAGAAGAATTGTCCCGGATTATAAATGAGGCCGGGATTCCTTTTATCGTCAAGGGAATCATGACGGTGAAGGGAGCCGTAAAAGCAAGGGAAGCCGGGGCGGCGGCTATTGTGGTGTCGAATCATGGAGGCCGGGTTTTGGACCAGTGTCCGGCCACGGCCGAAGTGCTTCCCGCCATTGCAAAGGAAGCGGCCGGTTCCATGGCCGTGCTGGTGGATGGCGGAATCCGCAGCGGCACGGATATTTTTAAGGCGCTGGCCCTGGGGGCGGACGGGGTATTGATCTGCCGTCCCTTTGTGACCGCGGTTTACGGAGGCGGCGTGGAAGGCGTGGAAGAACTGATAAGGCGGCTCGGGGGAGAGCTTGAGGATACCATGGCAATGTGCGGGGCGCATTCACTGGAGGAGATTACGCCGGATATGGTGATGTAATAAGCCGGGCGGGATATGTCCGGCAAGATGAAGAAGGGGAGAAAAAATGGCGATAGAAAAGGTAAGGGCATATTTCAGGGAATATGGGATGGAAGGAAGGATTCAGGAATTTGACGTTTCCAGCGCAACAGTAGAGCTTGCTGCCGCGGCCCTGCAGTGTGAACCGCAGAGGATAGCAAAGACCCTTTCTTTTATGGCAGAAGGCCATGCGGTACTGGTGGTATCTGCCGGAGACGCGAAGATTGACAATCCCAAATATAAGGCACAGTTTGGCGTCAAGGCAAAGATGCTTACACCAGAAGAAGCCGAAACGCTGGTGGGTCATGCCGTAGGCGGCGTATGCCCGTTTGCGGTAAACGAGGGAGTAAAAGTATACCTTGATGTGTCATTAAAGCGTTTTAAGACCGTGTTTCCTGCCTGTGGAAGTTCCAACAGCGCCATAGAACTTACCATTGCCGAACTGGAGAAATATTCCGGTTATACAGGCTGGGTGGATGTCTGCAAAGGCTATTAGGCAAATGGAGAAAGATAAAGGACACACATTGGGAAAGGAGAGTATGGAATATGAGATTTTTTGTGGATACGGCGAATGTGGAGGAGATCCGCAAGGCCAATGACATGGGGATTATCTGCGGAGTGACCACCAATCCTTCGCTGATTGCCAAAGAAGGCCGTGATTTCGGCCAGGTGGTGGAGGAGATCGCTTCTATCGTGGACGGTCCCATCAGCGGCGAGGTGAAGGCTTCCACCGTAGATGCGGAAGGCATGGTTAAAGAGGGACGTGAGATCGCGGCCATCCATCCCAACATGGTGGTGAAGATTCCCATGACCATGGAGGGATTAAAGGCGGTGAAGATTCTTCATGAAGAAGGAATCCGCACCAATGTGACGTTGATCTTCACGGTAGCCCAGGCTCTTCTTGCGGCCCGTGCAGGGGCTTCTTATGTGTCGCCGTTTCTGGGACGTCTGGATGATATTTCCATGCCGGGCATCGCCCTCATTGAAGAGATCGCTGAGATTTTTGCCATTCATGATATAGAGACGGAGATCATTGCTGCCAGCATCCGCAACCCGATCCATGTGATCGACTGTGCCAGGGCCGGGGCGCAGATTGCCACGGTTCCTTATAAAGTATTGGAGCAGATGACGAGGCATCCGCTGACAGATGCCGGGATTGAGAAGTTTCGGAAAGATTATATGGCTGTATTTGGGTAACAGAGGATGTTTTAAAATCGTTTCCATAGAAAACGCACTTGTACTCTATATTGTCTGGGGTAGTGTCAATGAGTATAAGTGCGTTTTTTGTGTCTGTAACGGGAATCCCTGTATAGAGTGTTGCTAGTTCAGTCGGTAGAGCAGCGACACGGTCGCACACCGAAGAAAATGTGCAGGAAAACAGAATAATCCTCGATAGCTCAATGAAATAGTGACACTTGTTAGAGGCCGAGTGGTTTTTTATACGAAATGGCGGATTTTCATTTTAGCATATATAAAGCAGAAAATAGCAGCATGGAATATTTATAAAAGAAAAAATATATACATAATGTACGAAAGTGAAAGGTAAAGCTGTGGCTTTCCATGTAATGAAACCTTGTATTGGATTTATGCAGGGTTTCTTTTTTGTTAGATAATTTAGTGTTTTATTCGAAAATATTGTAGATTTATTTTCCATATGGTATACTAACGGATGAAATGGCAAAGTTAGTAATAATTTGTGAGAGGAGAAGCAGATGTCTGCCCCAAAAAAGTTAAAACAAGATGAGATAGAGGAAGAACAGTTATATTCTGAAATATATGAGGAAGAAATAGTAGAACCATTTAATCCTAAGGATGTGGATATTATTTCTCAACCAATGGTAATTTCTAATATAGTTGATCAATTAAAATATGAAGATATTTTGTTAGAACCCGATTTTCAACGACATCCTGATTTGTGGAATTCTAAACAACAGAGCAGATTAATAGAATCGCTGATTATTAAGATTCCATTGCCGACATTTTATTTTGACAGTACAAAAGATGATAAATTAATAGTTGTAGATGGGTTACAAAGGCTGTATGCTATTAAAAGATTTATGGTGATTGATAAAACAGATCCTGATCGCCTTGTGCTGACAGATTTGGAATATTTGAAAGAATATGAGGGAAAAATGTTTGAAGAGCTTCCTCCTGCTATACAGAGGAGGATAAAGGCACAGTCATTGACAGCTTATATTATTCGGCCAGGGACACCAGATAAAGTAAGAACAAGTATTTTTACAAGAATCAATACGGGAGGTTTGACTTTAGAACCAGCAGAAATTAAAAATTCTGTTTATAGAGGACAAGCGGCTAATTTATTAAAGGAACTGGCGCATTCTGATGAATTTGTAAAGGCAACTAGAAATAAAATAGATTCTTCGAGAATGCTAGATTGTGAATTTGTGAATCGTTTTCTAGCCTTTTATTTACTGGGCATAAAAGCTTATTCGGGAAATCTGGAAGATTATTTGAATAGTGTAATGAGCAGATTGCAAGCTGAGTCAGAATCTATGATTGAGAAATGCCGCATTGACTTTTTAAAGGCAATGAAATATGCTTCAGATATTTTTGGTGATAAGGCTTTTAGGAAAATTAATTCAGATGAACGGTATGGAAGAATCAATAAGCCTCTTTATGATTCAATAGCAGTCAATTTGGCTAAACTAAGTATAGAGGATTGCGAAAAATTATTAAGAAAAAGGGATAAGTTGCTTGAAAAATATATAATATTATTAAGAGATGATAAGTTTGTAGACATTATTACAAGGGGAACAGCCGCCATAATTAATGTTAAGGGAAGATATGAAGCAATATATAAACTTTTTCAAGAGGTATTAATGTATGATTAATTATATGCAAATTGAGAATTTTAAATCAATACGGAAATTATCATTACCATTAGAGAATTTAAATTTGTTTTTTGGAATGAACGGGATGGGAAAATCGTCTGTGATACAGGCATTATTACTTCTAAGACAGAGCTTCTGGGAAAATAGTAAATTGGGATTAGATTGTTTGTATACCAATGGAACTATGATTCAGTTGGGAACAGGTAAAGATGTTTTTTGTCAAAGTGGAGTTTCTGATAATATAAGATTTTATATTCAGTTTAGTAATAATATAAAGTTTGATTGCTGTTACAAATATAGATTGGATGATCCAGACAGTGATCAACTAATGCGAGTTGGGACAAAAACAGATGATAGTTATGCAGTTTCTTTGTTTTCTGAACAGTTTTCTTATTTAGGGGCAGAACATATAGGTCCGAGAAAGCAATATAGTATTGAGAATTGGAAAAGGAATGGAGCTGTAAAATTGGGTACGGCAGGAGAATTTGTAGTTCCTTTTCTGGCACTTGAGGGGGAAAAATTACGAGTACCTGAAGAAATGTGTTTACAGAGTGGAAAAACAAATCGCCTGATTGATCAGGTATCAGCATGGATGGCAGAAATATCGCCGGGAATAAGAATATCAGCAGAGTTATTACCCTCTATTGAAAAAGCGAAGTTGGTCATTAGTTATAGCGGTGATCGATTGGTTTCAGATTCTTTTTTACCTGTTAATGTTGGTTTCGGGATTCCCTATGTGTTACCGCTTATCGTAGAACTGCTTATTTCCAATCGAGATAGCCTGTTGCTGATTGAGAATCCGGAATCCCATCTCCATCCTAAGGGGCAGACTATGATAGCCAATTTAATAGCATTAGCAGCAGAACATGGATGTCAGATTATTTGTGAATCACATAGTGATCATGTGATAAATGGAATAAGAGTTGCTGTAAAAAAAGGACAAATTAATAACAGAAAAGTAGGAGTTTCTTTTTTTTCGAAGAATAAAGAGCAGGAAACGAAGGTAGATAATATTTATATTGACAGTAAAGGAAATTTAAGCGAGTATCCTTTGGGATTATTGGATGAATGGGGAATTCTAATGACTGAATTAATATAGAGTTCAATAGCAGTTAAATTGGGGTTAAGCATCTGTTATGGATGTGTTTGCTATGCAGATGTGGGATGTATGAGGAGGAATAGATAAGATTGGAGTTGTTTTTTAATGAGTTGTCGTTAACTGGCAAAGAAAGCATAGATAATGTTTCTATATTAGAACTTATCAAAGTTTATCGCTCACTGCGTCAATATAATATAACAACATGTAGAATTGATTCTGTGGATAATTTAAAATTATTTCAGTTGCTTCAAAATATGCCAGATTCATTAAATATTAGGAATTTTTATTTTTCTTTTTTTAGGCCTCCATATGAGTCGATGGCTGTGGAACAAATACAGGATGAGTATTTTAGTCATGAATGGCTTTGGGATGATAGACCATGCATCGGATTAGCATTAGCGCATATATTGAATTCTGCTGGTTTAAGCATATATGAAACGAAGTGGAATACAGCCTTTATACATTTAATGAAAGATAATGATATAAAGGCTGTTAGAAATATATGCACGGAAGGACATGTCGACATACATATTTCTCAGTTACAATTAGATGAAGAACCAGAATTAATAGAAACTGATTTACAAGTAGAAGATAAAAGGATTTCTTTAAGACATGATCATGGAATGGATGTTTTAACAGAGTTCTCAAAGCGTTTAATCAGATGTCCTTATGTGATAGGTGTGGTTAATTCTTTACCTTTTAATCCTTCAGAGCGCAAATTTATTAGAAAGATACGTGATGGTGGGGTGATTGAGATTGTTTTGCCTTGGACGGATCAGAAATATGGTGTTGTAGTTAAAATTACGGGAAGAAACATCAGAGAAACAAAGCGAATAGGTGAAATCATAAATGAAAGATATGGTGGCATATAAAATAAATGAGCCGATTTATGAGCTGATTAGTGAGCCGATTAATAAGTAAAAGTAAGATAAAAGTATATGACAGTTTTCGGTGTGCGACCGCACCCGTTGGTAGAGCACGCGGCTGTTAACCGCGGGGCTGTTGGTTCGAGCCCTACTCGGGGAGTTTGAAAAAGCCCGTAGACAATAAGTTTTACGTTGATAAGGAAGTATTCACAACAAACAGGAGTGTAATAAAAAGGAGAGTCAACATAACTTCAAAATGACTTTCCTTTTATAAATTCAAATAACAAATCAAGTTGTTTCAGTCGCAGGCTCATATTCAGCTATTATTTTTGCCGCATTTTTTAAATGAGTAATATAAATTTCATAAAAAAATGGATTGTTATTCTTTTAGATAATAAAAATTGTGTTGGTGAAATTGAAGGAAAAATTATAAATTCTAATGTCGTAGAAAAAGATGAGTCTAGACAAACTAAACAAAAGATTTTATGATCAGCATCCTTGGATTTCTGGATTTATCATCTCAGCTATTGTTGCATTTTTATTTTTATTTACTTTTTGGACAGATATTATTTGCTGGATTGAGAGGTGGTTTTGATGGCTAA
>CATKXR010000028.1 GCA_949840805.1 uncultured Lachnospiraceae bacterium | reverse complement strand
CGGAGCGGTTACATGAAAACACCGAACGGGTGTTATTATCATATCCGATATGTAGAGTTCATCGATGTTGATATTGCAACAGGAAAATATATAGTAAAGTCCCTGGAGGATGAAGATTTCCAGAAATTAGAAGCAGAAGGTCATGACTTGAGGTTGGATACTTCCTTCGACTTTGACTATTCCCTGTGTGTAGATACAAAAAAGAAACCAATTATGTTGTGAATTTGAGGAAGCGGGGTAAAACCCGCTTCCCGGAAAGGCGGAAATGTGAAAGCAGAGCGGGTGATAGAACTATTGGGAACAGTATATCCTTCATTTGAGTTTAAGGTGATATGTTTCGGGATAATTAAGGTTTCCAAAAAGGAAAACAATATTGAGATGTTATTCGTTGTTGATGGCGAAAAGAGGGCAACAAAGATTTTTGAAAAGTTTAAACGTAAGCTACTGATGGAAATTTTATACTGATAGGGAGATGACAGATATGACGTTGAGGAAAATTTTGGAGCTTGGGTTGATTAACGGTGATATGGAAATATGGGTTCGTGATCCAAAGATGCGCATACTTGTGCATGGTGATTGGGAGAGGGTTCTTGTCCTGGAATATCTGGATAGTAAGCTTAAGTGTTTTACTTGGTATGAGGATGATCTTTACATCGATCTGAAGGATGAGGTGACTTTGATATAGAGAAGCGAATGATTAAGAAGTCGGACATCGTAAGAAGATCGGTTCGGGAGCAGGACTGGAAGAAAGCGTTGCAGATAGCAAAGGATTTTCGTATTGGAATGACGCAGGAGCAGAGAACTAAGATGGCGAGAGCCTATGAGTGTATCGTTCATCCGGATTTCTACCAGCAGATCGGCGTTGATATTCCGGAGGCGATAGAGCAGGGCAAGGCAATAGTAAAAGAATATGCGGAAAGCACAAGGAGGAAAAACACTATGATGAAATGGGATGTTAAGCATGACAAGGCTAAGAGAGTTATTGATTCGTTTCTGGATAACGCAGGGTGTTGGCAGGAGAGAGAGGATCTGTCTGCAGGTTTGACGGACGAGGATAAGGAGCTGGTTAATGCGGAAGTGGCACTGATGATCGCCTCTATCCGTAAGCGGTACAAACTGCAGGAGAGATTGCCGGAGCAGGAGACCCAGATTCAGCCGGAAGAGGCAGAGACGGTAATTCCTATGGAAAAGGCAGAAGAAACGTTGCCTGAGCCTGTAAATGAGGATAAAGAGCCGGAAAAGCCTAAAAGAACCAGGCGGGCATCTACTGGTGAAAAGAAGGCACCGTCCAGGAGGAAAAAGAAAGAAACCCAGGAGGGAGAGCAGGCATAAAATTCTACCTGGCGGGGATGCGCCGGGAGAAACGGAGGGAAGATATGAGATATATTTATTCTCACAGCTTAGATGATATGGTTGTGGAATCGTTTTACTGGAATGGTCAGCATTATACATGGAATGATGCAGATTGTGTATTTTATAATGATGCAACTGAAGAAGACTATTGGATGACAGTTCCGGACGATGCTTATTGATTCCGTCCCGTCCCTGCCGGGTAATGCAGGGAGAAAGTGAGAGGATATGGCACTTATTAAAGCAGATGGAACAGCATTATACCAGGGAGCCGTTTTGGATACCAGTGAGCATTACTGGATGGACGGAATGGTCAGCGAATACGCCCATGTATGGGATATGGAAAATCACCAATTTGAATCGGTCAACGTTGGCTACTACGGAGCAGACGGACGCGATTTTATCGGAACAAAGGTTGAGATAGAGGTAAGCAAAGAAGTGGCCAGAGACATTATCCGAACATTAAAGCGCAGAGCCTATGAGGATTTTTGCCGGAGCGTCATCGAAAAGAAAAATAGCATTGAAGCCGGGATAACAGCCAAGGTTGTCAGAGGGCGAAAAATTCCAAAGGGAACAATTCTTAATGTGTTTTGGGTAGGGGAGCGCCCGACATATAACGGATATGGTACAGAATTGATTGCCGGATGCAAGGATAAAGAGGGCAATAAGGTTTGGATTAAGGCGGAATATCTGAAAAACATTACTCCGCTTAAAAGTCCGAAAGCGGCTGAGAGAAAGAAGTACATGAAATGGTATGTGAAGAAAAATACAGGATGCCTAGTTCTCCAGGCGGCGAAAGGAGCATGAGGATGGTTAAATATTACAGCATATGGCGCCCGGTTATGCCGGGGGGCCTTCCCAAAATGGAAGCAGTTGAGAGAATTGAGAACTTTGACACGAAGACTTTCTGCGAGGAAATTGGTCGGGAAGCTTGGGGATTCATTGAATATCGGGAACCGCTAACGAAAGAGGAGGCAGATGCCTATGAGCTTACCCTGGGAGGCATGAAAACATTCTGGTGCGTGACAACGGCTGTATATGACAGCGGCAGGGTGGTAGCGAACATTACCAGCACGGTTGAGGCAGTCAGTAAGCCGGAGAATGACTTCAAAAGCACAAGGAGGAAAGACATCTACCATGATTGGTTTGAGAGCCAGGAAGAGGCCGAGGCACTTGTAAAGGAGGCAAAGGACGCATGAAGAAATATCGGGTGTTCATATATGAAGATGAATCCGGATGCGACTCTTCTGTAAAGCGCGAGGCTAGGGACGAATCGAAGGCAAGGAGCAAAGGGAACCAGTACATTAAGGCATGGCATTTAATCGGCGGCGTAGTCACCGCAGTTAAGGAGGTCAAGAATGGATAACAAAGAAAAATTTAGAGGTCTTTGTCTGGAGGTTTTACCACTGATTAACGGAATTGCGGAGACTGTAAAAAGAAATGGATATGAGACGATGGCAAGTCTCACGACAAAGGGAGATGATTATTTCTCCTTCAGCATTCATGGTTCCGACTGGAAAATGGGTAAAGTCAACGGCGGCCCGGTAAATATGCGTTACGAGTACGAAGAGGAAATTCAATTGCAGGATCAGCGGCAGGAGAAAATGGCTTATAACAAGGCATTTGAGAACCTGGTGGAAATTTCCCTTGTTTACGTTGGTATGCTGGAGGAGCACAGGAGGCTGAACAACGTTGATAGGATTACTTGGGAACAGCTGTTTGTGCAGTGGGCGAATGATTTTGAGGCGGTGCAGGCGAGTATCGACTGGAGCCAGGAAGAATATCTGGAAGAAATTGGAAAGTTTGCCCGTAACAAGATTTTGGAATATGTGGGATTGGAGGGGTGAAGGAAAATATCAGGCAGTATGAAGAGGCGGTAACAGCTGGAAACAAAGCGGTTATGAAACGCATTGAGAGGGAGCTTAAAAGTCTGTGAATGGACCGGACAACACTTCTGGTTCTGGTAAAGGAGAGAAGGAGGCAGATTAGTAGAGATGGCGAGAGAAATGCACGTATACGGAGAACGTGAGCAGCATGGATTTTATTATGAGTTTGGGAATTAATGGAATTTCAGTTGCTATTACATTTAAAAATTATAAGAGAAGATAGCTGATTAGGAGGAAGAAAAATGAGAAGAGAAATTTAAAAAAAAAATTGGTGATGCTGTATTAAAAAAGGTAGGAGAGGAGTGCGAGATTGGTTTTCCAGAAGTCATAAAGAATAATGGTTCCATAAGGCAGGCGGTTGTTATTTGCAGAGCCGGAAGTGAGGAATATCCAAGAATATATGTTGATAGACTGCTGGATGAAATTGAAAGCGGATATAAGACTATACAAGATGCGGCGGATGAAATTGTAGACATTTATCAGAACGCAGATTACCGGCAGTTTTTTAACATAAAGAAAATGAACAAAGAAAATATCCTAAAAAAAGTCGTATATCAGCTTGTGAATACAGAGAAGAACATTGGACGGCTCTGTAATATGCCCCACAAAGAGTTGTTTGATTTGTCAGCTATTTATAGGGTGATTGTAGATGAGAACAGGGAGGGGACTGCCAGCATAGCCGTGAGCTATGAATTATGTAGTACATACGAAATTAGTGAAGAGGAACTGAACGCTGCCGCCAGGAAGAATACAAAAGAAAAAGGCTTTTGTGTAATGACTATGGCAGAAGTCATGGCAGAAATAACTGGCATTCCAGATGGGGAACTCCAAAATATGTGTTTGCCTATGTTTATTCTTACAAATACGTTAAGAAACAATGGAGCGTCAGTAATGCTTTACAAGGAATATTTTGGAGAGCTTGCCGGAAGGTTAAAAAGCGATTTATATGTGTTGCCTTCCAGTATTCATGAGGTGCTTGCTATTCCAGCTGGAAATATGAAACCGGATGGTCTCAGGGATATGGTTTGTTCGATAAATGCCAGTGAGGTTTCAGAGGATGAAGTACTCAGCGACAATGTTTACAGATATAACCGTAGGGAGGATACTTTAGTGATTGCATAAGAAGTGGATAGTAGGAGAAAAAGTTAAAAGAGATAATCGGCGAGAGTGGGAAAGTAGAAAAATTGGAGGAGAGAAGGATGTATGATATTTACAAAATTTTGGAGCAGCTGGAGGCGGTAAAAGCGGCAGGGATAGTCAAGGATCGGCAGCAGGCTAAGGCGCTTGAATCAGTAATCAGCTACTACAGAAAGCAGGTAGAGGACGAGACAAAAATGGTTCTCAAAATAAATTTCAATATGGTGGTAACAGGCGAGGTCATAGACGATATTATGTGTTCTGCCCCGGAAGGCGGTATCAATTATTGGTGTGGAAAAGCGGAAGTAGATGGAAATTATCTTGGAGAGTATGCAAGCGAGCAGATCAGTAGAGGCGGCACGCTTATTCTTCATGATACAGAAGAGGGAAGGAGCGAGCTGCTTACAAAGGAAAAGCTGTTGCAGGGTATCAGAATGTATGTGGAGCAGCCAAACAGCAGAGACATATTTGAGGTAATTGATCATGAATTGCATATTGATTGTGGAATGGTGGATGCAGAAGTTGCAGATGCAATTGTGCAATATGCAATATTTTCAGAAATCTTTTATGGATAGGAGGGTATTATGGCAGCAGCTGTGGTATTAGTGTTTCTTGTATTTATGGGAATTGAGAAAAAAAGAAAGTAGGAGGCGAATATGAGTAAGAGCATTGTAACAGAGTACAAGGAGATTTGTTTTTTCTGTGGCAGAAAGGCGGAGGGTGAACATCATCTTATCTTTGGAACAGCTGGCAGAGAGCTGAGCGAAAAGGATGGCTTGAAAGTGCCTACCTGCAATAACTGTCACAACATGGGTGACAAGCTGAACCGAGTTCATGACAACCCTATGGCAGAAAAGTTGTCGAAAATGTTAGGACAGGCAATCTTTGAGAGCCAGATCGGGACAAGAGAAGAATTCCGGAAGAGATACGGAAAATCTTATTTGTAGGAGATATGTGGTATGGTGAAGAATACACTGGGAGATTTGAATAATCATCTGTTTGCTCAGCTGGAAAAGCTGGGTGATGATGATTTGAAAGGCGATGAATTGGAGGCAGAGATAAGGAGATCAGAGGCCATGGCGAAAGTCGGTGAGCAGATCATTAAAACCGGAGAATTGCAGCTGAAAGCTATGCAGCATATGGATGAGTATGGGTATGAGAGAAAGAAAACTGTACCGGAAATGCTGGAAGTTCGAGGAGGAATCTGACAGATGTGGAGATGGCCAGCAGAAGTAGTGGACTGGATGCGTGAAAATACGCCAGGACGGACCACAAAGGAATTGACTCTTCTTATTAACCAACAAGGATTTGATAAAAAATACGGCATGGTATTCACGGAGAGCATCGTCAAGGGCGCAAAAAGTCGGTTTGGTTTTAAAAGCGGTACACCTACGGGAAATCAAAAAGGATATTCTGGCAAATACCCTGAAGGAATGGAAGAATATATCCGGAGTATTGCCAAAGGGAAAAAGACAAGTGAAATTGCAAAGGCAGTATCAGAGCATTTTGGCATTGAGTTTTCTGCCACTCAATGCAAAGTATACAAAGATAACCACAAAATTGTAAGCGGCTTGGATTGTCGGTTCAAGAAAGGAGATGAGCCTGCAAACAAGGGGCAGAAAATGAGTCCGGAACGGTATGAAAGGTGCAAGGCAACAATGTTTAGCAAGGGGAATGTTCCGGCAAATCATATGGAAGTTGGGGAGTATACACATACCACGGACGGTTATCTTATCCGAAAAGTACAGGAGCATGGAACGCAGCGGGAACGATTTGAGTATGTCCACCGAAAGGTATGGGAAGATCATAATGGCCCGATCCCGGAGGAGAAGATGGTGAGTTTCCTGGATGGGGATAAGGATAATTGCGATATTAATAATCTGGTACTGATAGATAATAAGGAGAACCTGGAGCTGAACCGAAGTAATCTAAGATTTTCCAATGCGGAATTTACAAAGGTAGGCGTTGCGATAGCAAAAGTAAAAGTGGCGGTGCGACAAAGGAGAGGAAAGAAGGTGCGGAATTGAGTATGCCTATAGGGGAAATCATCAGCCAGATGGAAAGCCTGGCAGAGCATTGCGACAGCATGATAGACAAGGATGATCCAGAAAGAATCTGGAGAGTTGATACGGAGGCTCTCCGGGAGGCAGTGAAAAAGCTGAAAGGTGAGTTGAGTGGAGAAAACGCAGCGGCCACTATCCGGCAGATTATGGAGAGGGAAGATGTGAACCAGAAAAAGCTTGCGGAAAAGATGGGATGCGTAAGGCAGAATGTCAGCCAAACGCTGAACAGGGGAACAGTGAACATGAGATATGATAGCTTTTACCGGATGGCGAAGGCTCTTGGATACGAGATTGTTCTGAGAAAAATCTGAAAAAAATTGTATTTCGAGAAGTAAAACTATTGATAAACTCGCAATTACGAAGTATAATATATACATAATCATACAACAAATAAAGCACTTGCGGAGGTAGAGGAAATGTCTAGAGAAATGATTAGCAAATTAAACGAGATCGCTGAAGAAAACTTTGAAAAGGCTCAGGCTATGCTTGAAGGAATCAACCTGGTTTTGGGAACAGAATATGGATGGCTTAAAAAAAGAGTGGTTTTCTTTGATGATACAAGTTCGGTGGCTGCGAAATATGCAAGCGCCCATGATGTTTGGGCATATGCAGAATAAGAGATGTATATTTTTTTTACCTTATAAGTTGACGCAATCGAAAAGTTGGAGGAAAAGCTGGAAAACCTGAAAGATATGCAGCAGCACATGAAAGCGGCGAATAAGGCGGTTCGCTTGAAAGATACGGAAAAAGGAAATGAGCAGCTGAGGATCATGGGATATTCGGACGAGCAGATCAAGGATTTGCGCGAGTCGGACTTCTGCGGGAGGGTTGGCTATCCGAATTATGCCCTCCAGAACAATAACGCAAACATCCACCGGATAGAGGGGCGCATAAAGGAGCTGCAGACCACGAAGGAAAGAGGAACGCTGGAAACAGAAAATCAGTTCTTCAAGATCGTTGAGAATACGGATGCAATGCGGCTCCAGCTGTTCTTCGATGGAAAGCCTGAGCCGGAAGTGCGGGAGGTATTGAAAAGTAATGGTTTCCGCTGGGCGCCGAGTCAGTCGGCATGGCAGAGGCAGCTTACGGATAATGCCAGGTATGCCTTAAAGCGGGTTATCAAAAAGCTGGAAGAAATGCAGGAGGCAGGACAATGACATTGGCTAAAGCGGCTGTGGGTGTCGTCCGGACAGGAGGCGGTACCTACAATATAGGGTTTAACGACAGTGATGAAACGCAGTTTGATGCGTATGATCTGCCGGAATTGCTGGAATGTTGGATTGGTTTTTGCGTTGAAAATGGTTTCCAGACAAATAGCGTTGATTATGTAGAAAGGGTTTAAGGAATGGCAGAAGTTCTTATCAAGAAAATCGCAAATGAATATAGAGACAGGGCGAGACTTCTGCCTCCGAACGGTCTGCAGGATATCGGAGATAGACGAAAGTTGAGAATAGAATTACAGGCCAGGTACAATCTTACGGAGTTGGAGGCGGTAAACATCATCAATGGCTACCATATCGGAGACTATGTGGTATTAGCAGAAAGGCGAGAAAGGGAAAGGAAAAAGAGAGAACAGGAGGAATGATAATGCGGGCAGAAATTTCCTCTATACCTCAGACAGCAGGTCTAGGGAGATCACGAAATCAAAATATCCGATTCCCATTCATGACCGGTACGAGGGGAGGTAGGATGTATGAAGATTGTTGGTTACTGTATTCATGGAAATAAGCAGTATGTGGCGTTTAACGAGGATGAAAAGAGGTCGGAACGGTTCAAGATCACGGACGGGTTTCACGACAGGCCAGTAAACGAGGGAAATGCAGTGAAGTACCAGGATTACCGGTGGGTAGATAAGCAGGAGGTCGATTTGAAAAAGATCATCAACCGCCTGCGTGGGGCAAGACCGTGGCATCCGTTACTGGAATTGCTAAGGAAGGAGATTGCAGTATGAGCATAAGGCTGAATATCGGGCATGACGGTGCGGAAAAAATCGCTGCCTGTATTAAAGGCATTGCCGGGAATGTGTCAGCGAGCGATATTGTGGAGATTGTTTTGAAAGCTCCGGAAGCAAAAGGGGCAAAGCCGCAGGAAAGGCCCGACGTAACTATGACAAGTCGTGAGGTGGCGGATGTGCTGGGGAGGACACATTCTGCAGTGTTTAAGCAGATAACAAAGTTCCTGTGTTCGGAGGAAACAGACGGAAAAGAGAGGGGATATTTCCTTACTTCGTTTGTCTGCTCCCATAAGAATAGGAAATCATACCCGATGTATGAAATGACGGAAAGTGCCTGTATGGAATACAGGGGAATGGTTGCAAAGTACGGCAGCGGAATTAAGTGCGTTGCAGACGGTATAAGGAGATTCGACCAGGCGATCCAGGAGCGTTTTCATCCGGAAAAGAAAGTCGTCATGAGAGCCGGGACTGGCGGAGGTTTTCTTCTGGAGGGAAAGCCGAGAAGTGAGTATGAGGAATATTGCGATATGTTCAATCGCTTTATCACTGGACCGGCAGTAGAGGGCAGAGAGATAGCAGAGCTGACGGAGAAATACCAGAAGTTTTACGAGGTAATGAAGTCCACTCAGTTGAAAGTGCAGGAGAGCAATAGGCTGGAAGATGCCCTTTATGGCGTGGCAATCGAGGCAGAGATGCAGGGATTTATCTACGGGTTCAAAATGTTCGATGCTTTGCTGAATAAACAACTGGCAACGGCATAGGAGGGATTTGTATTGAGGTACATGGGTAGTAAAAGCAAAGTTGCCAAGCGTATAGTGCCTATCATCCAGAAATATATAGATGATAACCAGCCGTGGGCGTACATAGAGCCATTCTGTGGTGGATGCAATATCATAGATAAAATCCATGCAAGGAAAAAGTTTGCATATGATAAGCAGGAACACTTGATAGAACTGTTCAGAAATCTTGAAAGGCTCAGAGAACTGCCGGGATTTGTAACAAAAGAGCATTATTCAGAAGTGAGAAAATGCTTTTATGAGCAGAATTGCATATATGAAAAATGGTATGTGGGAGCTATCGGGTATCTGGCAAGCTATAACGGCCGGTTCTTTGACGGGGGATATGCCGGAATAGTGCATACGGAAAATGGGGTGAGGAATTACTATGAAGAGGCATTGAGGAATCTGATAAAGCAGGCCGAAGATTTAAAGGATATCGAGTTTATCTGTAGTGATTATAAGTTGCTCAACACACATGGGGCGGTTATCTATTGCGATCCTCCGTATGAGTGTACAAAGGAGTATAGGATAAGCAAAGGTTTCGATTACGAAGAGTTTTGGCAGTGGGTGAGAGCAATGAGCGTGGAAAATATCGTGTTGATAAGTAGCAGTGCAGCACCGGATGATTTTGAGTGTATCTGGAGTAAGCCGGTATCAAGGACGATAAAAGCAGGCAAGAATCCGGTACAGGCTACGGAAAAACTGTTCATCAATAGGTGAATTTTTTTTAACCGACTGTCTCGCAAAAACGAGATTTTGGATAAATACAAACGCAAGAGCGAAAGGAGAAAGACAATGGAGGAATTAAGAGTAAGAGCAGGGAATGAAGAACTGAAGGTAAAGGGCAGTTCGGAGACAATCCAGAGAGAGCGAGAGGCTTTCTACCAGCACATCAAGGAAGTGGAAGAGGCCAATATTAAGGCCAGAGTCGAGATGGTGCAGAGGATGAAAAACGATACTGCCTGGTATGCAAGAATGCAGCAGGAAAAGGATGCGGTCAATGAAGGAAAGCCGGTAGTTGTGAGAATCTGCGGAGAGCTGGAGGAAACTTGGGAAGAAATCTCTAGAGCGATTAAGTCCGGTTCTGAGTTTAAGGTCGGAGATTACAAGAAGGGCAGCACGGTAGATGGCCAGGACTTTACGATGGTGGTTACGGATGTGACGGATGAATATGTACGGTTCGAGAGCCGGGATTGCGTGGGCAAAGAAGTGGTGTGGAATAAGAATGGTAGCACAAATCTGGGCTATCCTGGCTCCGACATCTGCAAATATTTGAATAAGGAGCTGTTCGAGCAGTTGCCAGAGGATTTGCGGAATGTGATTTCTTTGGGTGAACGGAAAACCTTACGGGACAGGGAAGTAGTGACTTTTAATACATACCTGTTCCTGCCTGCGGCATCGGAGGTATTTGAAGAGAACAGTTGCTATGGTGACGAAGGACTATATGAGCAGATGGAGTATTACAAGAACCGCAGGAACCGAATGAGAGGATCGGCAGAAGGGAAAGAAAACACTTACTGGTGGCTTGCATCCGTGTGGTATGGTACCTCAACGGGTGTGTGCTATGTAAGTAGCGGCGGTAGTTGTTCCACCAGCTGGAATGCTTCCGCTACGATTCTGGTACCCGTCTGCTTCATCATCAAAAAGTCATAATATCTTTGAATTGGTAGCCTTTGTGCCGCCAGTTCTTAAAAGATACAGAATAGCGGAAATCAGAAGGAAATTAAGGAGAGTGAAAATATGTATTACGGTGATTATTACGACGAGGACTATGAGCCTACACAGGAACAAATGGAAGAACAGGACGGCATAGATAATACGGAGGTAAAGATGGAGAAAGAAAATTTGAAAATAGAGTTCAACACGGAAAATTTTGCGGCTGGAATCATGCAAGCTGTAGAATCGGAGGTTAAGAAAAATCTCTATGGCGAGATTGTGAGCGAGATCAAGAGGGAGACCCTGGAGGATATTAAGGAGAAGATCCAGTGCGCAACTGGTGATATTATCAAGGACATTGTGCAGGATTTCATGGTTAATGAGAAAATTTGCATTGGCGGCTCCAACGTCTGAGATGATGAACCGAAGGAAGAGCTTACATTGTTCCAATATGCCAAGCGTTGCATAAAGGACTGCATCGAAAACAGCAGGTTCCGGATCATCAAAAGCTTTGAGAAGGACAGGTACAATAAGGGGAAATACAGAGCGGAAACGAAGGAATATACATTTGAAGAGTATCTTTTGCAGCATCTTGGAATTGATGATGAAGTAAAAAGCTATTTGGATAAGCAGGTGGATGAAGTTCGCCAGCAGGTAAATAGTGATGTGAAGGCGGCTTTTGATGAAAGCACGAAGGCGATGCTGTCCAATACAGTATTGCAGGTTCTTATGGCAAATGATACTTATAAAAAGATTGAAGGCAATATTGCCTGCATAGCGGACAGGCCGCAAAAATAAGGAGGGGCATGGGAGCGATGAAGGTATATTGTGAACGTGACTGCATCAACCAGGAGGACGGCTTCTGCCAGAATGGGGGAAATAGCAATATCGGAAGATGGTTTTTGTTGTGACTACGAGAAAGACCAGAAGGATAAGGAAAGGAGTGATTTGGATGAATGATAAAGAAATCGTGAAAATTGCGGTGGAAAATATTTACCGGCATCCGGACAATCCCAGGAAGGATTTGGGGGATTTATCGGAATTATCTGAGTCGATCAAAAAGAAAGGCATCATGCAGAATCTCACGGTTATCCCCGGACATTGGGATGAAAAGCTGGAGTGGCATGAGGAAGGCTATACTCTGATTATTGGCCACAGAAGATGCGCCGCCGCAAAGCTGGTTGGGGTAAAAGAATTGCCTTGCAGAGTTGTGGATGATATGAGTAAAAATGACCAGGTTTCTATAATGTTAGAAGAGAATATGCAACGGAGTGATCTCACTATTAGTGAACAGGCAAGTGGATTCCAGATGATGCTTGACCTGGGAGACAGGGAGGACCAGATTGCAGAAAAGACTGGATTAAGTAAAACCACAATTCGACACAGACTGAATATTGCCAAATTGAATCAAAAGGAACTGCAGAAGAAGGAGAAGGACGAGAATTTTCAGCTGTCATTGAAAGATTTGTATGAACTGGAGAAGATCAAGGATGTCAGAACCAGGGATAAAGTCTTAAAGGCAGCGACAGATTCAAGGGATTTGGTATGGAAAGCAAAGCAGGCGGTTACGGAAGAAATAAAGGCCAGAAATAAAAAGCTGTTCGATGAATTGTTTAAAAAGGCTGGAATTAAGAAGGCGCCGGATGGTGCTGAAAATGAGCGATATAGCGGCAAGTGGGATATTCTTCAATCCTGGCAGTTGGATAAAGAGGTGCCAAAGTCGTTAAAGAAATTCAAAGAGGGTGCTTTATGGGTAGTGTTCTGGAATAATGAGATAGCGGTTATCGCCCCGGCTCAAAAACAGAAAAGAGAGTTGTCTGAATATGAGATCAAGGAGAAGGAAAAATCTAAGGCAAAAAAGGAACTGAAACAGAGGCACAAAGCTCTGTATGCGGAAATTGACCGTTTCATCATGGGGATTATCACGAAAGAGATAGCTCCACTGAAAGAGGATGTTAAGCTGTATAAAGCTTTGACTCTGGCAGTAATAAAAGGCAAGGTGGATTACTACAGAGCTGATTTGGTTAATCTTTATTCGGGGAAGAACTTGTATGAGCTGGAGAATGAGGAGCCGGATAAATACAAAAAATTCCTGGAATGGGAGAAAAGCCTCAGCCCTTTACATCTGGCTATCGCCCACATGACAAGCATTAAGAAGTGTGAAATGTATAACTACAATGTGGAGTATAATCAGGAGAACGCCGGGGAGGTAAAGGCTATTGTTGATTTCCTGGCAATGTATGGATTCTCTGTATCAGAGGAAGAGAAGCGGGTGCTTGACGGAACACATGAATTGTACCAAAAGAAGGTATAGTGAATGGGAAATAGAGCGAAGATTGGCGAAAAGGGCGAAAAAATGTTGATCCTGCCAATCAAAAAGAAATGGCTTGATATGATTCTCTCTGGAGAGAAGAGCGAAGAATATAGAGAAATAAAGCCTTATTGGACGGTTCGGGTTGTGCGCTGGTTGGGATTTCCAATCAGTGAAACAGAACTAATTCTGGATCTTTTGCGAAAGCAGGAGACGTTAAAGGCAAAGAGGGTTATCTTTCAGAATGGATATGGAAGAAAGGTTCCGAAGGTAGAGATTGCTTGTACGCTCTCCATTGGATCAGGAAAGGTGGAGTGGGGAGCAGAGGCGGGAAAGGAATACTATAGGTTTCACATAAAAAGTATATCAAGAAAGGAGTAATAACGAGTCCCGGTAAACCGGGTTGATGCAGAGGGTGTCTAACTGCTGGCGAAAAATGTCCTAGTAGCAGCGTGAGGGATTATGTGATGGAACCGCATGGAGAAAGACATATATCCGTGTAGCATGGGAGGCCATAGGGCGTTATCCACGATACAGAGTGATTTGTTCGTGGTGTTATGAAAAATCTTTCGTATTATACGTTGTCACTGAGCGGAGGCAAGGATAGTTTGGCGTTATTTCTAAAAATTTTGGAAAAAGGAGACAGGCTGGACGAGGTGGTGATGGTGGATCTGGGGGATGAATACCAGGCAACATACGATACTCTTCTGTATGCGGCAAGTATTTGCTTGAAAGAAAAAATTAAGTTTACTGTTCTCAGCATACCAGAAACAGAAGAGTATAGGAAGTTAAAAGCAGTTACCGGAACCGATCTGGGAATGTTTGAGTTTATGGTATTTGCACATAAGAAACAAAACGGATGTAAGGGATACGGATGGTGCGGAAAGCGGCGTTGGGGAACGGCAATAAAAAGACAACTGTTGAACAATTACTATCAGTCATTGGAGAGATTTGTGATTGAATATGTAGGTATAGCAGCAGATGAAGTACAGAGAATAGATATAAAGCCGCATAAGAATTATGCGAAGTCCTATCCTCTGATAAAGTGGGGAATGACAGAGGAGGATTGCCTTAAATATTGCTATCAGCATGGAGTACAGTGGTGGCAATCCGGAATCCGGTTATATGACATACTGGATAGGGTGAGCTGTCAGCATTGCCAGCAAAAGAACCTAAAAGAATTAAGAAACATTAAAAAGTATCTGCCTGAGCTTTGGGAAAGTTTTAAGCAGTGGCAGGAGATAATTTCATTTCCTTATAGGTCAGATGGTAGCACAATTCATGATCTGGAAAAGCGGTTTGATTGTGAGGTAATGCAGATAAGTCTTTTTGATGTCGGACTTGAAACAAGCATAGAAGTGGAGGCTATAAAATGAAAGTGTACGAATTAAACAGAAAAACATATGATAAGGTCAAGAAGATGGATCATGGCCAAATGAAATCATTCTGTGGAACTGTGTATATGAGAGGATTTGAGGCTGGTAAAAAGGAGGCAGAAGGGCTATCTGATGAAGAAATCAAGCAGGTGCTTCTCCAGATAAGAAATATAGGGGAGAAGAAAGCCAGTGCCATCCTTGCGGCATTAGCGAGGGCGAAAGAGGAAAGGAAACATTAAAAAATGGATAGAAACAAGATATATTTGGAAATACCAAAATTTACGGGTGAGAATGTTCCTGTGCAGGTAGCCGCCAGAGTGATGAAAAAGGATAAGCAGTTTGTGCGTCAGGGTATTATACAAGGATTGCTGACTTTTGGAGTGGCGTTTAAGAAGGAAGGTTGCGAGCAGTACGACTACTACATATCCCCCTTGAAGTTTTGGAAAGAGACGGGATATATCTATGATGGAGCGAAAGAATAGACTTGGTAGGTTGAGATAGGGCGGAGTAGGTACAGAGCATACAAGCAGCAGAAAATTGAATAAATGTCCATTTTATGCGGATTAGGAGATCAGCAAGCGATAATTACAGGCAGAATAAGAGATTTTATAGAACCCTTGAAAGTCCGGTATTTTCAAGGGTTTTTCATGCGATTTAAAATATAAAAATTGTGAAAAACAGTGTAAATTTCTGCAAGGTATGACACATGTATGACACACAAAAATAACTGGGAAGATCATTCCCGGCTATTTCTTATTTTTCAGATTCAGAATGGCCACAATCAGTAAGGCAATGCTCACGATCAGACTTAATTCCTCATATGTACTCATAAAAGCCTTAGGCGTACCAGTGACCGCTATTATCGAGGATGCCGCTGCAACGGCTGATAATGGCAAGCAGGGATTCCGCCAAAAGGAATAACCCGGTGATGGCATTCATTGAGGAGTGCAAAAATGATTCTGGGGAAATAGAGGAGATTTACAACGAGCCTACAGCGGATGTGTACAGGAGATATGGTGTTTTCTGTGCGGAAAACGGATTCAAAACCATGAGTAACATTGAGTTTTCAAAGCAGATTTATGGGGTATTAGGAACAACGATTGTGGCGGGACATAAAGTAACAGAAGGTTGACATTGTTCTCCAAAACCACTATAATTAAACTCAAGGTTTAATTAATAGGAGGCAGACTATGGCACGGAGAAAAAAAGAGCCGAGAAGCGTACATCGAGAAAAAATTGCTTCCGCCGCGTCAGTATTGTTCATGGATAAAGGTATTGCAGCAACATCTATGGATGATATAGCAAAAGCAGCCGGATATAGCAAAGCGACTTTATATGTGTATTATGAGAACAAAGAGGAAATTGTTGGCATTTTAGTGCTGGATAGCATGAAAAAGCTCTATAATTACATAGTTTCTGCACTGGAGCAACAAGAAACCACAAAAGAACAATACAATTTTATTTGCCATGGGTTGGTTCAGTACCAGGAAGAATTTCCATTCTACTTCAAAATGGTATTAGATAAAATCAATATTGATTTTCAGAGTCACGATTATCTTCCAGAAGAAAAGGAAACTTATCAAATAGGGGAAGAAATAAACGAAAAGATAAAAGCGTTTTTAATCTCCGGTATGGATAGAGGCGATTTACGAAGAAATCTGAAAATCATGCCTACTGTTTTTAATTTTTGGGGTATGCTGTCCGGGCTTATTCAGTTTGCGGCAAATAAAGAAGAATATATTAAAAAAACAATGGGATTATCAAAAATCCAGTTTTTAGAGTATGGTTTTCAAATGCTGTACCGTTCTATTGCAGACAAGGGGGAATGAGTATGAATGAAAAATATTTGCTTGCTATTTTGGGAAGTCCTCATACAAACGGAATGACCGCAACTATGCTGAATTATGCAATTCGTAAGGCCGAAGAAATGGGCTATAACGTAACAAAGATTAATCTATACGAAAAAAATCTTTCTTATTGTACGGGGTGCAGGGCTTGTATAAATACACAAATTTGTGTTCAAAAGGACGATATACAGGAAATTGTAATGTGTTTACAGAAATGTCAGACGATTCTGCTTGCAGCTCCTGTCTATTGGGCGAATGTACCGGCTCCTGTTAAGAATTTATTTGACCGATTATTGGGAACGGCTATGGAGGAAACAAGCGCTTTTCCTAAGCCGCGTTTAAAGGGCAAAAAATATATACTTTTAACTTCCTGCAATACGCCTTATCCTTTTTCATGGATATTTGGACAAAGCAGAGGGGCAATCCGCAGTATGGACGAGTTTTTTAAGACAGCGGGGATGAAACGGATAGGTAAAATTGTATGTTCGGGTTCAGCAAGTAAAAAAGAGCCGCCAAAAAGAACAATCAAAAAAATTGAAAGTTTATTTCCTTATTGACAAAGATTCTCAATAAGAGTATAGTTTTCACGAATCCTATATGATTGTGGAAGTCCCGTCATGGGAGAGGATGAAGAAGATGCACAGGGAAGCGAGGATATGAGATGAAATTAAATGAGGGAGAGATCGGCAGGACATATCTGGTTAAAAGTGTGGTGGTAGATGCGGCGATTACACGGCGTTTGGAGGCGTTGGGAGTCAATGAGATGACGCCTGTAAGCGTGTTGAATAAAAAAGGAAACGGATCTGTTATTTTTAAGGTACGTGGTACGAGGCTGGCGGTAGGAGAGCGGATCAGCAACGGTATTTTTGTGGTGGAAAAGGAGGGCGGCGTCTGTGGAAAAAAAACAAAATGAAATCCGTGTAGGTTTTGTAGGAAATCCAAATTGCGGAAAAACTACGTTGTTTAATGCTTTTACTGGCGCCAATTTAAAAGTGGCGAACTGGCCGGGAGTGACGGTGGAAAGGGTGGAGGGGACTACAAACTATAAAGGAAGGCCCATCCGGGTTATTGACCTGCCGGGAATTTACAGCCTGACTTCCTACACTATTGAAGAAATTGTGACCAGGCGCTGTATTGAGGAGGGAGAGGTGGATGTCATTATCAATGTGGTAGATGCCTCTTCTCTGGAGAGAAATCTTTATCTGACCCTGCAGCTCTTAGAATTAAAAAAGCCTGTAATTCTGGCTCTCAATATGATGGATATTGTGGAAGAGCGGGGAATGGAAATCGATCTGCACCGCCTTCCGGAAATGTTAGGATATATTCCTGTGGTTCCGGTTTCTGCAAGGAAGAGAACCGGCCTGGATGTGCTGATGCATGCTGTGGTTCATCATTATGAGGAGGAACCCCAGGGTGTGGTGGTTCGTTATGATGATATAATTGAAGGAAAGATTCGGCAGATTGAGGAGATTCTGTATGCCAAATTCGGCGAAATGGAGAACATGCGCTGGCATGCGGTCAAAATGCTGGAAAAAGACAAAGAAGTGCAGAGCGACCATCCCGTAGAGATAAACCATATAGTGGGAGATGGCTTTGAGAAAAAGATTATCAATGAAAAGTATGATTATATTGAGGAGGTTATCGAGGAATGCCTGTTTAACAAAGAAGAACGGGCTGCTGCCACAGACAGGATTGACAGCTGGCTGACCCATCCGGTGTGGGGTGTCCCGCTGTTTTTGGGAATTATGGCTGTGGTGTTTTTTCTGACTTTTACGGTGGGAGATTTTTTGAAAGGATATTTTGAGGTGGGTCTGGACTGGTTTTCGGCCGTGACATTTGCTTTCCTTACCCGGATTCATGCTTCTGCCGGAATGATCTCCCTGGTTGTAGACGGGATTGTGGCGGGAGTAGGGGGAATTTTGACATTCCTTCCCAATATTTTTATACTGTTTCTTGCTTTGGCGTTTTTGGAAGACAGCGGCTATATGGCCCGAGTGGCGTATGTGATGAACGAGGTAATGGGACAGGTGGGGCTGTCGGGAAAAGCATTCCTTCCTATGCTGCTGGGGTTTGGCTGTACGGTGCCGGCTGTGATGGCATCCCGCGCGTTGCCAAGTGAACGGGACCGCAGAAGGACGATATTGGTTACTCCTTTTATGTCCTGCTCGGCCCGGCTGCCGATCTATGTTTTGTTTGCCGATATGTTCTTTCCGGAACATGCGCTTATTGTGTCTTATTCTCTTTATCTGATCGGACTTGGGGCGGCAATTCTGATTGCGTTTGCAGTACACAGGCTGAACAAGAAAGGGGAGGAGGATACCCTATTAATTGAACTTCCGGAGTATAAGACGCCAAATGCCCGTACTGTGTGGATCTATGTATGGGATAAAGTGAAAGATTATCTGTCGAAAGCAGGAACCACCATTTTTGTAGCATCCATTGTATTGTGGTTTGTTTTAAATTTTGGGCCTGCCGGATATATTTCTGATGTGACAGGAAGCTTTGCCGCCATGTTTGGAAGATTTTTGGCGCCTTTTTTGGCGCCGGCCGGCCTTGGTTTTTGGCAGGTGGCAGTGGCGCTGATATCCGGGCTTTCCGCCAAAGAGGTGGTGGTATCCAGTTTTTCCGTGCTTTTCGGGATTAATAATATCAACTCGTCAGGGGGAATGGCGGAACTGTCGTCAAATCTGGCTGCTATGGGATTTGGCGGAGCCAATGCCTATGCTCTTATGGTATTCTGCCTGATGTATACTCCGTGTGTGGCGGCGATCGGCGCTATCCGCCGGGAGACTCAGTCCTGGAAGTTCACCCTGGGAATGATGGTGTTCCAGATTCTGGCGGCATGGACGGCTGCGGTAGCCGTGTTCCAGATTGGGAGCCGGATATTTTAGGCGGGCAAAAGGGTCAAGGGGCGATGATATGGATTCGGTCATCGGCCCGGGTATAGAGATAAATATGGTCGGATAGCTGATCCTCCGCAGGAACTTCTGAGGAGTTGATATTTGCTACCATAGAATTGAGATATTGATGTGAGACGCCGTTTTCATCGGGAGTCAGGAGAACTTCGTGGATACTGGAAGGGAGGATAATCAGATCCTTCCCCAGGGAATCTGCGAAGTTTTTTAATAAGTTCCGATAGAGCATGCAGCAGGCGCCATAAATACCTGTCTGATTGGAAAGAACGTAAAGGGGAGAGGCATTATCCTCGTTATCCAAAAGAAGGTCAATATATTCTTCATCAAAATCAGCGCCCATATTCTGCCGGGCGATATCCTTCATCACATCCGACATACTCTTAACCTCTGCCGGATATATCCGTGGTGTGTTTTTCAGGGCAAGGGCAAGGAGCTTTTTTGGCTTTATATGCCAATGCTCGATCAGGTCTTTATGGATAAGGATGGTTATCTGCCCGGAACTGCTCCGTTCGAGGAAAAGATAGAAAACAATGGATAAGTCCAGATAAGGAATATGCGGAACATCAGAAAGAAGCTCCTGGTTAGAATCCGTGTGGACGAGCCGCATCATAATCCTGGATTCCATAGCGGCAAAATCAAAAAGGTCGTCTTCGCTGACACAGGCAGGCGGCTGATTTTGGCCAAACAGGTTTAAAATATCAAGACAGATGTCCTGAACGGACATGCCTTCCTGATATTGGCTGTAGTAAGGGTTCAGATAGACGGTAGGCGAAAAAGAAGAACCAGGTGTTTCGATGCTGAGTCCGTCCAGCAGAATACCGTTGTTCTTGGGTACCGGACGGATGACTAAATTCTGGCCGTCCTCCAGATGGCTTTCCAATGTTTGTTTTAAGGTTTCGAGAAATGCTCCGTAATCCATAAAGATACCTCCTGGAATTGTAAAAGAATATTATCTGGCATAATCAGAGAAAAAACTGACAGGAACAACAGAACTTTAGTCAAAGGAATAGAACAGAAAATATGGAAGGATCTGATTCTGACAAATTTTATTATAATATCTCCCGGAGAATTTGACAAGAAAAAATAAAAGAAAAAAGGAGAATAAAAAATTAAGGAAAAATGAAAATTGTGAAAAGCAGAAAGAATCGGTTGTAGTTTGGAAAAAAAACAGATAAAATATATTTTCAGGGGGATTTTAAAATACAAAGAACAGAAAGACAGGGAAATTCATTTATGAATCATATGATTAAGAAAGCAGGGATTCTTTTTGGAATTTTTGCGGCAGCAGTAGCCGTTTATATCGTGTGGGATCAGAGAACCCGGATGCAGGAGCAGGGGGAAGTGGTGTACACGGCCTTTGAGGAGACACGTCTTCCGGTAGTTTATGTGGAAATGTTTGGGCGGAAGATGAATCCCCTGTACGGATATCGGCAGGATATGGGCAATACGGTGGCCAGGGACAGCCTTACTATCCTTCCTGCCGACCGCAACCTGGCCGTTTATATAACACAAGGCTCAGAACCTGTAATGGGTATCCGGTATGAGATCAGAAGCCTTGATCTTGAAAGGCTGGTAGAGCAGACAAAGCTGGAGTCATGGGAGAAGGAAGGGGAGGATATTCGGGCAAAGCTTCCCATACAGAATCTCCTAGCCCCGGACAGGGAATATCTGCTGAGGCTGGAGATTGACACACAGTCTATGGGGACAGTCTGTTACTATACCCGCATTATGTGGACAGAAGATACAAAAGCTCAGTCCATGATTGATCTGGCGTCGGATTTTTCATCAAAAACCTTTCACTATGACCAGGCTCAGAGCCTGGTGACTTACATGGAGCCTACCAGCAGCGAGGATAACAGTTCCTTTGGACACTGCTGCATCCACTCCAGTTTTTCTCATCTGACATGGGGAGGACTCAAGATGGAACAGGGTACGGAGGTACAGGTAAGGCTGAAAGAAATGGACGGGGTTATGGGATGCGTGGCGCTTGCTTATCTTGCGTCCCGGGACGGAGAAGAGGGCAGGGAGCTGTATCAGGTAGAAGAGAGCTTTACCATGAAGTGGAATGAGCTGCGCACTTACCTGATGGATTATGAACGGACGGTGGATCAGATTTTTACCGGAGAGCGGGCTGATTATGCAGGTAAGAGGATCTTGCTGGGAATCACCAATGATGAGCGGGTGGGAGTAAAGCACAGTCCTGACGGTAACGTGATCGCTTACCGGGCAAACAGGGAGCTGTGGAGCTATGACCAAAACGATCATAACGGAGTTCAGGTGTTTTCTTTTCGGGGGCAGGACAGGCAGAATATGCGAAATAATTACAGCCAGCATGATATCCAAATTCTCCGGGTTGCAGATACAGGCGATGTGGAATTTCTTGTTTACGGATATCAGAACCGTGGGAACCGGGAGGGACAGTTTGGCATAGCAGGATACCGCTACGAGAAGGAAGAAAATGCTTTGCAGGAGATCTTTTTTATTCCGGCCATGGCGTCTTTTGAGCAGCTTGAGGCCGATCTGAAACAACTGGTTTACCGTTCGGAGTCGAATATGCTTTATTTGTATCTGAATCATGCGGTGTATGGAATTGACCTGGAGAGCAACGAGACTATGGTGGTGGCAGACGGACTGGAAGAGGGAAGTTATGCGGTCAGCGCGGACCAGGCCCGGCTTGCATGGCAGGAAGGGGGGAAACGTTTTGAAGCCTCTATTTTGAACCTTCTGGATTTGGAAAGCGGAGAAAAACAAGATATCCGCGGAGGCGAAGGCGAGTATATAAGAGTACTGGGATTTGTGGGGCGAGATCTGGTCTATGGGATGGCAAAAGCCGGCGGACAGTGGATGTCAAACGGGAGGATAGAGGGATTTCCCATGTATGCGGTGGAGATCGTCAATGATAAGATGCAGGTGGAGACCCGCTATGAAAAGGAGGGGTATTATGTAGAGGGGGTGACGGTGGACGAGAGCAGGATTCATTTAAAGAGGATGACAAAATCCGGAGAACAAAGCTATGTGGAGGCCCAGGAGGACACGATTGTGTGTAATGCAGACATAAGCTTTGGAAATCTGGACGGGATAGGATGGTTTGCCTCCCAGGAAATGGGGCGGATATATTTTGTCCAGTTAGATCAGGAAATCCGGGGAGGGCGGGGAATCCGTATCCAGGCTCCGGATAAGGTGGGAACAGAATCTTCCGGAGTGCTGGAACTGATTCCGGGCGTTCCGTTCCAGGAACTGATGTTTTACGCATATGGAGGAGGACATCTTTTAGGGATCACAGCCGATTTTACGGACGCTTTGGAACTTGCTTACAACAGGATGGGGATAGTGACGGATCAGGACCAGCAGATTCTCTGGAGCAGGGTCAACCGCGGGGCTGTCAGGAATATCAAGGACCCTCTGATGGAATTCGCGGCCCTGGAACGCCGCCTGGACAGTTTTTCTGCCAGCAGGAGATATAATGACGGCCTGATGGTCTTAGATGCCAGAGGCTGTACGATGACACAGATGCTATATTTTATAGATCAGGGAATTCCGGTTGTCGGGTATACCGGTGAAGGGAATTATCTGCTGTTGTGCGGGTTTGACCAGTATAATGTGACGGTTTATGACCCTTCTTCCAGGGAGACCTATAAAGTGGGATTAAATGACGGTACGGAGTATTTCCGGGTGAGAGGCAATGACTTTGTCTGCGCGGTGGAAAGCCGGTAGCGCCCGGCAAAACGGAAAAGAAATAACCGCAAAAGTCCGGATACCCCCTTAACTGTTACGAAGGTCTTGCATATTTCTGGAAATCCATTATAATAAATATTGACAGATACTTAATGTTTATTTTTGGAGGAGGTAGTAAAAATGGATATTCGATATTCTGCAAATCAAAGGGATTTTAAGCGCTATACCACCGAGGAGACCAGGAAGGAATTTCTGATCGAGAATCTTTATGTGGCGGATGAAGTGGTGGCGGTGTATTCTCATGTGGACAGGATGGTTACTCTGGGATGTATGCCTGTTACGGAGGCGGTATCTATTGACAAGGGGATCGATGTGTGGAAGAATTTCGGAACCCGGTATTTCCTGGAAAGAAGGGAGATCGGCATTTTCAATATCGGCGGTGCAGGAACAATCACTGCAGACGGGGAATCCTTCCATATGGGGTATAAAGACTGCCTCTATATTACGAAAGGGACAAAAGAGGTTGTCTTTGCCAGCGATAATTCCTCGGAACCGGCAAAATTCTATATGGTAAGCGCGCCTGCCCACAAGGCATGCAAGACTACCTTTATTCCCATTGAGAAAGCGGCAAAGAAGCCTTTAGGCGCCATGGAAACGTCCAACAAACGGGTAATCAACCAGTTTATCCATCCGGATGTGCTGGAGACCTGCCAGCTTTCCATGGGGATGACCGTGCTGGATCCGGGAAGTGTATGGAATACTATGCCTGCCCACACCCATGAGAGACGCATGGAGGTATACATGTATTTTGAGATTCCCAAAGATAATGTGGTATTTCATATGATGGGGGAAGGGAACGAGACCCGTCATATTGTGATGCAGAATGAGCAGGCGGTTATCAGCCCTTCCTGGAGTATTCATGCCGGAGCAGGCACCAGCAATTATACATTTATCTGGGCCATGGGAGGCGAGAACCAGGCGTTTGACGATATGGATACCATACCGACTACCGAGCTTCGCTAAAAGCAGCAGGGCAGAGCCATAAGCCCTGAAAAAAGGAGGACAAGCATATGATTTTGGATCAGGCAAAGAATCTTGACTTTTACAAAAGTCTTGGGATTGAGGGACGCTACGCAAAAGCCGTCGAGTGGCTGAAAGCTAATGACCTGGCGGCGCTGGAGAATGGAAAGTATGAGATTGACGGAAAGAATGTTTATGCCAATGTGATGACTTATACCACCCTGCCATGGGAAGAGGCAAAGTATGAGGCCCATGAGAATTATACGGATATTCAGTATGTGATCGATGGGACAGAGATCATGACCTATGCGCCTGTGGACGGGCTGAACCCTGTGGGGGAATACAATCCGGAAAAGGATGTGGTCAAATTTGATAATGCTAATCCCGGGCTGCAGGTGGTATGTAATGCCGGAGATTTCATGATTTTCTTCCCCTGGGACGGCCATAAGCCCAAGGCGGCCAACGGGGCGCCCTCTTTTGTGAAAAAAGTGGTGGTAAAGATTTTGGAGAAATAATAAAAGCAAACTACAGGCAGTGGAAAACCGGACGAAAACATCCTTGCAGGCAAACATGGCGTCTGTTTTCATCCGGGATTTCCCGTCTTATAAAACGCAGCTTAAATAGTGCATTTATTTAGAAAATTTTTCGTAATATCTGGACAACTATCAGGAAATACTATATAATAATTTTGAATTTTTTGTCTGAAAAGAGGGATGGGCATGTATTCGTTTAATGCCCGGGTGCGCTACAGTGAGATAGGGGGAGACCGAAGGCTGTCAGTGCCGGGAATCGTCAATTATCTGCAGGATTGTTCGACCTTTCAGTCAGAAGACTTAAAGATGGGGCTGGATTACCTGGAGCAGAGCCAGCGGGCGTGGTGGCTGTCATCATGGCAGATTGTGATACTGAGATGCCCGCGGCTGGGGGAGGAGATTGTGGTCAGTACCTGGCCCTATGATTTTAAGGGAATTTATGGGTACAGGAATTTTACGATTTGTGATAAACAGGGAGATTATCTGGTGAAGGCCAATTCCATATGGTTTTTGTTCGATACCGCGGCAGGGCGTCCTGTGAAAGCAAAGGAGAGCGACATCCGGGGGTACAAAGTGGACGGAAACAAAAGACTGGATATGGAGTATGCACCCAGGCGGATTGCACTGCCAGAAGAATACGAGACAGGAGAGCCGGTAACAGTGGCCAGGCATCATATTGATACCAACCGTCACGTGAACAATGCCCAGTATGTGGCAGTGGCAAGAGAGGTTTTGCCGGAGAATCTTAAGATTCGGGAGATAAGGGCGGAGTATAAAAAGGCAGCAGTATTAGGCGATGTGATGATTCCCAGGATCAGTCGGGAGAGGGACGCCTGTACGGTTGTACTGTGCAGTCAGGAAGGTACGGTTTATGCCGTAGTGTGGATGCAGACAGCAGAGGAAGGAACCGAAGGTTCCGAAAGCACAGGAGCACTGTGAAATGACATAAGAGCGGGAGGAAGATCCGTACCGCCAGGCGGATGGCAGCAGAAGGTGAAAAAAGCTGCAGAATGCAGATACCGATAGATTAGGGAAAGAGAGAGTTTCATGATTGAGTTAGGAAAGATTCAAAAGCTGGTAGTTCAAAGGGTAAAGAGTTTTGGCGTATATCTGGGAGAGGAGGGCGACCCGTCCAATTCGGTGCTTCTTCCCAAGAAGCAGGTTCCGGAAGGGACAAAGCCTAAGGACGCGCTGGAAGTTTTTATCTATAAGGATTCAGAAGACCGGCTGATTGCAACGACCGGCACACCCAAGCTACAGGTAGGGGAGGTTGCGGTGCTGGAGGTGAAGGATGTTGCAAAGGTAGGCGCGTTCCTTGATATGGGTTTGGAAAAGGATCTGTTGCTGCCTTTTAAAGAACAGAATCACAAGGTACAGGAAGGAGAGCAGTGCCTGGTGGCGCTGTATGTGGATAAGAGCAGGCGCCTTGCGGCAACCATGAATGTCTACTCTTATATGAGCGCCGATTCTCCTTATAAAAAGGATGACAGGGTTACGGGGACCATCTATGAGATCAACGAGAATTTAGGCGCTTTTGTGGCGGTGGACAATCAGTATTACGGATTGATACCCAAACGTGAAATGTATGGGGAGTTCTGTCCGGGGGATATTGTGGAGGCGCGTGTAGTCAAGGTCAGGGATGACGGGAAGCTGGATCTGAGTCCCCGGCAGAAGGCTTATATGCAGATGGACACAGACGCGGAGCTGGTGATGAAGGCCGTGGAGGAGTCCGGCGGCGTGTTGCCTTTTAACGATAAGGCAAGGCCGGAGACGATCCTGCGGGAGATGAAGATGAGTAAGAATGCGTTTAAACGTGCCGTAGGAAGGCTGTTGAAGGAAGGAAAGATCCGGATTACGGAAAAGACCATTGAACGGGCATGACAGGAGGATTGCTTTGGATACGATTGAGTATTATAACAAGTATGCAGCAAAGATTTTTGAGGACACGGCAGAGCTGGATTTAGAGGATCTGCGTCAGAAGTTCTTGAAATACCTGGAGGAGGGGGATACCATATTGGATCTGGGCTGCGGCTCGGGCAGAGACAGCCTGGCGTTTTATGAACTGGGATATGACGTGACGCCGCTCGATGCCTCTGAGGAGATGTGCAAGCTGGCTGAGATACATACAGGTATTGAGGTGCTGCAGATGGCCTACGAAGATATGGAGTTCGATGAGGTGTTTGACGGCATATGGGGATGCGGAGCCCTGATCCATGTGCCGGAAAAGGAGCTGGAAGGGATCCTTGAAAAGCTCATCGATGCCATGCGCCGGAATGGTATATTGTTTTTGTCTTTTAAGGAAGGGGATTTTGAAGGTTTTCGGGGGGAACAGTATCTTTGTGAATATACGGAGGAAAAACTGGAGCGGCTTTTGCGGGAGACAGGCCGCCTGGAATTAAAGAAGCTGTGGTCTTCTGATGACTGCAGCCGCGGCGGAGACCAGCGTTGGGTAAACGTGCTGGCGAAAAAAATATCGTAAAATTATCTGAATACGAAAGAATTTATACAAGAAAAACAGATGAATGTTGGGCATGATTCACAAGTTTTGGGTGTGATAAATAGAACAATGGGTTTTTTTTGTGGAGAATTATGAAGTTGGACATGAAAAGCGGGTTCTTTTGAATCCGCTTTTGTGAATTTCAGCATTTTTTTTGACACATGGGCATAATCTACAAAATTAAAAAAGAGTTTTTGGTAATTTGCCACATGGCGAAAAAATTTTTGTTATTGTATAGTAAATAAAGCAACAGATATGGTTTGGGAATGCCCAATGAATCACAAAATCACAAGACAAGAACTTATGATCAGGAGGAATGAAAAGTATGGCTAGTCTGTCATTAAGAAATGTTACAAAATCTTATCCGAACGGATATGTAGCAGTTAAAGATTTCAACCTGGAGATTGCAGATAAGGAATTCATCATTTTCGTAGGACCGTCCGGATGCGGTAAGTCCACTACTTTGCGTATGGTTGCCGGTTTGGAGGATATTTCTTCTGGCGAACTGTATATTGACGGAAAGCTGGTAAATGACGTGGAGCCAAAAGACAGAGATATTGCAATGGTATTCCAGAACTATGCTCTGTATCCTCATATGTCCGTGTATGACAATATGGCATTCGGATTGAAACTGAGAAAGGTTCCGAAAGAGGAGATTGATAAACTGGTACAGGAAGCTGCAAGGATTCTGGATCTGTCTCATCTGTTAGACCGTAAGCCGAAAGCTTTGTCCGGCGGCCAGAGACAGCGTGTGGCCATGGGCCGTGCCATTGTCCGCAGCCCGAAGGTATTCCTTATGGACGAGCCGCTTTCCAATCTGGATGCAAAGCTGAGAGGCCAGATGCGTATTGAGATTTCCAAGCTGCATCAGAGACTGCAGGCTACCATTATCTATGTTACCCATGACCAGACCGAAGCTATGACGCTGGGAACCAGAATCGTCGTTATGAAGGACGGTATTGTCCAGCAGGTAGATTCTCCGCAGAATCTGTATGATAAGCCCTGCAATAAGTTTGTGGCCGGATTCATTGGCGCTCCGCAGATGAACCTGGTAGACGCTACCGTAGGCAAGGCAGGCGGCGGTGTGACCCTGACTTTTGACGGCAACACCATTACTCTTCCGGAGGAAAAAGGTAAGGTTCTGGATCAGAAGGGCTATGTAGGCAAGGTTGTGACGCTGGGTATTCGTCCTGAGGATCTTCATGACGAAGAGGCTTATTTGAAAGCTTCTCCTGACAGTGTGTTCTCTGCAACGGTTCGTGTATACGAGCTGCTGGGCGCTGAAGTTTATCTGTATTTTGACCTGCAGGAGACCAACTGCACTGCAAGAGTGAATCCAAGAACTACCGCAAGACCGGGTGATACCATTAAGCTTGCTATGGATTTAAGCAAAGTACATGTGTTTGATAAGGATACCGAGCAGGTTGTCACCAACTAAGAAATTGTGAAAAAATGATGAAAATAGCAGGCGAGTACTCATACTCGCTTGCTTTTTTTTCCAGTTTGCATTAAGATATAAAATAAGTATGTTTGCAAGTACAAAATATCGAAGAAGAGGAGCGTAGATCATGATATCAAATCAGATTCTTCAGACAACTATTGAGGGGTTAAAAGGGATTACAAGAATTGACCTTTGTATCTGCGACACAGAGGGAAAGGTGCTTGCCTCAACATTTCCGGAGGCGGAAGAATATGAAAGCTCCATCCTGTCTTTTGTGGATTCGCCGGCCGACAGCCAGGTGATCCAGGGTTATCAGTTTTTTAAGGTATTTGATGAGCATCAGCTGGAGTATATTCTGCTGGCCAGGGGCGGAAGCGATGATGTCTATATGGTAGGTAAGCTGGCAGCGTTCCAGGTGCAGAATCTTTTAGTGGCCTACAAGGAGCGCTTTGATAAGGATAATTTTATCAAGAATCTGCTTCTTGACAATCTGCTTTTGGTAGACATCTATAACCGGGCCAAGAAACTGCATATAGAAACCAATGTGCGTCGGGTGGTATTCCTGATTGAGACAAAGCATGAGAAAGATGTGAATGCTTTAGAGACTGTGCGCAGCTTATTTGCCGCCAAGACCAAGGATTTCATCACGGCAGTAGATGAAAAGAACATTATTTTGGTGAAGGAGGTCAAGCCTGCGGAGGATTATGTGGAGTTGGAGAAGACGGCCAGCATGATCTTAGATATGCTGAACACGGAGGCCATGGCCAAGGTCCATGTATCTTTCGGTACGATTGTGGGAGATATCCGGGAGGTATCCCGGTCTTATAAGGAAGCCAAGATGGCATTGGATGTGGGAAAGATCTTCTACAGCGGAAAGAACGTGGTTGCTTACAGCAATCTGGGAATAGGACGTCTGATCTATCAGCTTCCTCTTCCCTTATGCCGGATGTTTATCCGGGAGGTCTTTGAGAATAAGTCGCCGGATGATTTTGACGAGGAGACTCTGACAACCATCAATAAGTTTTTCGAGAACAGCCTGAATGTGTCGGAGACTTCCCGGCAGCTTTATATTCACAGAAATACACTGGTGTACCGTCTGGACAAGCTGCAGAAAAGCACCGGGCTGGATTTGCGTGTATTTGAAGACGCCATTACCTTTAAGATTGCCTTGATGGTAGTGAAATATATGAAATATATGGAAAACCAGGATTTTTAAATATTCAAGAGGCGTGCTTCGGACGGGCCATGGATATGAAGATGAACCATAGCTCGTCCGAAGTTTGAGTTTTGCCGGATTTTGAGGATACTTATGATAGAACTGATCGATGTGAATAAAGCCTATGGAACAGGGAACAGGGCTTTACGGGATATTAATATTACGATTAAAGACGGTGAGTTTGTATTTATAATGGGACGCAGCGGGTCCGGAAAAACAACACTTTTGCGGTTGCTGATCAAGGAGGAAGAACCTACCTCCGGCGAAGTATTTGTCAACGATATACGGCTGCAGAGTATGTCAAGGCGGCATATTCCCAGATACCGCAGGACAATCGGCATCGTGTTCCAGGATTTCAGGCTGTTAAAAGACAGGAATGTGTTTGAGAATGTGGCTTTTGCCCAGAGGATAACAGGAGTTCCCCTGCGTACTATCCGGGAATCCGTGCCGGAGATGTTAAAGCTGGTGGGTCTTTCAGCCAAGTATAAGGCTATGCCTCAGCATTTGTCCGGCGGGGAACAGCAGCGGGTGGCCATTGCCAGGGCATTGATCAATCGGCCGGAAGTGTTGCTGGCTGACGAGCCTACGGGCAACCTGGATCATCAGAATGCATTGGAGATCATGAAGCTTTTGGCGGATATTAACCAAATGGGAACTACGGTGGTGGTAGTCACCCACAGCCAGGAACTGGTGGAACAGATGGGAGGAAGAGTGATTACCATGGACCGGGGGAAAGTTATCAGTGACGAGATACAGCAGCCCGGGCTTCATAAGAAATAAAGGACGGGAGCGGCAATGAGGATTAGTGTGTTCTGGTATTGTCTGAAGCAGGGAATTAAAAATATATTCAGGAACATCTGGTTTTCGCTGGCATCCATTGCTACGATTTCTGCCTGCGTATTTTTGTTCTGCCTGTTTTTTTCTATTATAACCAATATTCAGTTTATGGTAAAGAATATGGAGAGCACGGTAGGGATTACGGTCCTGTTTGAAGAGGATATGAGTGAGACGGATATTCTGGCAATCGGGACGGCAATCGGGGGACGCAGCGAGGTGAAAGAAATGGTCTATGTGTCTTCCCAGGAGGCGTGGGAATCCTTCCGAAAGGATTATTTTGCCGGCCATGAAGAGCTGGCAGAGGGTTTTGCCCAGGACAATCCGCTGGCAGGTTCTGCGAGTTATGAAATATATCTGTATGATATTGGGTCCCAGGACAGGCTGGTGGCTTATCTTCAGGGACTTGACGGGGTGCGCCAGGTGAATTTTTCCAATACGGTGGTGGCAGGTTTTGCCGGATTTAACCGGGTGGTGGGCATACTGTCTCTGGTAATGACAGGAGTGCTTCTTCTTGTGGCAGTTTTCCTGATCAGTAACACTATTTCCGTAGCGGCGGCTTTCCGAAAACAGGAGAGTCAGATCATGCGTCTGATCGGCGCTACGAATTTTATGATTCGGGCTCCTTTTATTGTGGAGGGAGTATTGATCGGACTGGTGGGGGCAGGGATTCCCCTGGCAGGAATTTATTTTTTGTACACCCGGTCAGTGGCCTATCTGGCAGAGCGGTTCCAGATTTTATCCGGAATTTTAATGTTTGTTTCCATAGAGGCGATTTATCCTGCCATGGTCGGAGTCGCCATGTGCCTGGGAGCAGGGATTGGGTTTTTTGGAAGCTTTTTTACCATACGGAAGTATCTGCGGGTGTAAGTTATGGGAAAGATAAAGGATAAGAGCAGAAAAAGAATTTGGCTCCTGGCAGGTTTTGCAGGGGCATTTTTCCTGGCAGCGGCGGTGGCCAGTCCTGTCTACGGAACCAGAAAGGACGTGGAGGATGCCAAAAAGAAAGCAAGCAGCCTGGAGGAAGAAAAAAGAAAGGTTGAGTCCACGTTAAAAGGGCTGGAAAGCTTAAAGCAGGATGCAGTGGCTTATGTGAGGGAACTGGATGCAAGCTTAGGCCAGCTGAACCAGGAATTAGACGAGCTGGCCGGCCGGATTTTGCAGAAAGAGGCAGATATTGAGGTGGCCGGGCAGGAGCTGGAAAAGGCCAGGACAGTGGAGGCGGAGCAGTATGACGCCATGAAACTCCGTATAAAATATATGTATGAGAGAGGCAGGACCAATTATATTGATATTCTTCTTCAGTCTAAAGACCTGGTGCAGTTGATGAACCGGGCGGAGTATATTCAGCAGATAGCGGAATATGACAGGAAAAAGATGGATGAGTATGAAGAGGTCCGCAGAGAAGTGGCAGCCCGTGAGGAACAGTTGAATATAGAGCATGGGGAGCTTCTTGTACTACAGGAGCAGACGGAGGCAAAGCAGCAGTCTGTAGAGACGCTTCTGGCCCAGAAAAACCGGGAGCTGAAAAATTTCGAAAGCCAGATCCATGCGGCACAGGGGCAGATAAGTGCATATGAAAAGGATATTCAGGCTCAGGAGAACCGGGTGAAGCAACTGGAGGCAGAGATCAGGAGAAAAGAGGAGGAAGCCCGGAAAGCGGCGGAGGCGGCAGGGAAAAGGTATAATACGGTAAGTCTTGGGAATATTAAATTTATATGGCCTTGTCCTGCCAGCAGCCGGATTACCTCTGGTTTTGGTTCCCGCAGTTCCCCTACCGCAGGGGCGTCTACGAACCATCAGGGAATCGATATCGGGGCGGCTTCCGGAAGCGGAGTATTGGCTGCGGCTTCCGGCACTGTGGTAATTGCTACATACAGCTATTCGGCGGGGAATTATATTATGGTCAACCACGGCGGAGGGGTGTATACGGTCTACATGCATTGTTCTCAGCTTCTGGTGTCAGAGGGGCAGGATGTGATCCAGGGCCAGACTATCGCAAAGGTCGGTTCTACAGGGTATTCCACAGGGCCGCACCTGCATTTTGGGATCCGTGCCAATGGACAGTATGTGAATCCGGTTAATTATGTAAGTCCGTAAAACTATATTTGGAAAGAATGATAAAGAGAGTAGGGGTTTATAGTGGAAAACGAAGTAAAAGCAAAGAGTAAGTTCTGGAAAGGCGTGCTGGTAGGTTCCTTTGTGACGGCTTTTGTCGGGCTGATTATTGTAGGGATTGCGGCAGGGATTAACCTGATCGGGCAGACCGTGATGGATAGCCAGGCCCAGATGACGGATAATTCTCAGGAAGAAAAGGATTTGGATCTGGATCAGATCAATCAGAAACTGGAGACGCTGCAGAAGCTGGTTGACCGGTATTTTTTGTTTGACGAGGATATTGATAAGGAACAGATGGAGGCAGGGATTTATAAAGGCCTGCTGGCAGGATTGGAAGATCCCTATACGGTGTATTATACCAAGGAAGAATATGAAGATCTGACAGAAGAGACGGAGGGGGTTTATTGCGGAATCGGCGTGCTCATAAGTCAGAATATTTCCTCCGGTCTGATTACTGCCCTGAGGATATTTGACGGGTCTCCGGCAGAGGAAGCAGGGATGAAAAAGGGAGACATCTTGTATAAAGTCGGAGATGAAATGGCATCGGAGTTTGAATTGGATGTGCTGGTGCAGCAGAAGATCCGGGGAGAGGAAGGGACTTATGTGGATATTACAGTGCTTCGGGACGGAGAGGAGGTAGAACTTAAAATCCAGCGTCGGATAGTGGAGGTGACTACCGTGGAATCCAGAATGCTGGAAGATAAGACCGGCTACATCCTGGTGACACAGTTTGAACTGGTGACAGGAGATCAGTTTAAGGCTGCAGTCGACGCTTTGCAGGAGCAGGGAATGGAACGGCTTATCATTGACTTGAGGGACAATCCGGGCGGAGTTTTGGATGCCGTAGTGGAGATGGCTGCCTATATTCTTCCGGAGGATAAGCTGAAAGGGATGATCGTGTCTACTTCTGATAAAAACGGAAAGGGAGACCGGTATTTCAGTAAAGACGGGGAGATATGCTTTGAATCGGATACAGGGCAGAGGGATCCCAGATATCCGAAGAAGGATGGACATGATGTGGATATTCCTATCGTGGTATTGATAAATGGCAATTCAGCCAGCGCCTCAGAGGTTTTTGCCGGGGCCTTGCGGGATTACGGTTCTGCGAAGCTTGTAGGAACGACATCTTTCGGGAAGGGAATCGTCCAGAGCCTGGTGCAGCTTGATGACGGGTCGGCGGTGAAGATGACCGTATCCCATTATTATACTCCGGGAGGAGTGGACCTGCATAAGAAGGGACTGGAGCCGGATGTAGAAGTGGAACAGGAGATTCCGGATGATTTGAAGGGGGCTTTAGAGATCCCGTTAGAGAGGGATAACCAGGTGCAGAAGGCAATAGAGGTGCTGACGGAGGAGTAGGGAGGATTAAGGCCAAAGACCGGTAAGAAAGCCGTAAGTTGACATGCTTTTCATTTGATGGTAAAATAAGGTCACTTAAGTAGGACAGATGGCCGCTGCCACGGTGCCGAAAGGCAGTGGGAGAGGAAAGTCCGGGCTTCACAGGGCAGGATGCCAGATAACGTCTGGCGGAGGCGACTCCAGGGACAGTGCAACAGAAATATACCGCCGGCAGCAGCCGGTAAGGGTGGAAGGGCAGCGTAAGAGACTACCGCCTGCCTGGTAACAGGCAGGGCATATGTAAACCCCATCCGAAGCAAGACCGAACAGAAAGCATAAGGCGGCCCGTCTGCTTTCGGGTAGGTCGCTTGAGCCGGGCGGCGACGTCCGGCCTAGATAGATGGCCATCCACGACATAACCCGGCTTACCGTCCTGCTTAAGGTTACGATGGAAGACAATTCAAAGGATGAAAAAAGAGAGGATTGTGCCTCTCTTTTTTGCAGATACGTTGAAAATTCGACTGCAAAACAATGCCTGGCAGGAAAGGATTGAGGGCAGTGAGAAGAAGCAGGATTGGTTTACTGGTATTCATAGCGGTGATGGCGGTCATGAAGACGGCTCCCGTTTATGCCATGGAGGCGCCGGGAGACGGGGAGGATGGCTGGTATTATATGCAGAATAATTATCACTGGTGCTATTATGATGAGGCCAGGGGACTACATAAGGGCTGGCTGAAATATAACGGAGAGTGGTATTGGTTTGATGACAAAGGGTGGATGGCCAGTGGAGGAAATACCGCAATAGACGGGGCTTCGTATTATTTTTTTATAAATGGGAATATGGCATGGAACCAGTATGTGGGAATGAAGTTTTATGGCGAGGACGGACAGCCTCAGTCGGAACATGACGTGCGGGTAATCGGAAGTAAAACGCCTGACAGTGAGGAGCGGGATTTGTTTTCGGACTATATGTACCAGATTCCCAGGAGCTGGATTGCCAAGTTTGTCAGAGACGGGTGGCAGATGATGTTTTATAAACAGAAGAAATATTTTGCCGCGCCGAAAACTGGGGAGGGAATCTATTATGTTTATCATAGTGTGGACACCCACTATAAGAAGGTGAAATTTACGGATGTGGACAGCCTTTTGCAGGCTTTCGGAGAGTATGTGGGATATGCCGCAGGCTGTTATGAGGAAAATAATGCATGGATGGATACACTTTGGGAAGAACAAGCGGCTGTTCTTCCTTTGCTGGAAATGCCGGATTATTATGAGGATGATGCGGATTTTTACTTTGGGTGCGTCTTTGCCGCTTATCTTGACGAGGATACAAAGGAGAGTATGATGCGGCTCTCCCCGGCAGTGTGCAATGTGATGGAAGAGATTCTGCATATGGAAGATGATGAGGAGACCCGCATAAGGCTTCAAAAAAAGGCACAGGAAGAGCAGGAGGCGGCTGCCAGGCGGGCCGAGAGGATCATTCGGGAGGAGGGATACGGGCCGGGAGTGAAACGGGAAATACAGGATGAAGAAAAAAAGGACGGGGACGGACAGGATGAGGAAGAACAGGGCGGCAGTTCAAATGGGATTTGAACTGCCGCCTTATGCCAGGGTTTCCCATTGTTCATAGAGTTCTTCCAGCCGGCTTTGAAGGTCTTGTTTCTCCTGGTTTAATTCCATCAGCTTTTCTGTGTTTGTATATACTTCTTCCAACTGAAGAAGTTCGTCGATCTCATTGCCGCGGGTTTCCAGCCGGAGAATCATGTCTTCTGTCTTTTTTAAATCATTCTGGCGTTTGCGGATTCGTGCCTGTTCTTCTTTTCTGGCCTGCCAGTCTTGCTTTACGCTGGAGACGGCAGCCCCGGAAGAGAGTGAGGCCGTATCGGCTGAGCCGGTTTTGCCTTCCGGGACGGAGGGGCGGGAGGTGTGAAGACCTGCCATGGTTTCCCGTTTTTCCAGGTAATAGTCATAATTGCCGATATAACAAACCAAGGTCTGTCCGGTCAGTTCCAGAATCCGGGTGGCAGTCTGGTTGATGAAATACCGGTCATGGGACACATAAAGAATTGTGCCTGTGTAGCTTTGCAGGGCATGTTCCAAGATCTCTTTTGAGGTGATGTCCAGGTGGTTGGTAGGCTCGTCTAAGATCAGGAAATTGGCTTCTGAGAGCATGAGTTTTGCCAAAGATACTCGTCCCCGCTCGCCGCCGCTTAAGTCGGAGATCTTTTTAAATACATCGTCGCCGGTAAATAAAAAGGCGGCAAGAATATTCCGGACCTGGGTATTGGTCAGGTTAGGGTAAGCATCCTGTACTTCCTCAAAGGCGGTTTTTTCCATGTGAAGCACATGATGTTCCTGGTCATAGTAGCCAATATGAACCTTTGCGCCTAATGTGATAGTGCCGGTATCAGCAGGAAGCATTCCATTGATCAGCTTTAGAATAGTGGTTTTTCCGGTTCCGTTATTACCGATCAGGGCGACCCGTTCTCCTCGTTTGATTTCCATGTCCAATCGGGAGAAAAGATGATTGGAGCCGAAGGATTTACCAAGATCCCGAATCGTAAGAACATCATTGCCGCTGGTGATGTTTGGTTCTAACCGGATCCGCATCTCGTCATGAATCTGGGCAGGCTTTTCCAGAACTTCAATCTTGGAGAGCATTTTTTCCCGGCTTTCAGCACGTTTGATGGACTTTTCCCGGTTAAAAGATTTTAATTTGGCGATGACCTCTTCCTGGTGGCGGATTTCCTGCTGCTGGTTGAGCCATGCCTTCATCTGGGCGGCCCGCACCATGGCTTTTTTTTCACTGTAAGCAGTGTAATCGCCCTGATATACCGCAGATCTCCCCTGTTCCAGTTCGATGACCTTGCCGACCACCCGGTTTAAAAAGTAGCGGTCATGGGCTACAATGACGACCGCGCCGTCATAAGATTTCAGGTAAGTTTCCAGCCACGCGATGGATTCCATGTCTAAGTGGTTGGTAGGCTCGTCTAAGAGGATGATGTCCGGTTTAGACAACAAAAGCCTGCCTAAGGAAATCCGGGTCTTCTGGCCGCCGGACAGGGTGGACACAATCTTACCAAACTCTTCTTCCGAAAATCCCAGTCCTTTAAGGACTCCGGTTATCTCGCTTTTCCACGCATAACCATTTTCCAGCTCAAAAGCATGGTTTAAACGGCTGTAGGCAGAAAGCATCTGTTCTAATTCTTCGCCGGAGGCATGTTTCATCTCCAGCTCCAGGACGCGGAGCCGCTCTTCCATCTCTATAACGGGACGCTTTACTTCGCAGAGTTCCTCGTAAATGGAGCGGGTGCTGTCCAAATCCTGATGCTGCGCCAGGTATCCCAGGCTTTTTCCCTTGGACAGGACAGCGCTTCCGGAATCGGGAGACAGTTCTCCCACAATGATTTTTAAAAGGGTGGATTTGCCGGCTCCGTTGATTCCGACAATGGCGGCTTTTTCTTTGTCTTCTATATGAAAGGATACTTCAGACAGAATCTGGTCCGTGCCGAAGGACTTGGTAATATGGCTGCATGATAAGATCATGTTTTAACTCCGTTTCTTTTGGTTTTTGACGCAGAATGAAAACTGCAAAATCAGCCGCGGGGACTGTGTATGTAAGTATAATATAGGTTGGGATTTTTTTCAACCAATATAAGGGAGGCAATCTCCCAAGAAGAAACAGGAATGGCTGTCAACAGTTGTTTTTTTGGGATTGTACACAAATAAAAACGTATTTGACATTAATTTAATGTGAGGATATAATAAACAGTAAGAGATCGAAAGAAGAGAAAGGTGTATATCCATGGAAGGAAGAGAAATATCGAAGGCAGTAGTTACCCGGCTTCCTCGGTATTACCGTTATCTGGAAGAATTGTTGGAGAGTGGTGTGGAACGCATTTCTTCGAATGAGCTGAGTGTGCGGATGAAAGTGACTGCCTCTCAGATCCGGCAGGATTTAAACAATTTTGGAGGTTTCGGACAGCAAGGGTATGGTTATAATGTAAAATATCTCTATACGGAGATCGGAAAGATACTGGGAATAGACCGCGAACATAACCTGGTTATTATCGGCGCCGGGAATTTGGGACAGGCGATTGCCAATTATGCGAATTTTGAAAAGAGAGGATTTATTATCAAAGGAATGTTTGATATTAACCCCCGCCTTATTGGTCTCGTAGTGAGAGGGATTGAAATCCGCGGCGTGGATGACCTGGAGCAGTTCATTGTAGATAACAATGTGCAGATGGCAGCCTTGACGATTCCTAAGACAAAGGCGGCAGAGATTGCGGACCGGCTGGTAGATGCAGGGATCAAGGCTATATGGAATTTTGCCCGCGTGGATTTGAATGTGCCGGATGACGTGGTGGTGGAGAATGTACATCTGTCGGAGAGCCTGATGCGGTTATCTTACCGGGTATGCAGTATGCAGGACCAGGAAGAGAGAATGAAGAACCAGGAAGAAGGGAAACATGAGAAGGAGAGGGAGCACAGGCATTAAAGGCAGCAGCGATGCATACAGGAGGATGTACCGGTCGCTGGATGCCAGAGAACAGTAACAGGATGCTGTCTGGGACAATCCACCGGCAGACGATTAGGTTTTTCATATACCGGATCGTCTGCCGGTGTTTTGTATGAACATATAAGAAGCAGGATACAGGCAGGAGTGAAGGCGTGTGAAGAGAAAACTTTGCGGAACGGAATTACGGAATATAAGAAAGCAGGGAGATGGCAATGAGATATACAGTGACAGGAAGCCAGATGAAGCAGATTGATAAAGACACGATAGAAAGGGTTGGAATACCATCGGTAGTGCTCATGGAGCGGGCGGCTTTAGCAGTGGCAGATATGGCGGAACTTTGCGGAAGGAAGCATTATTACGGGATGCCTGATGGAAAAGGGAAAAAGGTTCGGATAGGGGCGGTCTGCGGTACGGGAAATAACGGCGCCGATGGAATTGCGGCAGGAAGAATTCTATGGGGAAGAGGGTATGAGGTAACAATATTTCAGGCAGGAAACGAAAAGCATAAAACCTCGGAGTATGAGCTTCAGAGGCAGATCGCGGAGAGGCTGGGGATTTGCTTAAAGCCGGCGTCAGAGTTTGATATCCGGGATTATGATGTTGTTATAGACGCTTTGTTCGGGATTGGGCTGGCAAGAAAAATCGAGGGAGATTACCAAAAACTGATCAGGAAGATGGCAAAAGGGCAGGACGTGGATATTGTGGCAGTGGATATTCCTTCCGGAATCCATGCAGATACCGGTGCGGTGATGGGGGATGCGGTGAAGGCTTCGGTGACGGTTACTTTCGGTTATCTGAAGACAGGGCTTTTGCTGTATCCGGGAAAGGAATATGCAGGGAAAGTGCAGGTAAAGGATATTGGTTTTTCTGACGGCAGCTTAAAGAATGCAGGATGGGACGGGATGGTGCTGGGGCGGGAAGATCTTGCCAGGCTTCCTAAGCGTCCGGCGGACAGTAATAAAGGAACCTTCGGAAAGCTGCTTTTAGTAGCTGGATCGAGAGGAATGTGCGGGGCGGCCTATTTGAGCGCCCTGGCCGCCTATCGGGTGGGTGCGGGGCTTGTGCGGATTCTGACAGTGCCGGAAAACCAGACGGTTTTACAGACACAGCTTCCTGAGGCAATTGTGGAAGTCCTGGATTTCCCGGCAGGTACGGCGATGGAAGAAACCACGGCGGACAGAACAGGCGAAGAAGGAAAAGGGCAGACGGGGCAGGTTCGGGAGGATTTTCGTGAAAAGATAAGGAAGTATTGTGACTGGGCCGGTGTTATCGTAGTCGGGCCGGGGCTGGGCCAGGAAGATTATGTGGAGATGCTGGTGGAGGCAGTGCTGGAACAGGCGAAGTCTGGTATAGTGCTGGATGCGGACGGACTTAACGCAGTTGCCCGGGTGCCGGGATTGACAAAGCATTTTGCCGGTAAAGCAGTTGTGACTCCTCATATGGGGGAGATGGAGCGGCTGACGGGAAAGGCTGTCTGTGAGCTGAAAGCCGACCGGGTCAGGGCGGCACGGGAGTATGCAGAAAAAACGGGGGCAGTGTGCGTATTGAAAGATTCTTCTACCGTGGTGGCCGACCAGAGCGGAAATGTGTATATCAATGGCAGCGGGTGCAGCGCTATGGCGAAGGCAGGCTCGGGGGATGTGCTGGCAGGAGTGATTGGCGGGCTGATGGCCCAGGGGATGACAAGAGAGGATGCAGCAGCTTATGGCGTTTATATTCACGGGCTGGCCGGAGAGAGGGCAGAGGCCAGGCTGGGAGAGAGGGGGCCGCTGGCCCGGGAACTGGCCCTGGAGCTGAGTACAAAAGATACAGGAAAAAGCTTGTAAGCAAGGGAGGTAAATTATGAAACGATACACAAGGGTATATGCCACGGTTGATCTGGACGCGGCTGCCTATAACATGGAATCCATGAGGAATAATATAAAGCCGGGGACAGGCATGGTCGGCGTGGTGAAGGCAGATGGATATGGACACGGGGCAGTGCCTATAGCACGGGCGATTGCCCCTTATGTGGAGGCATATGCCACGGCAACGGCGGAGGAGGCTCTTTTGCTGCGCCGCCATGGAATTCAAAAGCGGATTTTGATTCTTGGGCCGGTACACAAAAGCTGGTATGGAAAGCTGATCCGGGAGGAGATCCGCCCGGTTGTCTTTACTATGGAACAGGCTATGGCATTGTCGGGGCAGGCAGTGGAGACGGGAGTTACGGCTGATTTCCACCTGGCATTGGATACGGGGATGAGCCGGATCGGTTTGGAGCCGGATGAGAAGGGCGCGGAGCTGGCAGCCAGGATATGCAGCCTTCCTGGAATCCGTGCAGAAGGGCTGTTTACTCATTTTGCCAGGGCAGACGAGGAGGACAAGGCATCCGCCAGGAAACAACTGGAGAGCTATCTGCATTTTGTGCAAATGCTGGAGAAGCATGGGATTCGGATTCCCGTCCGCCACTGCGCCAACAGCGCCGCCATTATCGATATGCCGGAAGCGTCTCTTGACTGGGTGAGGGCAGGGATTTCCATCTATGGGATGTATCCGTCCGATCAGGTAGAGAAAGAACATGTAGGGCTCCGTCCGGTTATGGGGTTGAAAAGCTTTGTTACTTACGTCAAGGAACTGATGCCGGGCAGGGAGGTAAGTTATGGGGGAACCTTTACGGCTAAGGAGCCTTTGAAAGTGGCCACAATACCGGTAGGCTATGGGGACGGGTATCCCAGAAATTTGTCGGGAAAGGGTTTTGTCCTGATCAAAGGCAGGCGGGCGCCCATCTTAGGGCGGGTGTGCATGGACCAGATGATGGTGGATGTGACCGGGATCGGCCAGGTGGAAGAAGACACAGAGGTGACATTGATCGGCGCTGACGGCCAGGAGATCATCCGGGTGGAAGATCTGGCAGAGTGGGGCGGCGGATTCCATTATGAAATCGTCTGTGATATCGGAAAGAGGGTTCCGCGGGTATATTTACAGGGAGGAAAGGCAGTAGGGACAAAGGATTATTTTGATGACAGATATGAGGGATTTGAGGAGGAAATTACGGGGACGGTTACAAAGGGATAAAGGATGAAAGAGAATGGCAGGACTGTCATTTCCGTCATAAATTAAGAATAAGGTCAGAAGCGTTGCGCTCCGGAGGTATATACCGGAAAGAAACGGGGAATACTGGGATTGACAGAGACCTTAAAACTGTCAGGGAAGCATGACGCAGATGCGTTTTTGACAGGAGGAAGGAATATCATTGACGGAGAGTGAGCAGGTGTGATAATCAAACGAGGAGATATTTATTATGCAGATCTAAGGCCGGTGGTAGGCTCAGAGCAGGGGGGCGTGCGCCCTGTGCTGATTATACAGAATGATGTGGGAAACAAGCACAGCCCTACGGTGATCTGCGCGGCCATTACATCCAAGATGAACAAGGCGAAGCTGCCTACCCATGTGGAACTGGATACCAGAAAGTGTGATATGATCAAGGATTCGGTCATTTTGCTTGAACAGCTTCGGACAATTGACAAACAGCGCCTGAAGGAGAAAATCTGCCATATTGACGAGGAGCTGCTGCAAAGAGTAAATTATGCGTTGAGGGTCAGCCTGGATCTGGTTACATAACCAATGGAAACGGATCTTTCGGTATGGATTGACGAAATACGGGAAATCGGGTACAATGGTTGGGATACAATGGGGCATAGGATAAAGGAGCTTTTATAAGAAGATGGACGATGGCTATTGGTACTTGTGGATTTTTTTGGGAGCATTGGCCTGCCTTGGGGCAGTCGGATGGCTGGGATTCTGGTATTGGAAATCGAAAAGGGACAATGTGACGGAAGACGATATTAAGACAATGGTGGATGAGGGGCATGAGCAGGGAGTATTGGAGACCAGGGAAGCCAAAATGATCCGCAATATTTTTGAACTGGACGAGAAACAGGCGGCAAATGCCATGACCCACCGAAAGCATATTACGGCGCTTTCCGGTTCCATGACACTTAAGGAGGCGGCGCGGTTTGTGCTGTGGGAGGGGAGCAATACACGCTATCCTGTCTATGGCGAAGATTTAGATGATATTATCGGCACCATACATATGCGGGACGTGCTGGTCCATGCAGAGAATCCCAGAGAGGCTCAGATGGAGCTGGCCAAGGTTCCGGGGGTGCTGCGGGAAGCCCATTTTATCCCGGAGACCAGAAAGCTGGATTCGCTGTTTCGGGAAATGCAGTCCAAGAAAATCCATATGCAGATCGTAATCGACGAGTATGGCCAGACAGCAGGGCTTGTGACGATCGAGGATATTTTAGAAGAGATCGTGGGGAATATCCTGGACGAGTATGATGTGGAAGAGAAGTTTATTGTTCCCCAGGAGAACGGAAGCCTGGTGATGAGCGGCATGACGCCGCTTTCCCAGGCACAGGAAGCTCTTAAAATTACTTTTCCCCAGGAGGATCTGGACAACTATGACACGGTCAACGGGCTTTTAATCTCGCGGTTGGACCGGATACCCCAGGAAGGGGAGCTGCCGGAGATTGTCTATCAGGGCGTCTGTTTTTCCGTGCTGAAGGTTGAAAATAAAATGGTGCATACGGTAAAAGCAGTGCGGATAGAAGAAGAGACCAAAAAGGCCGGGGAGAACCCTCAGGAAGAGGAAGGCTAAAGAAGAGGCGGACTAGGAGAAAACGCCGGAATAAAAGAAAAGAACGCCTGACAAAGGGCGTTTCTTTTTCTCTGTAAAGCGTTTATTACAAAAAGGAAAGAGGACAGATATGGTTACGGTGATCACGGATACAAAGGAGATGCTGCGGGACCGGATTTTTCTGCGAAAGGCGGTATGGATTGCCTTGCCGGTGGCCTTGCAGGGAATGCTGAACACGATTGTCAATCTGGTGGATACCATGATGATCGGGCGGCTGGGGGAGACTGCTATTGCGGCGGTGGGACTTGCCAATAAGGTGTTTTTCGTGTTTTCCCTGCTGGTGTTCGGAGTGGCCAGCGGTTCCGGGGTGCTGGCGGCCCAGTATTGGGGGAATCAGGATGGAAAGAGCATTCGGAAGGTGACGGGGCTGGCCCTCTTGATTGCCATGACCGGCGCTCTTTTGTTTGCCCTGCCCAGTGTTTTTTGTCCTCGGCTGGTGATGAGGATTTTTACGGACAGCGATAAGGCCATACAGACGGGGGCCGCCTATCTGGCGGTGGCGGCCTTGTCTTATCCTTTTACGGCTGTGACCAATACTTATGTGGCAATGTTGAGGGCAGTGGGAAGGGTGAAGGCGCCGGTGGCAATCAGCCTCATGGCCATTATGATCAATATTGTGCTGAATTATATTTTGATTTTCGGACATTTTGGGGCGCCCAGGCTGGGGGTGACGGGAGCTGCCATTGCCACCCTGGCCGCCCGGCTTGCGGAGTCCGGGACGATTCTGGCCGTGGTGTACCTGGGTAGATCGCCCATTGCGGGAAAGTTTCGGGAGATGTTTGGCTACAGCGGGGCTTTTATCCGGCAGTTTGCAGGCACGGCCCTGCCGGTGATTGCCAATGAGTTTATCTGGGGACTGGGGACCACTATGTATTCCCTGGCCTACGGCCGGATGGGGGACAATGCGGTGGCTGCCATTACCATCGCCACCACCATTCAGGATATTGTGGTGGTGCTGTTCCAGGGCCTAAGCGCCGCTACGGCGGTGATTTTGGGAAACGAGATGGGAGCGGGAAAGTTAAAACAGGCGGAAAAGTATGCCAGGAATTTCTTTATTCTGCAGTTTCTTGTGACGCTGGCGGCCATGGGGCTGTGCTACGGGATCCGGTGGAATATGATCGGCATGTACAGCATTTCCCGGGAGGTGGCCCAGGCTGTGAACCGGTGCCTGATCGTGTTTATCTTGTTTATGCCGTTTAAAATGTTTAATTTTGTCAACGTAGTGGGGGTGCTGCGAAGCGGCGGGGATACCAGGATGTGCCTGATTCTGGATACCAGCGGCGTCTGGCTGATCGGGGTGCCTATGGCGTTTTTGGGAGGTTTGTATCTGCGGCAGACGATTTGGGTCGTCTATGCCATGGTAATGACCGAGGAGGTCTATAAGGCCGTATTGGGGTATTTCCGGTACCGGCAGAAAAAGTGGCTTCGGAACCTGGCAGTGGAGTTGGACAGATGAAGACAGAACATTTTTCGGAAATACCAGACTCGTTCTGGAGCCTGTTCCGGTCAAAGAACAGGCAGATTTATATTGAGGCGCTTCTGCAGATCAATGAAGAATATCAGTACAGCAACTATTACCTGAGCCGGGAGATCTGCGTGAGGGCGATGGGGGACTGCTTTGCCAAAAGAAAGGTGACGTTGGAGCAGGAGGAGACAGAGGATGACTTTGACCTTTTAGAGCCCCTGGCTTTTCGGATTGTGAACTGGCTTTTAAGGACCGGATGGCTTCGGAAGGTAGAGGATTACAGCACCATGACGGTGAACATTGTCATTCCGGACTATGCCGCGGTGTTCGTGGATGCCTTTGGGCGTTTGGCAGGCGAAGGGGAGGACGAGACCCAGGTCTATATCCAGAATGTGTATGGGATCTTGTTTGCCTTTAAAAATGATCCCCGTTCCAATATTTCCCTCTTAAAGGCTGCTCTTGTAAATACCCGGAGGCTGAATAAGACGTTACAGGACATGCTTCATAATATGGACCGGTTTTTTGCGGGGCTTTTGGAGCAGAAGGCGTATGGGGATCTTTTGCAGGAGCATTTGGACGGATATGTGGAGGAGATTGTGCGGAAAAAATACCACATTCTGAAAACATCGGACAATTTTTACCTGTATAAGACGGATATCAAGAGATGGTTAAAGGAGATGGGGGAGGATCTTCCATGGCTTGAGCAGGTGTGCCAGCGGAATCTGAAGCTTCGGGGGGTGGAGGTGCATGTGGAAGACCTGACCGAGGAGATCGACTTAATCGGCAGGGGCTTTGATGACATTGAACACCGGATCATCAATATGGACAGGGAGCATACACGATATATCCGTGCGACCGTGACCCGGCTTCATTATCTTCTGAACCGGGAGGACAACATGAAAGGGCTGGTGATCCGGCTTTTGAACCATCTTTCGGAGGCACAAGGGAAGGAGGAGCTGGAGCGGGAGACAGAGCGGATCGGCAATGTGATGAACCTGTCTCAGACAGCGCTTCTCTCACAGGGCTCCCTGTACAAAAAGAGAAAGCCAAAGCAGGATTTTATGGAGAGTCTGTCAGCAGAGGAGGATACCGGGGAGCTTTCAGGAGAGGAGGTTCTGCGTCTCAATAAGGTTCAGAACCGCTACAGCCGTAAGGAGGTGGAAGGCTTTATCTTAGGAAGGATGAAGGACGGAAGGCTGGAAGTGACAAAGGATACGGTCAGTTCGGAGGAGGATTTTGAGAAGCTGGTGCTGGCTTATGACAGCTCTGCCCGAAAGGACAGCCCTTTCCGTGTCAGGGAGGATGAGGAGGGGGAAGTGGTGGATAACGGGCGGTTCCGGTATCCCAAGCTGGTGTTTGAGAGGAAAAGCCTATGATTGATTATTATGAGGAGCTGGGGTCTGAAGAACAGAGGAAGGTGACAGACGCCATCAGGAAGCTTTACCGGCAGACCTTTCTGCTGGAAAGGCGGTATGACCGGAAAACAGGGCGGTATCAGGTGAATGGGGATTACTATCCCTGCAGTAAGCACCTGGAGTTTGTCCGGGCATATTTTGCCATCATGGATATTCAGGTTGTGGAGAACAGCCAGATGGGTGTGATTTACATACAGGGGGAGCAGGTGATGGGAGAGAAGCTTTCCAAGCTGGCCACTTTTTATATCCTGGCCCTGAAGCTGATTTATGATGAGCAGATGTCAGCGGTTTCCACCTCGGTCAATGCCATGACCTCTTTGGGGGAGATCCATGAGAAGCTGGGAACCTACCGCCTGCTTTTCAAGCAGCCGTCTGTCACAGAAATCCGGCGGACACTTGCTTTGCTTAAGCGGTATCAGCTTATTGAACCGTTAGACGTACTGGAGGAGATGGACGGGCAGAGCCGCCTGGTCATTTATCCTACAATCAATGTGGTGCTGATGGGGGAGGATGTGCGTGCCTTGATCGGTACCTATGGGGAGGAGGCGGAGGAAGATGACGGATCAGGGATTTGAGGCGCTTTCCCGAATCTGCCTGAACAACTGGCATTATATCCGGCACAGGACTTTAGAGTTCCATGAAGGGGTCAACTTTTTTACGGGCCATTCAGGGAGCGGCAAGTCTACGGTGATTGACGCCATGCAGATTGTGCTGTATGCCAACACCGACGGCCGGGGCTTTTTTAATAAGGCGGCGGCTGATGATTCGGACAGGAGCCTGGTGGAATATCTGCGGGGAATGGTCAATATCGGGGAGGATAACCGGTTTTCTTATCTTCGGAACCAGAATTTTTCCAGCGCCATCGTGCTGGAGCTGCGGCGCACGGACACAAAAGAGTGCCAGTGCGTGGGGGTGGTATTTGACGTGGAGACGGCAAATAATGAGGTATCCCGCATGTTCTTCTGGCACAAGGGAGAGCTGCCAGGCCATGAATACCGGACAGGGGATAAAGCAGGGCAAGGAGATAAGGGAAGCAGCAGGGCCATGTCTGTGGAGGAGGTTAAGCGCTGGCTTTTAGAGAGCTTTTCTAAGGAGGACTGTTATTTTGGATCCCACAATGAGCGGTTTCGCAGGCAGCTCTATGACATCTACTTAGGCGGACTGGATTCGGAGAAATTCCCCCTGCTTTTTAAACGGGCAATCCCTTTTCGGATGAATCTGAAGCTGGAGGATTTTGTAAGGGAATATATCTGTGTGGAGCAGGATATTCATATTGAGGATATGCAGGCCAGCGTCATGGAGTATGGACGCCTGCGGCAGAAGATCGAGGATACCTGCAGGGAAATCGGGCAGCTCAAAGGCATTTGTGAAAAGCACCGGCAGGTGGAGGAGCTGGAAAAACGGCTGGGGGCCTTTGCCTACTACAGGGAGAAGCTGGATCTTTTAAGGGAACGTCAGGAGATTCAGGAGTGTCAGGAGAAAATCTATCTGTCCGGGGAAAATGCCCGTAAGATCGAGGCGGATATGGAAAAGCAGGAGGAAGCCATCCGGGATTTGACCGGACAGGCAGACGAGCTTTTAAAGAAAATTTCCATGACCGGGTATGAGCAGATGGAGGAGCAGCTTGCCTCGTTAAATGATTTGGCGGAGCGTCTTTCAGGCAGCAAGGCCCGGTGGGAGCAGGCCGCCGGACGGCTGAAAGCCTGGGAGGACCAGGATACGGTTTCCAACCGGACCTTGTGGGACATCCAGGCGTTTGTCCGGGGGACGATCACAGAGGAAGAACTGACCCGGCTTAAAAGGGATCTGGAGGAGCTTAAAAAGGAAGCGGTCCGGCAGCAGCAGACTGCCCAGGGAGAGATCCGGGAGCGGAAGAAAAAGCTGGAGGAGGCAAAAGAGGAGCTGGCGCAGCTTAAGGCGGGGAGAAAGGCATATCCCGCAGAGCTGGAGCAGGCCAGGACCATGCTGCAGACCCGGCTGTACCGGGAGACAGGAAAGAGCGTTTCCGTGGAAATCCTTGCGGATCTTCTGGACATCCGCAAGGAGGAATGGCGCAACGCGGTGGAGGGGTATCTGGGCTATCAGAAACTGTCCTTACTAGTGGAGCCTAAGTATGCCCGGGATTGCCTGAGGATTTATCAGGAGCTGGATGAGAAGAAATATTACCGGATTTCCGTGGTGGATACGGAGCGGGTGGCCTCAGAGCCTCATCCTGTAGCCAGGGGGGCCCTGGCCGAGGAGGTGGAGGCCAAGAGGGATTATGCCCAGGCTTATGTGGATTTTCTTTTGGGAAAGGTGATGAAATGTGACAATGTGGAAGAACTGAGGAAGAACCGGATCGGGATTACCAGGGAATGTGTCTCGTATCACAGCTACCGGGTCCAGCATATCAATCCGGCGCTTTACACCACCTCGGCCTATATCGGCAAGGCCAGCCTTCGTCAGAGAATCCGCCTTCTGGAACAGTCGGTAAAGGACCTGGAAGAATCCATGGACTTCTGGCAGGGGCAGGTCCGGGAGGCAAAAGGGCTTTTGGAGATGGAGTATTTAAGCCAGGAGCTTTCCGTGTATCTGGAGTGGAAGAAGGATCTGGATTCCTGCCAGAAGGAGGAGGCCAGGCGGGACAAACTTCGGGCAAAACTTGCGGAGCTTCTGTCCCAGGATGTGGAGCGCTGGAAGGAGGAGCGCCGGGAGCTTCTGGACCGGTGCGGCCAGAAGCGTGAGCTTTTGCGGAAGCTTCAGAGAAGGGGAGACGACTTAGACCGGGAGGAAAAGCGGGAGAAGGCCCGTCTGGTTGATCTAAACGGGAGCCTGGCGGAAAAGGAGAGGGACTTTCAGGTCCATGACCAATATGAGAAGGAATTGGCAGAGCTTTTGGCCCGGAAAGGGGAAAAGAGCTTTGCGGGGTATAATCGGCTGGCTTTGGAGCTGGGGGAGAAGAACGATCAGGTTCAGGAGAAGCAGAGACAGGAGAGGGACCGTCTGGTGGAGCTGCGGACCGAATATTTAAAGTGTTATCCCAACCGGAATTTTTCTCCCACGGCTCAGGACAACCGAGAATACCAGGAATTGTTTGACCACTTAAACGACGATCGTTTGGAGGAGTTCCGGGTCCGGGCGGCGGAGCAGGCGCGGACGGCGGTGGAGCATTTTAAGGATGATTTTATGTACAAAATCCGAAGCGCCATCAAGGAGGCCATGCAGCAGAAGGACGAGCTGAACCGGATCATCAGCAGGCTGGATTTCGGAAAGGACCGGTATCAGTTTTATATAGGAAGAAATAAGGGGGCGGACGGGCAGTATTATGACATGTTTATGGACGAGGCGCTGGAAATCAACCCGTCGGAGCTGGATATCGGGCTGGACCATCAGCTTAACCTGTTTACGGTGGAGCATGAGAACCACTACGGGGCCATGATCAACGAGCTGATCCGTATTTTTATTCCTCCGGAAAACGCCACGGCCGCAGAGTTGGAGGAGGCCAGGCGCAATATGGACAAATATGCGGATTACCGCACGTATCTGTCTTTTGACATGCAGCAGATCATCCAGAATGAGGACGAGCAGATTAAAATCCGGTTAAGTAAGATGATCAAGAAAAATTCGGGCGGGGAGGGACAGAATCCTCTCTACGTGGCGCTTTTGGCAAGCTTTGCCCAGGCGTATAAGATTCATGTAAAGCCGGGGCTTATAAAAAGGCCCACCATCCGGCTGGTGGTACTGGACGAGGCTTTTTCCAAGATGGACGGGGAGAAGGTGGCAAGCTGCATCAAGCTGATCCGGGGGCTGGGATTCCAGGCCATCATCAGCGCCACCAATGACAAGATCCAGAATTACCTGGAGAGCGTGGACAAGGTGTTTGTGTTTGCCAATCCCAATAAAAAGGCTATTTCGATTCAGGAGTTTGAGAAGAAGGAGTTTGCAGGGCTGAAGGAAGGGATGGAAGGGTAAGAGATAAGATGCTGTTAGTAGAAGCAAGGCAGAATAATCTACAACTGCACAATATAAATAATGTAGATTTATTTAACTTATTTGAGATTCTTTTGGATACGGGCCTGGACAGGAAGGAAGCAAGGGAAAAGGCCATACAATACAGTGAGGAGCACGAAACAGATCCCAGTGTGATTATGACCATAGCAGGAGCGTCAGGCTGTAAAATAGATTATAGGAGGTTTGGGAAAGGAGGCGGCGGAATGTTCACAATATTTGAGGAGCTTGCACAGGAGCATGAGGCGTTAGGGGAAGCACGAGGAGAAGCACGGGGAATTGTCGAGACCGGATTTGATTTTGGATTATCGGAACAGGATATTTTAGGCCAATTGCAGAAAAAGCTGAATATTTCTTTGCAAAAGGCTCAGGAGTATTTTCAGATGTTTGGAAAGCAGGCATTATAAATTGTGTGAAATGAAATGATCGAAAAAAGCTTTGGCCGGAGAGGATTCCCGCCAGGGCTTTTTTATTTGACATTGTATTTTCGGATAGTCCGTAACCTTAGAATTAACTTTATTCTATTTTGACCTTGACACACCGGGGGGGGGTATTATAATAAAGCTGAATTCTTTATAATAAAGTGTTTGTCAAGAGGTACTTTTGAAATGAAAGAGATTTCAAACCAAGAGGAAAGAAGAGGTGAAAAGACAAAATTTAACACAGAAATTATAAAAAGTAATAGGGACAACAATAATAGGAGAATCTGGTAAATAGGTGGAAGAAGAAAAAGAAAGACTGGCTTGGTTTTTCAAAATTATCGAGGCCGTACTTCTGATTCAGTCCTTGAAGATTATGATTTTATGACTTTTGAAGGAGGTTGCAAGATGAAACGTATAAAAAGAAGATGTTACAGATGGATTTGCATGGGGCTTTTGTTATTTGCTTTCTCATCCGGAGAAAGAACGGATGTTTATGCAGAACCACAAAATGCAGAAGAAACAGCTTCAAAGATGTTTTTTGGAAACAGTGCGGACAATTCTGTTGGGAGAGCAAGGAATAATTTTGAAAATGGAAACTGGAGTGCCATGTCTTCGGAGGAACAGCAGGCAGTCCAGGCAGCAATAGAAAACTTTAAAGCAGCCTATATCAAAGATGGGATGAGCGATTTTGAAAAAGAAATGCAGATTATCCAGTGGATTGTGGCAAATTGTGAATACCGCATTGATTTGGAAAATGGGAGCGCGACTGCTTATGGATGCATAGTAAACGGCTATGCTCAATGTGCAGGCTATGCGGATGCATTTTTGCATACGGCAAGGGCATGCGGACTGGAAGTCCGATATGTAGCAAATTCATCCCATGCATGGAATTTGATTCAACTGGATGGGGAATGGTATCATGTAGACGTTACCTGGGAAGATCCAACCGGCCAAAATGAATATGGTTTTGGCAATTTAAGATGCATGTATGTGAATTTAAGTGACAAGGAAATAAAAGGCATCCCCAGCCATCATACCTGGTCTCCCAATACAATAAAGGCAGAAGGAATGAAGTATGGGAGCCGGACAGCAATGTATTATATGTGGACGGGAGAAATCTTGTACAATGAGGAGGGATTGGATCCGGTATATGCGGTTGATAATGAGCGGAATTTGGCTATAAGGAAGATTTTGGAAGAATATGATGGGACTGTCTTTCGGTTTACCACCACAGAAGAAACCCTTTATTGTATTGATGAGTATTTAGGATCCCTTTCTGATATTGCAGATATGGATTTTCTTGTGGAATGGGAGGTGTTTGACCTTTATATTAAGAATACCAGCGATTTTCATAAGGGGTTACAGGAATTGTATAAAAAACATGGTTATTACCAGTATACAGGGATTCCAGGAGAGATTCCGGGGGATAATGAGGTGATTACTTATAGCACTTCACTTTCCGGGGAGCCATTCCGGGAAACAGCCCCAGAACGTATTGTATACTATGCGGTCAGAATGTCGGAGAGATTTGACAAGGTGAGTCCTTATGCGAATATTCCTCAGGTAGAAGATTATAATTAAATTTTTTTAGAGAGAAAGTACATATGAGTTTGGGAAATGGGTGTGTGGAAGGATCAGTGCAGGTGCAAAAAGATTCTTTTATAAAAAGGAATTACTGCAATTCGGATTTTGGATGGAGAAATTGTCCTCATAGACCCATGAATGACGGCAATAAAGAGGTCCAAAAGAAATTTAACTATGCAAAGGCATCTGACAACAATACACGGCTGGGGCAGTGTGTGATTATAATAATTATAATATTGGTGGTAATCAGTAAATTTTTCCTTTAGGAGTAACATGCCTTAGATAAAAAGTAAAAATTTTGATGCAGTTTTGGACTTAACAGGGTACTAGCGTTCTGACCTATTGGTATTTATGGTAATTATGCAGAGGGATTTTACTCCTCTGCATGGGTAAACTTTGGATATAAAGAAGACAGCTTATCCCGTGCATCATCTGCCGTAAAATGCCATGTTACCTTACGAGTCTCTTCATTGCGCATGTTTTCCCAGGCGGAAGTCTTCTGCCGTGCGGTGTTCCCGCACGCTGGTATAACGCCATCCGGATAGCGGCTCTACAAAAATGAAAATACTGCAGGTTCCTTTCCGGATATATTCCGAATCCGTTTTCTGTATGGCTCCGGGGCGTGCAGAAAGTGGTTCCAGACAGTCACCCAGCATCTGGTATGGCTTTTCGTCCATGCAGACTACCGGGATTTGAGGGTTATACGGCATTTCGTATACATCAAGGATATCCTCCATGTGCGCTATAAAATCCGCATTTTCTTTTGGCGGAATACACCAGTATTCATTCCTGTGGGGACGGAGTTCGTTTTTTTTAAACACGGCGGATTGTTTCGCGCCCGACAGGCTCATCAAGCTCCAGGCGGACTTGCTTTTCCAGGAGGCGCAGTGTCCATCGGCATCTGCCTTCCGGGGCCGGCCCACAGGCAATCCGGATGATCTCCGCTTCAGTCCTGCCGTCCGCTTTCCGTCGGGCATTTGAATTCGGGTTGCGGTGAATCGCTGTGACTGACTCAATGCCGCCATTGGCATATGCCTTTACAATATTTGAAACCGTTGCTTTACTGACCCCATATGATTTTGCAATTTGCATTTGTGTCAGATGCACGGGGGCATTTTCATCCAGTTCAAGAAGTATGGAGCATCTGCGGATAATTGTTTTACATGTTTTTTTATTGTTTATGGTACTATGGAGAAGCTTTTTTCATCATCTGATAAAAGGATATGGTAAGTTCGTTTTCTACCCATAAATGTATCATCACCGTTTCTTTTTATCTTATTACATTTTGCCATAATTATCAATAAGTCACTACACTGGTGGTGTAAAACTTTTTACTCTCGATTAAAGATATTATAAATATAAAAGCGTAGGAGTATTTATTATGTTAAGGAAAGTAGTATTAGGTTTGTTAATGTCGTTAATGATTTCTTCGGTGGCTTATGCTAGTCAATGGGTACAGCAGGGTGAGGATTGGTATTATCAGGAGGACGACGGGTCATTTGCAAAGAACAAAGTCATCGATGGCTACTATGTAGCTTATAACGGGCGTATGATTAATAGCATGGAAGTTGAGCGGATGAGAGGTATACGTGGTTTATTCGATATGGTATATCATGCATCGGGGCCTGTAAAGGATAGCCTTGGCTATGCAGTATACCCATATAAAGATTACAGATACATGTACTCGTGTAGTAGTTTTCTTTCGAGTCCTGGAAGCGGTTGCCGTGGTCTGGTGGCTCCTTCAATAACAGGGCTTAGTGTTGTGGTTAGTGATATAGATGAACTTAAAACGTATTTTAACAGGTTAAATGAAATCATAGTACCTCATCTGGATAGATTGCTCACATTAGATGAAGCAAGCCGGGCTGTTGGGGTTGGGAACATTGTACGTAGCGTGTATACTTATGATGCTAGTACGCGTTGGCAGTCTGATTATGAGACTCTGAAGACAGGTATTGGTTGTTGTACACATTATGCACAGCTTTGTAGTAATTTATGTAATATGGTGGGTATTGATTGCGAGTACGTACATTTCGATCAATATGATCATGATATTAATCTTATAACAATTAATGGGCAGCGTTATTGGTTTGACACAACACCGACAAGTACTATGCAACTTATTCCAGTGGGGAGTGGTTCTAGATATGATAGTGCCGAAGGGTGGTTGGGTAGTGGTGGTAATTGTGATGTTAGTATTTAGGTGGTTATCATGAGGGTACACGTATATGTGTTGGAACATGCAGGCAGTGGGGGAGGAGGAGCCGGAGAGTATCGGCAATTTCCGGTTCAAAGCATGTTTAAAGTCTAATCTGGATCGCCTGTACCAGGATGAAGACGGACGGATTCTCTGGATGGATCGGAACGGAAACACCATGGAACCCTGGTATAAAAATACCAACGGGGACAGGAATTATGATACGTTTACCTGGAAGTACCACGGCGCTTACGGCGGTAAAACGGTGGACTTTCCGGAGAAGGATAAGATTACTGGGGACGGGAACCATGACCATCTCGGTCAGGGCCAACAATGTGTGGGACACCTACACGGATCCGCAGAAGTGAAACCAGGAAAACATCGGCGAGATTAATGGCTATACCATTTCCGAGCGGGAGGAGAGGGACGAAGGCGATGCGGTGACGGCCAACACCGACATCTGGAGCGATGGCATGTATTCCACCTTCGCGGGGGACGCCATGTCCAATTACCTGGGGCAGTGCTGGCTTGAAACCTTTTACGAAAAATGCCAGAAGGACGACACGGATCAGGATTACACTACCCTTTGATCATTGGTGGCAGGTTTCTCTGATCAAATTTAAACGGAGTGCTACAGAATGAGATTCTGTTGTTCCATAGCATTCCGTTTTCAGGAAAACAGATCATAAACAGAATATTTTAGGAGAATATTTCTGATAAATTCATATAATTCTCAGATTGTTCATGAAAAATTCACGTGATTTCAAAATGTTTTATCTTGAAAGCTTCCGGTATTTCCGTTATACTAAAGGCAGGAGAGGGAAGGGATTCCTATATGGCAAAAAAGATACAGGATTTAAAACCAGACACAGTATTGAAGAATTATTGGAACAATAAAGAGCAGTTTGCAGATCTTTTTAACGCAGTGCTGTTTCAGGGAAGAGGTGTCATCCGGGCGGAGGAGCTGGAGGACATAGATACAGAGGAATCTTCTCTATTAGAGCACCGGGAATACACAGAGAGCATCCAGGCATCCAGAGACAATATCAAGATCAGAAAGAAGGCAGCAGCCCATGGAGTGGAACTTGTGATGCTGGCGAAGGAGGCACAGGAGCATATCCATTATGCAATGCCTATGCGGATTATGGGATATGATTACGGGACCTACAAAAAGCAGTATGACAGCAACGGGAAAAAGTATAAGACAGAGAAGGGACTGGAAAGGGACGAATATTTGTCCAGGATGAGAAAGACGGATAAGCTGGTTCCAGTGATTACCCTTGTGGTTTATTATGGAGAGAAGCCCTGGGACGGGGCTATAAGCCTTCACGGAATGCTGCAGATTGGGGAGGAATTTGTGCAGTATGTCAATGATTATAAGATGCTGTTAGTAGAAGCAAGGCAGAATAATCTACAACTGCACAATATAAATAATGTAGATTTATTTAACTTATTTGAGATTCTTTTGGATACAGGCCTGGACAGGAAGGAAGCAAGGGAAAAGGCCATACAATACAGTGAGGAGCACGAAACAGATCCCAGTGTGATTATGACCATAGCAGGAGCGTCAAGCTGTAAAATAGATTATAGGAGGTTTGGGAAAGGAGGCGGCGGAATGTTCACAATATTTGAGGAGCTTGCACAGGAGCATGAGGCGTTAGGGGAAGCACGAGGAGTGGCGCTGGGAGAAGCGCGGGGAGAAGCACGGGGAATTGTCGAGACCGGATTTGATTTTGGGTTATCGGAACAGGATATTTTAGGCCAATTGCAGAAAAAGCTGAATATTTCTTTGCAGAAAGCCCAGGAGTATTTTCAGATGTTTGGAAAGCAGGCATTATAATTGCGTGAAATCAAATGACCGAAAAAAGCTTTGGCCGGAGAGGATTCCCGCCAGGGCTTTTCTTTGGTTCAGGGTTGTATTGTAAGTTACTGTTCACACCCCAATGTCATTAAGTTAATAACGAACTGCCTGAAATGGTCAGATTCTTTTTATGAGGTCTAACCATTTTTTATCTTTTTAAAAAAAGGGTTGACAAATTCTCCAGAATGTGCGGCCGCTCTCGCTAC
>CATKXR010000027.1 GCA_949840805.1 uncultured Lachnospiraceae bacterium | reverse complement strand
ATTATACTCATCCGGAGCTTGTATGGAGTGCAAACAGCCGATTGATCCTCATAACAGCCCATCGGAGAGAGAATCTCGGGGAGCCTATGAAGCACATGTTCAGGGCAATTAAAAGGGTTCTGGATGAGCACAGGGACGTGAAAGCAATCTATCCGATTCATTTAAACCCCCTTGTCCGGGAGACGGCAAGGTCCGTATTTGGGGAAGGCAACCCTCATATTCATCTTATCGAGCCGCTGGATGTGCTGGACTTTCACAATTTTTTGGCAAGGGCTTATCTGATCCTTACGGATTCCGGAGGTATCCAGGAGGAAGCTCCCAGCATGGGAAAGCCTGTGCTGGTGATGAGGGATACAACGGAGAGGCCGGAGGGAATAGAGGCGGGAACCCTTAAGCTTGTGGGGACAGAAGAGAATGTGATTTATGAGGCATTTACCAGGCTTTTGAATAACCGGGCGGAGTGGGAGAAAATGGCTCATGCCTCCAATCCTTATGGAGACGGCCGGGCAAGTGTGAGAATTGCGGATGTGATCGAGTATGGGTGTTATGAGGAATTTGATCCTGTGGAAAAAAATTGATAATAAGCTAAATCCATATTCTGAGATTTTTTTATGGAAAAGGCGTGCAGGAAGAACGGGAAATTTTTAATATTAGAGTGTATGATATGAAAATCATTTGGAAAATTGAGTATTTCAGGTAAAGTGTGGAGCCATTTATGAGCGGAAAGATATAAGAGGAATTATATGATAAAAAGATTTTTATATCAAATATTTTATATCAGTATATGGATTGGGATATCTATGGGATTTATTTATATCTTTTTTAGGGTGACTAGGCCTGAAAATAATATAACCTATAATTTTGTTAATGCAAATTCTGTGACTATTGACGGGACAGGTTTTTTTGCGGATTCAGATTCTGGAATGATGATGGATTTTGACACAGACAATATTGAAGAGAACCAGCTATGCTATTTATTAATTGAATTTAAAAGTGATTCTGGTGAACTTTGTATTTGTGATTGGGATCAAGAAGATGATACTTCCCTTAATGTTGAGGATAGGTATGAGGTTAATTATAATAGTGAAAAAGATTTTTGTGAGACAGCATATATTATTGGGTTTAGTCCACGATCTCAAAAGGATTCGGCTGTGTATTTTTGGGAGGGAATGCCTTATTCATTAGCTGTTTCGTTATTTAAAACATCATCAATTGAGGAAGATTCTGTGAGTTTAACTTCTTTTAGGATAGAGGATCAATGTTTTGAAAATCAAATACATATAGATGATGGTTCTCTGAAAATGACGGGATTTATGAATATACTTGGATTAAATGATTTTTTGATAATCAAAATAAAAACTGTTGGGGGAACAAACGAAAATGGTGAAGTAACATATGAAGTAACGGATGAAATTTCTATATATGATACAAAAAAATATATTACTTTTATGGATTACAAATTGTCTTATATAATATGTGATAAAGAACCGGATAATCCAGTGCATAATACAATTCCTGTAACTCTTGCTTTCGAGTCCAAAATTGAAAATAATCAAGAAATAGTAATGAGGGGAATAAAGGCATTCAATCTTAAACATAGTGATGGGACATTATTATGCTATACAACAGCAAATCCTATAGAATATAAGGTTAATGGACAGGAAGTATTTATACATTCTAAAAATTTTGAGATAAATGAATCAAGAGCGAATTTGAAATTTGAATTTCCAGAGGAGCAGATGGGATACATGAATGGTTATGTTACTATAATGGAAGGCGATGGGACAATAGCAGGTAAAAATATTTCTCCCCAATTTATTAATTGGTTTTATGGTAATTATTTTGCGATTGCCCTTACCATATTTTCAGCTATCTTTGGGAACTATCTTATGATAAGTAAGAAAAAAGAAATTAGAGAAAGAAAATAAAAATAGTACTGATATGCAAATAGATCCTCCTCATTAAGAATATGTCTTCTGTTTTGGAGGCTTTTTACAAGTTAATTATATTTTTATTGTCTGTATACTGAGGTTAAAACCCTCGCTTTCTAGGCGAAACCTTTAGGTCAACCCTACATCTCAAAGTTTAAAAAATAGAAAAGCCCCATCATGCCTGATGGCCTGATGGGGCGAATAAAGACTGATTCTGGAAAAGAGGACTCACTCTTTCCAATACCTCTCGATCACACACGTATGAGTTTTATTCTTGACACTATATTGAATTCCAACCAAAAGAATATCCCCTGTATATTCCCGAATCCAGGAAGCATACTGCTTCTCTTTGATTTGCTTAATCGCAGCTCCGGCTGATTGATTCCACTTAAGCTCTACCACAAGCGCCGGGTGATCCATATTTCTTTTAGGAAGATAGACCACATCAGCAAATCCTTTCCCCGATGGCATTTCCATAACTGGATTCATATAATAGGCCTTAGCACTGTAATATGCCATAAGAAGAGTGCAACACAAGGAATGCTCATCATTGTATTTCAGGATAGATGAGGTTTCATTGTGGATGGCTGCAATGCCATCTGCCACAGCGTTGCCATTCAATGCCCATGTATCTTTCAGCAATGCTTCAGAACGCCGTATGCTTTGCATGACACCTCCCCACCCTGGTTCGTCCACAGCATTGAGGAATTCCTGTGCGATCTCCAGGTTAGGGATGGAGACAGCGCGGTCCTTTTTATTGTAAGTCAGGTATCCAAGATGAACAAGGAGCGTAAGAATGTCGTCCTTTGTAGAAAAGGTGGTCATGTCATTTTGGAATTTTCTGGTGTTGATGGGACAGGGGCTGTTCCCCAGCATTGTGATAATCGCCTCTTTCAGCCCATCATAATTCATGTCAATATAAACCTTTAAAGCTTCATAGGTTTCTGTCCCGGTCCAATAGCTCTGGAATTCTTTCCACATCAGCACATCAGCGACAGATTTAGGATTATAGATATGATGGCTGCCTATAAGATATCCGTCATACCATTTTTCAATCTCAGCGTAATTTACGTCATATTGTTTGCTGAGTGTTTGAACCTCGTCTACTGTAAATCCAAAGTATTTCCATAGATTTTTAGGGTCAATTATGGAATATTCATCAAAAATGTTAATCGCCGATCCCCCCAGGGGGCCTTCTCTTCTGCCTTCGGCAGAATTCACCTTGTGTTCCCCGTACTTTTTGATAGGAAGAATACCTGTCATATAAGCCAGCTCTACATAATTGGAACCTTTAAAAAGCCCGCGTAGGAAATCCAAATAATTTTTTTGGATTTCTTTGTGATTTTTGGCAATGCGGAAAACACAATCCCATTCATCAATGATAAAAATGAACCCTTTCCCTGTGTGAGCATAGATCTGCCTCAGAACACCAGGCAGTCCGTATTGGTCTGTCTCAAAACAGTTTTTATATTCGGCATGGAGCTCTTTGATGACCGCTTCCTGAATTTTGTCAAGGAAAATGCCAAGATGGGATTCATGGAACAAAAATTGCTGAATGTCCAGCCGAATAACGTTGTGCTGGTTCAGATGAGTTCCAAAAGATTCATCATGGGTTATCTTTCGGGCTGTAAAAAGTCTGGCAGAGTTACACCCTTTGCTGTAATAGGCTGCAAGCATGTCAGCGGCCATGGATTTTCCGAAACGGCGGGGGCGGCTGACGCATATATTTTTCTGATTTGTATTTATAACACGATTTGTGTAGGCGATAAGTTCACTTTTATCCACATAGATCATGGAGTTGCTGGCTTCTTTGAATGCTTTGTTATCCGGATTGACATAAATACCCATAACATGCTCCTTTCTGGCAATGGGATGGTGTTGCTATTTGTAGTTATTTTACAATGATTACAGATACATTTCAATATTTTAGCATCAAAGCTGGTAATAAATATGTATTCATTGTTACGATTCACGGGGCGGTTGAAACATAGCCTGGGTGGTTACCCGTACCCCGGGAAACCGACCAGGCAGGTCTTCCGCGATCCCCCGTGAACAGTAATTCAAGAATTTGCAACTTTCACAGTTTCCCACTTATGGTGTTGAAACTCTCAAAGGTTTGTGCTATCCTTTAGGGAAAACAGATAAAAACAGATCATGAGCAGAAAAAGGCTGTATGGCAGCGAAGAATGCAGGAAAGAATGTGAGGAAGACCATGCCGTTAGAAGAAAATGTGGAGTATGCCATCCAGGTGCAGGAGGTAAGCAAGGTATACCGGCTGTATGATAAACCGATCGACCGTTTGAAAGAGTCTTTAAGCCTGTCCCATAAAAATTATCACAAAGATTTTTTTGCGTTAAACGGGATTTCTTTTAAGGTGAAGAAGGGGGAGACGGTGGGGATCATCGGCACCAATGGTTCGGGAAAATCAACGATTTTGAAGATTATTACCGGTGTGCTGACGCCGACCTCAGGGGAAGTGAAGGTGCAGGGGGTGATTTCTGCCCTGTTGGAGCTGGGCGCAGGCTTTAATATGGATTACACGGGGATTGAGAACATCTATATGAACGGTACTATGATGGGATTTTCCCGTAAGGAGATGGATGCAAAGCTTCAGGATATCCTGGATTTTGCGGATATTGGAGATTTTGTGTATCAGCCTGTAAAGACCTATTCCAGCGGTATGTTTGTCCGGCTGGCGTTTGCGCTGGCCATCAATGTAGAGCCGGAAATATTGATTGTGGATGAGGCGTTGTCTGTGGGGGATGTGTTTTTTCAATCTAAATGTTATCGGAGAATGGAGGAAATCCGTCAGAACGGCACGACAATCCTTATGGTTACTCATGACATGGGCAGCGTCATTAAGTACTGTGACCGGGTGGTGCTGCTGAATAAAGGGAATTTTGTGGCAGAGGGCATTCCGGGAAGAATGGTGGATCTATATAAGAAGATTCTGGCAAATCAGATGGACGACCTGGAAGTAGAGCTGAGTGAGATGAATGATTTCTCCGGAGGAATAAGCGAGGGAGGAAATGTTAGAAAGGATAAGAATACAAAAGATAAAGAAGCAAGGGAAAATGGGACGGAGGAAAAAGAGAGAAAGGATGGAGAAAATCCATCTGTAAAAGCAGAAGGCCAGGAAGAGGCCAGGGGGAAAACATCAAAAGAACTGATGAAAACCCACCTTACCATCAATCCCAACCGGACGGAGTACGGAAACGGCAAGGCGGAAATCTATGATATGGGAATGTTTGACGAGCGTGGGAACCTGACGAATCTGCTGCTGAAGGGGGAGTATTTTACGATCCGGGAAAGGATACGTTTCCGGGAGAATATTCCGGCGCCGATTTTTACTTATACGATCAAGGATAAGAAAGGTGTGGAGCTGTCCGGCACGAATACCATGTTTGAAGGGGCGGACATCCGCCCGGTGAAGGCAGGGGATGAGTATGAGGTGAATTTCCGGCAGAAGATGACCCTGCAGGGCGGGGAATATCTTCTTTCCATGAGCTGCACAGGCTTTGAGCAGGGAGAACACACGGTTTACCACCGGCTTTATGATGTGGCTAATATTACGGTGATTTCCAACAAGAATACGGTGGGGGTCTATGATATGGAATCAGAGGTGGAAGCGGCTTACCATCCGGCGGGGACTGTCTTGCAGGAATAACTGGCGCTGAGCGGACGCTGAATGTACGGGAATTTCTGCAAGGCAGTACCAGAGTTAAGTATTAAAAAAAGGACTATGACGGAACAGATGGTAAACAGGAGCAGGATAAGTATATCACTGTTTATAAAGGAAAGAGAGCAAAGGTGACGAAACCAGACATGAAAAAAATTGACGAGGAAATCCAGCTTTTATTTAAGGCGTATGACGGCAATCTGCATCAGGCCCTGGAGAAAAATACCCGTTTGGATTATTTATATGCTCTTTCGGAGCAGAGGGAATTGCTTCTGGAATGGTATGATTTCGATCCGGAGGAGGAGATCCTGCAGATCGGCGCGGATTATGGGGCGATGACGGGATTTTACCGGAATGCTGCCAAGAAGGTTACGGTTCTGGACAGAGATGCTATGGCGTTGGAAACCGTGAGGCTCCGGTATCCGGACGCGGACAATATCATATATGAGCAGGAGTCCCTGGCAGAGTATGGACGCAGGATGGCAGGCCAGGGAAGAAAATATAAATATGTGATGATAGTGGGTGCTCCGGAGGGGGAATGGGAGGACCTGATTAACGGGGCAAAGGCTTTGCTGAAGGAGGACGGCGTACTGATTGTAGCGGCGGCGAATGCCATGGGGATGAAGTATTGGGCGGGCAGCAGGAGGGAAGAGAAGGAATTGACAAAGAAACGCCTTGTCCGGCTGCTTTGCGGGGAGGGAAAGGAAGAAGGCTTCCTGAGTTTTTATTATCCCATGCCCGATTACCGGACGCCGGTCAGTATCTATTCGGATGAATATCTGCCGAAAAAAGGCGATCTGACCCGGGTTACGCCGGCTTATGATTATCCGCCCTATCATGTGATGAATATAGGGGAAGGATTTGATACGGTATGTGAGGACGGTCTTTTTGATTTGTATGCCAATTCCTATCTGGTATTCTGGAGCGCGGACCGCAGGGAGCTTGAAAAAAACGAAAAAATTTTTATAAAATATAATAAGACACGCAGGGAGCCGTTTCAGATCCGGACCTGTATCTGCCAGCGAAAAGGGCAGGAGGAGGGCGGTGCAGAAGACAGGAAAGGCGTAAGGGACCGCTATGTGGAAAAGGCGGCGCTCTGCCTGGAAGGTATGGGACATATCTGGTCTTTCGAGGAAAAATACCGAAAATTATCGAAACAGTACCGGGCGGTGAAAATCGTGGAGCCAGAGTGCCAGAAGGACAGGAACGCGGTGCTTTTTCCATATTTGAAGGGCATGACATGGGCGGAGAAGGCCGGACAGGAGATATCAAAAGGGAACCTTCCCCTGAAGGCATTGAAAGCGGCTATGGAACGGCTTGATGATGTGGATGAGGAGGGCAGGGAGAGATTTGCCAGAACGGATGAGTTTCTGGAGATATTTGGCGAAGGCCTGGAGGAAGCGGAGCTTACATTGTTGGAAGAGGACATGTCCAATGGAATTTCGAATATCGATATTCTGTTGGAAAATATCCTGGCCACTGAGGAAGGCGATTATTGCCTGGATTATGAGTGGGTGTTCTTGTTCCCGGTGCCGGAGCATTTTGTGAAATACCGGGTTCTTTACTATTTTTATGAACAGTACAGCAGCCTGATGGGGCAGTTGGGGCTGAGAGATGTACTGGCCGCCTTTGCGGTCACATCGGAACTGGAAGCGGTATATAAGAAGATGGAAGCCAGCTTTCAGAATTATGTCCATGGAGAAAACCAGAAGCGTTATCTGGGCAATTATATGGTCTGTTCCCATGGGCCTGTGGAGATTCAGCAGATGGAGAGCGAACTGGCGCGGGCAAGAGAACGGATCGAGCAGATGAAAATCCATACCCGGGAAAAGGATGTGCAGATCCGCAAGCTGACGGAGGTTCAGCGGCTGACCAATAACCATGTGACAAACCTGGAAATCATGATCGGGGATCTGCGAAGGGAAGTAGGGGAAATGGGAAAGACCCTTTCCTATCTGAACCGCCACGAGGCTCTCATTTTTAAGGCGAAACGGAAGCTGGGGGAGCAGGTCAATAAAAAATACCCGCCGGGTTCCCTGGAGAGAAAGCGGCTGAAGTACAAGAAGGAATATGTGCTTCACCCTATTCAGTCTGCTAAATTGTACTCTACGGAAGAAGGGAAAAATCTGCGGGACGGGGATTTTCATATTGGGGAAATTTACCGGCAGTACGGAAAGCTTCGTTTTAAAAGGCAGGACAAACCCAAGGTGTCGATCGTAATTCCCGTGTACAACCAGATCCACTATACGTATGCCTGTCTGGTGTCCATTTTGAAATACACAAAAGATGTCAGCTATGAGGTCCTGATAGCGGATGATGTGTCCACGGATGCCACATCGAGGCTGGAGGATTTTGCAGAAGGGCTTGTGATCTGCAGGAATAAGAAAAATCAGGGATTTCTCAAAAACTGCAATCAGGCGGCAAAGAAGGCCAGGGGAGAATATATCATGTTTTTAAACAACGACACCCAGGTTACAGCCGGGTGGCTGAGTTCTCTGGTAAGCCTTATCGAGTCGGATCCGTCTGTTGGCATGGCAGGATCAAAGCTGGTATATCCGGACGGGCGCCTGCAGGAGGCAGGGGGCATTATCTGGAGTGACGGTTCCGGATGGAATTACGGGCGGCTGGACGACCCGGACAAGCCGGAATATAATTATGTGAAAGATGTGGACTATATTTCCGGCGCGGCGATTCTGCTGCCTGCCTGGCTGTGGAAGCAGATCGGAGGGTTTGACACCCGTTTTGCGCCGGCTTACTGTGAGGATTCGGATCTTGCTTTTGAAGTGAGAAAGGCGGGATACCGGGTGGTGTATCAGCCGCTTTCCAAGGTGGTCCATTTTGAGGGAATCTCCAATGGCACCGATGTACAGGGAACAGGGCTGAAGCGTTATCAGGTGGAAAATAGTAAAAAGCTGAAGGAAAAATGGGCGGCGGAGTTTGCCATGCAGTGTGAGAATGACGGGAATCCCGATCCGTTCCGGGCAAGGGAGCGGAGCATGGGAAAAAAGATCATTCTGGTGGTGGACCATTATGTGCCTACGTATGACCGGGACGCAGGTTCCAAGACTACATTCCAGTATTTGAAAATGTTTATAAAAAAAGGATATGTGGTCAAGTTCCTGGGGGATAATTTTCTCCATGAGGAACCTTATTCTACGGTACTCCAGCAGATGGGCATCGAGATCTTGTATGGGGCGGAGTACCAGGTGAAAATATGGGACTGGCTGCGGGACCATGGAGATGACATTGCGGTGGCTTATTTGAACCGGCCTCATATTGCCTCCAAATATATTGATTATATTCTGGATAATACGGATATGAAGGTGATCTATTATGGCCATGACCTGCATTTTTTGCGGGAAGGGCGGGAGTTCCAGCTTACAGGAGACCTGCAGAAACGGGAGGAGGCGGAGTACTGGAAATCCGTGGAGCTGTCGCTTATGAGCAAAGCGGCGGTATCCTACTATCCGTCTTATGTGGAACGGGATGCCATCCGTGCCATGGATCCGACGATCTACGTGAAGGATATTACGGCTTATGTGTTTGACCAGTTTAAGGAAAACCTGCAGGAAGATTTTGCCAGGAGGCAGGGGCTTTTGTTTGTGGGGGGCTTCGCCCATCCGCCCAATGCGGACGCGGTGCTCTGGTTTGCCAGGGATATCTATCCCCTGATCCGGAGAAATATGGAGGAAGCCGGGGAGGCGGCGCCGGAATTTATCGTGGTTGGTTCTAAGGTGACAGAGGAGATAAAAGCGTTGGAACAGCCGGGAAACGGAATCGTTATCAGGGGATTTGTGTCTGAGGAGGAGCTGTCACGCTTGTATGGAGAGTGCAGAGTCGTTGTGGTGCCTCTGCGGTACGGGGCAGGCGTAAAGGGAAAAGTGGTGGAGGCCATTTACAACGGGGCGCCCATTGTCACCACATCCATCGGAGCCGAGGGGATTCCCGTAGTGGAGGACGTGCTTTTGGTGGAGGATGATCCGGAGAGGTTTGCAGTTGCGGTGGCAGAGCTTTACCGGGATACAGAGGAATGCAGGGAGCTTTGCAGAAGGACTCAGGAATATATCCGGGCTCATTTCAGCATGGACGCGGCATGGAAGAGGATTGAAGAAGATTTTCAGCATTCCTAAAAAAGTAACCGTTCCGGCTCACGGTTGGATCTGACACCAGGAGCCTGGACGGTTACTTTTTATATTGCAGGATTGGCAGAGGATACAGCCTTTGCCTGACAGGGCTTCCATCAAAATACAAGCTGGACCAGAAGCATATAACAGATGGTGCCGCCGGCGATCGAGATTAACATCTGCCGCTTCCATAGATGGAGGGCAATGACCAAAAGGATAGAAATTGTTTCAGGAATCCCATGGCTTCCAGAAAACAGGCTGACATTTTTCAGACAATAGATAATCAGCAGCCCGAAAACGGCAGACGGAAGGAATTTACCCAGATACCGGACATATTGAGGAGTCGGTTTCTCCGGGGAAAAGAGGAAAAAGGGCAGGAACCGGGTAAGCATGGTACCCAGAATAATCATGGTAATTGTGATAATCTGCTGGATTACGGTCACAGGGTTTCACCTCCCTTTTCAATGGGTTTGCGCAGCAAAGTTAAGGTTCCCAGGATGGCCAGCATGGAAGGGATGATAAACCGGTCCGCGCCAAATACCAGCAGGCAAAGCAGAGAAAGTCCCAATCCCAGATAAGCGCTGATATGAGATCTTTCTTTCAGCCATTGCTCCAGGAAAATCACCACAAACATGGCAGTCATAACAAAGTCCAGCCCTTTGGTATTGATTGTCAGCATCGAGCCGAAGATGCCTCCTAGAGCCGCGCCGAATACCCAGTAGCAATGGTTCAGGAGGGTTACAAAAAACATGAACCATCCCTTATCCACATCCTTGGGAATACTTGCAGTGTAATTGATCGAAAAACTCTCATCGCACATACCGAAAATCAGATAAAATTTCTTCCAGCCGGTATTTTTATATCGGTCCAGCATGGAAATTCCGTAAAACAGATGGCGGGCGTTGATCATCAAAGTCATGGTCAAAGCCTGTAAGGGGTTAAAGGCCCCCAGAAGCAGGTTTACCGCCACAAATTCCATGGAGCCGGCGAAGATGGTAAGCCCCATCAGCATGGGATACCAGAAGGTGAAGCCGGATGCGTTCATGTAAATGCCATAGGTCAGTCCCAGGAACCAGAAGCCGGCGAAGATGGGGATGGTGTGGGGAAAGGCGGCCAGGAAGGCTTTCTGGACGGGAGATTTACAATCCGTGGTTTTCATAGGGAGAAACTCCTTTACAGTGTTTTTATGGCTATGAGTATAGCGTTTTCTGCCGAATTTGTAAATCCTTGTAAATAGAATTCCCTTTAAAAGCCGGGCGGCCGTCTGGAAGAACCAACATGTAAAAAAGATTGGACATCCATGAAGGAATGAGCTATACTAAGGAACTGTATTAAGAAAGCATGCCATGAATTTACTATTTTATGAAGATAGTGGAATTTTTATGAATAAAATGATATAATCTCGGCATGGATAAGGAGAGAAGTATGCAGGCGATTTTATTGGCAGGCGGGCTGGGAACGCGGCTTCGGAGCGTGGTAAGCGACAGGCCGAAGCCCATGGCGCTGATCGGTGATAAACCTTTTTTGGAATATGTGGTCTGTGAGCTGTCCCGCCATGGAATTACAGATATTATATTTGCGGTAGGTTATAAGGGCTCTATGGTGGAAGAGTATTTTGGAGACGGAAGCCGGTTTGAAATGGCAGACGGGCAGAGGATGACAGTGAGGTATGCCTATGAGGAGGAGCTTTTAGGCACAGCCGGAGCCATCAAAAACGCCGGGCGGCTGGTGACGGAGGATGCGTTTTTCGTGCTGAATGCAGATACTTTGTATCAGATTGATTACGGCAAACTGGTACGGCTTCAAAAGGAAAAAGAGCTGGACATGGCGCTGGTGCTGCGGCAGGTTCCGGATGTGTCCCGGTACGGGCAGGCAGTGCTGGAAGACGGATATCTGACAGGTTTTAATGAAAAGGCAAAAGAGGCAGGGCCGGGAACCATTAACGGCGGCGTATACCGGATGAAGCGGGAGCTTTTGGAGGATATCCCGGAGGGAAAGGTTTCCCTGGAGAAGGATATGATTCCAAAGTGGCTGTCCGGGGGCATGCGGCTGGGCGGATTTGTCAATGACGGTTATTTTATCGATATCGGGGTGCCGGAGGATTATTACCGGTTTATGAAGGATGTGGAGGAGGGAGTTATTGTATGGTAATCAGAGGAAGAGCGCCGCTCCGGATCAGCTTCGGCGGCGGCGGGACAGATGTGGCTCCCTTCTGTGTGGAACAGGGCGGGGCGATCATCGGAAGTACAATCAACAAATATGCCTATTGTTCCATCGTGCCAAGGAAGGACGACCAGATTATTGTCCATTCCCTGGATTTTGACATGACGGTAAAGTATAATGCCCACGAGAATTATGTCTATGACGGCAGGCTGGATCTGGTGACGGCCGCGCTGAAGGCTATGGAGATCAGCGAAGGCTGCGAGGTGTATTTACAGTGTGATGCGCCGCCTGGTTCAGGCCTTGGAACTTCTTCCACGGTGATGGTGGCTCTTTTGATTGCCATGGCGCGGTGGAAGGGTGTGGAGATGGACAGTTACGGGCTGGCGGATCTGGCATACCAGGTGGAGCGGGAGGATTTAAAGATTGACGGAGGATACCAGGATCAGTATGCGTCTGCTTTCGGCGGGTTTAATTTTATCGAATTTCACGGGCGCAATGACGTGGTGGTGAATCCTCTCCGGATTAAGAAGGATATTATCCACGAGCTTCAGTATAACCTGCTTTTGTGTTACACGGGAAATATTCACGTGTCGGCGAATATTATCCGGGACCAGGTGAAAAATTATGAAAAAAAGGATGCTTTTGATGCCATGTGCGAGGTAAAGGCCCTGGCCTATGCCATGAAGGATGAACTTCTCAAGGGGAACCTGCACAGCTTCGGAAAGCTTTTAGATTATGGATGGCAGAGCAAAAAGCGGATGAGCAGCAAGATTACCAATCCGCAGATTGACGAGCTGTATGCGGAGGCATTGAAGGCAGGAGCCCTTGGGGGCAAGCTTTTAGGAGCCGGCGGCGGCGGGTATCTTTTGATGTACTGCCCGTATAATGTAAAGCATAAGGTTGCGCAGCGGTTAGAGCAGGTAGGCGGACAGCTTACGGACTGGAATTTTGAGCTGCGTGGCGCCCAGGCGTGGGTGGCGGATGAGAACCGATGGGACTACAGCCGGGTGAAGGTAAAAACGGCTGGCGGGGAGTACGAGTTTCCAATCTGAGAGGATGAAAATGGAGCGGGTAATATTTTTAGACCGGGACGGCACACTGAATGAGGAAGTGCATTATCTGCATAAAAAAGAGGATCTGCGGTTTTTAGACGGAGTGCCGGAAGCCCTTAGGAGATTTAAGGAGAACGGTTACAAGCTTGTGGTAGTGACCAACCAGGCCGGTGTGGCCAGGGGATATTATCGGGAAGAGGACGTGAAAGCTCTTCATGAATATATGAACGGCCTTTTGCGGCCCTTAGGCGCGGAGATTGACTGTTTTTTTTATTGTCCCCATCATCCTGAATACGGAGACGGGGAGTATCGGAAATGCTGCCATTGCCGGAAGCCGGACACAGGGATGTTTGAGCAGGCAGAGCAGATTTTTAACGTGGACAAGGCTCATTCCTGGATGATCGGGGATAAGCTGATTGATGTGGAAGCGGGAAAAAACTTCGGCGTCCGTACCGTGCTGGTGGGAACCGGCTATGGGGCAGGAATTTATAAAGAGCTGATAAGCCGGTCAGGGGGAGAGGAAAAATCTCCGGGGAGATCAGAAGAACGGCAGGAAAGGGGGATGCTTCCCTGTGATATTTACTCCGAGACACTTGTTGACGCCGCCTGTGCGATACTCAAAAGTGAAAATGAAAGCAGATGAAAACCAGGAGGACAAGAAAGGCATGGCCACTCTGAATGAAAGGCAGGAGAGTATTTTAAAGGATCTGACACGGCGGTATCCGTCGCTGGAGCCGGTCTGCGGAAGCATTATAGAAGTATATGGCATTATGGAGGAATGTTTTGCGCGTGGAGGCAGGCTTTTGATTGCCGGAAACGGGGGAAGCTGCGCGGATGCAGAACATATAGTCGGGGAGCTGATGAAGGGCTTTGTAAAAGCCAGAGAGCTGCCGAAGGAATTGAAAGAACGGCTTGCGGCAGAGGATGAAGAAAATGGCATGCGGCTTGCGGACTGCCTTCAGGGAGGGCTTCCGGCCATTGCGCTGAACGGCCATCCCGGGCTGTCCACAGCATTTGCCAATGATGTGGACGCAGATATGGTCTATGCCCAGCAGGTCTGCGGATATGGCACGGAGGGGGATGTGTTTCTGGGGATCTCCACTTCCGGCAACGCAAAAAATGTGGATTATGCCGTGACAGTGGCGAGGGCCAAAGGAATGAAGGTAGTCGGCCTCACGGGAAAGGATGGAGGCAGGCTGGCCAGGCGGGCTCATAAGGCGGTGGTAGTGCCGGAACAGGAGACTTTTAAGATCCAGGAGCTTCACCTGCCTGTATACCATGCATTGTGCCTTTTGCTGGAGGAACGGTTTTTCGGAGAGGAACGGCAGGAATGAAGGAAAGGGAAAAGACAGCGTTGCGGCTTGCCGGGGTTCTGGCTGTCGGGATAACCTTATACTCTGCGTGGAAACTGATTGGTGCAGGAGTGCTTTCCTGGCATATTTCCCAGAAAGATTATCACTTTATGATGCTTGAAGTTTTGTGCCTGTGGCTGGTCTTGTTTCTGATTTTTTCCAGAGGGAAGAATACGATGCAGGTGTGGGGCGCCGTGGGAGTGGTGACGGCTGTTTTCTCCTGGATCCATATGATATTTTTGCCCATACTGTTCACCGGCTGCTATATGGCGTATTTAATTTTGCTCGGAAAGCGGATCGGGGGAAGGCAGAGCCGACCGGGGGTGAGCTGGCAGTTTTTTCTGGGAGCAGCGGGAACCATTCTTGTATTTTGCCTTCTGTCTCTTGTAAGGCTTGGCAGTATCAGAAAGCTGCGCATGTGGGTTCTTGTCAGCGGAGTGGTTTTGCTGTTCTCGGAAATCCGGAAACGGGAGAAAAAAGAACGTTCTGCCTGGAAGCTGTCTCCGGCTTCTGCCGCAATGGCGGCGGCAATCCTGGCTTTATTGTTTTTACAGGCCGGGAGGCTGAATATATCGGTTGATTTTGACAGTCTGTGGTATGGCGTCCGTTCCCATATAATGTTGGACAGCGGCCATGGCATTTACGAAAATCTGAAGACACTGGGAGTTGCCTACACATATCCGAAAGGGTGGGAGGCGCTGACCCTGCCCATGGCCGGACTGCCTTCCCACAGCTTTACCACAGCTATGAATTTGTGGGTTTCCGGGCTTACATTGCTGGTTTTATATGATATTGCGGCAGTCTATATGGACAGGGAGAAGGCTCTCTGGGTACCCTTCCTGGCAGCATCCGTTCCGGGGATCATGAATATGTCCGGTACGGCCAAAGCGGATATGATGACGTTGTTCTGCCAGCTCCTGATGGTGCAGGCGGTGGTCATGTACGAGAAAGAAAAAAACCGGGAATGGCTGGTCATGGGAGCGGCCGCAGGCTGCGTAAGTCTTGCCATGAAGCCTACGGCGGTTGTGTTTTCCACGGCGGTCGGGGGAGTGGCTTTCTGCTGGCTGTGCGTGAGGCGGTTTTGGACCTTCGGACAGGGCAAAAAGGTGCGTGTCCGCGTTTGGATGTTCCTTGCTTTGGCCGTCGGAGTTTTAGGGGGGATATGGGGACGGACACTGCATCTGGTGGGAGTGCCTGTGACTTCGATTTTTTACCAGGTTCTTCAGAAAATGGGATTTCAGGTAAAATATCCGTTTTACGCGGCCGGTTTTCCGGCGGCAGGAAGCGGGATGACAGCGCAGGAGCAGTGGCGTTTTCTGGCAGGGCGTCTCTATGGGATTCTTTTAAATCCTCAGGGAGACGATATGGCCCATGTGATTATTGCATGGGGAGGCGTTTTGCCGCTGGTATTTTTTGTTTTCCTGCTGTGTCTTTTGGCCTGCAGGAGGAAAGAAGAAAAGATCGGAAAAGGTTTTTCTTTTTTAGTCCTCCTTTTGGCTGCCCTGTTGTTTATCGACCTGGTAAGCCTGCACTCCCTGCTGCAGATTGATGGCAATTATTACATGCTTACCTATGGGCTGATGATTTTGGCCGGCTGCATTTGGCTGGAACATCATAGCGGCAGGTATTGGAAATGGACGGCAGGCGTTCTTTGGCCGGTATGGTTTTATGGTGTGCTTTTGTGCGGCCTGACCAACTGGGCATGGGCTTTGGGAAACGGGGGAATCCATCTTGCCCACAAGGGATATTACTCCCATACGGAGGCGGAGAAGGAAGCAAGGGCGGCATGGGGAAGCGCTGCAATATGGGATATTTTGGCTGCAAGTCCCGAAACGAGGGTGATTGCCATAGGGGAGCATCCCGGAGTACTGTCTTTTCCCTGCTGGGTCCAGTCGTATTTGGATGTGTCTGGCTATTGGGGGAATCCCGAGGTGGTGGCTAATGCGCCGAACTTTCTTAAGTACCTGAAGTATGCGGATGTGGATTATCTGTATATGGAGAAGGGGTATGTGGATACCAGCGTAAGAATTTATCAGATCATACGGACTTTAATCCGGGAGGGATGGCTGTATGATGTACGAGATGAAAACGGCAATCTGATTATAAGTGTGGACAGGGAATCCACAGAACGTCCCGCAGAGGAAAAGGAACAGAATCTATTTGTGTTTGACAACCGGTATATCCAGCATCCTTAAGGACCGTCCTGAATCAGGCAGACAACATGCCCCTTGTGATGACTAGGAGTGAGAAAAATGGAAAAACAGACGAAAACCATGTTGAGATGGAAAACGGATCTGATTGTGCTGTTTGTGCTGACAAGCCTTGCCTTTTGGATCAATCATGGGATTGAAATCAAGGGATTGTACATGGACGATTTGTATATGTGGTCCTGTTACGGGGAACAATCTTTTTTTCAGTTCGTATTTCCTATGGGAAGCACCCGGTTCCGTTTCTTATTTTATCTGGCGGCCTGGCTGGAGCTGGCGCTGATAGGAAACCATATCTGGCTGGTGGTGCCTGTCAACATTCTTTTAAATGCAGGAATTGCTTTCACCCTGTACCGGATGGCCCACCATTACAGCCATTCTGTTTTTGTAAGCGTTCTGGTGTCGATGGCTTTTCTTCTTTCCCGGATGGCTTATTACCAGATTGGCCAGGTATACGGCCTGATGGAGTCCATGGCTTTGTGGATGGCGTTAGGGATCCTGTACCAGCTGGGCGAATATCTGAACGGGGAGGGAAGGAGCCAGTCCAAGCGTTTTATTACAGCTTGTCTTTTGTATGTGGGGATCTGTTTTGTCCATGAACGTTATATGGTGCTGCTGCCACTGTTTTTTCTGGTGCTTTTTTTCCATCGCTCCAGAGAACTTAAAATGTGGCTGTGGCCTGCTGCCTGCTTTGTCCTGGTGCAGGCAGTGAGGTTTGTCACGATCGGGGGAATCATGCCGGCAGGAACCGGGGGAACCAATGTGGCGGATACCTGGTCTGCCGGTTCGGCAGTCCGGTATGCGGCCAGCCAGGTTGCCTATATATTTGGGATCAATGCAGGGCCGGAGCATTTAAACGGACAGAATTTCCGGGAGTCTCCCATATGGATTCTTTTGTTAATCGCTATTGCGGATATTCTGCTGCTTATCATGGTGGCGGCATTTATTGTAAATCTGGCGCGTCATAAGATACAGCGTCCCCGTATTTTTCAGACCTGTATTCTGTTTATCGGTTTTATAGGCGGATGTATTGCCTGCTCCAGTGTGACGATCCGGGTGGAGATGCGGTGGGTTTATGTGTCTTATGGGGCAGCCCTGCTTTTCCTCTCCTGGATGTATGGGGTGATGACGGATATGCTGATGAAAAAGGGGATGCTGCTTCACGCGGTGCCTTATGTGGCCCTGATTGCAGCTTATGTGGCGGTTATGGCGCCGGTAGAAGTATATTACCGGCATATGTATCCGAACATTTATTTCTGGCCTGACCAGCAAAGATACAATTCTCTGGCCGAAGAGACTTTTGGGACTTACGGGGATAAGATTTTTGGAAAAACCGTATATATAGTAGGAAATCAGTTTGAGATGAGTGATTTTACCGCAGAGACATTTCTTAAAGTTTTTGACCCGGCACGTAAAGCGGAGAATACCCGGATCGTGCATATTGAAGATATATGGGAAGCGGGTATGGTGGGGGACAATATTCTGATCCTTCAGGAAGAGCCGGAATTTGACAGGTTCCAGGACATTACGGAGGCGGTTCGGAATATCCGGTGTAAAAGCATATATGGCTATTACCGGGACGGATGGGTGGACGAAAAGGCGGAGATCCGGCTGATGGCCGGGGAAACCGGAAAGATCGGGATGAGTTTTTACTATCCGCGGGAACTGACGCCGGACCAATGGCTGACCGTCTATGTAAATGGAGAACCTGTAAAGTATCTGGAGTTTGACGAGAACCAGAAGGAGATTGAGATACAGGCCCTTCCTTTCGGGCAGGTAGATGTCAGAATCGAGACGAACTTTTATGTGCATGACGCCCAGGAGCAGCGGGGAGAAGACCGGCTTGCGGTCCTGTTGTCTTTGAAGGCGGATTAAATAGTTGAAGAAAGAGGAAATCTGTGATATTATCACAGAAAATGAGAAGTATGGACGGGATGAAGGATCGACAAAAGCAGCGGCTTTTTTATTGGGGGCTTCCTTTTTTCGGGGTGCTTTTATGCCTTTGGTATGTAAAGGAAGCCACCTGTGACATCGTATATACGGATTACATCCGTCTGGTGAATACATACCTGCCGGATGTGTGGAACCCGAAGAAATTCTTTGTGCCGGACGTGCTGACCCGGATCCCGGTTAATTATCTGGTCAGGATTATCAACGTGACGTTTTTCGGTTACAGCACCACTTTTGATATGGTTTTGGGAATACTGGGGCTGGGGCTTTCCGGGCTGGCTCTTGGCGTGTACTGCCAGGAGCAGAAGATTGGCAAAGGATGGTTCATACTTTTGATGTTTGTCCTGTTCGGGCTGAATAAATGGGAAATGATGACAAACGGGACAGGATGGGTTCATTTTCTGGCATTTGCCGGTTTTTATTATTATTATCTGATTTTCGACCGGGTGGCTTATGGGCGGGAAAAACCCTTTGACCGAAGGCTGGTCCTGGTTATGCCTATGGCGCTTATCCTGGGGGTGGCAGGGTCATACTGTGCCGTGTATTCCGTAGTGGTATTTTTGTCCTGCGGCGTTTCATGGCTGATATGCCGGCAGAAAAAGGAGACGGACGGCAGGTTATGGGCGGCCGTATTTGCCGGCACGCTGGTCTCATTGCTTCTTTATATGTGGAGCAATTCCTATGCCGTGGAGGATCATGCGGGAGCGGTGGATGTGGGGCTGTCAGAGCTTTTGGTGACGGCGCCGGGGTTTTTCCCCAGGTTTTTGTTAAAATCCCTGGCTTCCATGCTGATAGGAGGAGAGACGGTCACGGGATGGATCGAACAGGGGAAGCTGACGGACGGTATGGTGTATGGGATGGGGCTTTTGGTGGCGGCAGGTTATCTGGCGGCATTTTGGCTGAATGTCCGGTTCCATCTGTATCGGCGGACCTTGTTGCCTTTGATGATGCTTTTTTCCGGAATAGGCAATCACGGGATTGTAGTGGTTTCCCGGTTTATTTTTTTGAATGAGAATTATGGGATGAGTTCCCGTTATGCCCTTCAGTACCAGGCAGGGATTCTGGGGATTGTTTTAACATTTGGCCTGTTGTGGGAAACTATGAAGGGAAAGGAGCTTGAAAAGCTTTGCAGCCGCGGCGCGGCGGCTGTGTTTTGCCTGGTACTTTTGCTTGGCCACGGATATACGGATTATGTGGAAGCGAAAAAGGCGCCTGACCGGGAAGCCTATGGAAGAAGGATCGAAGCAATCGCGGTCCGGTTTGAGGAAGTGGACGATGATGTTTTAAGAGAAAACTTTGATTACCGGCAGGGAAGGGCGGACAGCGGCGCCAAGGTACGCAGCGCCTTGACTGTTTTAAAGGAAAATGGCTGGAATGTGTTTGGAAGGAGTGTAGGAAAATGAAAGTAGTAATCCTGGCAGGAGGACTGGGGACGAGAATCAGTGAGGAGAGCCACTTAAAGCCCAAGCCTATGATTGAAATCGGGGGAAAGCCCATATTGTGGCACATTATGAAGTATTATTCCGAGTTTGGATTTCATGATTTCATTATCTGCCTGGGATATAAGCAGTATGTGGTCAAGGAATTTTTTGCGGATTATTTCCTTCATATGTCAGACGTCACCTTTGATCTGGCCAACAACAGCATGGACGTACACAATAATTATTCCGAGCCATGGCGGGTGACTCTGGTGGATACGGGGCTTCATACTATGACCGGCGGGCGGGTAAAGCGGATTCAGCCCTATATCGGAAACGAGACGTTTATGCTGACCTACGGGGATGCCGTGTGTACGGTGGATTTGGACGCGCTGGTAAGATTCCATAAAGGACACGGAAAGATTGCCACCCTGACTACGGTGAACATAGGGCAGCAAAAAGGGGTGCTGGATATAGGCCCGGATCATGCGATCCGGTCGTTCAGGGAAAAGTCTTCTACAGACGGAGCGGTCATCAACGGCGGATTTATGATGATGAATCCGGATATTTTTGATTATCTTGTGGATGATACCACGGTTTTTGAGAGGGAACCTATGGAACGCCTGGTATCGGAAGGGCAGCTTATGTCCTTTTTCCATGACGGTTTCTGGCAGTGCATGGACACACAGAGAGAGATGCAGCTTTTGGAGAAAATGTGGCAGTCGAAAAAAGCACCCTGGAAGGTATGGAAGGAATAAGGCAGAAAGTAAGGAGAGCATATATGTATAATCTGGAATCATGCAGGCAATTTTATCAGGGGAAGCGGGTGCTGGTGACGGGGCATACAGGGTTTAAGGGAAGCTGGCTGTGCCGGATCCTGGTCCTGGCGGGGGCAGAGGTAACAGGTTATTCTTTGGAACCGCCTACGGAACCGGCGCTGTTTCGGATCGCCGGAATTGATGATGAGATTGATTCCGTTACAGGGGATATCCGGGATCTTAAGCATCTGCAGGAAGTGTTTGGCCGGGTGCAGCCGGAGCTGGTGATTCACCTGGCGGCGCAGCCTATTGTGCGGGATTCTTATAAGGATCCGGTGTATACCTATGAAACGAATGTGATGGGTACCGTGAACCTGTTAGAGTGTGTCCGTCTCTCTTCTTCCGTCCGGTCGGTGCTCAATGTGACTACGGACAAGGTCTATGAGAACCAGGAGTGGGAGTATGGATATCGGGAATGTGACCCGTTAGACGGGTATGATCCTTATTCTAACAGCAAGTCGTGTTCGGAGCTGGTGACTCACAGCTACCGGAAATCATTTTTTGACGGCGGAAAGTGCGCGGTATCTACGGCACGGGCAGGGAATGTCATCGGCGGCGGTGATTTTGCCAATGACCGGATTGTGCCGGACTGTGTCCGGGCGGTGGCCGCAGGAAAAGAGATTGTGGTGAGAAATCCTTATGCCACCCGTCCTTTTCAGCATGTGCTGGAACCCCTGTTTGTATATCTGGAAATCATGCAGAGGCAGTATGAGGATTTCAAATATCAGGGATATTATAATGTTGGGCCTGACGACGGGGATTGCGTGACTACCGGAGAGCTGGTAACATTGTTTTGCGAGCTTTGGGGAGAAGACGCACGATGGGTCAGCCGCCATGACGGAGGGCCTCATGAGGCGAATTTTTTAAAGCTTGACTGCTCGAAGATTAAGCGGGCGTTGGGATGGCGCCCCCGCTGGAGGATACGGGAGGCTTTGGAGCTGACTGCAGAGTGGGCAAGGGCTTACCTGGCCGGGGAAGATATGGTGCAGGTTATGGACAGGCAGATAAAGAGCTATTAAAGGAAATGTGGAGAATAGCCAGGAGAGGAGAGAAGGCTGATGGAAAAGACACAGCAGCAGGCCAGGGAGGAGATCTTAGGCCTGGTGGCGGAATATTGCGAGAAGTACCATCTGGAGAATAAAAAGGAATTTGAACCTGGTGACAGGATTCCTTATGCGTCCCGGGTGTATGACGCAAGGGAGATGGTGAACCTGGTTGACAGCGCGCTGGAATTCTGGCTGACGTCCGGGCGGTACACGGAGGAATTTGAGAAAAAGCTTTCCCGGTATCTGGGGGCACGGTATTGTTCGCTGGTGAATTCCGGGTCTTCCGCCAATCTGGTTGCTTTTATGGCCCTTACTTCTGCTCTTTTAGGGGACCGGCAGGTGAAGCGGGGGGATGAGGTGATCACGGTGGCGGCAGGATTTCCCACCACGGTGACGCCTATGATTCAGTATGGCGCAGTACCGGTGTTTGTGGATGTAACCATTCCTCAGTACAATATTGATGTGACTCAGCTTGAGGCGGCGTATTCAGAACGGACAAAGGCTGTGATGATCGCCCACACGCTGGGGAATCCTTTTGATTTAAAGGCAGTGAAGGAGTTCTGTGACCGGCATGGCCTCTGGCTGATAGAGGACAATTGCGATGCCTTGGGAAGCAGGTATAAAATAGACGGAGAGGAAAAGCTTACAGGCACGATAGGCGATATCGGCACCTCCAGCTTTTATCCGCCTCATCACATGACTATGGGAGAAGGCGGCGCGGTATATACGGACAATCCCCTGCTGCACAAAATTATCCGTTCTTTCCGGGACTGGGGGCGGGACTGCTCTTGTCCTTCAGGAATGGACGATACGTGCCACCATCGTTTTGACCGTCAATACGGGGAGCTTCCCATAGGGTATGATCACAAATATGTGTATTCTCATTTTGGATACAACCTGAAGGCGACAGATATGCAGGCGGCTATCGGCTGCGCCCAATTGGAGAAATTTCCGGGCTTTGTGGAGCGCCGCCGCCATAACTTTGACCGTCTGTACCAGGCTCTTTCGGATCTTTCAGACAAGATCATTCTTCCGGAGGCATGCCCGGGTTCTAAGCCAAGCTGGTTCGGATTTTTGATTACCTGCCGGGAGGGAACCGACCGGAATCAGGTAGTGAGTTATATTGAGGAAAAGGGAATCCAGACCCGCATGCTGTTTGCAGGCAATCTGACCAGGCATCCCTGTTTTGACCAGATGAGGCTGGAGGGGAACGGATACCGGATTGTGGGAGATCTTAAGATCACGGACAGGATCATGAGAGATACCTTCTGGGTGGGGGTATATCCGGGAATGACGGATCCCATGATCGATGCCATGGCTCAGGCGATTCATGAGGGAGTATAAAGACCAAACATGACAGAATATGGTTTGAAAAAGGCGCATGAGGTCAATCTGAAAATTTTAAAGGAGATTGACCGTATATGCCGGAAATATAAGATTCAATATATGCTGGATGCAGGCACACTGTTAGGAGCAGTCCGGCATCAGGGATTTATCCCATGGGATGATGACGCGGACATAGTATTTACCAGAAAAAATTACGAGGCATTTTTAAAGGTAGTGCGGCGGGAGCTGCCGGACACGATGGAGCTTTTAATGCCGTGGGATTTTCAAAAGGGGCGGGCTTTCTTTGATTTTACGGCCAGGATTTACTACAAAAACAGCCGGATCCATGAAGATTCGCCGGAGACCCGGTATTATGAGGGGAAGATGAACCATTTATGGGTGGATCTGTTTACCATAGATGTGCTGCCTCAAAACAAGATTTCATCCACAATGACGCTGCTGCTGCACAAGATCATCTATGGTATGGCCATGGGGCATCGGTATAAGCTGGATTTCGGAAAATACAGTGTGTTCCATAAGCTGGCCGTGGGGGGACTGTCCCTGGCAGGGCGTTTGGTGCCGCTGAAGGTTCTGTTCCGGCTTCAGCGTATGGTGGCGTTAAAGGATCGGAAGTGCAAAAGCAGGCTGCGATATTACAGCAATTATCAGCCGGATTATCTCTATGTGACACTGCAGAAGGAGTGGTGCGAGCAGGTGGAGGCTCTTCCGTTTTGCGACACAAAGCTGATGGCTCCCAGCCATTGGGATGAGGTGCTGACCTGGATCTATGGGGATTACAGGAAGCTTCCGCCCAAAGAAGAACAGGTTCCCGGTCATTCCACGGCGCAGATTCAGGTGTTTGATGAGGAAGACGAGCAGGGGGACAGGGCAAGGAGACGAAAATAGTGGAAAAAATGTTGTCGGTAGTAGTGTCCGTATATAACGAAGAGCAGGCGCTGCCTACATTTTATGAGACGGCAAAGCTTGTTTTGGATGAGCTTTCCTGGGACTATGAGCTTTTATTCATCAATGACGGAAGCCAGGATGGCAGTCTGACGGTTCTCGGCAGCCTGGCGGAACGGGACAGCCATGTAAAAGTGGTAAGCTTTTCCCGGAATTTCGGCCATGAAGCGGCCATGATTGCGGGGATTGATTATGCCAGGGGGGACGGTATTGTGTGTATGGACGCAGATCTGCAGCATCCGCCTGCCTGCCTCCCTATGATTGTGGAGAAGTTCCAGGAGGGATGCGGAGTGATCACTATGGCGCGCACCCGCAACGAGTCTGCAGGGGTGATAAAGAATATAACTTCTTCAGGGTTTTACTGGCTGATCAATACGCTTTCGGATATGAAATTTGAGGCAAACGCCTCGGATTTTTTTGCTGTTTCCCGGCAGGCGGCAAACGTGCTGAGGGAAAATTATCGGGAAAAGGTTCGTTTCCTGCGGGGATATGTGCAGAATATTGGATTTAAGCGGGCAGTAATACCATATGAGGCCGGCGAGCGGGTGGCGGGACAGAGCAAGTACAGCATCCGTAAGCTTCTGGCATTTTCCATTAATACCATCCTCTGTTTTTCCAACCTGCCTTTGAAACTTGGCATTTATGCAGGAGGAATGGCGGCGTTTCTGGGAGTGGCCGTGATGGTCTATACGCTCTGTACCCGTCAGGGAGCGCCAAGCGGCTATGCGACAATCGTGATTTTAAACTGTTTTATGTTTGCCGTGCTGTTCCTCATTGTAGGGATTATCGGAGAGTATATCGGGATTTTGTTCAGCGAGCTGAAGGACCGGCCGATTTACATTGTGGGAGATACCCGGAATGTGAAAAGAGAAAACCGGCAGGAATAAGAGTTTTTGAGACGGGGGCTGCTGCATGAGGGTTTAAAACCCTGGTGCAGCAGCCCCCGTCTTTTCTATGTGCGCCTTGCGGCGCGAGTCTTTTGGCAGAAATTGGCTTTTATATTTTTATAACGGAATGATCCCCAGAACCACGCCTACAATCATACAGATAAAGCTGAATCCCCATACCCATAAAAACGAGTTCTTAATGTGGTCTTTAATATCCACATCAGCCAGACCTACTCCAAGGAGCGTAGCCGGCACCATGGGGCTGATGAAGGTTGCGCAGTTACGGCAGATAACCATGGCGATTGCGATAGGTGTTGCCGCGATTCCGAATCCTTCGCCGATTCCGATCATAACGGGAAGCATTCCATAGAAATAGCTGTCCGTATCAAATGCCAGAGCCAGCGGTACACTTAAGATTCCGATTACAATGGGCAGATGGCGTCCCAGTACTGCAGGAAGGAAGCTGCTGATGAGATTGGACATACAGGTAATTACGCTGGTGACATCTTCCACATTCTTTACCAAAACACCCATAAGAACTGCCGCTCCCATCAGGGTGCTGCACATCATCAGAGCCGGGCCTGCATGGCTGTTAATGATCTTTTTCTGCATCTTTGCTCCTGGATAATTCACCAGAATTGCCGTTGCAACACCAAGCATAAACGGTACATAGCTTGGGAAAATATCTTTAATCAGCAGGGCGATGACCCCAAGTGTCAGTAAAATATTGAAGAGGAATAATTTGGGGCGGGCCAGTTCATTTACTTCTGTAGTGCCGGTTTCGCTGATTACGGCTTCTCCTTCGGTCTGGGCCAGCTTGCCGCTTAGCCCGGCGCCGCGTTTTTTCTCAATCATGCCAAAGATCACGGCTACCCCCAGGCTCATAAGAATTCCTGCAATCTGGACAGGCAGAATGGTCTGCCATAAAGAGCTTGCTTCTATCCCAAGAACCGTTGCGGCACGCATGGTTGGTCCTGCCCATGGCATTAAGTTTAACACGCCCATGGCAAGCACGCAGATGGAAAGCAAAGTGGTGGGGCGCATATGCATCTTCTTATATACCGGAAGCATAGCCGGCACCACGATACAAAACGTGGACGCCCCGCCGCCGTCCAGGTGGCCGATAAGGGCAATAATACAGGTCATGACGCATACGCCGACTACATTGTCTTTCACGAGCTTCATCAGTTTTCCGATGATCACATCAAACATTCCTGCATCGGTCATGATTCCGAAATAGAGCACGCTGAATACGAACAAGGCTGCCGTAGGGCCTGTGCTTCCGAATCCGCTCTTGATCAAAGAACCAATGTTATCCCAGGTATAATACCCTCCGATAACCAGTATCACAGCCAAAATCATCGGAAACGCAATAAATGCAATACTCGGAAGGGTCTTGCTTTTAAAAAGAGTCACCACGATGCCGACAATACAGGCAAATCCTAGAATACCAACTAAAAACTCTGACATTTTTTATTCCTCCACATTGTATCTGATTTTGTCAACCCTTTTTTATTTTCCATGCTTTTTATGTTGCAGGCAGTTCCCTGTTCTGCCCGCAGCCTTTTGCAGTGGTTTGATTTTATATGATGCGTATTAGTTATTATATTTTTTAATCCTTAAACTCATAAGGTTTAATCTCTCTCACCACGTCCATGACCGTACCGTCACGGCTTTCGATAATCCCCACAATCCTGTTGCCAAACTGCACCGGGTCAGGTTCTCCTGTGATGGCATAAGCCTTGTCTCTCAGCTCTTCTATGGTGAAGACCGGGAGCTTTGTATTTTTCACACAGTCAATCAGATCCTGTCTTTTGGGATTGATGGCGATCCCGTAATCCGTGATGACCACATCCACGGTCTCTCCCGGAGTGGTTACTGTCGTCACGTTGGTGCAGATGGCCGGGATTCTTCCCTGGAGGAGAGGCGCGATGACAATCGTGCATTTTGCGCCTGCCGCCGTGTCGGGATGCCCGCCCTGTGCGCCGGTAATCACGCCGTCCGACCCCACGACCACGTTGCAGTTAAAGTTTATATCTACCTCCAGGGCCGCTAAGATCACAAAATCCAGCTTGTTGACATAAGCTCCTTTGTTAAACGGATTGGCATACTCGGAAGCAGAGATTTCAATATGGCGGTCCGGGTGCTTCTGGATCGACTCCACAGCTCCTAAGTCGAAATCCTGGGTATCTACCAGGACATCTACCAGTCCCCGTTCCAGAAGGCTGCACATGGGGGTGGTCAGCCCGCCTACGCCAAATCCCATACGGATCCCTCTTTTTTCCATCTCCTCTGCCAGGGAAATGGTAGATGCGATAGAAGCGCCTCCCACACCGGTCTGATAGGAAAAACCGTCTTTAAAATAAGGCGTGTTGATCACAAACTGAGTGCAGTAGTCGGCCATGCGCAGTTTTCTCATGTCCGTAGTGGGTTTTGCCGCGCCTGTGGCGATCTTTGCCGGATTGCCGATCTCGTCAACGACCACCACATAATCCACATTGGTCATGGAAATACTGGCAGGTACATTGGGAAACGGTACTAAAGTATCGGTAATGGCTACTACTTTATCTGCATATTGGGCGTCTGCCATGGCATAAGAAAGGACGCCGCAGTTTGATTTGCCTCCGTTTGCCTTTAAGTTGCCGTACTCGTCTGCAGAGGGGGCGCCGATAAACGCAATATCAATATGTACCTCTCCTGACTCAATGGCACGGACGCGCCCGCCGTGAGAACACATTACTGCCAGATTTTTTAATTTCCCTGTGGAGATGGCTTCTCCGATTTTTCCTCTCACTCCCGAGGAGCGGATGCTGGTAACGGTTCCGTCCTCAATCATGGGGACGATGGGGTCGTGGGCTTTCCCGAGAGACGAGGCGCAGATGGAAAGATCCCTGATTCCCATTTTGTGGATCTCTTCCATGACCATATTCACCACATAATCGCCTTCCCGGAAATGGTGGTGGAAGGAAATGGTCATACCGTCCCTGATGCCGCATTTTTCCAAAACCTCACGGATGCTTTCTACTAACTTGTTTCTGCCCGGATCCACCATGGCATGGATTTTGGCCGCTCCCCGGATAAATTCATAATTGTCTTTTGCTTTGGCTCCCTGATAGGCCTCTTTGCCGGTGATTTTTAAGATTTCTTCCGGAATTTCTCTTCCAACTGCATTGATCATTTTACAAATCCCCCTCATATACGCCTGATGCCTTGGCTAAATCAATGGTTCTCTTTGCTCCGTCATAAAATGCAATATCAATCATTTTGCCGTCTACGGTAAATACGCCGATTCCCTGGGCCTTCTTTTCATCAATTTCCCGGACGACCTTTTCCGCAAAAATGATTTCTTTCTGAGTTGGAGTGAAGATCTTGTGGACAATATCAATCTGTCTGGGATTCACAAGAGACTTGCCGTCAAAGCCCATCATCTTGATCATTTTTGTTTCTTCTTCAAATACATCCATAGCGTCCAGATTGGTAAATACCGTGTCCCAGCATTGGACTCCGGCGGCCCTCGCCGCAATGATCATCTGCTGCCTTGCGCCCTGCAGTTCCACTCCGGTTCCGGTGATCACGGTCTGCAGATCCTTGGTGTAATCGCCCCCGCTTAACGCGATTCCGATCAGGCGGTCAGAGGATTCGCAGATTTCCAGCGCGTGGAGGACACCCTTGCAGGATTCGAGGGCTGCCATCAAAAGGGTGGAACCTTGTGGCCTTCCAAATTCCTTTTCGGCTGCCAGCACATGCTCCTCTACCGTATGTACATCCGCCGCGGATTCTGTCTTTGCAATACGGATGGTATCGGCGCCTCCTGCCACACAGACCCGGATGTCTTCTTTCCAGTGGGGGGTTTCCAGGCCGTTGATCCTGACCACTCTCTCCACTCCTCTGTAGTCAATTTCCTTCAGTGCATGGTAGAGAGAAAATCTTGCCGCGTCCTTCTGGTTTTCTGCAACCGCGTCTTCCAGGTCCAGCATGATGGAGTCTGGTTTGTAGATATACGGATCTTTGATCAGCCCCGGTTTCTGGCAGTTTAAAAACATCATGGAACGTCTTAAGCGTTTTTTGTTCGGATGGCTCATTGAATCACACCTCCCCATGGAAAATTCTCGGTAATCCCGTTAGAACGGTATACCGCGCATTCCACCCTGGCTTTTAATGTACAGTCCAGGGCGCCTTTGTCTACTACGGTTACTTTTGCGTTGGAAACCTCCAGGCGGTTTAAAGTCTCTAACACCGCCGCCCGTATCTGCCTCCCGAACTGATGGATCACACTGCTTTCAATGGACAGATCAATTCCGTCTGTCCCCGGTTCCACAGTCACCTGGGCATCGCTGGATTCCAGTGTCCCTGCCATAGCGGCTTTCTTGATCTCCATAGCATCTTCTCCTTTACAACATTTATTGTGGGTTCTGTTGACTTTTTCTGATTTTATGGTATCATACCCATATCCATATGGCAAATATAAAAGAAACTATAATTTTCATAGGGAAAAACCTATGACAAACGTTTGTTTTTGTTGGCTATTCAGACGTTTTATTTAGGAAAGGAGGGTTTTTGTGAATATCAAACATGCACAGTATGTCCTGGCCGTCCTTAAAGAAGGCAGCATTACCGCTGCGGCAAAAAAGCTCTATATCTCCCAGCCGTCCCTCAGCCAGATGATTAAACTGGTGGAAAATAATCTTGGCGCTCCTGTCTTTGACCGGTCGGCAAACCCGATCGCTTTGACTTATGCCGGGCAGAAGTATGTGGAGGCTGCCAGGCAGGTGTTGGCTATCGAACAGAACCTGGCCCGGGAGATCGAAGAAATCAACCATGAGGAGAATGGCAATATCCGTCTGGGGATTCCTGTCCAGCGGGCCATGCAGGTCCTTCCTTTTGTCCTTCCCAGGTTCAGGAAGATGTTTCCCGGAGTAAGCCTGGAACTAAGCGAACATGGCTCCGCCACCATTGAAACCATGCTGCTGGAAGGTTCTCTGGATCTGGCCTGCCTGACTACTTATCCGAAACATGAAGAGCTGCATTATATGCTTATTGAAGATGAGGAACTGGTGCTTTTTACCAGTAAAAATACTGCCATCGCAAAAAGGATTCCGTCCGGTTCCGAAATCAGTATCACAGAAGCCAAAGAAGAATCTTTTATCTGCAGCAAACCCGGCCACAGTGTCAGGACGACCCAGGACCGCCTCTTTGTCATGTATGATATCCAGCCCCATATTCTTTTGGAGACTACCAGCATCGAAGTTGGCAAACGTGTGGCCATCGCCTGTGACGCGGTGTTCATCTGCCCTATCAATTATATTGAAATGTCTCCGGAGCTGTATCCATATTGCAATATTTATCCGATTAAGGGGATTGAAAACCGGCGCAGCTTTTATGTGTGTTCCCGCAAAGATTTTTATCTTACCAAATATATGAATGCCTTTATTCAGATCCTTATGGAGATCGACAAACCGGTTCTGCATTGAAGACGTGTTTGGAGGCTGTCCGGATAACAGCGCAGAAATTTTCCGCAAAAAACCGCCCTGTATGGTATTCCATGCAGACCGGTTTTTTGTGATACAATGTGGTTATAGAAACGGCTGCAGCGAATATTCAGGGAAAGCTGCAGAACGCGCCTATCATTTGAAATACAGGTTTTTCGGTTATTTCATGTTGGCTTCGGTTATTATATTATCACGAGGGAAAGATATTGTAAAGTACAATATATATAATGAATCCCATAGGTTTTACCTATGAAGGTACGGGACACGGGCAGGCAGATTATCTGGCAGGCCTTGGGTGGTAATGATGTGACAAACAACAGCCTGAAACATAAAAATTCCTGCTTGTATATTTGGGTGTATTTCAGTATAATAATAGGAAATACAAAAAGGGGGATGTTGCACATGGCGCTTACAAAAAAATATTCTTATGATTATAGCCAATATGACGAGGAAGGTAAGAGCGCGGCCACATTGGTGGGAGATATTCTGGCTGATCCTGAATTTTCACAGGTTACGGAACTGATTATCGGAGACTGGGGCGGGGCTTTTGAGGAGGAATGCCAGCCGGTTATTGACGGGATTATTGAAAATGCAGGGCAGTTTTCCCATGTGGAAAAGCTGTTTATCGGAGATATGAATTATGAGGAGTGTGAGGTTTCCTGGATCATGCAGGGGGATTACAGCAAGCTGTGGGCGGCCCTGCCCTGCTTAAAAGAGCTGACGATCAAGGGCAGTATGGACCTGGAATTGGGAGAGGTCTGCCATGAGGAATTGGAGTCCCTGACGATCATTTGCGGCGGGCTTCCGGTCTATGTGATTGAGGAGATTGAAAAGGCCAGGCTTCCGAAGCTGAAAAAGCTGCTTCTTTATATCGGCAGTGATAATTACGGTTTTGACGGGAATGCAGATACGATCCGCAAATTCCTGGAGAATGCGGAATTTCCCCGGCTGGAATATCTTGGCATTGCAGACAGTGAGATACAGGATGAGATCGTGGAGGTTGTCCTGGAAAGCAAGTTTATGGACAAGATTCACACCCTGGATTTGTCTTGCGGAACTTTGTCAGATAAGGGGGGAGAGAAGATTCTGGAAAAGCTGCCCTCTTATGAGAATATCAGGCATCTGGATGTCCACTACCATTTTATGTCAGACGACATGGTAAAGAAGCTGGAAAACCTGCCTGTATCTGTGGATGCTTCTGAGCAGAACAAACCGGACAATTATCGTGGCGAGATTTATATGTACGCCATGCTGACGGAATGAGGCAGCCAGTGCTTCTGGGAAAGCCGGATACCAAACGGGCTCATTATCTGGGGCGTGCAGCGCGGGAAGCCGGGCTGCACGTCCTTTTTTTGGATTGGGACAGTTGGAAGAAGGATTTTCCCGAGGGGAAGGTGTTTTTGAAGATTGATCCCCCGGTCTGGGACAGTTGTTTTCTGGGGCAGCTTGGAGAACTGGCTGAGGATTACCGGCAGAAGCTGAGGGAACTGGGAAGCCTGGCAAAAAAACAGGATGTAAGGTTTTTCAATCATCCGGAGGCGATCGGAACGCTGCTTAATAAGAGAGAATGCAAGGACAGATTAAGAAGGGCCGGACTGGCTGTGACGGAGGAACTGCCGGCGCCGGATTCCATGGATCAGCTTTTGGAGATAATGGAGCTGCATCAGGTGGGCCAGGTTTTTATAAAACCATCCTGCGGGTCCGGAGCTGCAGGAGTTGCGGCGTTTCGGCGGCAGAAGCGGACGGGGCAGATGGTTTTGTATACCTGTGCCAGGCAGACGCCGGAAGGAGACGGGCTAATCAACACAAAAAAGCTGAGGCGTATTACGGATTCCGGGCAGGTGGTTTCTATAGTGGAAAAAATACTGAAGCTGGGATGTGTTGTAGAGCGATGGTATGCCAAAGCAGAATACCAGGGATATTCTTATGACCTGCGGGCAGTGGTGCAGGACGGAAAAATGGATTTTTGTCTGGCCAGGCTGTCTGAAGGGCCTGTCACCAACCTGCATTTGAATAATCACCCGCTGGAGTTTAAGGCTCTGGGGCTTTCGGGGACAGTGGCGGAGGAGCTGGAGGAACTGTGCAGGCGCGGAATGGAGGCATTCCCGGGCCTTCGGAGCGCGGGGATTGATATTTTGCTGGAAAAGGGAAGTTTAAAGCCCAGGATTATTGAGATGAATGCCCAAGGGGATCTGATTTATCAGGACATCTATGGGGAGAATGTGATTTACAAGAGGCAGGCGGAGATGATCCGGGCATCTATATGACGGCAGACGGGCATCCGGATATTTCCTGTCCGGCACAGGAGGGGAGGAACACCGCCCGTCGGATTTTGTGGCAAGATTATCTGGCTAACGGGTTACAGGTATATGAATTCAGGAAGGGGGAAGGGTAAAATGGAATACGAGAATAAGGATACAAAGGCAGCCGCAGAGGTGCCGTCCCGGCTGTTCGCATCTTTGGGGGAGCGCAGGAATATTTCTGTGGATATGAGGCAGGTTGTTGGAAAACAGGATATCCTGTTTATCTGCCTTGACACGCTGCGGTACGATGCTGCAAAGATGGAGGAGGAGGCAGGAGGCACGCCGGTGTTAAATCAGTTTGGTTCCTGGGAAAGGCGCCAGGCGCCGGGAAATTTTACATATCCTTCTCATCATGCCATGTTTGCTGGGTTCCTGCCCTGCAGGTTTGACGCGAAAAGCCTGGCTGACCGGGAAATGCTGTTTTTTCCCAAACAGATCGGCATGGGAAATAAAGTGCCGGAAGGCGCTTTCGGTTATTCGGGAAGTACGGTTATGGAAGGGCTTCGGAAGGCAGGGTATGATACCTGGTGTGTGGGCGGAGTGGCGTTTTTTGATAAGCGGACGGATTTAGGCAGGGTGTTCCCGGGTTATTTTGAAAAAAGCTATTGGAATCCCTCTTTTGCATGCCCGGTGAAGGAAAGCACGAAAAATCAGGTGGATTTTATCTTGGGGAAGCTTGCGAAGGCAGATGAGGAAAGGCGCCTGTTTCTCTATCTGAATGTGGATGCCATCCATTATCCCAACTATTTTTATCTGGAGGGAGCCAGGCAGGACAGCTTAGAGAGCCATCGGGCGGCTTTGCGGTACGTGGACGGGGAGCTTGGCCGTCTGTTTGACGGATGGAAGAAGAGGCGGAAAGAAGCGTTTGTCATCTGCTGTTCGGATCATGGCACCTGCTATGGAGAAGACGGGTGTCAGTTTCACGGGATCAATCATCCGGTGGTCAATGAGATTCCCTATAAGCATTTTTTTATTTAATGGGAGAGCTATGGATGGAAGGAAAGTCAGGCAATATCGGAAATCCTTATATACAGTATATGTACAGTTATCCTCATAAGACGGCATATCGCCCCTTAAAGGGGATTTCTTTGAGAAACTTTGTCGATGTAATGGCAGGGAAGGGCCATGGGTTATATCTGCATATTCCGTTCTGTCAGGGAAAATGCGGATACTGCAACTTGTTTTCTGTTACAGGACAGGGAACCGAAGCCATGGAACGGTATTTGGATGGGGTTGAACGGCAGGCCCGGCAGTACAGGGAGATTTTAGGGCCATATAAGACGGAGTTTTCGGAATTTACCATCGGAGGCGGGACACCTCTTCTCTTATCAGAGAGGCAGATCAGCCGGATGTTTGAACTTGTAAATTCCTGTTTTGCGCGGGAAGAGAAAAGCGAGGCCGGCATTGAGACAGCGCCGAACCAGACAGAAAAAGGGAAGCTAAAGCTTTTAAAGGACATGGGGATCACCAGGGTCAGCATAGGTGTCCAGAGTTTTGTGGATGAAGAGCTTTTGAGCCTGCGCCGGAACCATCAGGCCAGGCGGGCGAAGCAGGCGCTGGAACTTCTGGCATGGATGGATTTTCCCTGCGTAAACGTGGATCTTATTTATGGGATTCCGGGACAGACGGTGGATTCTCTGATTGGATCCATACAGGAGGCCCTTCGCTTTGGACCGGATGAGATTTTTTTATATCCTCTGTATGTTAAACATGGCGCGGGACTGGCCGGGGAGGGAATGTCCCCGGACTGGCAGTATGCTTACAGGCAGTATAAAGAGGCTTCGGGATTTTTGCGGTCGTCGGGATTCCGCCAGGATTCCATGCGGAGATTTGTGAGAAAAAGAGACAGGCGGGAATTTTCGGAATGTGGTTTCGGGACTTCCCTGGCATTGGGGTGCGGAGGAAGGAGTTATCTGGGAAGGCTTCATTTTTGCACGCCTTATGCCATCACGCAAAAGACATGCCTGGCACAGTTGGAAGAATTTGAACGTACTGCGGATTTTTCGGTGGTCTCTCATGGGATTCTGCTTACGGATGAGGAGATGAGGCGGCGGTATGTGATCCGCCATCTGCTGATCCGCCCTGGGATTGAACTGCGGCGGTATGAGGAACATTTTAATGCTTCTGTGTATAATGATTTTCCGGTACTGAAGGATTGGATGCGGCAGGGGTTTCTTCAGGAGGAGAAGCAAGAAGGGGCTGATAAGAAATATCTTGCTTTGACAGAATGGGGAATGGGATTTTCAGATTATCTGGGTCCCATGTTGATTTCTGACAAGGTGCGCGAGAAGATGAAGGAGTGGGATGAGATTCATGAACCGTTCGGTGATCCTGTATCGGGGAAGCTTAAAAAGCTGTAATTATCATTGCAGCTATTGTCCTTTTTCCAAACATCCCGCTTCGAAGCGGGAGGAGAGTCTGGACAGGGAGAGGTGGTTCCGTTTTGTGGAAAGCATTGAGGCCGGGTTTCGCGGAGGCGATATGCCAAAAAGGTACGGCGGTGTGATGGTGACGCCTTATGGGGAGGCGTTAAACCATCTCTGGTATTGGGAAGGGATTGCACGGATGAGCGCGCTGGATAAGATGGATCGTGTGGGCGTACAGACAAATTTAAGCTTTCCCGAGGAAAAAAGCCTGGCAGTGTTTCACGATATGGGAGGGAAATTGGAAAAATTGTGCCTGTGGGCCACTTTTCATCCGGAGATGGTTCCGGCAGGGACATTTGCAGAGAAGTGCAGGAAACTTGGGAAAATGGGGATTTCTCTCTGCGCGGGGGCGGTGGGCGTTCCGGGTACGGCAGGGCTTCTCATGGAACTCAAAAAGCAGCTTCCGAATGAGGTTTATCTTTGGGTCAATAAGATGGACGGGATGAAACGGGAATATACTCCGGAGGAAAAAAGACAATTCCTGGAGATTGACCCGTATTTTTGGCGCGAGCTGGAAATCGTTCCGGCAGATGAGAGCCAGTGCCGGGAAAGAGCGTTTGTGGAGGCGGACGGGAGTATGCGCGTCTGTAATATCAGCCGGAAGATGGGGGAGAGCTGGTACGGCCAGGGGAAAGCGACAGGGGAAGTCTGCTCCGGACAGGAAGGCCGGCAGCACAGGACAGGCAGTACGGAACAGGAAAAGCGGCAGGCGGACGTCACGGTTTCAAAATGCGGACGAAGGACCTGCTCCTGTTATCTGGCATACGGAGGCAGACAGGACTGGATGAATCATCTGATGTTTGGAGACTATCCGGTATTCCGGATACCAAGGAGGCCAAAGGCGTCATTTTTAGATATTGACGGGACGTTGGTTATAAAAGGAAAATCAAAAAATGAGGGAAGAGCAAAAAAAGGGAGGGGAAAAGCGGGCGGCTTAAGGGAACAAGGAATTACGGATTCGATAAAAATGGGGCTGGAGACATTGGTGAGGGAGGGATCGCTGCTGTTTTTTGCCACAACATTACCATACGAGGAGGCTCTCCGACGATGCAGGGAGATCCGGCACTGGTTTTATGGCGGAGTGTTTGCAGGAGGAGCACATGTATGTTTGGAGAAGGATGGTAAAAGGAGGGAGTATTTTTATGAACTGGACAGGACTGTGCTTTGTCGGCTGGACAATATTCGTGGGAGATTCGGATTCCGGGTCCTGGCATATGAGGCGGGAGGCAGGCTGTATAAGCTGACATTGCTTCGTCCGGCGGCAAAACCGTGGGGAAGGGAGGAGGCAGAGGAGTTGGCGGACTTTCTGGAACCGGAATGCCGGAAAAATATCCGGTGGATACGGGAAGAAAACTGCCTGCAGATCGTCGCGTCAGGAGCCAGTAAGGCTGCAGGGGTACGGATGATGTGCCAGTGGTTAGGGATAGGGTTGTGGGAGACAGCGGCAGCGGGAGATTCTCCGGAGGACGCAGAGATGATGGAGCAACTGAAAAAGCCGTCCGGCTCTTTGCCTGACGACTCTTTCTGCCCGGATAGATTTATGGAAGCAAATCTTTTATCTTGATAGTTAAACCTTTGTAGAGGCAGGATGTGATGACATTATCAAAATCGTACTGTCCGGTTCTACATAGTTTTTATCATCAGCATTCAGAAAAACAGCAAACGGAGCCGGATATACTTCGCAGTTCCCGCCATTGGCATCAATATAGTTTCCAATCAATTTTTCAAGTTGATGAATTAACCTTCTAAACCACAGAAACATGATATTTTTTCATCCAGTAATGAATCTGCCACAGATAAGCCATCATCTGGGGGCCGGCCATCAGCTGGCCGTACCAGGGTTTCCCGTAATCGGAAGGCGATCTCAGAAATTGTTCCGTTTTTTTCTTGTCTATAAACGAAAGAACGGGAGAGGAAGAATCGCCAAGGATTTCTTCGCGGATCCGTTCGGCCAGAAGGGATTCATATTTGGTGTCATAGGTTTTCGGATAGGGGGATTTCCGGCGGTGGCGGATCTCATTGGGCAGATAATCCCGTCCGCATTCCCGAAGAAGCGCTTTTGCCACTCCGTTTCTGGCTTTCATGTCCCAGGGGACGTTCCAGACGTATTCCAGGATCCGATGGTCTGCAAAAGGCACACGGGCTTCCAGCCCGGAGAACATGCTGGTCCGGTCCATGCGGTTTAAAAGGGTCTGCATAAACCACCTCTGGTTCAGCCAGGAAATCTCCCGGCGGCGCTTTTCCTGGGGAGAATCTGAGTCCAGGCGGGGCGTCTCTGCAACCGATTCTTCGTATCGGGCTTTCACATATTCTTCCATCTTCAGATATTCCAGAAAATCATCTTTCAGAAGCGCCTGCCTGGGCTTTAAATCCATGGTCCAGGGGAAGGTATCAGCCCGAAAGCATTCTTCTTTATGAAACCAGGGATAACCGCCGAAGATCTCATCGGCACATTCGCCGGTAAGGGCGACTTTGTGGGTAAGACGCACCTGGGAGCAAAAATACAAAAGGGAGGAGTCCACATCTGCCATGGCAGGCAGGTCGTGGGCGTCTACGGACTGTTTCAGAAAATCCGTCTGGTCTTCAGTAGTGCATTCCAGATAATGATGGTCCGAGCCTAAAAAAGCTGTCATTTGTTCCACAAAGGGCCGGTCCTGGGACGGCTGGAAGGAGTTTGCCTGAAAATTTTCGGCGTTTCCCACAAAGTCAAAGGAGAAAGTACAGAGCCGTTCCCCCTTTTTCTTTAGTTCCGCCGCGCACACGGCAGAAACCAGGCTTGAGTCAATGCCGCCAGATAAAAAGGTGCAGATCGGCACGTCAGAAACCATCTGCCTGCGGATAGAATCCAGTACCAGGGCAGTGGTTTTCTCCACAGTGGTTTCATAACTGTCCTCATGAGGATGGCTTTCCAGTTTCCAGTAACAGCGCAGGTGAAATCCGTCCCGGTCATAGATGGCAAAATGTCCCGGCAGCAGTTCACGGACATCCTTAAATACGCCGCACCCGCTTGTTCTGGCCGGGCCGATGCTGAAGATCTCATTTAGTCCCTGACGGTCTACGCATGCTTTCATGGAGGGGCAGGCCAGGATAGCCTTGATCTCGGAGGCAAAAAGGAGTTCATCATTTTTTACCGTATAAAACAAAGGTTTTATTCCGCTGCGGTCCCGGTATAAAAGGAAGCGCCCTTCTTTTTGGTCCCAGATGGCAAAGGCAAAAATTCCGTTAAGGCGGGCGACAAAATCAGGGCCATACTGCAGGTAGCTTAAGAGGATGACTTCCGTATCACTGGTGGTTTCAAAAACATTACCCAGGCTTTCCAGCTCTCGGCGCAGGTTTTCTGTATTGTACAGTTCTCCGTTGTATACTATGGTACATGAATGTTCTCCCACAGTTCGTGTCATGGGCTGATGGCCGCCTTTTAAGTCAATGATGGACAGACGCGCATGGGAGAGACCTGCGTGGGGAGACAAAAAAGTTCCCTGGTCATCCGGTCCCCGGTGGGACTGGAGTTCATGCATATGCTCTAAGATATGGGAATATGTTTCAGGAGCGTTTGTATAATCTTTGGCAAAGCTGCAAAAACCGCCGATACCGCACATAAGAGTCCTCGCTTTCTATCAATTATTTAAGAACAGATGTGAATTTTCTTTGGCTGTGAAAAAATTGTGAAAATTTCACAGCAGGATACATGCCACAACAAAGGTGCAGGCAAAGCCGATGAGGACAGGCAGCAGATTTTTCCTGGCCAGGTCCATAGGGCTCACATTGCAGATAGCGGCCACAGGAATAATACCCCAGGGAACGATGGTCCCTCCGCCTACAAAAATAGCGCTGATCTGGCCTAAGGCGGCAAAGACAGGCACAGAACCTCCAGTGATCAAAGAGAAGGTTCTGGACAGCGCGCCGGTTAAGGGAAGACCGGAGAAGCCAGAGCCGTCCAGCCCGGTCAGCGCGCCGATGACCATCTGAAGAAAAGCCGCGGCATACTGATTTAATGGTGTTTTGCCGGCCAGCCAGACAGCCCAGTCGTTCATTATGCCGTTCTGGTATTGATCTCCGAGAATTGCCGTGATTCCTTCCCCTCCCATGAAGAAAAAGGCTCCGATCAGGATCACAGGCGCAAAGATCTTAATGGCAAACAAAAAGCCCTGGGTCAGATAATCGGTCACTTTTTCCGGCGCGTCCAGGCCAAAGCCCAGAATGGCCCCCAAAACCATTAAAAGGGTGGCAGTGCCGGATACCAGGCTGGTGGCATCGCCGCCTTTCAGCCCGAAGGCGAACATCATCAGAATATCGGCAAGAAAGGCTATGGGAGTGAAAACGGCGATGAAAACTGCCGCCTTGTTTTTTGGCTGTGCGTGCTCCGAAGTTTCGGACGGTTCGTCTCCGGGAGAATCGGACATGGCGACATTCTGGCTGCTTAAGTTTTTCCGGTTGAGCAAAAAGGCGGAAATCACAGTCACCAACCCCATAGTGATAAAAACAGGGGCGCCTGCGGTAAGGATTTCCGCAGTATCGATTCCGGCTGAAGCTGCGGAAATGGCAGGAGCCCCTTGTATGATAAAATCATAACTGAGGGCGATTCCATGGCCAAACAGGTTCATGGCCATGGCGGCAGCCAGGGGATTTAATCCTTTCCGGATAACCAGCGGCAGCATGATGGCCCCTACCAGTGCCACGGACGGGGACGGCCAGAGAAACAGGGAAAATAAAAGCATGACAATGCCTAAAATCCACCAGGTAACGGAAGTGTTTTTCATGACCCGGGAAAGCGGCTTCATCATCAGATAGTCGCTTCCCAGTTCGGACAGGCATTTGGAAAGCGCGGTGATCAAGGCGATGGTTGCAATGATTTCCATAAATTCCTTTGCCGCGTAAAGGGAAGCATTAAATACGGTCTGAATGCCGCCTGCCAGGCTTTTAGTGGCAGTAAGGCCCAGAAGAAATAAAAAAAGAACGCAGATAAGGGGCGTATCCCGTCTCATTACCATGACGGCTAATATGACAATAACCCCGGCCAGATAGATCAGATGAAGGGCGGTCAGAGTTGTGGTTAATTCTAACATAAGGAATCCTTTCTGATTTTCGGTATATAGAACTATATGCGAAGACCGGGGCAGTGGTTTCATATGGCTGGTTCATTTATATTTTCTTTTTACCAGGGGGAGCACAGGAAGAAAATGCCCTCCATCCGCAGAACGCGGATGGGGAGCATTTGTCAGAACAATCAGTGAGTCTGGTTTTCGTAGGCCTGCCAGGCAGCTTCCGGGCTGTCAAAGCCTCCGGACTGGATGGCTTTAAAGTCCACGTCAATAAATTCCGTATTTTCATCAATCTGCCCGCCGATAATATTGGCAAAGGTGACAGTGTCAAACAACGGCGGGATATCCTGCCCGGCGGGAACAGGAATTTCCGTTAATCCTCCTCCGGTATACATATATTCATAAATATTGTAACCGTCTTCCATGGTAGGCTGGCCGGGAAGGAGCCTCATGCCAGAATCTTCATTCAGCTCATAGGAAAATAACTCGGTGTCTAAAAGCTCCCCGTCGTTTTCCAGGAATCCGTCTTCATCAGCGATGATTACGGAATCCACCGGGATTTTTACAGTCATCCTCAAATAAGCATCGTTTTTGCTGTTGTTTTTAATCGCCGGGTTCTTGGGGATCACCATTCCCGCATACATATTCTCGGCCTGGTTGATGCCCAGGGCATCGGACGGAGATGCGTCGGAGGCAGTGGCATTGGGGGGAGTGGCGTAGCTGCCGTCGGGGAGCTCTCCGTCCCATCTGCTTTCGTATAAGTTGAAATCCACCTTGCCTACGGTAAATTTGTTTTTCGCTTCTCCGTAGTCGGTCATATAGGCCATGGTGCCGCCCAGGCTTAACATTGCGATAAGGGCGATTGCAGTGAAAAGTTTGATTTTGTTTCTGGTTTTTTTCTGTTTCATTTCCATACATAGATCCCTCCTGATCATTTTTGTGTGTTTGTGTGCCGCGTATTCCCGGAAACGCAGCACGGGCTACCGAAGAAGCAGATAACCGATGCCCGGGATGTGAAACCTTACTTTTCCCAGGATGGCGTCGAAAGGCACGGGAGCCGGGTCGTGTACCTGGTTGGCGTCTCCTTTGGTGGTGGCAGTGTTATGTTCCGGATCTACGGAAAGGACCCTGTGAGTAACCAGGGTGCCGCCGGCGCAAAAGCTTATGATATCTCCCTGGCTGATGGTTTCCCCTTCCCTGCAGGGACTTACATAGATGACGCTTCCTGCTCTGATGGCAGGTTCCATACTGCTGCTTTTTACTACATAAGCTTCCATATGCAGGGCTTTTGGAAGCCACACCGCAGCGGCCAGAAGCAGGGATGCTGCCAGGAACAGGTTGATAAGCCACCGGAAAAATTTTTCTTTCAATGTTATCTCCTCCTTTACTATTTATCCGTTAAATCGAACGTATGTACGATTGTTTTTCTAATTTTTTTCTGAGTTTTTTTAAAAGCTTCTGATGGCGAGCCTGAAGAGTGGTCACAGGGAGTTTTTTTGATTTTGCGCAGGCACGGAGGGACTGGCCATATACATAGAGGCGGCAGAGAAGCTCCTGCTCGTCCCCGGACAATTCTTCAGCGGCTTTTCTTAAAGATTCTAAAAGCAGATGCTTTTCTGCCGTCTCTTCCACAGATTCGGCGGAAGAGTCCCAAAACAGGTCGCTGCCGTTGAGCTCCTCTGTGTCTAAGGCATCGTAGAAAAATGTTTTGTTTTTTATATCGCTTTCCCGGAAATACCGTTCTTTCCGGCTGCCTTTGCAATAGGCTTTGTAGACTTCCCTGGTGACGGGGATTTTTTTGCCGTGGAGGTTAATGTAGTAGTCCATATGAATCCTTCCTTTCTTTTGCTTTTGGGTTTGGTCCGCGGCGGGGCAGACGTAACTTTTTTAAGAGAACCGGAATTTTGCATGCAAATAAATAAGGAGAGCTCCACTGCCTGGCGGCAATGAGTCTCTCCTGCTATTTGGTAATTGAAATATTCCGTTGCTAGGTAGTCTTGATTCGGTTCTGCACAGATTCTAAAAGCGGGCTGCAGCCGGGATATCCTTTGGGCGGCTGGGGGAGTGTGATTTGTACAATCTTGCGGCATCGGGAGCACTTGATCCGGATACTGCCCTTCGTTTCGGGGACAATATCGAACAGGCGCTGATGGCAATATCTGCAGTATATGGTAGTGGCAGTCATTGGTAAATCCCTTCTTCCTTATATAAAATCGAACGTATGTTCTAAAATTAGGATAACAGAGAAAGGGAAGTTTGTCAATAACCTTGTTTTTAAAAATTTATTATAGATTGAATTTTGTCAAATACTATGCTATATTAATGTGGAAAAGTGAAAGGGAGGAGCAGCAGCGGCTGCACGAAGGAGTGTAGTTATGGTAGATAAATGGGATATTACGATTCCGGAGCTGACAGGGGAGGAGGAGAGACGGGCCTACGTCTATCTGCCGGAGTCTTACTTTACAAATACCAGGAAGCGATATCCGGTGCTGTATATGTTTGACGGACATAATGTATTCTTTGACGAGGATGCTACCTACGGCAAATGCTGGGGGATGAAAGAGTACATGGATGCCACGGATACACAGATGATCATCGCGGCGGTGGAGTGCAACCACAGCCCGGATCATGGCAGGCTTCGGGAATATTCTCCTTTTGATTTTAAAGAAAAGGGGATTGGCGAGATCCAGGGTCACGGAAAGATCACCATGGAGTGGATGGTGAACTGTTTTAAAGAGGAGATAGACCGGGAGTTCAGGACTCTGCCCGGGAGAGAGCACACGTTTCTTGCAGGCAGTTCCATGGGCGGGCTGATGAGCCTGTACGGGGTGTTGGAGTACAATCAGGTGTTTTCACGGGCAGCAGCGCTGTCCCCGTCAGTCTGGCTTGCCCGTCAGAAGATTGAACAACTGATCGGCCAGGCGGAGCTTTTTGGGGATACGGTGGTGTACATGGATTATGGTTCGGAAGAATTCGGAAACCATACGAACATGAGGAATCAGTTTGTAAAGGTTACATCCCTGCTGATGAAACGTCAGATCATGGTAGACTGCAGGATTGTGCCGGGGGGACAACATTGTGAAGCAAGCTGGGAGCGTCAGATTCCGTTTTTTATGAATACTCTGCTGTATGAGTGGGGAGAACCGGCGGAGAATCCGGACTTTGAGGATAAAAAGAGCGGCAGCCCGGAAAAAAGAAAGAAACGCAGATCCTCCAGGAATAAGGAGAATCAGAAATAGGAAAAGGAGAACAAATGGAAGTTCAATATTTTAAAGAGTACAGCCCGGCCCTTGGCAGGGAAATGGAGTGCAAAGTGTATGGACATGCAGGGCGTCCGGTTTTGTTTATCCCATGTCAGGACGGAAGATTTTTTGATTTTGAAAATTACAAGATGGCAGATGTATGGTCGCCCTGGATTGATTCCGGCCAGGTGATGGTATGTGCCATTGATACTATGGACAAGGAGACCTGGTCAAACAAAAACGGAGATCCCGGTTGGAGAAGCTGGCGTCATGAGCAGTGGATTCAGTATATTGTGGATGAAGTAGTGCCTTTCATGCGCTGGATGGCCAATGAACGGAACGGGTGGGATGGAAATCCCGGGATAATGGTGTTTGGAAGCAGCCTGGGGGCGACTCACGCGGCGAATCTGTATTTCCGGTTCCCGTCCATTTTTGACCGGCTTCTGGCACTCAGCGGAATTTATACGGCGGATTACGGATTTCACGGGTATATGGATGAGCGGGTATATTTAAATTCACCTGTCCATTATCTGGCCAATATGCCAAGAGAGCATTCCTATATTGAGCAGTATAACCGGAATAAGGCGGTGATCTGCGTGGGGCAGGGACCCTGGGAGATCCCCGATTCCACAAGGCAGCTTCAGGGGATATTAAATGACAAGGGGATCCATGCCTGGGTGGATTTCTGGGGATTTGACTGCGCCCACGACTGGCCCTGGTGGTATAAGCAGGTAGTGTATTTTCTGCCGTACCTGCTGGAAAAGAACTGAAGAGAAACCATGCCGCATAAGATAAAGTAAAGTATACTGTGCGGGAAATCAAATACAGAATAGAGGAAAAAATCATGAAGAACATAATTTTTATTTCACCCAATTTCCCGACAAATTACTGGCAGTTCTGCCGGGAACTGAAGAATAATGGCATGAATGTACTGGGAATCGGAGATCAGGCTTATGATGAACTGGCTAGTGAGCTGAAGGACAGCCTGAATGAATATTATAAGGTCAGCAGCCTGGAAAATGAGGATGAGGTTTACCGGGCAGTGGCATTTCTCGCTTTTAAGCACGGCAGGATCGACTGGCTGGAATCCAATAATGAATACTGGCTGGAAAGAGACGCGCGCCTGCGGACTGATTTTAACATTCAAAGCGGGTTCCAGGTGGAAGACATTCCCCGGATCAAATATAAATCCAGGATGAAGGAGTATTACACGAAAGCGGGGATTCCGGTAGCCCGTTACCATATGGTGAAAGATTTAGAGGGGTGCCTGGCATTTATTAAAAAAGTGGGTTATCCGGTGGTGGCAAAACCGGATAACGGCGTGGGCGCATCGGATACCTGGAAGATCGAGAATGAGGAACAGCTTAAGCATTTTATGGATAACCGGATGGAATGGGTTTCCTACATTATGGAGGAGTTTATCTATGCGGAGGTCAATTCCTATGACGCGATTATTGACGCCAACGGAAAGCCCATGTTCGAGACGGGAAATGTGACGCCTATGTCCATTATGGATATTGTGAATAATGAGGACAATTCCATTTACTATATTTTAAAAAAGCTGCCGGAGGACACCAGGAAGGCAGGCCGCGCGGCTGTAAAGAGCTTTGGGGTTAAGAGCCGTTTCGTCCACTTTGAATTTTTCCGCCTGACGAGAGATCAGGAAGGGATGGGAAAAAAGGGGGATGTGGTGGCGCTGGAAGTGAATATGCGCCCCTGCGGAGGTTTTACGCCGGATATGATCAATTTTGCCCACAGTACAAATGTTTACAAGATTTGGGCGGATATGATTGCCTTCGGGTATTCTACGATGCCGGTAGGCAAACATGCCTTCTGCGCGTTTGCGGGACGGCGGGACGGCAAGGATTTTATCATGGACGACGGGGACATTATGGAGAAATACGGCAGCAACATAAAGATGGCAGAACGTCTTCCGGACGTTCTCGCAGGCGCTATGGGAAACCAGATGTATGTGGCTGTGTTTGATACAAAGAAGGAAATGGAAAGCTTTTACCGGAATATTCTGGCCTGCAGGGACGAGAACAATTTCTGAGATTAATGGTATGGGAAGGAGAATGAAATGAAGAATCCGGTCGTGACGATTACCATGGAGGACAGCGGTGTGATTCGCGCGGAGTTGTATCCCGAGACGGCTCCCAACACGGTGAGGAATTTTATCAGCTTAGTGAAAAAAGGGTATTATGATGGCCTGATTTTCCATCGGGTTATAGAGGATTTTATGATTCAGGGAGGATGCCCCCAGGGAAACGGAATGGGCGGCCCTGGCTATTCTATTAAAGGAGAATTCAGCGAAAACGGGTTTGCCAATGATTTAAAACATGAGAGGGGCGTGGTTTCCATGGCCCGGACCATGGTTCCGGATTCTGCAGGCTCCCAGTTTTTTATCATGCACAGGGACATACCGGACCTGGACGGGAAATATGCGGCATTCGGCAAAGTCACGGAAGGAATGGATGTGGTAGATCAGATCGCTCAGGTGCGGGTGGACTATAATGACCGGCCTTTGAAGGCTCAGAGGATGAGTACGGTTGTGGTGGATACCTTTGAGGAAGAGTATGAGGAGCCGGAAAAGGTGTAAAACAGAATGACCTGGGAGCGAGATATAACCATACAGAATACGGTATACCGTGTTGTGATATCAGATGATGAGGAGACCCTCTTTGCCGCGAAAGCGGCAGGGAGGGTTATTGTCGGTGTGACGGGGACGGACAGGGCGAGAAAGCTTCCTGTGGCCAGATATCTGGCGGAGACAGAAGATGCTGTCACGGAGCGGTATCTGGAGCAGGTGGTGTGCCGGGAAAAAGGCCTGCCCTGGATTATCGGGGAGACAAGGCGGATTACGGTCCGGGAGTTCACGGAGGAAGACGCAAAACAGGTGCCTTCGGAGCCGGAGGATAAGGAAGACGACCTGGTCTTTCAGGACAAAGAAAAGCTGAAGGCATACATCCATGGACAATATGAATTTTTCGGTTATGGCCTGTGGGCTGTGGAGAGGAAAGAAGATAAAAGGATCATAGGAAAAGCTGGCATAACAGGATGTGACGAAAAGGGGCGCATGGAACTGGGATATCATATTTTCAAGCCGTACCGGCGACGGGGATATGGCGGGGAAGCCTGCCGTACCGTGCTGGAGTATATCAGGGAAGAATACGGGTGTCCGGTCTGTGCAGTTGTGGAAGCGTCCAATGACGCCTCCAAGAAACTGCTGGAAAAATTGGGCTTTTCGTCTGCGCCTTCCGTCACGGAGCAAAAATGTAGCGGATCAGTGCTTCGGTATGTTCTCTTTGATCGGAATTGATGATGATTCCCAAAAGAGGCGGCTCCTGCCCCAAATGAGTTTCACTGGCAAAAGATGTCCCGCTGATATCAATGGCACAGGCATATTCGGCGCCGTCTTCGCCGGTAGCATAAAACAGGCGGTCCTGTACCAGAGACAGAAGCTCCGGAGGCAGCTCCTTTTCTAAGTCCAGATATCCGTTGAGGGTGGCAAAATGGTCTATCGTGTCCGTGTCGCCAATGATGACATCCAGGTCCTTGGAAAATACAAGGGCAGAAATTTTGGCCAGGATGGCATAGCTCAATTCGGAGGCATTGTCGCCATAAGCGATAAAATTGGATTCAACATTGATCAGCTCTTTTTTCCCAAGGCCCAAATACCTGGCAAAGTCTTCCTGAAGAGGGGCAAAGTTTACTTCCTCGGAAGACTGGCTGTTGATGATAATGCAGTATAGGGCGGTGCTGAAGGTGCTCTGGTAGATGGATGTGGCCACGACCTGGAGGATTAAAAGCGCGGCGACTGCCAGCGCCATATGAACTTTGTAGTAAGCCCAGATATACCAGATACGGTCTTTCCAGCTCATGGCCTTCAGCTTTTCTAATTCACCAGGCCTGGGTTCCGGTTCCGGCCTGGGGGATGGTTCCTGGGGGGACTCTTGTTGACGCATGGATTCTTCGGTTATTTTCATGGGAATGCTCTGCTCCTTTTCTTGTGGTTTGTGTTGTGGGCCTTGCAGGCAGGCGGGTATGTATATATGTATATTATACCATAAAATTTAAGGTAAATGGGGAAGTTTTTTGCCGGGAGCCATAGGCAGGGGAAATTTATTACTGTTCATGGAGGCCGCCCGGGCTGCGTTATCAGCCATTTTGGGAATAGCAATGAAAATTGCTTATTTGCAGGTCATGGGGTGATTCCTTGTGATAAATGAAGGAAGTGACAAGGGGAATAACAAAATACTGAGTGCAACACAATATATAATTGTGTTGCACTCAGAATACTCCGTAATCATAACACTCTTTTCTTTAGATTGCAAGGTTTTTTCCGTTGGAAAAGTTAAGATTTATTGGAAAAACCGGGGTGGATTTTCTTAAGAATTTTGGGGATTTCTTTATTGTCTTTATTTCTTAAATCCTTATAATATCAACGTTTTTCACAAATTTAAAAGAGCTGCCAGTGCAACACAATTATATATTATGTTGCACTGGCAGATTGTTTTTTACAAAACCGGGAAGGGAAGCTGTGAGCTTTGAGGCTGCAATTCCCTGAAAGGGGTCATATCGGCTGTGGCATTGCCATGAAGCTTATTCCGGGTCATTGTTTTTAATGGCCGGGAGATGGCGGAGCTTGCCCTTTTATCCCTGGTTTAAAGGAAACGTGTTACAGGCGGTTATCTTAAGTGGCCTGACATTCCGAAAGCAGAGGGAGGGAGCTTATGTTGTGGTATGTGCTGCAGACGAGGACCGGCGAGGAAGAGAAACTGGTAGGGCTGATACGCAGAATGGTTCCAGGGAATCTGTACGGGGAATGTTTCGTGATTTACCAGGAACAGCTTTGGAGGAGGCAGGAGAAGAACCTTGTCCAGGTGAAACGGGCCTTCCCCGGTTATGTGTTTATCACTTCTAAAGAGCCGGAGGCTTTATTTTTTTACCTGAAACAAGTTCCGGCTATGTCAAAAATGATGGCGGATGACACGTATTCTTTCCTTTTTGTGGAGAGGGAGGAAGAAGAGTTTTTAAAACAGATCATGGACGAAAACCATATAATAGGCCTTTCTTATCTGGAGACGGACAGAAAGGGGAAGATCCGCCGGGTGTCCGGGCCATTGGAGAACTGTGTGTCACAGATAGAGAGATGCCGTCTCGGAAAACGGCATGTGCTGGTGCGACTGAAGCTTCTGGGGAAGGAAAAGACGGTCCTGCTGGGGATTGTTTTAGATGAGGATATCTGCCGGGAATTGAAGTTTGGGAAGGTGGAGGCGCCGATACAGGTTCCAGAACGGTATATGCCGGCGGAAATACCGGGGAAAGAAAAGCTCGGAGAGAAAAAGGGCAAAGTGGAAAAAGACAGAAGAGAAAAGGACAGAAGGGTAAAGGGCAGAAGGGTAAAGGGCAGAGGGGAAAAGAATAGCGAGGAAAAGAACAGAGAAGAAAAGGGGAGTGGATTTCCGGATCTGTCCGTGGGTGACAGGATTGCAGTCGCCAGCGGGGTATTTGCTGGAATGACCGGGGTTGTGTATGAGGTGAAAAATCATGCGGTCAAGATGGGGATCCGTCTCTTCGGGCAGGATATGGAGATAGAGCTGCCTGTGGAAGGGCTAAGAAAAATAAGCGGGATTTCCGGCAGGGGTTTCATTTGAATATTCTTTGGATTGCAGGAGCACAGGGTGCAGAACAATCCATGTTATAAAAAACGGCAAATAATTTTTGGGTGCATCATCTGTCTTTACGCTTTGGTGTAAAAGATTTTTGGAAAATGAAACATTAGAGAAAAATAAGAACATTTGCTGAAGGGAGAAGGAATCGTCTATGCTGTGGTATCTGCTGAAAACATGGGTGGGAAGAGAAGAGGAACTGGCAAAAGAAATCCGCAGAACCGTTCCCGCCAGTATGTATGGGGAATGTTTTGTGATCCGTCAGGAGCGGATCTGGAGAAAACAGCAGAGAAGCATTGTCCATGTGGAGCCATTGTTTCCCGGATGTGTATTTCTTACTTGTAAGGAGAGCGGGGCTCTTTTTAATCGGTCCGGGCAGAACCCTCTTTTGGAAGGATTGATGGCATGCGGGAATCTTACCCTCTTCCCTGTGATGGAAGAGGATGTGGATTTTTTAATAAAAATATCAGGAGAGGACCATATAGTCCGGCTTTCCTATGTGATGAAAGATGAACAGGGAAAAATCTGTAAAATATCCGATCCCTTAAAGGCATGCAGGGGACAGATTGAACGCTATCAGTTTAAAAAGCGCTATGCCATGGTACGCCGCAGGTTATGGGGGGAGGATCAGGCAATTGTGCTGGGGATTATACTGAAGGAGGATACGGAACGGAAACTTTTGTATAAGGATGTGGAGGTTTCTGCAGGGATGCCCGGATGAATCGGATAAGCTGGAGGACAGCAGGGCGCAGGGATAAATAAGATGAATCATTCCAGGATAAACAGAGGAAAAATGGATAATTCAAGAAAGAAAATACTTATGAAGAGAAACTGGCAGAAGAAGGATATTGGGCTGCTTTTGTATGATATGGGGGCGGTAAATATTTCCTTTTACCTTGCCTTGTGGTTTCGGTTTGAATGCCAGTATCGTATGATACCACGCATTTATCTGGAGCCGTTTTTAAAATTTGCACCTGTTTACTCCTTGTTTTGTGTGGCTGTATTTTCTTATTTCAGGCTGTACAAAAGCATATGGAGATTTGCCAGCTATAATGAACTGGCCAGGGTGCTGACCTCAGTGGCGGTTATTTCCATTTTTCATATAGCAGGAATCACCATTACCTGCCAGGCCATTCAGAACGGGGGCATTTATCGGATGCCTCTGTTTTATTATGCCTTTGGGGTGATGCTGCAGGCGGTTCTGCTGCTGGCCGTGCGGTTTTCCTACCGCTTTTTTCTCCTTATGTGGGGACTGAAGAAAAAGGAAAATGACCAGCATTATGCCAGACGGGTGATGCTGATCGGGGCCGGAGCGGCGGGACAGATGATTCTGCGGGATCTTCACGAGGCAAAAGAGAGTGTGGAAAAAGTCTGCTGCATTATTGATGACAACCCGGATAAATGGGGCCGTTTCATTGACGGAGTGCCTGTTGCAGGCGGCAGGGAGGACATTTTGCAGAATGTGGAAAAGCTGCATATTGAGAAGATTCTGGTTGCCATTCCCAGCGCCAGCGCAGAACAGAAACGGGATATTTTAAATATCTGTAAAGAGACCGAATGCGAACTGAAAATTCTGCCCGGTATGTACCAGCTTGCTAACGGAGAGGTGGCAATCAGCGATATGAAGGAGGTTGCCATCGAGGACTTACTGGGACGGGAGCCGGTCAAGGCCAATCTGGAAGAAGTCTTTCAGTATTTGAACGGCAAGGTGATTTTGGTGACAGGCGGGGGAGGTTCCATCGGCAGCGAGCTGTGCCGGCAGATTGCCAGGCACAACCCCAGACAGCTTGTTATTTTTGATGTGTATGAAAACAATGCGTATGAGATCCAGCAGGAGCTGCGGACAAATTATCCGGAACTGAATCTGGAAGTGCTGATCGGCTCGGTACGGGACAGCCGGCGGATTAACAATGTATTTGCGAAATACCGCCCGGAGGTTGTGTACCATGCGGCAGCCCACAAGCATGTTCCCCTGATGGAGGACAGCCCCAGGGAGGCGATTAAGAACAATGCCATCGGTACATATAAAACCGCTTATGCGGCAATGAGGAACGGATGCAGGAGATTCGTGCTGATCAGCACGGACAAGGCGGTGAACCCAACCAATATTATGGGGGCCAGCAAACGACTGTGTGAGATGGTGATCCAGGCCTTTGACGAGAAGATCAAAGCGGGAAAGGCCGGGGAGCTGCCGGTGCTCCATGCCCACAGCAATGACGAGGACGGGAGTATGAGGGGGCTGGGGAAACCGGCGTCCCTGGAGAGAAGCGATGCCGGCATGCCGGAAAGTCCGAACACGAAAGATGCTGCAATATCGATAGAATCTGAAACGGATTTTGCCGGAGGCTCAGAGAAGCCGGATACAGATATAACTTCTGTAAAAACGGAATTTGTGGCCGTCAGATTCGGGAATGTGCTGGGAAGCAACGGCTCGGTGATCCCGTTTTTTAAGAAGCAGATCGCGGCGGGAGGGCCGGTGACTGTGACCCATCCGGATATTGTCCGGTATTTTATGACCATCCCCGAGGCGGTAAGCCTGGTTCTGCAGGCAGGAACTTATGCAAAAGGCGGGGAAATCTTTGTGCTGGACATGGGGGAACCGGTGAAGATCGATGCCCTGGCAAAGAACCTGATCAAGCTTTCCGGCTTTAAGCCGGATGTGGATATCAAGATTGAGTATGTGGGTTTACGGCCGGGGGAAAAGCTGTATGAGGAAAAGCTGATGGAGGAGGAAGGGATGAAGACCACCCCCAACCATCTGATCCACATAGGAGCGCCCATCCCCTTTGATACAGACCGGTTCCTGGCGCAGCTAAAGGAGCTGATGGATGCCAGCTATGGGGAGGCGGGGGATATCCGGGAGCTGGTCCAGTCGATGATCCCTTCTTACCTGCCAAATAAAAAACAGTAACGGAAAGATGAAAAATTCGCACAGGCATAGGAGGCCAGTATGTCGTATTTAATCGTAGCAGCCCATCCGGATGACGAAGTATTAGGGGCAGGGGCAACGATTTACAGGCTTGCCCGGGAGGGGAAGAAAGTCCATGTATGTATTTTATGCTCACAGGCGGAGGCCAGAAATTTTCGGCCCGGTGCAGCGGAGCTGCAAAGGGACACCCGGGAAAGCGCGGGGCTTCTGGGGGTCCATGAGGTGATCTGCGGCAGTTTCCCCAATATCCAGTTTAATACAGTCCCCCATTTGGAGCTGGTGCAGTTTATTGAGGAAGCGATTGTCCGGACGGGGGCGGATGTTATCTTTACCCACCACCCGTCAGACTTAAATAATGACCACGTCCAGACATCCTTAGCCTGCCAGGCGGCGGTTAGGATTTTTCAAAGGCGTAAGGACAGGAACCCTTTAAAGGATTTTTTGTTTATGGAGGTCCCGTCCGCGACGGAATGGGCTTTAAACAGCGGGGGAATCGCATTCAGGCCAAATACTTTTACAGAGATTGGGGAAGAGGGCCTTACTAAAAAAATAGAGGCGCTTTCCCTTTATAAAGGGGTCATGAGGGACTACCCCCATCCCCGGAGCCGGGAGGCCTTAAGGGGGTTGGCGGCTTTCCGGGGGGCGCAATGCGGGCTGGAATACGCAGAGGCTTTTGAAAGCGTATTCCGCAGGATCGGTAAGGAGTGGCTATGAAAAAAGTTGGCTTTGTGACATGTGTCCAGTTAGGGATGAGCTGTATGGAAGAAATCTACCGGCTCGGGGGTGAGCTTAAGATTATCTTTACTTTGGAAGACCACTATGCACGCAATAAGTCAGGGCGGGTTTACCTTGATGATTTTGCGGCTTTACACGGGATACCCCTTATCAAAATCCGGAATATCAATGACGGGACTGTTGAGAGGGCAGGAAAAGAGCTCCAGCTGGACTGGCTGTTTATAATTGGCTGGTCCCAGATTGCGGGGAAGGCCGTGTTAGGGATGCCCCGGATGGGATGTATCGGGATGCACCCAACCCTGCTCCCTAAGGGGAGAGGGCGCGCTTCGGTTCCCTGGGCAATTTTAAAGGGGTTAGAAGAGACAGGAGTGACCCTGTTCCGGCTGGACGAAGGGGTGGATACGGGAGACATCATTGACCAGACGGTGATCCCCTTAAATTCCACAATAACAGCCACTGAATTATACCAGAAGGTAAAGGAAGCCCATATCTTATTGATCCGGAATAACTGGGAGCGGCTGTTAAGCGGAGAGGTGGATTTCATCAGACAGGACGAACGGGAGGCAACGGAGTGGCCGGGACGCAGGCCGGAAGACGGGGAAATTATTAAGGATATGTCTGTCCAGGAGGCCTTAACATTAATCCGTGCCGTGACCCATCCCTATCCGGGGGCGTTTTACAGGAAGGGAAAAGAGATATGGAGGATCTGGTCCGCCCAAAAAGGGGATTCGGATGGGATCCGGGTTGCAGACGGATATATCCGGCCCATTGAATATGAGATTATACAGGAAAAAGAGAATGGCAATGGCAGATAACAGAAAGAGACAAAGAGAACTCCGGCTAAAAAGGAAATTTGACGTAGCTCTGTCAGCCATAGGGGTTGCGGTGCTGTTTCCGATGTGGCTAATCATAGCGGTTTCCATAAAAATCACTTCACCAGGGCCGGTGTTTTTCCTGCAGGAGAGGCCGGGGTACCGGAAAAAGATATTTAAGATCTATAAGTTCCGGACCATGCACCAGGGAAGCGAAAAGATGGAAAAAGGCGTCGAGGTCTTAAAGGGTGATGCAAGGGTCACGAAAATCGGGGGATTTCTGAGACGGACAAAATTGGATGAGACCCCTCAGCTTCTGAACGTGCTAAGAGGGGAAATGAGCCTGGTGGGACCCCGTCCGGAAAGGGTTGCGTCCCTGGCGGATTATACGCCATTTACTGCAAAGCGGCTGAACATGAAACCCGGGATGACGGGGCTTGCCCAGGTGAGCGGGAATATCTACCTGGATCTGGAGGACCGCTACCGTTTGGATGTTTATTATGTAGAACATTTTTCGTTCTTTTTGGATATCAGGATTTTAATCCGGACCGTGGGAGTAGTGATTTTTGGGGAAGAACGGTACAAGGAGAAAAGTCTGATAAAGACAATGCAAAGAAAAAAGAATAAAAAGCAGGATGACCGGGAAAGAAAGGGTGACATGCATCTTTCGGAAATAGAATCTGTAAAAAGTTCTGATGCCGGATTTGAGGGTTATGGATATAAGAAAAGATTTTGTATTGATAAAACGATCCACAAAAATGTATTAATCACCGGTGCAGACAGCTATATAGGTGAAAGCTTTCAGTCCTATGCCAAAATACACTATCCTAATCTTTCCATAAATACAATTGACATGACAGACAGCTCATGGAGAAAGTGTGATTTTTCTTCCTATGATGCTGTTTTTCATGTAGCCGGAATTGCTCACGCGGATATCGGCTCGGCAGGGGATGAGGAGAAGGCCCGGTATTATGCAGTCAATACGGATCTTGCGATTGAAACAGCAGAGACAGCCCAAAAAAGCGGTGTTAAACAGTTTATTTTTATGAGCTCGATCATTGTATATGGGGATTCGGCACCCTATGGAAAAAAGAAAGTGATTGATGAAACTACGGTCCCGTCACCGGCTAATTTTTATGGGGACAGCAAATGGAGAGCGGATAAAGGGGTAAGAGCATTGGAGGGAGAGAACTTTCAAGTGGCTGTCCTGCGGCCGCCAATGATATATGGGAGAGGGAGTAAAGGAAATTATCCTATTCTAGCGAAATTAGCCAGAATAGCGCCTGTTTTTCCGGATGTGAAGAACGAAAGGTCAATGCTCTATATTGATAATTTGTGTGAATTTGTAAGCTTGCTAGTGTTATCAGGGAAGGGTGGAGTGTATTTTCCGCAAAACCATGAGTATTCCAATACATCTAAACTGGTCAAAATGATCGCATCAGCCGGAAAAAAGAAAATACATACGACAAAAATGCTGAATCCCCTTGTGGTGCTTGCCTCCCGTATCCCTGGAAAAATCGGTGATTTGACAGACAAGGCCTTTGGAAACAGTGTGTACAGCCATAAGCTTTCACAATATAACGGGTTTAGTTACCAGGTGTCAGACCTGAAAACGTCCGTTGTTTTTACAGAAAGAAAAGGTGAGGATGCATGAGGGGCAACCGATCAAGGTTTATGGGAACGGTTGCCGTCAGGGAAAGGAATGAAGGATGAAGAGAATCTGGATCATTGACCACTATTCATCAGAGCCCCGATATGGCGGGATATCCAGGCAATACGATTTTGCAAAGGAGCTGGGGAAAAGAGGATATAAGGTTGTGGTCATCGCATCCGGCTTTTCCCATTTTACACACAAATATATTTCTCAAAAAAATGTACTGGTAAACAGGCTGAGGGACAATATTTATTATATTTATCTGAAAACCAGCAGCTATGAGACAAATAACGGTTTGGCTCGGGCCGGAAATATGCTTGATTTCATGCATAAGGTCGCCAGATATGAGGCAGCCATAGCAAAAAAATACGGCAAACCGGATGTGGTTACGGGCTGCTCTGTCCATCCTCTGGCTTGGGTGGCAGCATACAAAGTGGCTAAAAAATATAAGATCCGTTTTTGTGCGGAGGTCAGGGATTTTTGGCCTCGTATCTGGGTGGCCGGCGGTGAAAAGAAGCCCTACGATCCTATGGTTCTTTTTTTTGGATGGTTACAGAAATGGGCGTTTCAGAAGGCAGACAGGATCATTTACTCCATGGATCACGGAGATAAATACATTTGCAAAGAACTGGGAATACCAGAGAAAAAAACATTCTTGATCGGACAACCTATGGATTGTGACCGGTTTGATGAAAACGCAAAGAAAAAAGAACTTCTCCCGGAGACGATCCGGGAATTTATTTCTACCGGATTTATCTGTTCCTTTGCAGGATATTACATGACCTATGAGGGCGTTTATGTCATGCTGGAAGCGTTGAAAATATTGGAGCAGAAGGGTTTGCCGATTAAAATGGTATTTGTCGGTAGCGGACAGGAAAAAGAAGGAATGCGGGAATTTATCCGCGCAAACAGGCTTCAAAACGCCCTTGTATGGGACCGCATCCCAAAAGAAGCAGTGCCTGCATTGATAAGCCGGAGTGATATCTGCATGGCTCACTTGGAGGTGGAGGGGCATAAGGAGGTTTATCAATACGGTGTTTCCAAGAATAAGGTAAACGAATATCTGTATTCAGGGGCCTGTACCTTGTACGGCTTTCTTTATAAGGATGACGAGGTGGCAGCCAGCGGGGGCGGCATGGTGTTCGAGCCATACAATGCCCGTGATCTGGCAGAGAAAATAGAAAAGGTTTACCATATGCCGGAGGATGAACGAAAGCAGTATGGCATAAATGGAAGAAAATATATCCGGGATAACCGGCGGGTGGAGGTATTGACAGACCGGATGTTGGCGGTGCTTTTTGAGTGAAGACGGATGAAATCGCTATAAGCAGCAGAGGGAATATTTGTGAATAAGGTAAAGAAGATATGGCTTTACTGGAATACCGTAAAAAATCTTAAATGGATACAGATCCGGCATCAGATTAAAAGAAGAGTGGCAAAGGGATTCCG
>CATKXR010000026.1 GCA_949840805.1 uncultured Lachnospiraceae bacterium | reverse complement strand
CGGGACAGCCCTCCTCTGACTGGCAAAAGCATAAATTCGCTGGCTGAGGTTCGCTCACTTAAAATAGCTCTCATAGGGGTCGCTGTCTCAACGCTCTGCCGATCAATGACGGTGTTGCCTGCTATATTTTTGTCCTGTCAAAAGACCGCGTTTACGGCACTCGCGGATTTTCATGCCATATTTTTTAATCTACGGCGCTTTTTGATGGGCTGGCTAATCCTTGGCTTTTAGTATTTGATCAACCAGGCAGCGATTCCCTAACCAGTCCGGAATAACCATTAGCCAGCTATATTGGGGCCGGCGAATTCTGATTTTGCCCGAGAGAAACGGTCTCCGGGCCAGGCGAATTTACGCTATGGAGATGAGACCAGGAAAACAGGAGGGCCTCACCCCGACTGTTTTCCGCTTTAAGGGCTCATCGGAATGCTTGGCGTATCTGAGCCTGGAACGGAGACCGTTTCTCTCGGGCCCAACACCAGCATCGCCTCCACTCACCAAAACAGCAATTTCATTATTTTGCCATTTCACGCAAGAAATCTGTTCCATTTAACAAGTCGATGTTATATAATGGGCTAAGAGTCTGTGAGAAGACGGGAAGGTAAATAAATGATGAGGATCCGAACTTATTGTAAAGACGATATATCCGAAATCTGTGATTTGATCAACCAGGAGCTGGGATATGAGGTCGCCTGTGATGATCTGGAAACAAGGATCAGGCAAATGGAGGAAGATAAGAATTACATGATCTTTACCGCTGTGGACGATGGCAGAGTCATCGGATTCATTGGGCTGCATATGTGTCTCGCGCTGGAGATTACAGGAATGGTCACCCGTATTATCGCCCTGGCGGTTTCCCGTGATTTTCAAAACCAGGGGGTAGGCAGCGCTCTGATACGGAAAGCAGAGGAATATGGGAGAGAGAACCATGCTTCCGTTATGCTGGTAAACAGCGGACTTAAACGGATACGGGCCCATGGTTTTTATGAGAAGCATTCTTTTTATAAAAAGGGATACAGTTTTTGTAAGCGGCTGGAACGGCCGGATATGGAAATCGAGACAGAGGACGGAGGTAAAAATGGTTTTTGAGCTGACGCATCCCGAAAAAGCGGCGCCCCTGTTTGAAGGCTGGCAGGAGACCCTGATCTGGTCATGCCTTCAGGGCGTCATGGGCAGGATTTTCTCGGATTCCCCGGAAATGCCGGATTCCGCCATGGCGGTGCTGGGGGATTTCTGTTTTTTCGCCGGAAAGCCTGACAGGGAAATCGTGCGGAATGTACAGGCGGCGTGTAAGCAGGATTTCATCATTCTGGTGCCCCAAAACCGTGACTGGGCAAAACTGATTGAAGCATGTTACGGGGAACAGGGGAAAAAGATTTCCCGGTACGCCATAAAAAAGGAGCCCCATGTATTTGACAGGGAGAAACTCCGGTCCATGGTGGATCAATTGCCCCGGGGATACACCCTGACCATGATCGATGAATCCCTGTTTAAGCGCTGTCAGGAGACGGGCTGGTGCCGCGACTGGGTATCTCAGTATGAAGATTACGAAAAGTTTCAGAGGTACGGGCTGGGGGCCGTGATCCTCAAGGACGGGGAACCGGTCTCCGGGGCCTCATCCTATTCTTCCTACGAGGGAGGCATCGAGGTGGAGATCGACACCAGGGAGGATCACCGCAGAAAAGGGCTTGCGGGTATCTGCGGGGCGAAGCTGATTTTGGAATGTCTTGACCGGGGCTGGTATCCCAGCTGGGATGCCCACAATCTCTGGTCCGTGGCACTGGCAGAGAAACTGGGATATCATTTTGACCATGAGTATGAAGCCTACGAAGTTATCCTGAAAGAACTACCATCCGAGGACCTGTTTTATGAAAAAAATATGTTATATTCCTCTGACAGCCACTCCGGGAAAGCAGAGTGAGACATACCGGGAGATTTTGCCCAGATCTCCGGGGCTTACGGGGATCGTCCGCTGTTTCTGGGGAAGCGCCGGGCCTTATCGGAAAACCTGGCAGAAATCTGTAAAAACCCTGGTGGTACCGGACACCTGCGTGGATATCATTTATGAAATCGACCATACGGCCGGCACTGTCACCGGCAGGTTCTGCGGGATCAATGACTCAAGTTTTGAGGCCCGGGACGGCGGAGCGGCGGGGCATGTTCTCTCCGTGTTCGGGATTCGCTTTTATGCCTGGGCAGCAGCGGCTTTTTCCGAGGACTCTTTGAAGGGTACGGTAAATGGCTGCTATGACGTGAGGTCCAGATTTTGCCGTCTGGACAGGATGCTGGGACAGCGGCTGTTTGAGACAGATTCCCTGGAGGAGCGGAGCCTTCTGGCTGAAAGCCTGCTCCTTGGCCAGACAGTTTACCCGAGACAGAGTCAGGTGGTAGAACAGGCTGTGGAACAGATTCTCTTTCAAAGAGGAGCCATAAGCGCGGGACGGCTTGCCCGGGAGTGCTTTATCAGCAGCCGGCAGATGGAACGGCTTTTTCACGAGTATATCGGGATTACTCCCAAAAAACTCTGCGGCCTCGTGCGCTATCAGTTTCTCTGGAACGAAATTATAAGAACTCCCGATTTCCGGGTACTGGACGGGGTGAGCAGGTACGGCTATACAGACCAGTCCCACCTTATGAGAGAATTCAGGCGCTACCACACCATGGATATCCAGATGGCGGCCAGATATGCCAGAACCGGGGAAACAGGCTGACACAAATTCTGCGTTATGATGTCGGAAATATACAATACTTTTCTGGCCATTGATGGTATGATCAGAGCCTACAATTTCTGAAAAGGAGAGAACGTGCCATGAAATATTGTAATACTCTGATTGCCGTAAAAGATATGTCCGCATCCTTAGCATTCTACAGAGACCTGTTTGGCCTGGAGGTAGCCGTTGACCTGGGCTGGTGCAAAGCCCTGACCTGCGGCCTGACCTTGCAGGAGCATTTTGACGAGATCGCCGGGTTTCCGGCCGAGACCATGAAGTTTCGATCCAATACCATGGAACTCTATTTTGAGACAGAAGATTTTGACGGTTTTTTGTCCCTTTTGGATTCCCACCCATCTGTAGAACGGCTCCATGAGCCCAGAACCTATCCCTGGCTTCAGCGGGGAATCCACATATTTGACCCTGACGGCCATCTCATCGAGGTCTCGGAGAGCATGTACACCGTGGCCTGCCGGGAATTTGAAAAAGGATCCGGACCCGAAGAGACCGCGAAGCTGACCCGGCATCCCCTGCCCGTGGTACAGGCGTGGTTTGAGAAATATCGGGGGTCAAAAAAGCCTGATTTCAGCGTGTGCGGCACTGACTGCGAAACCTGTTCCTGCTATGGAACCATGTGCAGGGGCTGTAACGCCTGCCAGGGAAAAGTATTCCACGCCCCGGAGGGAAAAGCGTGTCCGATCTTTGAGTGCGTCACAGACAACAAGGGGTTCAAAGACTGCGGGGAATGTGCCATGGCACCCTGTGAGGTCTGGATGAACACAAGAGACCCCAGATACACGGACGAAGAATTCGCGGACAATGTGAACGCCCGGATTCAGGCGCTGAAGGACAGGCGGCAAAACTGATTTTGAAATGTCTTAAGAAGTTCTGGTATCCTGGCTGGGATGCCAGAACCTCTGGTCTGTGGTATTGGAGCAGACAAGTGTAATGAGATGTTTCAATGCCTGGGTAAGGTTTGTCTGCGATATTGTTCGATCACATTCCGAATGTTTGTATAATCCCGCTCAAACAATTCCTGGCTGATCTGTTCATGGAGAATATCTTCGGGAACTTTGACAAGGATCTTCTCCATGACAAAAAGTTTGCTTTTTTCTTTGTATTTAGGCAGTCCGTTGATCTTCTGGATATGAGCCAGTTCCGGTCTCCAGAGAAGGCTCAGTTTGGCACGAAGAAGCCGGTTAGGATTTGGCAGAGCCTCCCGCAGTACATAGAAATCTACACGGCTGACCTCCTGTTCCACGGTAATGACTCCCCACCATCGTGGCACATGTTCTTCCACATGGTTTCCATGGCTGGAGCCTACAGCCACATAGTTATAGTCAAAATATAGGTCGTAATCCCTGACCTGCCTCTCTAAACGAGCATAGGTATCGGCATCGCTTTTGATCTCGATTCCCGACAGAGAAGAAGGGCGCACCATCATCACATCTGCTCGAGATCTCCCCACTTGTTTTTCTTCTATAATGCGGGTTTTCCCATATCGTTCCTCCAAAAAATCAAAAAGCGGTTCTCGGATATCTTTGTCATAAAGCATATTTGCCGGACCTCCTAATCAGCGATTAAGAAAGAGTATAACATACGGACAGAAGGAATACCAGACTCATTTTGAGTTTCCGGTGTTCTGGAATGATAATGCCTTGTCATTTTGGACGCTCCATGTTAATATGTATCTGGCGAAGGATATACTGCGCTTTTAGATGATACAGAAGAGGTGGAAGAATATTTAGTTTTACGCTAAACGGGGAGGTTAAAAACTTATGGGTCATACAAAACTGACAAAAAAGGAATCATATCTCTTCCAAACACTCAACGCTATTCTGTTAGCAGGAATAATCATTTTATTCATAGGTGTATATTATTGCGTAATCAAAGCAGGAATTCCCTACCAGGACCCTCCGTTAGAGTTACAGATACAATATGCCATCAATACAGGGATTGGAGAAATACTGGTAAAAGATGGCTTTCGGGTTTTCATATGTGGAGGAATTGCCCGTTTGCTTTTTAAATTGGTGCTTAAAAAGAAGAGGAAGGACACATGATAAACGGAGATCATATACTTGTAAAATTCATGATAGGGGTTTGTCTGATATCCTTGGTCGGATGTGACAGCCAGAAAATGAACCCTCAGCAGATTCCGAAAGTTCTGGCCGTGTCTGACCCTGAAGTAGATAATCAGGCCCAGTCTCAGGATGATTCGGCCAGCAATATGACAGACCATTCCGCAGAGAAAGAGCCTGCCGAAAGCGAAACGCGGGAAAACGACCAGGCTGACGGCAAAAATACTCCTGAAGACATCTTTCGCGTTCCAACGCTTCCGGATACAGGCAGCAAACTCATGGATTTTGTTCCGGAAGGCTGGACCCTCTGGGACAGCGTGGAACTGGATTTCAATGAAGACAAGATCCCGGATTATGTGGGTGTACTGGATACGACCCTGCCAGATACAGAAGACGAAATCATGACAGATTATATGATCCCTCGCATTCTGTTTGCCATCGCCAGCGACAAGACAGGACAGTACCACCTGGATTTTCAGGATATCAATCTGATACGAACACGATATGAAGGCGGCGTCTTTGGAGACCCCTATGAACCGCTGACGGCAGAGGGGACTTCTTTTACCACTCATGCCTTTGGCGGCAGCGCGTGGAAATGGTCGGAAGCGGATACTTATACCTACGACGAAGGTGTATGGTACAGAACCGGGTCAGAGTCCACTTACGGATACGGACCTTTTGTCACAGCTTATGAAAAGAACGACTGGGAAAGAGGTGTTGGAATCAGGAAAAAAAGAAGCGAAGATTTTGACGCCATGGAGAAATACTGGGATTCGGAGGGTTCATGGGAGGATGACGGATTTGATGTGGAATATGAGCTTTCTCTGGATGAGCCTCTTACGCTTTACCAAGCGGGGAGGCGCTGGTGGCTCGCGCCCAAACGTGTGACGGACTGGACCGTGGATTCTGTTGGATTCTCAGAAGACGTAGAACTTTCGGAGAGTCAGGTGATGCCTCCCAGCGAAGCATATCTCACATGCGACTGTAATGAGGATTGCGTGCTTTACACTTTTCAGGACAGTTCTTTGTCTTATCTGGCCATGTACCGGTTTCAAGACAAAGGGGTGACTGTGCTGGCAAGATCAGATACTGCCATAGATGACGTAAATCTTTACAAAGGGAAGATCTATTATTCCACTGAGATCGTTGAAGAGATTGCTTACAGGAAGACCCAAGACGGGCAGGAGCAGACCGTGAAAGAAAAAGACACTGTTGGAATCTGCCTGAACCGCATGGATCCCGACGGAAGCGGAAAGGAAATCATCTTTGAATATCTGTATCCGGGGTCAGAACAAGAAATCCTGGAGAGTCCCCTCCCTTATCTGGCGTTGAGCTATGAGATAAGCGGGGATGAGATCATCGCTGAGATGTACATAGGAAATGAGCATCACCCGGTGTATCGGATGAACAGTGACGGAAGCGGACTTATATGGATCGGACAGATACCGTCGGAATCATGATATTCAGATCATCATCCAAAGCAATGGTAATAATGTGATCTTTTGGAACTCCTTCTCCCAGCAGGTATTCATAAAACAAGTTGAAAAGCAAAAAACTTTTGCCGCATCGGCGGATGCCTGTAATAACTTTGATAAGCCCGTTTCCTTTCCGGTTAATCAGCTGCTACAGGTAACTGTCGGAGCGTATTTTGTGCGGATTCAGGCAATGGCAAAATGGCCGGCAGGAAAGCATAGATCTGGATCAGGGCTTTTTTGAAGAAATGAGGAGGCGGAGATAAACTATATGGCAGAACAAGAATATTTCAGGCAGGCGTTGGCAAACTTTACTTTTGAGACAGCCAGCGGCGGGGCCATCCGTCACCTGGCAGATCACGGCTACACTGTGGAAGAAATTTCAAAAAAACTGGCTTTCCCCACACCCCTGGAACGGATCCAGAACACTGTGTGGAAACATTTTCTCGATAAAGGAATCCTGCTTTTAGATGAGCCCGGAACGGGAAGAGGGCAGGAGGCCTATGATTTCGTGGCGGAATATGACCGCTATGGAAGAAAAAGTTTCCGAAGGGTGACAGTTCAAAATTTCGGCGGAGAACCGATTCATTGGAAAGAAACTGTTTTCCGTGAAGAGAAGGACGGAACGCTTTCGGCTTACTTGTCAAAGCGCTGTAATACGGCCAGTCAAAAGATATCTGCCTATATCTCCTGTGATTTCGGGCTCCAGAGTCGGCGGGATCCGGAAAGATTTCAGCAGGTATTGGAGATTTTGGAAAAGCAGGAGCGGGATTATATCTTGGGGCTGCCGTGGGAGAGACGGATGGTTTATCACAGGCTGGATCAGAGGATGTGCCTGATTGTGGCCAGGCTGTACAAAAACAGTGAGTATCGGGGATGGTGCTATTTTATGGATGAGCAGGAGAAGGTCTGGATTGAAAGCAGAGGCTGATCAGAGTACCCCCTCCATGGTATCTGCATAGTATTCCTGAAACAGTTGTATAAATGCTTTTGCCGCATTGGATTTATAACGCCCCTTGCAGGTGGTGATGTCAAATATCCTGAAGGACAATGGAGAATTGATCTTGTAATAGTACATCGTGTCGTGATTTTCCGCAACCAGGCGGGAACTGGTAAAGGTGGCTCCCAGGCCGGAACGCGCCAGATGGTAAGCAGTGACCAGCTGGCTGACTTGCAAATATATATAAGGCTTGATCTGATTCTCCGCGAACAGCGCATGGCAGCGGTAATAAAGATTATTTTCTTCCGTGAGCAGAATAAAAGGGACTGTGGCAAATGCTTTTAAATCTACAGCAGGTCCTCCTTTTTTCATATGTCTGTTTTGAACGATATCCGCAGCGGAAAAAGCATACTCTCTCATAGCATGATTTTCCGGGCAGGAGCAGGGAACAGCCAATAAAATAGTATCGCAAAATGCGGGGATTCTGTCAAAAGCATCGTTGGCAGACGCGGTTGAATTGAGAGTCAGATCGATCTCATGCTCCCTCAGCATAGTCAACATCTCGAAGGATCCCGCTTCTGTCAGGCTCAGCTGGATGCCCGGCCACTTTGCCTGGAACCGGGCAAGAACCGGCGGAAAAATATAGGAATTCAAATAGTGGGTGCCGCCGATATGCAGCCGCCCGGTTTTGGACTGAGACAAATCATTTAAACACATATCCAACTCGTTTTCCAATTCTTGTATCTCATTGATTTTCTCAATAAAAATCTTTCCCGCATCTGTAAGTTCCAGCCGCTTTTTGTTGCGGTCAAACAGGGGCATGCCTATTTCCTTTTCTACTTTTTGAATGGCAATGCTGAGAGCCGGCTGGGTTATGAACAACTCTTTTGCAGCTTTGGAAAAGCTGCGTTTTTTGTATACCGTATAGATGTAAATCCAATTCTGTTCCATAATATCACCTATAAATTCAATTTATATGAAAATAAATATTATAAATTTGCTTTTATGATAACATATTGGTATGATGATAGCAAGCAGTAAAAAAGATAAATTTGATGAGGATAATTTATGAAACAAAATGGCTTGTTAATGCATGTGAAGGACAATGTGGTGGTCTGCACAAAGGAATTAAAACCAGGTGAAATTTTGCAGTATAAAGCAGACGGCAGGTGGGTCACTATGGAGGTAACAGAGTTAGTTCCCATTTGGAACAAAGTTGCTATTCAGGACATTGCTGAAGGTGAAAATGTTTTAAAATACGGTGAGGTAATCGGAAAAAGCACTTGTGCCATTCCACAGGGAACATGTGTGTCACATTTCAATATTATGGGGATACCGAGAAATTATGGGGATGAGATTGCTTAAGTAAGGTGGGAGACAACACTATGAAATTTAGAGGTTATAAAAGACCTGACGGCAAGGTGGGGATTCGAAATCATGTGCTGATTTTGCCCGCATGTTCCTGTGCCAGCGAGAGCTGCCGTATTGTTGCCAGCCAGGTAAAGGGGTCTGTGAATGTAATCATCAATACAGGGTGTTCGGATGTAAAAGATAATACGGAGATGACCCAAAAAATATTAACAGGTTTTGCCTGTAACGGTAATGTGTACGGAATTATTATAATCGGCCTTGGATGTGAGACTGTTCCCCACAAAGAGTTGAGAGAGAAAATTGAAAAACTGACCAATAAGCCGATTGTGTCATTTGGCATCCAGGAAGAGGGCGGCACCATAAAGACAATCGAGAAGGCTGTCCGGGCTGCAAGAAAAATGGTAGAACAATCTTCCATGGAGCAAAAGACAGACTGTGATATTGCAGATCTGCTCATGGGAATCGAGTGCGGCGGTTCTGACGCCACCTCCGGTATTGCGGCAAATCCTGCAGTAGGATATTTGAGTGACAGTCTGATCGATTTAGGAGCCTCCACCATGATGAGCGAGACTATTGAATTTATCGGAGCGGAGCATGTCTTGGCAAAAAGAGGGGCCACCAGAGAGATTCATAATCAGATTATTAAAATATGTGAGGAATACGAGGCCCACCTTGCGGCGGTAGGGCAGAACTGCAGAGACGGTCAGCCCACTCCGGGCAATAAGATCGGAGGATTATCAACCCTGGAAGAAAAGAGTCTGGGCTGCATTAAAAAGGGCGGTACAAGACCCATAGTAGAAGTATTGGAAGAAGGTCAGAGACCGACAAAAAAAGGCGCCGTGATTATGGATACTCCGGGCTACGACATCGCTTCCGTTACCTCTATGGTGGCAGGCGGCTGTCAGGTAGTGGTTTTCACAACCGGCAGGGGAACCCCTACAGGCAATGCCCTGGCTCCTGTTTTAAAGGTGAGCGGCAATCCGGACACCTGTAAAGCCATGTGCGATAATATGGATGTGGATGTCAGTACGATTATTACCGGGACAGAAACCATTGCGGAGGCAGGCGACAGGCTGCTTACAGAACTTCTGGAGGTTTGTAACGGCAAGATGACTAAAGCAGAGATCTACGGCTTCTCCGATATTGCGGTAGATCATATCTGCAGATTTATTTAAAATGTGGACGGAAAAATATGAAAATATTATTTTTAACGGCAAGAGCAGCCTCTTTTGAATTGGACAGCGATACGGTCTATTACGCGGAGAAACCATATAATGTATCTGTAAATGGCAAAATGCTGCCAGAGAAATTTCATAGAAATGTATTCTCCCTGTACGATTTGGAGCCAGATACCAAATATCAGGTAATTGCTGGAAATCAAAAAATTCTCTTTGAAACACCCTGGGAATCTGTTACTCTGGATGTGCGCTCTTTTTACGCAAAGGGCGACGGAGTAACAGATGATACGGAAGCCGTTCAGGCAGCGATTATGTGCTGTCCTGACAACGGCAGGGTTGTTATTCCTAAGGGGAAATATTATATTCGTCCCGTTTTTTTAAAGAGCAATATCCGACTGGAACTTCAGCGGGATGCCCAATTGCTGGGGGAGACAGACCGAGAAAAATATCCGGTTTTACCGGGCCGTGTTGCCTCGGCAGACGGACAAAGGGAGTACTACTACGGTACCTGGGAGGGCAGGGCGGAATCAGCTTTTGCCGGGCTTATCACAGGGATATCCGTAACCAATGTACAGATATACGGTGAAGGCATCATAGACGGTCAGGCGGATAAAAGTGACTGGTGGGTCAATGATATCGTAAAAAGAGTTGCATGGCGGCCGAGAGGCATTTTCTTAAACCGTTGCCAAAAAATCTCCTTACAGGGCATTACCTGCAGAAATACCGCCTCCTGGAATCAGCATCCATTTTTTTCACGAGAAATCTCTTATATTGATATGAAACTGGAAAATCCGAAGGAAAACCCCAATACAGACGGGATTGACCCGGATTCCTGTGATCATGTTGACATTGTCGGCTGTGACTTCTCCGTAGGAGATGACTGTATTGCCATTAAGTCCGGAAAAGCAGAAATGGGAAGGCTCCTAAAAACGCCCTGCAGGAACATCGTAATCAGAAACTGCCATATGAAATACGGACACGGCGCTGTAACTCTTGGCAGTGAGATGAGCGCAGGTTTAAAGGATATATGTGTATCCCAGTGTCTGTTTACAGGTACGGACCGGGGACTCCGTATTAAGACCCAGAGAGGCAGAGGAAATACTGCGGTTGTAGAAAAAGTCACCTTTGAAAATATTCGCATGAACAACGTAAAAGCTCCCTTGGTTATCAATATGTTTTATAAGGCGAGAAACGATCTGCAGGATACAGAGTATAAGTATAACCCTGAAAAGCAGGTGGTGGACGAGCGGACGCCGTATTTTGGTTCTTTTCGCTTCCGCAGAATTGTGGCAGATGAGGTTGAATGGGCAGCAGGAGCCTTTTGGGGGCTGCCGGAGCAGCCGATCGCACATATTTCCATTGAGGACTGCAGCTTCAAGATGAAGAACGATGCAAAGCCAGGGAAGGCCATTATGACCTTAAAGGGTCCAGATTATTGGAAAGCAGGGCTGGTGTTATCCAATGTAGGAAAAGCAGTTCTAAAGAATGTAACCTTTCAGGGTGTCGAAGGAGAAACCTGCCGGTTAAACGGTGTAGGAGAAATCTGGAAATCTTAAAAAGAACGGTTGTATGTTACATCCAGAATCGTTTTTGATAGAAAAATTCTTCAAGGAGGAAAAGAAATGAAAAAAATATTCACAAAAGCAGCTTGTCTTTTGACAACTCTCGCTCTTGCAGGATGCGGAGCCGGCGGCAGTACTCCCGCTCCCACTGAAACAGAGCAGCAAAATCAGGTTGAAACTGCAGGTAATGCAAATGTTAACCGTGAACAGCAAGAAAATGAAACCTACAAAGAAACCATTGTTTATGCGGCGCCCAACGATCTGCCGTCCAATGCGCCATATGGCAACTCCAATACACAGACGGCGATTGTGACAAACTGTACACACAACCGTCTGGTCAGGATTACGGCGGACAACGAAATCATTCCTGATCTTGCAACCAGCTGGGAGGCAAATGAAGACAGTACCGTATGGACCTTCCACTTAAGAGATGACGTATATTTCCACACAGGAGAGAAATTTACATCCTCAGATGTCAAGTTTACCTTTGAATATGCTGGCTCCAGCGAAAACGAGGGAATCAACTATCCGATTACAGGTGCAAACAAGATTGAATCCATTGAAACCCCGGATGAGACGACAGTTATATTCAATTTAAAGATGATATGTGCCGACTGGGAATATTATGCGGCACAGAAGATTATGTCTGAAAAAGCCATTGCCGATCTGGGTATTGCAGACGGCGGTTGTATCGGTACCGGTCCTTATAAGTTTAAAAACTACGAAGCAGGCGTTTCATGGAGTATCGAACGCAACGAGGACTACTGGGGCGAGAAGCCGGTTACAAAGGAAATCGTATTTAAGCTGATTTCCGACAGCAACGCGAGAGTTCTGGCCGTAGAATCCGGCGATGTGGACGGTGCTTTAGACCCTGCTGAATCAGATGTTCCTGCTTACTTAAATAATTCTGATTACAACGTATACTTTGCAAAGAATGTGGCAAATGTATTCTGCGGTTTTAACTATGCAAGAGACTTGGGCAGCAATGAGGTGCTCAGAGAAGCAGTTGCCAGGGCAATAAACAGAGATGACATTATTGCAGTATGCTTCGGCGACGGTGAATTAGGCGATCCTATGGGTAACTTTATCAACACTGTGGCACCGGGATATGTAGAGGTAGAGTATCCCGAATACGATCCGGAGAAGGCAAAAGAACTTCTGAAAAGTCAGGGTTATGACGAGAACAACAGGCTTCAGATCCGATTGATTTCAGCAGCAAAATTCTTATCTGTTGCGGAAATTATTCAGGCTAACCTTTTAGAGGTTAATGTTGATGTCTCTGTTGAGGAGTTTTCCGATTCCGGTTACAGCTCTCATCTGCGAGAAGACGGTAAGTATGACATGTATATGCAGCAGTCTTCGTCCACAGGCGGTATGTTAAATATTGTGGAACGGTTTCTTGTAACAGGCGGCGCTTCTAACGTTATGAACTTTACCGACGCAGGGCTGGACGAGTTGGTAGAAAAGGCCGCTTCCAGCAAGAATATGGACGAGATGCGCACAAACTATGCAGAAGTGCAGCAGAAAGTCGCCGACTTAATCCCCTGCGTGCCTATTGCAGAAAGATATATCTGGTGCATCGGAAATAAGAACTTATATGGTGTAGATTTGAATAACCAACAGTATTATGTAGATTTATCCCGCAGCTATGTAGTTGAAGAATAAGAAATAGAAGAGTGCCGCTTTTGATTAAAAGACCGCTTTAGTCATAAAGCGGCACTTGGACTTGAAAGGAACAAATATGATAAAATATATTCTGAAACGTTTGGGGATGATTGTTTTAGTTGTAATTGCAGTATCTTTCGTCGTGTTTGCAGTTATGGATTTGGTACCCGGCGACCCTGCGGTAGCGGTTCTGGGCGATGAAGCGACAGAGGAACAGCTCGATTATTACAGAGAAACTCATGGACTGAACGACCCGATGATTGTACAGTATGTGCGATATATGTCCGGTATTTTGAGAAAAGATCTGGGAACCAGCAATCTGAACAACATCCCTGTGTGGGATTTGTATTTTTTAAAGCTGCCAAACACTTTAAAACTGGCAGGAGCCGCTACACTCTTTGCGATTTTGACCAGTATTCCCCTTGGCATGGTTGCCGCCATTAAACGAAACTCCTGGTTTGACGCACTGGCATCCTCCATCGGATTTATCGGACTGGCCATGCCCAACTTCTGGATTGGCATTATGCTGATTATCGCCTTTGCAGTAAACTTAAAATGGTTCCCAGCATTCGGAGCGGATCAGGGCTGGAGAAGCGTAGTGCTTCCGGCTATTACAAACGGCACCGCTATGATGGCGGCGATTACCAGAACCACCAGGAGCGCGATGCTGGATGTTATCAATCAGGACTATCTGAGAACGGCAAGGGCAAAGGGACTAAAAGAGAATCTTGTCATGTCAAGACATGCCCTGAAAAACGCTTTAATTCCCATTGTCACCACAGTAGGAACCCAGGTAGCAGGTCTCATCGGCGGTTCTGTTATCACAGAGAGAGTTTTTTCATGGCCAGGTGTGGGAAGTTATATTGTGGATTCCATTTTAAAGAATGATTATCAAGTGGTAACAGGGTTCGTAATTATGACTGCAGTTATGGTTTCCGTCATTCTGTTGATTGTGGACCTCTTATACGCATTGATTGATCCGAGAATCAAGGCACAGTTTGCCAAGTAGAAAGAGGGTGTGGGCATGATAAAGAAAAAAGAGACAACTGAACATACAAGTGTAAAGCAAAACAGGCTTGTGGCAACCTGGAAACAATTCTGCAAAAACAAAGGCGCCATGATCGGCCTGTTTATCACTCTGACTATAATTTTAATCGCGGTTTTCTCAGATATTATCTGGGATTATAACGCTGATGTTATCAAAATGAATATACCGGAAAAGTTTACATGGCCTTGTCTGGCACATCCTTTCGGAACAGATGAGTACGGCAGAGACATGCTTGCACGGGTAGGTTACGGTGCAAAATATTCTCTGATTATCGGTGTATCAGCGGTAGTTGTGGGCATGGTCATCGGAATTCCCGTAGGCGCTTCCGCAGGCTATGTAGGGGGGCGTTACGACGCTATTGTCATGCGTGTGGTAGATGCTTTTGGCGTCATTCCAAGTATCCTGTTAAGCATTACCATTGTAGCGGCATTCGGAACCAGTATGTTTAATCTGGCAATCGCATTATCCGTAGGCACCATTCCCATACTGGCGCGTACCACCAGAGCGGCGGTTATGACCGTGCGTTTTAACGAATATATTGAATCGGCTCATGCCATTGGCGCTTCTCCCATTTATATTGTATTTAAGCATGTTTTACCAAATTGTTTTTCTTCTATACTGGTGCAGTGTACGCTTCAGGTAGGCGCAAAAATTATCGGCGCTTCCAGTTTAAGTTATATTGGCCTTGGTGTTGCCCTGCCCACACCGGAATGGGGCGCCCTTTTGTCATCTGCAAAAGATCATATTTTGAAAGCGCCATATCTTTGTTTCTTTCCGGGTCTTGCGATTATGATTACAGTAATGGCAATCAATCTGGTAGGCGACGGTTTAAGAGACGCATTGGATCCGAAGATGAAGAGATAGGAGGCCAGCAGTATGAATAGTGAGGTAAAACAGGAATATGCAGTAGACGTAGAAAAGCTGAATATTGTATTTCATACGGACGACGCTACGGTATATGCAGTGAATTCTATTGATTTGAAATTAAAAAAGGGCACCATTAAAGGGCTGGTGGGAGAAACCGGTGCAGGCAAAACAACCTCCATGCTTGCACTGATGAAGTTGGTGCCCAAGCCCGGCATCATAAAAACAGACAGGTTGGTCATCAACGGAAAAGATATAAATAATATGTCCGACGAAGAATTATGTTCCTTCAGAGGAAAAGATATCTCTATGATTTTTCAGGATCCTATGACCTCCCTGAATCCGGTCATGACCGTGGGCGAACAGATTGCGGAGAGCATCCTTCTGCATAATAGAGTCAATAAAAAAGAGGCTATGGAGCGTGCCAAAAAGATGCTTACCCTGGTAGGCATTGCACCGGAACGTGCAGCAGAGTATCCTCATCAGTTTTCCGGCGGTATGCGGCAGCGTGTAGGAATTGCGATCGCCCTTGCCTGCGAACCCACCGTTTTGATCGCAGACGAGCCGACTACTGCCTTAGATGTTACCATTCAGGCGCAGGTTTTAAAACTGATGAAAAAATTGCAGGCAGATTTGGGAACTTCCATGCTGTTGATTACCCATGACCTTGGCGTTGTAGCGCAGATGTGTGATGAAGTAGCCGTTATGTATGCCGGAAACATCGTAGAAGAAGGCACGGCGGAAGATATCTTTAATAAAACCATGCATCCGTATACGGAAGGTTTATTTAACTCCCTGCCCAATATTAAGCGCAGGGAAATGAAGCTGCAGCCAATAAACGGGCTGATGCCGGATCCATCCCAAATTGCGCCGGGCTGCGGTTTCGCCGACCGATGCCCCCATGCAACAGAACGGTGCTTTAAAGAAAAACCGGTGCTGAGAATGGTAGATGATACTCATAAGGTTGCCTGCCTTGCATACGATAACCCTGAATTTCATATAAAGAGAGGCAGATAATTATGGCAAATACAATTCTGGAAGTAAAGGATTTAGTCAAGTATTTCAAAACCAAAAAAGGCAATGTGCACGCTGTGGACGGCGTCAGCTTTGCCATCGAGGAGGGGAAGACGTTAGGCATTGTAGGCGAATCGGGCTGTGGTAAATCTACCACAGGCAGAACCCTTCTCCGGTTGATTGAACCTACCAGCGGCAGTATTTTCTTTCAGGGTAAAGACATTACCAATGTATCTAAGAAAGAATTAAAAGAGCTCAGAAAGGATATGCAGATTATCTTTCAGGATCCGTTTTCTTCGTTGGATCCGCGCATGACGGTGAGTGAGCTGATTGCAGAGCCCATTAAGCTCCATAAACTTATCAAAAGTGAACAGGAAATCGAAAAAAGAGTGTTGGAGCTGATGGAAACTGTGGGCCTTGCGGCGCGTTTATATAACACCTATCCTCACGAGTTGGACGGCGGCAGAAGGCAGCGCATCGGTATTGCGAGAGCATTGGCTCTGAATCCGAAATTTATTGTGTGCGACGAGCCTGTATCGGCTCTGGATGTTTCGATTCAGGCACAGATATTGAATCTTTTAAAGGACCTTCAGCAAAAACTGGGACTGACCTACATTTTTATTACCCACAATTTGTCTGTCGTTAATTATTTTGCAGACGAGATTGCGGTTATGTATCTGGGTTCCCTGGTGGAAAAGGCTCCTGTGGAGGAAATTTTTGAAAATCCCATGCATCCATATACAAAAGCGTTATTGTCTGCCATACCTGTGCCGGAATTGGGCAAGAAAATGGAAGAAAATGTAATCAAAGGCGAGATTACGTCTCCTATTAATCTTCCTGACGAATGCAGATTTTTCAAGCGATGCGATCAGGCCTGCGAGAAGTGTAAAGGGCATATTCCCCAGTTAAGACAAATAAAACCAGGACATTTTGTGGCATGTGATTTTGTGTAGGAGTTTATCATGGGACAATATTATATCCATCAAAGTAATATTACAATAAAGGATGCCAGCTATTATGGAAACCTTTCTGCATATGCCCCCCACCCTGACGGAAAGCCTTTCCACACCTTTCGAACCTACACGGTTTTGGCAGACGGCGACAACATCACTTTTCAGGACTGCATTTTTGAAAACGGCGCAGGTCCGGGCAGAGAGGCAGGAGAAGGAATTGCCCTCTATCTGGACGGGGATAATATTCAGGTCAAGGACTGTATCTTAAAAGGACATCAAGACACATTGTTTCTGGCGCCTCTTCCGTTGAAGGAGCACAGAGTGGACGGCTTCTTGGGGCCCAAGCAGTTTCATGAGAGGAAAAATCATACGGTGTATTTTAAAAACTGTCTGATTGAAGGCGGCGTCGATTTTATCTTTGGCGGAGCCACGGCATATTTTGACAACTGCGAATTTAAAAATGTAGAGCAGGGCTTTGTCTTCGCACCCAGCACTCCGAAAAGTGTGGACGTGGGCTTCGTGGCGAGAAACTGCCGTTTCACCGCTTCCGAGGGCGTTCCAAAGGAGTCCTGTTATATTGCCCGTCCATGGAGAATTCACGGAAAAGTTACCCTTGAAAACTGCTATCTGGGCGAACATATCCATCCGGAGGGGTGGAATGACTGGGGCAAGCAGGAATCTCATAGAACGGTAGTCTTCATTGAAAAACATTCTTATGGTCCCGGCGCCTGTCCGAAACAGCGACCGGATTATGTTAAGGTAATTTTATAAAGATTACATTCGATTTTGAAGATGTAGATAAAGTAAGGAAGGAAAGATGAAAAAAAGCACACCCGAGACACAGGGAATTCCAAGCAACTGTCTGTACCGTCTAATTGAAAAATTGAAAGAGTATAAAATACCTATGCACAGTCTGCTGATTGCCAGACATGGGCATTTGGTGCTGGAAGCTTATTATGAGCCTTATGGCAGGGAGACTCTGCACAGAATGTTCTCAGAGACAAAAAGCTGCACATCGCTGGCAGTGGGACTTTTAGTTCAGGATGGGACGATAAATCTTCAGGATAAAATCTGTGAGTTTTTCCCGGAATATCTGCCAGGTAAGGTGCATCCCTGGATGGCAGAAATGACTATTGAGGATATGCTGAAGATGGAGAGCTGCCACAGTATGACAACCTACAACAAAACCAGCACAACGGAGAACTGGGTAAGAAGTTTTTTCCAGACTGTTCCAACCCATCGGCCGGGGCAGGTGTTTATGTATGATACATCGTCCTCCCACACGCTCTGCGCACTTGTAGAGAAACTGACAGGGCAGAAACTTTTAGATTTTCTGAAAGAGCGTGTGCTCAGAGAGATTGGTTTTTCAGAAGAGAGCTATATTATACCGGATCCGTTCGGTGTATCTATGGGAGGAAGCGGATTAATGGCAAAGCCCATGGACATGATGCTGCTGGGATTGATGCTGTTAAACGGCGGAAGGCATCCGGACGCCTGGGGAAAAGAGGACGAGCGCCAAATTTATCCCGGAGAATATCTGAACAGGGCAGTGAAGTTTCAGACGCCTACGATGATGAGTTCCACGGCCGATTGGGGATATGGATATCAGTTTTGGAAAATGCCGGACGATGGCTTTGCCATGCTTGGGATGGGAAGTCAGGATACGCTTTGCTTTCCAAGACAGGATATTGTGGTTGTAACGACTGCAGATACTCAGGGAATACCCAACGGAAGAGATATAATCAGAAATGAGATTCTGACGGAGGTCTTTAATCATTTGTCAGATAAACCACTGCCGGAGGATGAACAGGCAAGAAAAGGTCAGAAAAGACTTGGGAAGATGACAGCCTCACTTACACTGCCAATTTTAAAAGAAGAACCGTCAAAAGCAAACAGTATGGAAAAAATTGTGGACGGAAAAGACTATTATTTCTATCCCAACAAAGATGGATTCCGACGGATGAAGGTTTGGTTTGAGAGCGGAAAAAAAGGGGTTTTGGAATATGAGAATCAGCGCGGAACCCATAAGATTGTATTTGGTTTTGGAGAAAATCTGGGCTGCCGTTTTCCGGAATATAACCAGTATTGTGTCTCATCTGCCTTTTGGTGCGACAGGGATACACTGTATATTTGTACCTGGCTGGCGGATGAGTCTGTGGCGTCGGTTCATTTTAAATTAATATTCTCGGAGGATAAAAGGCTGACCCTGCTTATGAAAAAGACGGAGGAAACGAAATTTAACGAATTCCAGGGAATTTTGGAGGCAAGCCAGGTACTGTAAAGTAGAATGATTTAGAACACCAGTCTGTGGAAGAGATTCTGCCGGGACTGGTGTTTTTTGCGCGAAAGACGGTTATCCGGAAAATCATCATTGACAAAACCTTCGGTCAGCAGTACACTTTTTATAAACCGATTCGGTTGAAAGGATGTTGACAGAATGACAGAGCATTTTGAAAAGCTGGAGCGCGAAAAACAGAAACGTATTCTCAATGCTGGATATCTGGTCTTTGGCAGGCACGGGTACCGCAAGGCGTCTACGGCAGATATCGCAAAATCAGCCGGCATTTCAAAAGCGATGCTGTTCTATTATTTTACCTCAAAAAAAGATATGTATCTCTATTTACTCCAGGAGGCTTCCAATATGCTTCTGGACGCCATAGGCACACATCCTGAATCGATTTCTACAGATTTTTTCCAGCGTCTGCTTGAATTGAGTCGGATTAAGATCGAAGTACTGAAAAAGTACCCGTTTCTGATTTCGTTTTTATATTCTGCGTTCGGAGAAACAGATCCGGAGATATATGATGAATTGAACATACAGTTTGCTGCTGGTGATGTGATCCGAAATGAACTGATGGTATTGTCAACCGACACAGAAAAGTTTAAAGAAGGTATCCAGCCGGAATTAGTACTGGAGATGATTATGAACTGCGCCCTTGGTGCTTTCTCTATCCGGGCTATCACTGATTATGAGCCTGAGATGATCGATCAGCGGATGGACAGGTTTAAGGGATACCTGGCCCTTCTAAAAAAGAATTTTTATAAAGAAGAATATTTATAAAATGAGCCCCGCGGTTATTACAGAGAGCCGCCGGTCCGGAGGGGAGGGAAATCCGGGAATGATACAGGTTGAGAATGTGACATTGCAGTACCCTGGAGGGAAAGGGATCAAGGATGTGTCCTTCCGGGTAAAACAGGGGCAGGTCATGGGCTATCTGGGTCCGAACGGCGCAGGGAAAACGACCACGATCCGTTGTCTTCTAGGATTTTCAAGGGCGGACAGCGGGAGCTGTCTTATAGGTGGTATGGACTGTTGGCGGCAGGCTCCGGATATCCAACGGTTTTTGGGCTACCTTCCCGGTGAGATCGCCTTTTTGGATGGAATGACAGGCCGCCAGTTTTTGGAATTCATGTCCCGGATGCGCGGAATGAAGGATAATACTCGGCAAAAGGAATTAGAAGAACGATTTGAAATCGACCCGTCAGGAAAAATCAAGCGATATTCCAAAGGGATGAAACAGAAAGTCGGTATCATTGCCGCTTTTATGAATGATCCGCAGGTCATTATCCTGGATGAGCCCACCAGCGGACTGGATCCCTTGATGCAGAACCGCTTTACAGAGCTTGTACTCAGTGAGAAAAAGCGGGGCAAAACTATCCTCATGAGCAGTCATGTGTTTGAAGAGGTGGAGAAAACCTGCGATCATGTAGTTATTATCCGGGATGGACAGATTATTTTAGAAGACAGTATCCAAGCCCTGGGGCAAAGTCAGAGAAAATCGTTTCTTCTACGTCTGGTGCGGCCAGAGGATGCTTCCCGTCTGGCACAATTAGGGTGTGATGTTGAGTTTCTGGCACCTGATCAGTTCAAAATAGAGATACAGCAGGAGCAGATAGGGAGCCTGCTGCGTTTGCTGGCCCAGTTAGAGGTGATCTCATTTGAAAGTAAAAGCCAGAGTTTGGAGGAGATTTTTCTTCATCTCTATGGTAAGGGGGGAATCCATGAGTCTGACGCTATTTAAGACTGATCTGAAAGGAAACGCACTTCTTCTTATTATCATCGCCTACGCTATGATGATCTACTTCTCTGTAATCGCCTATATGTTTGATCCTGCGGATACCACAGCCATCACCAACATGTTGGAAGTGCTTCCGGAAAGTCTTATGTCCGCCTTTGGATTTGACTCGGTATCTACTAATCTGACAGGATTCCTCGCTGACTATTATTATGGATTTATTGTTTTTATCATACCGCTGATCTACTGCATCATCACTGCGAACAAGTTGGTGGTAAAGCTGGTGGACAACGGATCCTTTTCCTGTTTGTTGATGGCTCCGGTGTCGAGGCGAAAAATCATTTTGACGAAGGGCATCTATTTGCTTTTCTCGATCGCTCTGTTGTTCACACTTCTCCATGTGGCCGGCAGTGCCATATGCCGGTCTCTTTTTGGAGATATGCTCGATCAGCGTGTTTTTCTGCGCATGAATATCAATGCGGCACTGTTGACCATGCTGGTCGGGATGATCTGCTTTTTTTATTCCTGCCTGTTCAATGAATCAAAGCTGGCTCTGTCCTGTTCTTCCGGGGTTACTGTTGGGTCGCTGCTCTTATTCGTGTTGGGCGGAACGTCACCCAAAGCCGAATTTTTAAAAGACCTGTCTTTTTATTCTCTCTTGGATACAAAACGAATCTTGGAGGGAAGCGGTACAGCGGGGCTGGAAGGAGTTCTGACTGTGTTGATACTGGTACTTCTGGGCCTCAGCATATTCGTTTTTCACCGAAAAAATCTGCCTATTTAAGAAACGGGGGACCTACGATGAAGAAAAAAGTATCTATACAGAATATAGTTTTTGCCCTGATTCCCGTTTTGGCCGTCGCGGGCGCACTGATCATCTTTTCGCTCCTTCCCAAAGAAGACCTGCTCCTGTTGGAGGGCTCAGTGGAGATCGCCTCAGCGACCTGCTTTGCTCAGGTTGGCGGCAGGGTGGAATCTGTATTGGCACAGACCGGGCAGAAAGTCCGGCAGGGTGAACTTTTGGCCATCCTTGATGATGGCGCTGTCGATGATCAGATCCTGCTGTTAAAACAGACACTGAAAATTAAAAAAGCCAAACTACAACAGCTGAAAGCGCCTTTAAACGTGGAAGAACAACAGGCTGCCCGTCGGGTTGCCCTGGCTAATGTATCGCTGTGGGAGGAATATCTGGCCCTGGCGCAGGACACGCTGGAGGTAGCTCAGCAAGCATTGGCGGAACAGCAGGTACTCTGCGATGCCGGTGTCATAGCTCTCACAGAACTGCGGCAATATGAACAGGCAGTGAGATCGGCAGAGTCCCAAACAGTTACCGCCCAAGCCCAGTTAACTGCTGCTCAAAATAACGTACAGACCATCTCGCTGCCAACGGTTGATGAACAGGCGATAGAGGCGGCCCAGGCCGACATGGTATTGACTCAGCTGCAGATCGACCAGTTGGAGAAAAGCAGAGAGAACTACCATATCCGGGCAGCGGCTGATGGGGTGGTTATCAGTACAAGCCTGGAGGTTGGAGCCACCGTGGCAGCAGGACAGGGAATATTCAAATTGTCCAGCGAGAATTGTCAATACGTCGTGTTTTATCTGCCCCAGGACTATTTGTCACAAGTGGCGTTTGGAGATGAGTTAAGTCTGTTTCTTCAAGGAAGCCGTGACGAGGCTGGACGGGGCAAGGTCGTGTATATTGACTTGCAGGCAGTTTATCCTCCCGATGATTATGAAAATAACAGCAATCGAAATCAGCGCAGCGTCAAGATAAAGGTTGAATTGACGGAAGGAGGGCCGTTTCCTGTCGGGCAATCTTTGTTCCTCCGCCTTGCAGCCCCGTAGAACTTCAGAACACTCAATACATAAGAGAGCTAAATAAATCTAATTGGAAAAGTCAGATAGTGATCAATTCGATTTGACAGTCCTTTAATTCGTCCATGGTTTCTTTTGAAATCTCATTGTCTGTGATTACCGTGCGGGGATAGTCGCCCAGGTTCAGGGGGACGATCCCATGACGGGCAAATTTGTCGCTTTCTGTCAGGATGATGATCTGTTCTGCCTGGCATGCCATGTCTCTTACAGCCTGGGCCCTCATCTGATCCTGATTCGTGAAGCCGGTTCGTCTGGAATAACCGTCAGTGCCGATGAAAAATTGTTTTACAAAGAAGTTTCCCACGCATTGGCGGATCATGGGTCCGACCAGAACCTGGGAATCCTGCTGGTAAATGCCGCCTAAAACCACGATCTGAAAATTGGACTTTCCCCGGATATAGTCGGCAATAAAAGCGCTGTTGGTAATAATGGTCAGGTCCTTTTTAGAAGCTGCAAGCTCTTCAGCCAGAAGGGCGCAGCAGCTTCCGCTTTCAATCATCAGGGTATCCCCGTTGGAGACCAGCTTCGCGGCGCGTGCGGCGATTTTTTTCTTGGCCTCATAGTGGTAGGCAATGCGTCCATGGAGGTTGTCCGTACTTCTTAAACAGGCAAAACCATGTTCCCGCACGATGATTCCCTGGCTTTCCAATTCATCCAGATCCTTGCGCGCGGTGACCTGAGAAACTCCCAGCTTCTCCGCAAGCAGGGAAACTTCTATTTTCTTTTCTTCCGTGAGAAATTCCAATATCTGGCTGGCTCGTCTATTCATCTTCATTGATAACTCCTGTTCTGCCTCAATCCATTATCACAGACCCGTACACTGGAAAAAGCCAAATGTAAATCTGCTTACGAGGGCATAACACAGATTTGTATTTGGCTTTTTCTATACTGCGTTTCGCTTTCGTGGCTATTTTACCATAAGAAACATCCGCATGCAACAGAAAAACTTACAAATGAAATAAAACAATTTAAAAAAAGGCGTCTATATCCTGATCCAGAAAAATCTGCCTGTAGTCCTTAAGATCATCTTCATGTAGTGCCGCCACGTTCTCGTATGCATATTCCCGGCAGAGCTTGTGGTATTTGTTTTCTCCAAACTGATGGAAGGGGAGAAGCTGTACCTGACAGGCCCCTGCTTCTTTAAGCAGGGCGGCGATGCCTGCCGCGTCTTCTAAAGAGGCGTTAAAGTCTGGAATGACGGGGATGCGGGGAAGGACTTTTATGCCCTGGGCGATGGCCCATTTCAGGTTTTCGATAATCCGTTCGTTATGGACATGGGTTCCCTCGTAGTGGCGGGAGTTGTCGTAATGTTTTACATCAAAGAGCAAAAGGTCAAACATGGGAGCCAGCTTTTTAAAAATCTCCTGCTTCACGTATCCGGTGGTTTCGATGGCCAGATGAATCTTGTGCTTTTTCAGCTCCAGGAGAAGTTCTTCCAAAAATTCCGGCTGGGACAAGCCTTCGCCGCCGGATATGGTCACGCCGCCGCCGGAGGTTTCGTAAAAATCCTTATCCTGCAGGCAGATATCCACGATCTCCTGAACCGTTTTATATTCGCCTTCATAGCTTAACGCCTCTGCAGGACAGTTGAATACGCATTGCAGACACCCGCTGCATCTTCCGGGTGCTGAGAAAAAAACCTTGTGGGATAGGGAAACCGCCTTATTCGGGCAGGTGTGGACGCAGGTCTGACAGTGGGTGCATTTGTTTTCGTCGTAGAAAATCTGGACGGCAGAGGACTGGGACTCAGGATTCGCGCACCATTTGCATTTTAAAGGGCAGCCTTTAAAGAAAACCGTGGTTCGGACTCCGGGGCCGTCATTGGTGCTGAATTTCTGAATATTGAAGATAGTGCCTTGGCGCATGATGGATGCTCTCCTTTATATATAAGTTTTGTAGGCGGCTATAGGAAGCCGCGGCATATGGGCTTTGCGGCGCTTACATCCGCGGCAATATCATACCACACCAATGTCTAAATGTAAATATAGAACTTTTATATATAATTTTTTTATTTATTTACGAAATAAATATTGCATTCGTTTGAATATCATGATATAGTAAATCTACAAACGAAGCAGAACTAAATTTCAATCAAAGGAGAAAGAGAGCACTTTATGAAAAATGTGGAACATTTTGGAGATCTTACGCCGAGGATGGAAAAGTTCAGGGAAGATGTGCTTAATAAAAAGCCGTACATCTGCGCCCAGCGTGCGGTACTTGTGACAGAGGCCTACCAGAAATACAAGAATCAGCCTGCGGTTATGAAACGGGCTCTTATGCTTAAGAATATTCTGGAGAAGATGTCGATTTACATTGAGGATGAAACTCTGATCGTGGGCAATCAGGCAGCTTCCAATAAAGATGCGCCGATTTTCCCGGAGTACACCCTGGAATTTGTGATTAACGAGCTGGATTCCTTTGAAAAGCGGGACGGGGACGTGTTCTATATTACGGAGGAAACCAAGGAGAAGCTGCGTTCCATCGCCCCCTTCTGGGAGAACAACAATTTAAGGGCAAGAGGAGGAGCCTTGCTGCCGGATGAGGCAGACGTGTTTATGGAAACAGGGTTCTTCGGAATGGAGGGAAAGCTGAATTCGGGCGACGCCCACCTGGCCGTGGATTATAAGACCATGCTGGAAACGGGGCTTAAAGGCTATGAGGAAAGAGTCAGGAAGATAAAGTCAGAGATGGATCTGTGTGTTCCGGAGAACATTGACAAAAACTGCTTTTATAAAGCGGTGCTCATCGTCATAGAGGCGGTTAAGAATTTTGCCCATCGTTACGCCGAACTTGCCAGAGAGAAGTCTGAAACTGCTGACAGCGCAAGGAAGGCGGAGCTCCTTGAGATTGCCAGAATCTGCGACAAGGTTCCCTACGAGCCGGCCGGAACGTTCCGAGAGGCGGTGCAGGCCACCTGGTTCATCCAGCTGATTCTTCAAATTGAATCCAACGGGCACTCCCTGTCCTATGGACGGTTTGACCAATATATTTACCCGTATTATAGGAGCGACCGGGAGAAAGGAATCATTACCCCGGACCAGGCGGTGGAGGTTCTAACCAACCTTTGGATTAAAACCCTGACCATTAACAAGGTCAGAAGCTGGACCCATACCTTAAGCAGCGCCGGAAGCCCCATGTACCAGAACGTGACCGTGGGAGGCCAGACACCGGATAAGAAAGACGCGGTGAATGAGCTGTCTTTCCTGGTACTTCGCTCTGTTGCGCAAACCAGACTTCCCCAGCCTAATCTGACAGTCCGCTACTTTAAAGGGATGTCCAAGGAATTTATGGACGAAGCTATCGAGGTGATGAAACTTGGAACCGGAATGCCTGCCTTCAACTCCGATGAGGTGATCATTCCGTCCTTTATTGAAAAGGGAGTGAAGGAAGAGGATGCCTACAATTATTCGGCTATCGGCTGTGTGGAAACCGCGGTGCCAGGCAAATGGGGATACCGCTGCACGGGCATGAGCTATCTGAATTTCCCGAGAGTCCTGCTGATTGCCATGAACAACGGTATTGACCCCACTTCCGGGAAACGGTTCGCAAAAGGTTACGGCGATTTCACTGACTTTAAGACCTATGAAGAGCTGGAGACAGCTGTTGAGAAGACTACCCGAGAACTGACCCGCATGAGTGTTATGGTGGAGAATGCCATTGATCTGGCTATTGAGCGGGAATGTCCTGATATTTTATGTTCCGCCCTGACCCAGGACTGCATCGGACGGGGCAAGACGCTGAAAGAGGGCGGCGCCGTCTATGACTTTATCTCCGGCCTCCAGGTGGGCATCGCCAATATGGCGGACAGCCTTGCGGCTATCAAGAAGCTGGTATATGAGGAGAAAAAGATTACCCGGAAACAGCTGATGGATGCTTTGAGAGACGACTTTACCAGCCCGGAAAATCAGAAGATCCGCCGCATGCTGATTAACGACGCGCCGAAATACGGCAATGACGACGACTATGTGGATCATCTGGTGGTTGACGTGTACAATGTATACATTAATGAGATCAAGAAATATCCCAACACACGGTATGGCAGAGGGCCCATCGGCGGAATCCGCTATGCAGGCACATCCAGCATTTCCGCCAATGTGGGGCAGGGCATGGGAACTATGGCCACCCCGGACGGACGACATGCTCGCCAGCCTCTTGCAGAAGGGTGTTCCCCGGCCCATGCCATGGATAGGAACGGCCCAACCGCGGTGTTCAAGTCCGTATCCAAGCTGCCTACCCATGAGATTACCGGCGGTGTACTGCTGAACCAGAAGGTGACTCCCCAACTGCTGGCCAAGGAGGAGAATAAGGAGAAGCTGGAAATGATTATCCGCACCTTCTTCGACAGACTGGACGGATACCATGTGCAGTATAATGTGGTTTCAAGAGAAACCCTGCTGGATGCCCAGGCCCATCCCGAGGATCATAAGGACCTGATCGTTCGTGTCGCAGGATATTCTGCGTTTTTCAACGTGCTGTCAAAGGCCACCCAGGATGACATTATTGGACGTACGGAACAGATCTTGTAGGGGAAGGCATATTTGGAATATCCGGAAGGAGTATAGTAAATTAAAAAAGCAGGAGGCTATTATTATGAAAATGTGTATCGATATCGCGGACGTGGCACAGATCCGGCACATTTATGAGTTTTTTCCGGTAGACGGGGTATCCACCAATCCATCTATCCTGGCAAAGACGGGACGGAACCCTTACGAGGTTTTAAAGGAGATACGCTCCATAATCGGCGAAGAGGGAGAGCTGTTCGTACAGGTTACCGCCAAAAAGGCGGAGACTATGGTCAGGGAAGCGGACCGCATCGTTAAGGAGCTGGGGGATACCACCCTGGTCAAAGTTCCCAGCACGCCTGAAGGATTCAAGGCTATGATGATGCTTCATGAGGAAGGCATTCGCTTTATCGGAACCGCGATTTATACCGCCATGCAGGGCTGGCTGGCCGCAAAGTGCGGTGCCGAGTACGTGGCGCCCTATGTAAACCGTATTGATAATATGGGCTTTGACGGGGTTCAGGTATCCAAAGACATCCATGACGCCATCCAGGGCAGCGGCTTTGACAGCGGACTTTTGGCGGCAAGTTTTAAAAACAGCCAGCAGGTGCTGGAACTGGCCAAATATGGCGTCAAGGCAGTAACGGTTGCGCCGGATATTATCGAGGGGCTGGTGAAGAATGCGGCCATCGACGCGGCTATCCACGTGTTCACGGAAGATTTTGAGGGGCTGTGCGGAAAAGGCAGGACTATGGCGGATCTGTTGTGATAAAGTATTCTGCGTCCATAAGCCGGGATATGCAAGAAGATGGGGCTATCTATTTCCCGGCAGAGGCTCCGTCTGCTATCCCGGGCATTGGCAGACGGAGCGAGGAACGCATTCTGGCAATTGCCAATGCCGCCTGTCTATGGTAAGCTGAAGAAAAAGCCTTTATGGATGGGGGATCAGATATGGATTTTCTGGAATCATCTGCCGTCCTGGTTCCGGCCCTGACGGGGATGACATTGACTTTATATGACGGGAACCCGGAGGTACTGAGACAATTTGAACGTAAATACTGTTTTTCTTCTCAGCTGCAGAGGATCTATACGGCCCGGGGGTTGGAAGTATTTTTACAGGAGGCCGCGAAAGACTGCATGTACGATCTGGAGGAACCCATGGGTACCCGCTTCACCGCATTTGAGTCCCATGGGAAATGGGTGCTGCTGGGGCCTTATGTGGAGACGAAATGGAGTGATCATGGAGCCAGGCTCCTTCTTGCAAAGATAAATGCATCGGAAGCCGTCCTTCCTATGTATAAGGCATACCGCTGCAAGCTGCCTATTGTCACACAGGAACTGGCCGTCAAGACGGCGTTTGTGGTGGCGGAGAATCTGGACAGCCTAAGGAGGACGGTGGAAACCCTGCATCTGGAGCCGGATGGCAAAGGCCCTGTTCTGGCTTTTTCGGAACGGTTCACCAATGCGAAAGAGGTAACTCATCGTTATCAGCTGGAGGACCGTTTCATTGAGGCAATGAGCCGCGGTGATGGAGGAGAGGCCCACCGGGTATGGAGGCAGATGGGGAAGGTCACATCCGACATTCGGTTTCTATCCGACAGTATACAGGACCAGCTGGTGGGAGCCGCCATTGTACGGACCCTGATTCGGATCGGAGCCAAGCTGGGAGGTCTCAGCCCCGTGCTGATTGATTCTGTCAGCCAGGAATATGCCCAGAGAATGAAGCACAGCCGATCGAAGGCGGAGATGGAGCGTCTCATATCCGAAATGATAGGGAGACTCTGTGACGAGGTGTGGGAAGGGCATCAATCCGGCTGGTCTCCCATGGTGCAGAGGGCGGTGGAGTATATGGAGCTTAACTTGAGCCGGCCTGTGACTACAGAGGAGATTGCCCTGGCGGCAGGAGAGAAGAAGAGGAATTTTGTAAGCCGGTTCTTTCAGGAGACAGGGATGACCATCAAGGAGTACCTGGCAAAGAAACGCTGTGCCATCGCCGTGCAGCTGCTGGCCAACAGCGAGGCCAGCGTCCAGGAAATCGCAGCCTATGTAGGATATCTGGACAACAACTATTTTTCCAAGGTGTTTAAGGCCAATGTAGGGATGTCTCCCCAGTCTTACCGGAATCTTCACAAAACATCCCCTGTGAAATAGGAGAGAAAAAGAACATATTTTTTCTAAAAACTGTCTGTTTTTTCTAACGGACAGTTTTCTTTTTTTGATAAATTATTCACAGATTACATAGGAAAATGGGAAGGGGAACCGGTATGCTGATCTATGATTCCTGTCAGTCAGCCATCGAATCCTGTGCAGCTGCCAGGACGTTTGCCGTCGCCCGGCTGTACAGCAATGAAAAAACCATGGAGATTCACATGCATGACTATTATGAGATCTATTTTTCCGTCTCTGGTGGAAAGCAGTTTCTCATCGACAATCGGGTCTATGAGTTTGGGCCGGGAGATATTTTTTTCATCAACCAATTTGAAAGCCATTATCTGTCCAAGGTGGACCAGACCACTCATATGCGGGTGGTGATTTTCATCCACCCCGAATATCTGAAACAGTTTTCCACGAGACAGACGGATTTAAATTACTGTTTTACCTACCGGGACCCGGTATGGGGCCATAAGCGCAGTCTTCGGGAGGAGGAGCGCAAACGATTTCTCTACTATATACATAAGCTGTCGGAGGAGCGGGGCTTCGGGCAGGACGTGTTGGATCAGTCGGTATTTCTGGAACTGATCACATTTTTAAACAGCATTTTCGTGTCACGGTGCCATGAGGGGCAGCCTTGTGTCCGGGATGAGCCCCGGGCTGTTTTAAAGCCCCGCCATTGTCAGATCGACCAGATCCTGGACTACATCAATCAAAATCTGACGGAGAATCTCAGCATCCCAGGGCTGGCAGCTCATTTTTATCTCAGCAGTTCTTACTTGAGCAAGATCTTTAAAGATGCCACCGGCACCACTATTAACCAGTACATTACCGCAAAGAGGATTTCCAGAGCCAAGATTTTGCTGGCCGAGGGCCACCCGGTAGCAGAAGCCTGCAGTTTGTGCGGTTTCGGCGATTACAGCAATTTTCTCAAGTCCTTTACCAGAGCCGTAGGCATCTCCCCGAAAAAGTATGCCTCCTTCATACAGAGTTAAAAAAGGAAAGGAATTGAGTAAAATAGCTAAAAGAGAATAGAATTTGCAACATTTTGTCGACAATATGACGAGAAAGTGAAAAAATATGATGTTATAATATACATATTCGATAAAATCACGGCCATGATCTTTATTTTCGTGAGCAATGAGTCAAGTGCCGTGCCTGCACGGGCATTTGGCGAATGCCGCGAGGGTCAAATCCCCAGCTGCCCTGTAGCGGGGAATTTGATTTAAATTGTGAGAAGGAGGACCATAAATGGAAGAAAAGACTGCCGGACGTTCCAATCAGGAATGGCTGGATGAGACCTATGACAAGCTGCTGGTCAAGATGAAGGCGGAGTGTGCCCGCGTAGGCACCAATATTCCCTACACCACAGGCAAAGACGGCAAGTACCATGATATCACAGAGACAAGGTGGGGACAGACGCCTGACGGAGGCACACACGTTGGCTTCTGGACCAATGGCTTCTGGCCGGGAATGCTATGGCAGATGTATGAGGCCACCGGGGACGAGGAATATAAAAAGGCTGCCGTGGGCGTGGAGGAACGGCTGGATGTACTCCTTAGAAGCGCCGAGACCGTGGACCACGATGTGGGATTTTTGTTCCTTCTGTCTTCCGTGGCCAACTACCGAAAGACCGGGGATAAGGAGGCCCGCCGCCGGGGACTTCTCGGGGCCAGTCTTTTAGCCTCCCGGTACAACTTAGACGGAAAATTTATCCGCGCATGGCCTGACCACATGTCAAAAATGGCCGAGAACTTCGGCGGAGGCGACATACGGGGCTGGATGATCATTGACTGTATGATGAACATCCCTCTGCTGTATTGGGCATCCGAGGAGACGAAGGATCCCCGGTTTAAGAAGATCGCCATAAACCATGCCAAGACCGCCCAGGAGTATGTCGTGAGACCTGACGGAAGCTGCAACCATATTGTGGCTTTTGACCCGGACAGCGGAGAGTACCTGACCAATCCGGGGGGCCAGGGCTACAGGCAGGGCTCCTCCTGGAGCCGGGGCCAGTCCTGGGCAGTGTACGGCTTCGCCCTGAGTTACCGCCACACGGGGGACGAGTCCTTCCTCAACACTGCCAAGCAGTGCGCCCACTACTGTATCGCCAACATGGCTGTCCATGACTGGCTGCCTCTGGTAGACTACCGCCAGCCGGCCAGCCCGCTCAAATACGATTCTACCGCCGCCATGTGCACGGCCTGCGGCCTTCTGGAGATTGCCGGTCATGTGGAGGAGAATGAAGCCCGGTTCTATACCGAGGCAGCTTATCGGATTCTGCGTGCCTGTGACGCGAAGTTTGCCGACTGGGATCCCGAGAAGGATGCCATCACCACAGGAGGCACATTCTTCTACCACGATCCGGACGGAACCAACACGGAGGTGCCGATTATCTATGGTGACTATTACTTTATTGAGGCTATCCTGCGTCTGAAGGGAAAGGCCCTGTTTGAGTGGTAATGGGATTAGGAAAGGAGAAATTTCATGGAGCAACAGTATAACCGCGCCAAGACCTGGCAGCTTTTGTTCTTCGTATTTAACAATACCGCTTCCAATATATATCTGTCCCTCATGGGATTTGTCAACCTGTATGCAGGCAATGTGGCGGGACTGGCCGTCATGCTGGTCTCCAACATCATGATGGCTGCCCGGTTCTGGGATGGCATCACCGACCCCATTGTGGGCTTTATGGTAGATAAGACCAACGGAAAACTCGGCAAGTTCCGGCCCTTTATGCTGCTGGGCAATCTTATCATGCTGGGCACTGTGGTGCTGATGTTTACCACCACCCACCTGATGCCTGACGGAATGCCGAAGATCTTGTATTGGACTGCCATTTATCTGGTGTACATCATCGGCTACACCTTCCAGAACGCCGCCACCCGGGGAGGACAGAGCGTGCTGACCAATGACCCCAAGCAGCGTCCTATGTTCGCCCGTATCGACAGCATCATCAACGCACTTCTGTTTACCGGCATGGCCGTGTATATTACAGACACTCTGGTGGGAAAATACCATGGATTTACGGCTGAGTTATTCCGGGAAGTGATCTTTACCTTCGGCCCCATCTCCCTGGTGCTTACCATCCTGGCTATGATCGGCATCTCGGAAAAGGATCGTCCTGAGACTTACGAAAAGCTTGGCAAGCAGGCCAGCTACGGCTTTAAGGACATTTTCCGCATCATCAAAAACAACCGGGCCATCCAGATGTTAGTAGTGGCTGCTTCCACCGACAAGCTGGCGACCCAGATCAGAAGCAACTCGGTGGTAGGTATTATGCTCTACGGAATCATCATCGGCAACTACAAGATGCTCAGCCGGATGTCCATGATCACCCTGATTCCCAGTATGATTCTGATTATCATCGGTACCAGCGTTGCGGCACGGTTCTCCTCTAAGCAGGCCACCGTCCTGTTTACCTGGTGCAGCATCCTGTCCTCGGCTCTTTTGGGGGCGGTGCTGATCTTCGGGGATCCGACTCAGATTTCTCTGGAGCACATCGGATTCATGACCATAGCCTATATCGGCCTTTACACCCTGGTCTATGGGTTTGCCAATATCAATGTCGGTCTGGCTACGCCTATGATCGCCGACTGTGCCGATTATGAGCTGTACCAGTCCGGCAACTATGCGCCGGCCCTCATGGGCACCGTGTTCGGATTTTTTGATAAGGTAATCTCCTCCTTCGCAGCCACCATCGTGGGATGGTTCTGTGTAATGATCGGCTATGCGGACCGGTTCCCCACTCAGGAGGATCCATTGACATCCGGTCTCTTTTGGGTTACCATATTCTTGTTTGTGGGCATGCCCATTCTGGGCTGGGTTGCCAGCCTGATCGCCATGAGGTTCTATCCCCTTGACAAGGAGAAGATGATTGAGATCCAGGCGAAGATCGCCGATATGAAGGCTAAGAATTGATTGGAGGAGACACATGAAAATCGCGCTTATTAACGAAAACAGCCAGGGAGGCAAAAACGGCTTGATCCTGGCGGCACTGAAGAAGGTGGTGGAGCCTATGGGCCACACAGTGGATAATTACGGAATGTATGGGGCGGATGACGAGGCCCAGCTTACCTATGTTCAGTGCGGCATCTTAGGAGCCCTTCTGCTCAACAGCGGGGCGGCGGACTTTGTTGTCACCGGCTGCGGCACCGGCGAGGGGGCCATGCTGGCCATGAACAGCTTCCCCGGTGTGATCTGCGGCCATGTGGAGGATCCGGTGGATGCCTACACCTTTGCCCACGTCAACGATGGCAATGCCGTGGCCCTCCCCTTTGCCAAAGGCTTTGGATGGGGCGGCGAGCTGAATCTGGAATATGTTTTTGAGAAGCTGTTCGGCTTCGGACACGGTCAGGGATACCCGCCGGAGAGAGTGGAGCCCGAAATGCGCAACAAACGTATTTTGGATCAGGTACGTGCAAAGACCCTGCGTCCCCTGGTGGAGGGCCTAAAGGATCTGGATCAGGAGCTGGTAAAAGGCGCCGTGGCAGGCCGGCATTTTAAAGAGCTGTTCTTTGCAGGCTGTAAGGATCAGGCTATTGCGGACTATGTAAAGGAACTGCTGTAAGCGGTTTTGTCGAAATCCCCGGTATCATATGGTATCGGGGATTTTGGATAGAAGGACTTTGGAAAAATGATAAAAAAGGAGCATAGATATGGCAAAAAAGGCATCGGATCACGTGAGCTATTATACAAATCCGGGAGGACCTACCATAGGAACGGTCTCCCGCGGCATCGTAGAGCATGACGGGCTGTATTTTAAAGATCTGGACGGATCGGGGGAATATAAGCCCTTTGATGACTGGAGGCTTCCGGCAAAGGAGAGGGCAGAGGCATATGTGAATGTGCTGAGTACCGATGAAAAGATCGCACAGCTTTTTATTTCGGAATGGAGAATGGGGAAATATCCCTGCAACGTGGAAGGCCATGAGGTGAATTTTGACGAGTCCGGCCTTCTGGATGACGCTGAACTTCACGGCAAGAATATCTTTGGAGAGCAGCACCTGCCGGGCACAACGGAGCTGATCAAGGAATGGTTTGCCCGCCATCTGATTTTAAGGGCCAATCCCACTCCCGATGATCTGGCGGACTGGCTCAATCAGCTCCAGGCCGTTGCGGAGGAATGCAGTCATTTTGTGCCGGTGCAGGTGGCCTCCAATTCCCGGAACGAGAACGGGGAGGCTGTCTTTGGCATGAATGATGCTGCCGGCGTCTTTGCCACATGGCCCGGTACCTTAGGCATTGCGGCGGCGGTGAGGGGCAGCGGCATAGGGCTGGTGGACGAATTTGCCGACTGTATCCGCCGGGAATGGGACGGAACCGGCTTAAAGAAAGGCTATATCTATATGGCGGATGTTCTGTCCGATCCCCGGTGGCAGAGAAGCTACGGAACCTTCGGGGAGGATCCGGCGCTGATCTGTGAGATTTTTTCTCATCTGATCCCGGGAATCCAGGGAAGCAAGCAGGGAGTGACGGCAGATGGGGTGGCCATGACGGTGAAGCATTTTCCGGGAGGAGGCGCCAGGGAGAACGGCTTTGATCCCCACTATCAGATGGGGCAGTGGAATGTGTACCAGACAGAGGGGTCTCTTCAAAAATATCATCTTCCCGGCTTTCAGACAGCAGTGAAATACCGTACTTCTTCCATCATGCCATACTATGCAAAGCCGTCAGAGGAAAAAAGCGCTCCCCAGACAGATCATAAGGGCAGCCCTATAGAGCTGAAGCCCTATGGTTTTGCCTACAATAAACCATTTATTGAGGGACTTCTGCGGGAGCAGATGGGATTTGAGGGATATATCAACTCCGATACGGGAATCGTCCACAATATGAGCTGGGGAGTGGAGAGTCTGGATAAGCCGGAGCGCATCGGGTACGCGGTGAACCAGGCAGGGGTGGATCTGATCAGCGGACTGTTTGACAATGAGTACGGGCGGGAGGCCTATGACCGGGGGGTAAGCGGCTATTACGACACCCATTCCGTGCCGGAAGGATTTCGGAAAGAGGACATTGTATTGACAGAGGAGGCTTTAAACCGGGCGGTTACCCGCACCCTTACGGAGCTCTTTGAGCTTGGCATGTTTGAGAATCCCTACCGTGATCCGAAAAAGGCATTGGAGGCAGCCTCTGATAAGAAGGATTGGGACCATGCCATGGAGGTACACCGAAGGAGTGTGGTTCTCCTTAAAAATGACGGGACCCTGCCTCTTATGGAAGAAAAGCTGGAGAACAAAAAGATCTACGCGGAATGTTTTTATAAGGATGCACAGAGGGCTGAGAAGGCAACCGTGAATCTTCGAGAGGCGCTGAAGGACAAGGCATTCCTGCTGACGGAACGCCCTGAGGAGGCGGATTATGCCATATTGATGCTCTATCCCTCTTCGGGAGAATATTTTAATGCCACCAAGGGGTATCTGGAGCTGGATCTGTGCGAGGAGAAGGAGGTTCCTGATGTGGACGGGGAAGGCCGCCCGGCTAAAACAACTCACAGGGAGACTACCTTAGAGGGAGCGGGCCGCATCCGGGAGCTTGCGGCTGCCGTCCACAAAAACGGAGGAAAGGTCATCGGGAATCTGAACATTACCCTGGCATGGGAGGTGGGCAATGCTGAGCCTTATCTGGATGCTATGACCGCAGGGTTTGATACGGAGCAGTCTGCCATTCTGGATGTGATCTTCGGCAGGTTTGCCCCTGTCGGAAGGCTTCCGGTTACTCTGCCGAGAGGGGATGAGGTCCTTGCCGTAGATCAGGAGGGGGTATGCGTCAGCCCCAATGATGTGCCGGGCTTTGATAAAGATCAATATATGCCGGAGCATCTGAAGGATGAAAACGGAAAGGCCTATGCCTACCGGGATGAGGCGGGGAACTATTACGAACTTGATTTTGGATTGACTTATGTTTAGCCCTAACCCCAGCGAAAAAATACGGGGTGAAAACTTATCCATTGGGGAACCGGTTGGAGAAGATAGTGACAGAGACCATTCACCGCTGTCTGATTGTGGCACATAAACATTAGATGAGCCACCCAAAAAATAAGAAAACAAAAGAGGATATCCCTTAGTCATAGTCATTGATCTGAATAAGTCCGGGATATCCTCTTTTTTTGCTAATTGAAATCCTGTTTCAGACGGAAGGAGCCAACCAGCTGTTTAAACAGGCTGGCCTGGGAGGATAACTCCTCACTGGCAGCTGCGCTCTCCTCGCTGGTAGCAGAGTTGGTCTGAACCACGGAAGAAATCTGGTCGATCCCTTCGGTGACTTGGGAGATGGCAGCAGTCTGGCTCTCAATAGCATCAACAACAATGGCCATCTTCTCGGTCACACCGCCGGCGCTTTCGCTGGTGCGGTTCAGGGCCTGAGTGACTTTATCCACCACATCACTGCCTTCATTGACAGCGTTGATGGAGCTCTCGATCAGTTCCTTCGTAGCCTTGGCAGCTTCATCGGACTTGTTAGCTAAGTTGCGCACCTCATCGGCCACCACGGCGAATCCCTTGCCGCTGACTCCGGCCCGGGCAGCCTCCACGGCGGCATTGAGAGCCAGGATATTGGTCTGGAAGGCAATGTTTTCAATGGTGGCAATAATTTTGGAGATCTGCTCGGAAGAGTCGGAAATCTTCTTCATGGCTGTGTTAAGCTGACTTACATATTCCATGCTGATGCCCAGTTGAGAGCCGGCCTGTTCAACGAATTGTCCTGCCTCCCGAGTGGCCTGGGCAGTCTTTTCAGCATTCTCGGCTATGTTGCTGACAGTATCGGACAGCTGTGCCACAGAACTGGCCTGCTGGGTAGCACCTTGGGCCAGAGACTGAGCGCTGTTAGATACCTGGTCGGAGCCGGAGGCCACCTGCTCGGCACTCATCCTGATCTGCCCCATAGTGTCATTTAACCTGTCTTCAATTCCGTTTAAAGACCTCTTGATGGACGCGAAATCACCTATATATTCCTGCTGGACGCTGTTGGTTAAGTCACCATTGGCGATGGAGTCAAGGACACTGGAAATCTCGCCGATATAGGACCGCAGGCGCTGGATGGTCTCACGAAAGATCTGGGCCAAGTCTCCAACCTCGTCATTGGAGTGAACGGAGATGTTGATCTCCTGGCCGATTGTCAGGCCTAATTCTCCTTTTCCCAGCCGGTCGGCTACCTGGGTGATTTCAGCCAGCGGAGCAGAGACGGTCTTCTTCAGATAAGGAGTTATAATCATGATCCCCACAAGGATGACAGCGAGGCTCACCAGAGATGAGATAACAATGGTCATAAAAATCTGTCTCGTGGCCTCGACACTGGAAATACCTGCGAAGATCAGACCGTTGACTTTACCGTCTGCACCCTTGGTGGGAACATAAGAACATAGGTATTCCTCGTTCAGTATGGTGGCCCTGCCCACATAAGACTGTCCTTTTTGAAGCACCGTGGAGGATAAATCGGCGGACAATTTGGTTCCTACCACCCGCTGACCATTCTGAATCACCGTGGTGTAGGCGCGTGTGTCACCTTCAAAAATAGTAAACTCACATCCCATACGATTTTTTAAATTGTCCAGCAGTTGATTCATATCCGCATCTTCCCCGGCCTGACTGAGAAGATAGGACAGCATATTGGTGCCGTTGGTGCATCGATCCTTGAGCATACTGGTGGTTAAACTGCGAAACATGAACACGCATATGGCTACCGCGAAAAATACGGACACGATCTGCATGATAACCACCATATTACCTACTTTTTTACCGATACGCTTGTACTTTTTGCTGTTGGCTTGCTGAAACTTTTCCATATTCCTTACCTCATTCATTTGAATTTTGTGAGTTTGCCAAAACCTCTTTGCATTAATTATACTGGAGAATAGATTTTTTTTCAAGAGCTTCCAAGGCAGAGGTAAATCTTATGGGACTCTATCTGAATCTGGGGAACGAAGCGTTCCGACAAGCAGTGACAGATGATATTTACATTGACAAGACAAAGATGATTGCTCTCATAAACCAGACGCTCAATCGATCAAGGAACAATGGAGTGGTATGACGGAGTCATGACAAGAGGAAAGGCATCCGCGCCGGTGTACCGCGTAAACCCAGTGTCAATCCAGCCGGGCGAGATGGAATTTACCCGAACTCTGCCTGCCAGGCTCACAGCCAGCCCGTGGGTAAGGGCATAGATGCCGCCTTTGGCTGCCGTATAGCTTTCTGTCTGGGGCTGGCTCATGCGGTCGCGGAAAGACGAGAAAGAGTGTGTCTTGCTAATCCTGAAAAATTACGATAAAATAAAATAACTTTAAGGCAGGGAGAGACAGATGACCGTATGAGCTTAATAAAACAAATGAGGGAAGAAACATCATTTTCAGAGGGCGAGCGGCAGATCGCCGAATATCTGCTGACAAATCCGTGGGAGGATCTGACCATCAGGCAGCTGGCGGAAAGGACCTACACGTCAAATGCCACCATCATCCGTATGTGCAGACGGCTGGGGTATGAGGGATTCCGCCCTTTTAAGACGGATTTTATTAAAGAGATGGAATCCAATAAATATCTGGCGGAAAGCGTGAATTATGATCAGCCGTTTCGCGAAAAAGAAGGGATCTACGATATTATACGCAGCATGGGGACGCTTTACAAAGAAAGCGTGGATCTTATCCTTAAGAACATAAAGGAAAAGGATATTTTAGAGATCAGCAGGCTGATTATGAATGCCAGAAGAGTCTATATTTATGCCATCGGAGACTCCATGATCACTGCGAAGGCATTTGCCAACAAGCTGATGAAACTGGATATTTATCCTATTATGGTTTATGAAGCCTACGAAGACGGGGCAGTTAGCTACAACATTTCAAAAGAAGACTGTATTATTTTTTTAAGCTACAGCCTGGGGGCGTCTAACTTCATGAAATCCTTCCGGATGATAAAAAAGCAACACCCGAAGCAGCATATACCCATGGTTGTGATCACATCCAACAGAAATCACCTGATTACCAAATCCGCCTCCTGTACGGTAATAATTCCTGAAAAGGAGACAGGATACAAGATCGGCACGTTCTATTCACAGTTTGCTTTTGGATTTATCTTCGATACCATTTACTCTGTGATCTACGCCCAGAATTACAGGAGCAACACAGAACGGAAATGGAATATTGACAAACTGGCGGATCGATAAGCCCCGGGAAATGAAAAAAAGGTTCGGTATTTCTGGCTGAAAACAAGAGAAAAACCGAACTTTTTTTTCGATATGGCGCGTCAACAACAACCCCTTTTGTTTTTGTGGTATATTGTCAATCAGAAAACAACATACACAGGAGGAAGGATATGATTGAACCGGAGAAAACCGTCAGGGAATCCGTACCGGGACTCGAAACACTGGAACTGGAAAAATGCCTGCAGTTTGAGAAGTTTTCCCATGAGGACGCACGGCAGACAGCCGAAAAAATCTTTGAGGGATATGAACGTCTGGTCAGGGGAAGAAAGATCAGGAAAGCCATCGGCGTGCGTATCGTGGTGGATGGGCTGTTAGTGTATCAGTACCTGATGGACGGAAAGAAAGAGGACAGGTGGCTGAAACGCAAAGAAAACATGGTTTGGGAATTTGGACACAGTTCCATGTACATACGGGAGGTCAATGACATTACCCATGAGTACGACCATCTGAAGGACGACACGAACCTGGCAATCTGCGGAGGCGGTTTCCCCATTATCATTCAGGGGGAGATAAGGGGGACTATTGCGGTATCCGGTCTGGCCCATGAGGAGGATCACGGCCTGATCGTTGAAGCGTTAAGACAATTAAAGGAGGAGGGAAAATTACAATGAGAGTTGGAATTCTGGGAACAGGAATGATCGTAAAATCACTGATGCAGACCATAGGAAAGCTGAATTTTTCCTACACGGCAGTGCTGGGAACGAAGGAGACAGAGGAGGAAACCAGGTCCATGTGCAGGGAAAACGGGCTGGATGCCTGTTTCCTGGATTATGATGAGCTTCTGGAAAGCGACGTGGATACCATCTATGTGGCATTGCCAAACCATCTTCACGCAGGTTTCGCGAAGAAGGCGCTGCTTCACGACAAACATGTGATCATTGAAAAGCCGGTTACATCCAACGCCGCGCAGCTGCGGGAGCTGATCCGGATTGCCCATGAGCATAAGAAAATGATCTTTGAGGCCATGAACATCCATTATCTTCCGGCATACGGCTCCATAAAGGAGAATCTGGCACAGGTTGGAACGTTAAAGATCGTGAGCCTTAATTACAGCCAGTATTCCTCCCGCTATGACGCGTTTAAGCAGGGCCAGGTCCTGGCGGCGTTTGATCCGAAACGGGCAGGAGGCGCTCTGATGGATCTGAATGTCTACAACGTCCATGGGGTGGTGGGGCTTTTCGGAAAGCCTCAGAAAGTCACTTATGAAGCGAACGTGGAGCGGGACATCGATACCAGCGGGGTTTTGACCCTGGACTACGGCGGCTTCAAGGTATCCGCCATCGCTGCCAAGGACTGCAAGGCTCCGGTGCGGTGTACGATTCAGGGGACAAATGGGTGTTTTGTGATTCCTAAGCCGGTAAATCAGATGGACAGCTATGAACTGCTGCTGAACAGCGGGGAGACGAAAGAGTATAAGCCGGAAAATCCGGAGCACCGGCTGTATTATGAATTTATGGAATTCCAGAGGATGATTGACGAGGAAGACTGGGCAAAGCAGAAGGAAATGCTTCAGGTCAGCCTGACTGTAGCGGAGATTTTGGAAGAGGCCAGGAAGCAGAACGGGATTTTCACGGATTTTGAATGAGGAGGAAACGCAATGAGCAAAGAAATGGTAATCGCATATATAGGAAACGGAAAAAGCGCCAACCGGTATCATATTCCTTTTGTACTGACAAGGAAAGATAAGATACGCATTAAAAAGATCTTCACGCCGGATCACAGCAAAGATATCTGGGATGAGATACCCGGAGTGGAGTATGTGGAAGACATGAATGAGATCCTGAATGATGAAGAGATCCAGGTTGTGATTCTCTCCACCCCCCACAGCACCCACTATCCCCTGGCAAAGCAGGTTCTTATGGCAGGAAAAAACTGTGTTTCGGAGAAACCCTTTACGGAGACAAAGGCCCAGGCGGAAGAGCTGTTCGCCCTGGCCAAAGAGAAAGGGCTGATGATGCAGTGCTATCAGAACCGCAGGTTTGACAGCGATTTCCTGACGGCACTGAAGGTGATTGACAGCGGGAAAATCGGCGACGTGACAGAGATGGAGATCAGTTTTGACTATTATCGCCCTGAAGTTCCAAATAGGAGAACCTTTAATCCTTTCGCCAGCTTTCTCTATGGCCATGCCTGTCATACCTTAGACCAGGTAATTTCCCGATTTGGGAAACCGGACAGGGTACAGTCGGATGTAAGACAGCTTCTTGGTGAAGGACACATGAACGATTACTTTGATGTGGATCTGTTCTACGGTCACCGTTTCAAAGCTACGGTGAAGTCCAGTTATTTCCGTGTAAAAGCCCGCCCATCCATGACTGTATACGGTATGAGGGGCATGTTTATCAAAGAGGTAAAGGATAAGCAGGAGGAACACCTGAAGATGTTTGTCATGCCCGGAGAGCCTGGATTCGGGGAGGATAAGCCGTCAGAGTACGGTACTTTGATCTACTATGATGACGAGGGAATTTATCACGAGGAAAAGGTGCCTACGGTCACAGGAGATTACGCCCGTTATTATGACGCCCTTTATGAGACTGTCATGAACGGAAAGGAACAGCTGGTAAAGCCGGAGGAGACCATTACTCAGATCGAGATCATGGAGAACGCCATCAGGGGACTGAAATAAGAGTACAGGAGTGACAGCTTATGTTAATCAGAGACCGGCTGGAAATGTGCGATTTTTCTAACAGCGAACGAGCCATTGTAGACTTTATTTTGGAAAAGAAACTGGAGATCCGGGATATGACCACCAAGGAGATTGCCCAGGGGGCCTTTGGCTCCCCGTCAACCCTGGTGCGGATTGCCCGGAAGATGGATTTTGGAGGGTGGAATGAGCTGAAAGAAGCGTTTTTAAAAGAGGAGGAATATCTGCAGTCCCACTTTCAGGAAATCGACGCCAATCTTCCTTTTCAAAGGGGGGATTCGATTATGTCCATTGCTGGAAAGATCGCGGAGCTCAGGAAAGAGGCCATTGACGACACACGCTCCCTGATTACCCATGATGATCTGCAGAAAGCGGTCCTGTATATGAGAAAGGCTTCTTCCATAGGCGTTTACGCGGTCAGCAACAACCTGATTTTGGCCCGGGAGTTTCAGCACAACATGACAAGAATCGGGAAGAAGACGGAATTGTGCCAGCTGCAGGGGGAGCTTGTGTATACGGCTTATATGGCGGAAAGAACTTCCTGCGCTGTCATGATATCTTACTCGGGAGAAACGCCGATTCTGATTCGGGCGGCTCAGATGCTTAGAAAGCATAAGATACCCGTCATCCTCATCACCAATATCGGCGAGAGCAGCTTGTCCAGGCTGGCGGACTGTGTGCTGCCCATCTGCACCCGTGAAAAGCAGTATTCCAAGATCGCCACATTTACCACGGACAGTTCTATCGCCTATCTGCTGGATGTGCTGTATTCCTGTATATTCGCTCTGGATTATGAGAAAAATCTGCAGCTGAGGATTGACGCGGCGCGGGCCATTGAGCAGGGAAGAGGACAGACAACCGTGGAGATTATCAGGGAATAGTGATTGGATTTGGAGGTAACAGGATGAAAACGAGAAAACAAAAGTCTTTACAGTGTGAGATCTATGAGCAGATGGCTTCTATGAGATGCGCCTGCGTCAGAAAAAAATGTGCAATGATCAGCTTCTGCAATGAAACCTATGAGGCATTGGCAGTATTTCATGAGGACAGCCTGATGGAATTGTCCGTAGAGGACAAAAAGACAGGAGAGACTCTTTTCTACCTTCATTTTGAAGCCATTGACGCCCGGACGGCCCGGGACAATATTGAAGCGTTCTTTGACTTTTTGAAAGATAAAAAACCTGAAAAAGAGAGCCTGGACATAACCGCGGAAAAAAATAAGCGGCCCATGAAACTTTTAGTAAGCTGTACTTCCGGCCTTACGTCTTCCTACTTTGCCTATACGATGAAAAACACTTTGGATAAGGCCGGCATTCCGATTATCGTAGACGCCGTGAGATTCGCGGAGATTGATAAAGTGCAGGCTCAGTATGACTACATACTTCTGGCACCCCAGATCGCGTATAAGCTGCCTGAATACAGAGAGAAATACGGGGACAGGGTTATGAAGATAGACAGCAGGGATTTTGCCAGCTATGATGTCGTCAAGGTTATGAACTGCCTTATCCGCCATCGCGCGGCATAAGACAGGAGGGAAAATACTATGCCAAACGCGATCAAAATCCGGGGAGCCAGAGTCCACAACCTAAAAAATATCGACGTGGATGTCCCCTTACATAAAATCACAGCCATCGCCGGCGTGTCCGGCTCCGGCAAATCGTCCCTGGCCCTGGGGGTTCTGTACTCGGAAGGCTCCAGAAGGTATCTGGACTCTCTTTCCACCTACACCAGAAGGCGGATGACCCAGGCGGAGAAAGCCCTGGTGGACGAAGTCCTGTATGTACCCCCTGCCCTGGCTCTTCATCAGAGGCCGGGCGTGCCGGGCATCCGCAGTACCTTCGGCACGGGGACAGAGCTTCTAAACAGTCTGAGACTCATGTTCTCCCGGCTGGCAAACCATCGCTGCCCCAACGGGCATTATCTGGATCCCACCCTCTCCGTGGCGGCGGGGCGGGAACTGACCTGTCCCCGGTGCGGGGCAAAGTTCTATGGGCCGTCGGCGGAGGAACTTTCCTTTAACAGCCAGGGCGCCTGCCAGACCTGCGGCGGCACCGGCATCGTGCGCGCGGTGGACCGGGCTACCCTGGTGCCTGACGAATCTCTCACCATTGATGAGGGAGCGGTAGCGCCCTGGAATTCTCTCATGTGGTCCCTGATGACCGATGTGTGCCGGGCCATGGGGGTCCGCACCGACGTGCCTTTCTCCCAGTTGACAGAGGAAGAGAGGGACATCGTCTACAATGGGCCTGCCGTAAAAAAGCACATTTTCTATAAGGCGAAAAACTCCAACGAGGCGGGAGAGATCGATTTTACCTACTTCAACGCCACCTACACCGTGGAGAACGCCCTGGCGAAGGTCAAAGATGAAAAGGGGATGAAGCGGGTGGAAAAATTCCTGAGACAGGACATCTGCCCGGACTGCGGCGGCACCCGCCTGTCCCTGGCCGCCAGAGCGCCAAGGCTCCTGGGACTGGGGCTGGATCAGGCGTGCCAAATGACCTTGAGTGATCTTACAGATTGGGTAAATCGGGTGGGACCCTCCCTGCCGGAGGAGATGAGGCCCATGGCGGAGAGCATCCGCGAATCCTTCCAGACCGCGGCAAAGCGCCTGATGGATCTGGGGCTGGGATATCTGACCCTGGACCGGGCCTCATCCACCCTCTCCACCGGGGAGAGGCAGCGGATGCAGCTGGCCCGGGCGGTGCGCAACCGCAGCACCGGGGCACTGTACGTGCTGGACGAGCCCTCCATCGGCCTGCACCCTTCCAATATCCAGGGACTGGCAGGGGTCATGGAGGATCTGATCGCGGACGGAAATTCCGTGATCCTGGTGGACCATGACACCCAGATCCTTTCCCAGGCGGACTGGCTCATCGAGATGGGGCCAGAGGCAGGAGCCAAAGGGGGCTATGTGACAGCCCAGGGGACCATCCAGGAGATTGAAAATAACCCTTCTTCCCTAATCGGCTCCTTCCTCTCGGGAAAGGCCCAGATTCTCACAAGACAGATTCCCGACCCGGCCAGGCTGTTTGAGGATGGAAAAATTCATCTGTGTACCTCAGCAATCCACACGGTGAAGCCTCTTGACGTGGAAATTCCCAAGGGAAAATTGACTGTGGTCACAGGGGTATCCGGCTCCGGCAAGACCACCCTGATCCTGGAGAGCCTGGTCCCCGCCCTGGAGGCCATGGCCGCGGGAACCAGACTGCCGGAACATGTGCTGTCCATAGAGGCGGACAACATCGAGAGAGTCAAGCTGATCGACGCCTCGCCCATCGGCATCAATGTCCGGTCTACGGTGGCCACCTACGCCAATGTCCATGACGAGCTGCGGAAAATCTTCGCCAGGACAGTGGATGCGAAGCGGCTGGGATTCAAAGCGGGAGATTTCTCCTACAACACGGGAAAGCTCCGCTGCCCGGTCTGCGACGGCACAGGGGTGGTGAGCCTTGACGTGCAGTTTCTGCCTGACGTGGATATCCCCTGTCCTCAGTGCCGGGGCTCCCGCTACGCCAGAGAAGCCTGGCAGGCACGCTATCTCAAGGGGGATAAGGCCTATTCCCTGCCGGAACTGATGGCCATGGATGTGAACACGGCGCTGGAGGCCTGCTGGGATCTGAAGATCGTCCGCCAGAGACTTCAGGTTCTGAAAGACCTGGGACTGGGCTACCTGACCCTGGGGGAGGAGACCCCCAGCCTCTCCGGCGGGGAGGCCCAGAGGCTGAAGCTGGCCAGCGAGATGGGAAAGACCCAGTCCGCCTCGGTTTTTGTGTTTGACGAGCCCACCATCGGCCTCCACCCCTCCGATGTCCAGACCCTTTTAAAGGTGTTCCAGACATTGATCGAAAGCGGGGCCACGGTGATCGTCATTGAGCATGATCTGGATGTGATCCGCAACGGGGACTACATCATCGACATGGGACCGGGAGGCGGGGAATCCGGAGGCCGCGTCGTGGCCGTGGGAACGCCCCGCCAGATCGCTGGAAATCCAAACAGTATCACTGGGCGGTATCTGGACGGGGAGCTTCGCCTCGGGCGATGTGGCACAGAGGCATAATGGGTTTTGATGGAAAAGGATAACCGTCGACGCGTTATTGTCTTAACCATGAATTTGTTATATAATCGTATCATACATAAAAAGCAGATAGGAGGACAGATGAGATGAAAGTATTGCTGATTAACGGAAGCCCCAAGGCTAATGGCTGTATCTGGAGGGCTCTTAAAGAGATTAAAGATACCTTGGAAGCCAACGGTATCAATGCCGAGATTATCCATATCGGGAATAAGGATATACGAGGCTGTGTCGCCTGCATGTCCTGCAAAAAGAACGGCAAATGTGTCTTTGATGACGTGGTTAATGAAACGGCGGCAAAATTTGAAGAAGCCGACGGCCTTGTTATAGGCTCTCCGGTTTACTATGGTTCCGCGAACGCCACCGCTGTGGCATTTATGGATCGCCTGTTTTACAGTACGCCATTTTCAAAGTCATGGAAAGTAGGTGCCGCCGTGACATCGGCAAGGCGGGCCGGCACGACGGCTACATTTGATGAACTGAATAAATATTTTACAATTTCCGGCATGCCTGTGGTTTCCGGCCAGTATTGGAACGCGGTACATGGCTCCACGGCAGAGGATGTGGAAAAAGACCTGGAAGGGCTGCAGCAGATGCGAACCCTTGCCGCGAACATGGCGTTTATGCTTAAGAGCATTGCCTTGGGCAAGGAAACCTTTGGGTTCCCGGAAAAAGAAGAATTCATCAGAACCAATTTTATCCGCTGATGAACAGACGTTGTGAGTCATTCTCCCTTCCGAAACAGATTAGTTATGGAGATCCAGGAACCATCCAAAGTCATTGTGGTAGATCATCTGCTTTGTCATCCCGCCGTCAACGCAGATGTTCTCCCCATTGATAAACCCGGCTTTTTCGGAACAGAGAAACAGAACCAGATTGGCGATATCCAGAGGATTGCCTACCCGGCCTGAGGGATGCTGTATGGCATCCGGGCCGGTGTATTCTCTGAAGGCGGTATCAATCCAGCCCGGCGAGACAGAATTTACCCGTACTTTTCCCGCCAGACTGACCGCCAGACTGTGGGTGAGGGCGGAGATGCCGCCTTTGGCCGCCGTATAGCTTTCCGTCTGGGGCTGGCTCATGCGGTCCCGGGAGGATGAGATATTGACAATGGCCGCGCCTGGAGAAAAGTAGGGCAGGAACAGCTTTGTCAGATAGAACGGAGCGGTAACGCCCACCCGAAGCGCGTAATTGAACTCATCATAGGAACACTCATCAATGCCTTTCATGAGGGGCAGAGCGTTGTTGATGAGATAATCCACCTTTTTATAGTCGTGAATCACTTTTTCGGCAAATCGGCAGAGGGTCTGTTCCTCTGCCAGATCTCCTGTAAAATAAGGGTTGGGCTGTTTGTCGATGACACAGATAGTCGCGCCCTCTTTCTGAAACTCTTCCCCGATGGCTTTTCCAATTCCCTGTACACCGCCGGTTATGACGGCAACTTTGTCTTTAAACAACATAGGTTTTCTCTCCTTTTTTTGCTGCTCGGATTATCGATACGATCTTTTGACCATTTCATCATAGCATAAAACCATAAGTCCAGTCTATCTGGCCGATTACAGATGAAAATGACGTTTACAAAAGCCTGCTTTAAAACAGCCGAATTTGTGAATGTCATTTTATTATGAACTGGAAATATTGAAAAGACTTTCTCATCTGGTTTAAGATATTTACAGAAAACAGACAGGATTTGAAAATCACATAAACAGGAGGGGAAGATATGAGCATTGAGGAAGAGATCCGAAGATGGCAGAACAGCGAGTGTGTCGAGACTATGGAACGGAGCGGATTCAAGGCCGGGGACAGGATCGTGGATTTTGGCTGCGGTATCGGAAACTACATCTTCCCTTTATCTAAGGTGGTACAGGAAAAGGGAACCGTCTATGGGGTGGATGTGGATCGGTACGCATTGGAAGAGGTCAGAAGGAAGGCGGAGAGAGCGGACATACAAAACATTCACCTGATTCAGCCCGGACGGGACGGGCTGATGGAGTTTTCCGACAATTCGGTGGACGGCATCCTCATATACGATCTGATCCATTCTCTGGGGATGAGAGAGCAGGTCCTGGCAGAATTCAGACGAATCTTAAAAGACGAGGGGCTCCTCTCGATTCTGCCCTTCCATATGTCCGCAAGCCAGATCAAAGGGCTGACCAGGACCGTAGAAGAACTTGGATTCAGGATAGACAACATCCAGAGAGCCGGAGGAATCCATTTTGAGATGCATCGGTATCTGGGCAGAAGTTCGGAGCGCTTAAAAGATTATGAACGGGGCGATATCTACAACTTTAAAATCAAAAAATACACATGAGAAGGCGGGATAATATGGATCGGATCAAATTAAAAGAGATGCGGCAGCTATTCCAGGAAGGGGAATATCTTACGACACAGCACCTTGGGGATCACCTGCAGGTAAGTGAGAAAACAGCGCGTACAGGAATTTCCGAATAGAATAATGAATTGTCACAGCACGGGGCCAGAATTATATCAAAGTCCCGTTCTGTGTTTGTCATGATCTTTAAAGACAATCTGCTTATGATGTTCGGCGCCAGCGAGTATACCCTGTCTTATGCTTCGGATTATCTGGGGATCTACTGTCTGGGTACCGTATTTATCCAGCTGACCGTGGGAATGAACTATTACATCACGACTCAAGGCTTCGCCAGGACGGCCATGACCATCCTGTTCTCCATGTTCCAGTTTATCCAGCTTCCCATCGAAGGCGTGGCTTCCGGTTCCCAGCCCATCGTAGGCTATAATTACGGGGCCGGAGAGTTCGGCAGAGTCCGGGAAACGCGTGCTGTATATGGTATGGCCCGTAACAAAAGGGGCGGCATCTGTAGTAGGAATCACGTATTATCTTTGGCTGAGGAGGAAAAAGCAGTGAAAAGGTTTTATGGAAACTATAGGAACAGCTATTTAAGTTATTTTCTCATGTACAATTTTTATTATCTGTCCTGGGCATTATTTAGCGCGCTGATCTCTGTTTATCTTATGGGGAAAGGATTTAGGGCAAGCCAGGTTTCTTTTGTAGTATCGGCTTCTTTTCTGGCCTCCATGGCGGCCCAGCCGGTGATCGGAACATGGAATGATAAATACGATATGAAGAAAGTAGATACCGCGTTGTTTCTGATCGCTTGCGCCGGAGGGATCATGTTCATGCTGTCAGACAGCCTGGTGATGATCGCGGCAAGCTACAGCCTTGTATTGGTGATGATCAATGGCGTCAATCCCGTTATGGAGAAACTGGCCACCGCATCGCCGTACCCTTATGGGAAAATCCGGATATGGGGGACCATTGGTTACGCCCTGGGTTCCCAGCTGGCAGGAATCCTGTATGATAATCTATCGCCGAAGGCTGTTTTTATATCTTTTGTGCTGACCATGCTGCTGTGTGTCGCAGGGCTTCTGGGAACAGAGTCTGCCGCAGGGGTTCCTAAACAGAAAATCAGAGAAAAAATAAGAATTCTGGATTTGTTTAAAAACAGGAAGTATGTTTACTATCTGTGCATCTGTGTGATCTTCTATGGCATCACCAATATGAGCAATGTTTTTATCCCGTCTATGCTGACAGAAAAGGGATTAGATGTGGGAACCGCATCATTGGTTTTATCCATTGCGGTATTCTGCGAGGCACCACTGGTTTTCTTTTCTTACCGGTTTATGGATAAGATCGCCAATAAGACTCTTCTTTTCGCGGCAGTGGGGCTGTTATGTGTACAATGTGCTGTTTATGGTTTTGACCTGCCCATGCCGTTTGTTATACTGGCGACGCTCATAGCCAAACACCCCGCCGGAATGCTGTATATTATGGTGAATTTAAAGGTAATCAATACGCTGATTGACGAAAAGCAGCAGATTACGGCACTGGCTTTTGTAGCCACGATGAAAAATCTGGCTGCCATCGTGTTTCAGAATATTGCAGGACAGATTCTGGACGCTGCCGGCTATTCGTATCTGTTCCGAATCTGTTTCGCGTGTACATTGGGAGAATTGGCGCTGCTTGCCTTCTTCCGCGTCGGAAGCGGGAATGACAAACCGTTATTTAACTAGAAGATAAAGGAAAAGACCAGAAAGGGGAAGAAAAAGAATGAAAGATGAACGCATGAAAACAGGTGATCCCAGAAGGCTTTTAATTGAGCTTTCCATTCCGGCGATCTGCGCGCAGATTGTTACTCTTTTGTACAATACGGTGGATCGTGTCTATATCGGAAAAATGGCTGACGGGACCATGGCCATGGCGGGTATCGGCGTATGCATGCCCATTACCATGGTATTATCCGGATTGTCCTCCCTCTTTGGCCGGGGCGGCGCTCCTTTGGCGGCTATCAGCCTGGGAAAAGAAGACCGAAACGAGGCGGAGCTGTTTCTGGGGAACAGTTTTTTCAGCCTCATAGTCACTTCACTGTTGGTCATGGCAGGCACCCTGGCGTTCCAGGAACCTCTGCTGTCCATGTTCGGAGCTACAGAGAATACCAAGGCCTATGCTATGGACTATCTGACCATCTATCTGTATGGGACGCTGTTTGTGCAGATCACGGTGGGAATGAATTACTTTATTACCACCCAGGGGTTTGCCAGGACCGCCATGGTAACGACTATGCTGGGAGCGTTTTTGAATATTATCCTGGATCCTGTCTTTATGTTCCGGATGAATATGGGGATTAAGGGGGCCGCCCTGGCTACAGTGGTATCCCAGCTGGTATCCTGCGTCTTTGTGCTTCAGTTTTTACTGGGAAAGAATACAAAACTGCGGCTGCGCCTGAAGACCATGAAACTGAGAAAAGATGTCCTCACCAAGGTTCTGGTTCTTGGAGCTTCCCCGTTTTTTATGACCACCTCGGAAGGGATTATGCACATCTGTTTTAATATGCAGGTGTTGAAATACGGCGGCGACCTGGCAGTGGGAGCCATGACCATCCTATTTTCCATGTTCCAGTTTATCAATCTGCCCTTAACGGGTATCGCTCAGGGTTCCCAGCCCATTGTCAGCTTTAATTACGGGGCGAAAGAATACAGAAGGGTGAGGCAGACTCTGGGGTACGCGATTGTGGCCTGTACCGCCTTCTCCCTGTGCGGTACCACCCTTATGGTGCTGTTCCCGTCCTTTTTTATCCGTCTATTTAACAGGGATCCAGAGCTTGTAAGATTAGGGTCTAGGATGCTGCGGGTCTACATATCCGGCTGTTTCTTCATCGGAGCCAACAGCCTGTACCAGCAGACCTATACCTCTATGGGGGAGGGGAAAATGTCATTCTTCTTTGCGTTTTTAAGAAAAGTGATTCTTTTGATTCCCCTTCTGTATATTCTGCCGGCGGTTTTTCCGTGGGGAGTTTTGGCGGTGGCTCTGGCGGAGCCTGTATCGGATCTTCTGACCACGCTGTGCAATAAACTTTATTTTGACAGGTTTATGAAGAAAAAATTGTGAAAATAGTGTGATTTTGAAACGGCGTTTACAATCTCTTTTTTCATGGAAAGGAAATATGTAAACGCTGTTTTGACTTAGGATTAATCTATTGATAAATTTCTGAGATGGATTAGGATAGATGTCAGTTAAAGACAAGGAGGATAACAATATGCTGTCAGATTCAAAATTAGGTTTTGGCCTTATGCGCCTCCCGAAAGACGGGGAGGGCAATATTCTTCAGGAGGAAGTCACCCGCATGGTGGACGCTTTCATGAAGTCGGGAATGAATTACTTTGATACGGCCTACGCTTACGCGGGAAGCGAGGCATCGATGAAGAAGGCTCTGGTGGACAGGTATCCACGGGAAACCTTTACCATCGCCGACAAACTTCCTGCCTGGAAGCTGAAATCAGAGGAAGACGTGGAGCGGATCTTCAAGGAGTCCCTGGAACTGTGCGGAGTGGAGTATTTTGATTTCTATCTTCTTCACAGTGTGGAGGAAGGCCATCTTCCCACTTATGAAAAGTATCACTGTTTTGAGTTTGTCCAGGAGATGAAAAGGCAGGGGAAGATCCGGTATATAGGATTTTCCTATCATGACAACGCGCGTCTTTTGGATGAGGTCCTGACCAGACACCCGGAGGTGGATTTCGTCCAGCTGCAGCTTAACTATCTGGATTGGGAGAACGGGGTGATCCAGTCCCGGAAGAATTATGAGATCGCAAAGAAGCACAACAAACCGGTGGTGGTCATGGAACCGGTGAAGGGCGGGACGCTGGCGGCCTTCCCGGAAGAGATTGAAAAAATCTACAAGGACTACGCACCGGAAAAGTCCACCGCATCGTGGGCCCTCAGGTACATCGCGTCTCTGGAGGGAGTGATGACTGTCCTGTCCGGCATGTCCAACGAGGAGCAGATGAAGGATAATCTGAATACCTTCATGAATTTCCGTCCCATGAGTGAGGAAGAATACGGCCTTGTCCGTGAAGTGACTTCAAAGGTTTTGTCTTTCCCCACCGTTCCCTGCACAGGCTGCCGCTATTGTGTGCCGGGCTGCCCCATGAAGATTCAGATTCCGGACCTGTTTACGGCATACAACAGCGCCAAAACCTACGGTTCCAACCGGAGATACGACACTTACTATAAGAATCATACCCGGGACGGACATGGGACAGCATCGGCCTGTATCGGCTGCGGACAGTGTGAGGGAGTGTGCCCGCAGCATCTGGAGATTATCTCACTGCTTAAAAAGGTTTCGGAAGAATTTGAAAAGGAGGACAGATAACATGATTAATTTTGAGTATCAGAATCCCACCAGAATTATTTTCGGGCAGGGGTCAGTGGAAAAGCTGAGCGGTGAGATCTTAAAATACGGAAAGAAAGTGCTGCTGGTATACGGAGGAAACAGTTTAAAGGAAAACGGGACCTACGACCGGATCACCTCCCAGCTTGCCAGAAATCAGATTGCCTGGGCGGAGCTTCCTGGAGTGACGGTTCCTTCCTTAAAGACCGTATATGAAGGAATCCACTTGGCGAAGGAGAACCAGGTAGATATGGTCATCGGCATCGGCGGAGGCTGCTGTATCGACGTGGCCAAGTCCGTGGCCCTGGGTGCTGCCGGGGACGTGGATATCTGGGACGTGCTGGATAAGAAAATTCCCTGGACCCGCTGCGAAGTACTTCCCATCGGCGCGGTGGTCACCATCGCCGGAAGCGGCAGCGAAATGGACGGCAACAGCGAGATTGACAACCTGGAAACGGGAGTCCATGGAAGCATCGGAAGTTATATGAAGACGTATCCGGCATTTTCCATCCTTGACCCGGATCTGACGGCCTCAGCTCCTTTTCAGCTGACGGCTTACCACGGCGCCTGCATCATCATCCAGGCGTTGGAGCAGTATTTCTGCCAGACTCAGGATACTCCCATCCAGGACGGGTTTATCGAAACCATCTGCCGGACCGTCATCTGTTCTCTGAAAATGCTTAAGAAAGATATGGATAATGGAAATGCCAGAGGCCAGCTTCTGTGGGCAGGGGCCCTGGTGACCAACCGAATTCTGGGAAGGGGAAAAGAAGCGCCATGGATGGCGGGCCCTCTGGGCAATATCATTGAGGAGAAGGCGGGGCTTGACTATACCACCGGTATCGCCATCACATTTCCAAAGTATATGATGGTCTGCTATAAAGACTGCCTTCCCCTTTTCGTCCAGTTCGCCATGAACGTGATGAACGTAAATCCGGAGAGGAAATGCGACAATCAGATCGCCAGGGAAGGGGCTGAGGCGCTGCAGAAGATTTTTGATGACTTAGGACTGGCCCACAGCCTGAAGGAACTTGGAAAGGACTTTACGTCTTATGAAGAGTTCCGGGAGGAAATTGACGCGTATGCCGCAAGAGGAGTTATCTCCAAAGAGGATCTTCAGGAAATCGTTCAATTGTCAATCGGATGACTTTGCGGGGCCTTTTGGGAGACATAGAGTATGAAAGAAGGAGGACAGATTTGGCATGGAACAGGATCGGCTAAAGTCAGAGAGGATTCCTGGGCTTTTTAAAGGGACAAAAAAACGGAAAAAAATTCATTTGATGTACTATATATTGCAGACATAAGGGGCACGGATATGCAGGATAAAATTCAACCTGTGTAAAAGTAACTTCTATTGAAGAAACAACGAGTAGAATTTACTTTTGCAATTTAGGAGTTCTGTATATATGCTCGTTTAACATTGAATTGCCTCAGGATCCAGATGAAGAAGTAGAGCAGAGAAATTATTTGACATTTATGGGAATAGATCCCATTTATTATCCCAAGGGGGATTATAAATCAGTAGATTTATTGCTTGAATATCTTGCTGAAGACAATTCATTCGTGAAAGAAGCTAAAAAAATCCTGAATCCATTTTTTGATATAGCTGAAGATAGTAACATATAATGATACATATGAGATTCTTATTTCAATAATAAACGAGAGTTTTTATAATACAGCGAAAGAATATCCGGAATTACTTGAGCTGAGTAGAGAATACCTAGATATCGTTGGTGATTATAAAGCATCAATTAAGTCATCTGATAAAGTTAATGATTCACTGTATAATATTTGTATTGGCATATTTGATGTATTGTCAAGAACGGGAATCAAATCTGCGCGAGATATTCATGAGACTTCTTCGGAGGCCTCGATTTTGTTGTACGAAAAGCCACAAATGAATCTACAATTTAGGAGTACTTATTTGTGTTCCGTAAGCGGGGAACCGATTGTAAAATAGAGCCTGAAAAGTCGGGAGCAGAAAGGGAGGAAAGAAAAGCCCAGGAGGTATCACCACAGGAGACAGCGGTTTCAGAAGCAAGGATTGAGGAAACTACAGGAGATTTTGTGGAACAGGCGCAGAATCCTGCGGAGCAGGGTTCTTTTTTAGATCATAGATTCCAGCGGTACGGTGGAGGTAATTCACAAAACCGGTTATATTTTTCCTACTGCAAAAAATCGTAACATCAGGTCAAATTTATCTAAAGATTTTTTCTTTGCTTCCCAATATAATAAAAATACCAAGGGGAAACCCAAAATTATAATTTGGAGGGAAGTAAAATGAAAAAAGTTTTTGCGATGATGTTAACAGCAACCATGAGTTTATCCCTGGCAGCCTGTGGAAACAGCGGTCAGTCCACTGCCAGTGCCACCTCGCCGGCCGCTACCAATCCGCCTGCCGAGAGCAGCGCCCAGGCTCCCACTCCGGCCCCTGCCTCCGGCAAATCTGCCAATGATAAGCTGGTGGTTGGCTTTGCCCAGATCGGCCAGGAGTCCGGCTGGCGTGACGCCGAGACCAACGACATCCAGTGGTACGCCGCCCGGGCTACCGACACGGTGGAGCTCCACTTTGCCGATGCCCAGCAGAAGCAGGAAAACCAGATCAAGGCCATCCGCAGCTTCATTGAGATGGGCGTGGACGTGATTGCTTTTCCGCCTGTGGTCGAGACAGGCTGGGAGGCCGTTCTGACCGAGTGCCAGGAGGCCGGTATCCCTGTCATTCTGGTGGACCGGGGAATCGATGCCAATACCGATGACAGCCTGTACACCACTATGATCGCCTCCGACCATGTGTGGGCCGGTGAGCAGGCCGCCATTGCCATGAACGATCTGTTGGGCGGCAGCGGCGTTGTTGTGGAACTGGAGGGCACTGTGGGCGCTTCCGCCGCGGTCCAGCGTAAGCAGGGCTTTGATGAGTACATAGCCGCCAACTGCTCCGGGATTGAGATCGTTGCTTCCCAGACCGGCGACTTCACCCGCGCCCAGGGAAAGGAAGTCATGGAATCCTTCCTGAAGACTTATGATAAGATCGACGGTGTGTTCTGCCACAATGACGACATGGCGCTCGGCGCCATTGAGGCTATCAAGGAAGCCGGCTTAAAGCCTGGTGAAGACATCAAGATCGTGGGCGTGGACGGCGTGAAGGGTGCTTTTGAGGCCATTCTGGCCGGTGAGATGAACTGCACTGTGGAGTGTACTCCCATCCTGGCCAACCAGATTTTCGACACTGCCGCCAAACTGAAAGCCGGAGAGTCTGTGGATAAGTGGATCATGTCTGCCGACGAAGTCTACACTGCCGACCGGGTTACCGCCGACGTGGTTGATGGCCGCGCCTATTAAGTTAGTACATCGCTGCACTAATTCCCGAGTAACTAGCACTCGCTATCCGCGCCATTTGCACGCCTGCGAAGCTAGTCGTAGGGTCCACTACGCCGTCGCTTCGCAGGCGCACAACTGACACGAATATCAAGCACTATTTACTTCGGGATTAATGCAACGATGTACTAAGCAGATACAAACCATCTCAAATAATTCCAGGCCTCCGGTCCCAGCTGATTTTCGGCCGGTCCGGGGGCCCGTTATATAAGGAGGTATCACTTTGACTCAGGATAATCTGCTTGTAATGGAACATATCCATAAACGCTTTCCTGGGGTTATTGCCTTGAATGATGTACAGTTTCGTCTGAATGCCGGAGAA